>JAHBZS010000051.1 GCA_019635285.1 Rubrivivax sp. | reverse complement strand
GGCGCGCACGAAGTCGACGAGCGACCGCTATGCGCCGCAAGCAGCCTCAATGTTCCGCTCGCTACCGCTATGCGCGCTCGGCCGAACTCAGCGCCCGGCCGCCAGCGCGCGCTCCAGCGCGTCGATGAACATGCCAGCGACGTTGAAGCCGGTCTGCTGTGCGATTTCCTGGAAGCAGGTGGGGCTGGTGACGTTGATCTCGGTGAGGCTGTCGCCGATCACGTCCAGCCCGGCCAGCAGCAGGCCGCGCGGTGCCAGCACCTGGCCGATGGCCGTGGCGATCTCGCGGTCGCGCTCGCTCAGGGGCTGGGCCACGCCCTTGCCGCCGGCGGCCAGGTTGCCGCGGATCTCGCTGCCCTGCGGGATGCGCGCCAGCGAGAATGGCACCGGCTCGCCGTCGATCACCAGGATGCGCTTGTCGCCCTTGACGATCTCGGGCAGGTAGCGCTGCACCATCAGCGTCTGCTCGCCCTGGCGGTTCAGCGTCTCGATGATGCTGCCCAGGTTCAGGCCGTCGGCATTGACGCGGAAGATGCCCATGCCGCCCATGCCGTCCAGCGGCTTGAGGATGATGTCGCGGTGCTCGGCATGGAAGGCGCGCACGTCGTCGGCGCTGCGCGTCACCAGCGTCGGGCCGATGTACTGCGGGAACTCCATGATCGCCAGCTTCTCGGGGTGGTCGCGCAGCGCCCGCGGCGAGTTGAAGACGCGCGCGCCGTCGGCCTCGGCACGCTGCAGCAGGTGCGTGGCGTAGAAGTACTCGCTGTCGAAGGGCGGATCCTTGCGCATCAGCACCGCGTCGAAGTCGCACAGGCCGCGCACTTCCGCGTCGCTGGCCTCGTACCAATCGGGGCCCAGCGATCCGCTGAGCACGAGGCGGCGCACGGCCGCGCGCACCGGCGCGCCGCGCTGCCAGTGCAGCTGCGCGGGCTCGCAAGCCCACACGACATGGCCGCGCGCGGCGGCCTCGCGCATCATCGCGAAGGTGGAATCCTTGTAGGGCTTGAATAGCTCCAGCGGGTCGGCAACGAACAGCAGGTTCACGGCAGGGTCGGTTCAGGCTCGGGGTCGGTAGTGTTGCATCAACAGCGCCAGGCTGCCCGCGAGCACGCCCCAGAAGGCCGAGCCGATGCCCAGCAGCGTGACGCCGGACAGCGTCACCAGGAAGGTCAGCCCCGCCGCGTCGCGGTGCGCCTCGTCCTTCAGCGCCGCGGCCAGGCCGCCGGCGATGGTGCCCAGCAGCGCCAGGCCGGCCACGGCCAGCACCAGCTCGCGCGGGAAGGCATGCAGCAGCCCGACCACGGCGCCGCCGACCAGGCCCAGCGCGACATAGAACACGCCCGCCGCCACCGCGGCGACGTAGCGCCGCGCCGGGTCTTCCTGCGCCTCGCGCCCCATGCAGATGGCCGCGGTGATGGCCGCCAGGTTGAAGGCATAGCCGCCGAAGGGCGCCAGCAGCACGCCGGCCACGCCGGTGACGGTGATGCTCGGCGACACCGGCGTCGCATAGCCCGCGGCGCGCTGCGCGGCCACGCCGGGCAGGTTCTGCGAGGCCATCGTCACCACGAACAGCGGCAGGCCCAGGCCGACCAGCGCGCCGAGGCTGAAGACCGGCGTGGTCCACACCGGCTGCGCCATGTCCCAGACGATGGACGCGGTGTTCATGCGCCCCTGCGCGGCGGCCACGGCGATGCCCGCCAGCAGCACGCCCGGCACCGCATAGCGCGGCCACAGGCGCCGCCCGAGCAGGAACACCAGGGTCATCGCGCACACCAGCAGCGGCGCCGTCTTCACGGCCCCCACGGCGTCCAGGCCGAAGCGCGCCAGCACGCCGGCCAGCAAGGCCGCGGCGATGGCCTGCGGAATGCGGTCCATCACACGCTCGAAGCCGCGCGTCACGCCGGCCAGCACGATCAGCGCACTGCAGGCGACGAAGGCGCCGACGGCCTCGCCCAGGCCGTAGCCGCTGCTGCCGGCGATGAGCGCCGCGCCCGGCGTGGACCAGGCGGTCAGCACCGGCTGGCGCGTCCACAGCGACAGGCCGATGGACGTGGCCCCCATGCCCAGCCCCAGCGCCCAGATCCACGACGTGGTCTGCGCCGATGTCGCGCCCAGCGCCTGCGCCGCGGCGAAGACGATGACCACCGAACTGGTGAAGCCGACGAGCACGGCCACGAAGCCCGCGACCACCGCGGACAGCGACAGGTCCTGCCAGAAGCGCTGCAAGCTCAGATCTCGACCTTGGAGCCCAGCTCGACGATGCGGTTGGCCGGCAGGTTCAGGAAGTCGGCGGCCGCCGCGGCATTGAGGTGCATGCTGGCGAACAGCTTCTCGCGCCACAGCGCCATGCCCTCGCCGATGCTCGGCATGACGATGTCGCGCGACAGGAAGTAGCTGGTGTCCATCTCGTCCATCGGCACCCCGCGGCCGGCGAGCAGCTGCAGCGCCTCGGGCACGTCCGGTTCGTTCTTGAAGCCGAAGTGCAGGATCACCTGCCAGCAATCGTGCCCCAAGGGTTCCATCTCGATGCGCTTGTCGAAGCCGATCCAGGGCACGTCGTGGTGGCGCACGGCGACGAACAGGTTGTGCTCGTGGAAGACCTTGTTGTGCTTCAGGTTGTGCAGCAGCGCATTCGGCGTGATGTCGGGCTCGGCGCTGAGGAACACCGCCGTGCCCTGCACGCGTGCCGGCGGGCTGATGAACACCGCGTCGAGGAAGCTCTTCAGGTCGATGGCATCGTGCTTCAGGCGCTCGGCCATCAGCCGCCGGCCGCTGCGCCAGGTGACCATCAGCGTGAACATGCCGATGCCGATGACCAGCGGGAACCAGCCGCCCGCCACCAGCTTGAGCAGGTTGCTGGCGAAGAAGGTGATGTCGATGACGAAGAAGAAGCCGGTGGCCAGCAGGCACAGCGCCAGCGGGTACTTCCAGCCGTAGCGCAGCACGAAGAAGGTCATCACCGTGGTGATGGTCATGTCCAGCGTCACCGCGATGCCGTAGGCCGAGGCCAGGTTCGACGAGCTCCTGAACAGCGCCACCGCCAGCACGATGAACACGTACAGCCCCCAGTTGACGAAAGGCACGTAGATCTGGCCGGTGTCGCGCACCGAGGTGTGCAGGATGCGCATGCGCGGCAGGATGCCCAGCTGCACCGCCTGCTTGGTCACCGAGAAGGCCGCCGAGATCAGCGCCTGCGAGGCGATCACCGTGGCCGCGGTGGCCAGGAACACCAGCGGCAGCCGCGCCCATTCGGGCGCCATCAGGTAGAACGGGTTCTCGATCGCCGCCGGATCGGCGAGCAGCATCGCGCCCTGGCCGAAGTAGTTGATGACCAGCGCCGGCATGACGAAGCCGTACCAGGCGATGCGGATCGGCAGCCGCCCGAAGTGGCCCATGTCGGCGTACAGCGCCTCGCCGCCGGTCACGCACAGCACCACCGCGCCCAGGCCGATGAAGGCGACCAGCGGGTTCTGCGCGAAGAAGCCGACCGCGTAGGCCGGGTTCAGCGCCACCAGCACCTGCGGGTTGTGCAGAACGTGCGGCAGCCCCAGCGCCACCAGCACGAAGAACCACACCAGCGTCACCGGCCCGAAGGCCTTGCCGATGCCGGCGGTGCCGAAGCGCTGCACCGCGAACAGCGCGGTCAGCACGACCAGCGTGATGGGGATCACCACGTGGTGCAGCGCCGGCGCGGCGACTTCCAGGCCCTCCACCGCCGACAGCACCGAAATCGCCGGCGTGATGACGCCGTCGCCGTAGAAGATGGCAGTGCCGAACAGCCCGACCATCATCAGCGCGTCGCGCAGCCTGGGCTTGTCGCGCACCGCGTGCGTGGCCAGCGCCAGCATGGCGATCAGCCCGCCTTCGCCGTTGTTGTCGGCGCGCAGGATGAGCAGCACGTACTTCAGCGAGACGATGATGGTGATCGTCCAGAAGATCAGCGACAGCACGCCGAGGATGTTCTCCGGCGTGGTCGCCACGTGCCCGCCGTGGAACACCTCCTTCAGCGCATACAGCGGGCTGGTGCCTATGTCGCCGTAGACGACGCCGAGGGCACCGAGCGTGAGCGCGGCCAGGGCAGCGGGGCTGCGCGGGGCGGAGGCGTTACTCAAGGCAGGCGTGGCGCGTGGCGCCGCGGTCAGGCGTAGACCTCGGCCTCGGGGTCGGTGGCCTCCAGCTCGTAGCTGGCGGCGACCATGGCCAGGCGCGCGATGACGCCGTACATGTAGAAGCGGTTCGGCGCGCTGGCGCCGGGCTTCTCGCCACGCCGCGGCAGCTGCGCGCTGGAGGCGAAGGCCAGCGGCACGTAGCGCGAGCCGGGCGCGCTGAGGTTCTCGTCGATGCCGCGGTCGGCATGGATGCGGTAGAAGCCGCCGACGACGTAGCGGTCGATCATGTAGACCACCGGCTCGGCCACCGCGTCGTTCATGCGCTCGTAGGTCGGCACGCCTTCCTGCACGACGATGGCGCCGCCCGCCGGCTCGCCCTGGCCGGCGCACTGCGGCAGCCCGTCCAGGTCCTTCGGGTCGCGCACCGTCAGGATGCCCTTGCCGCTGGAGCCGGCATCGGGTTTGACGACGACGAAGGGCCGCTCGTTGATGCCGTATTCCTTGTACTTGCGCTTGATCTTGCCGAGCAGCGTCTCGACATGGCCGCGCACGCAGTCCAGCCCGTCACGCTGCGCCACGTCGACCTTGCCGCAATGCGCGTACATCGGGTTGATGAGCCACGGGTCCATGCCCAGCAGCTTGGCGAACTTCTTGGCCAGCTCCTCATAGCTGCGCAGATGATGCGACTTGCGGCGCACGCCCCAGCCGGCATGCAGCGGCGGCAGCAGGTACTGCTCGTGCAGGTTCTGCAGCACCGCCGGCACGCCTTCGGCGAGGTCGGTGTTGAGCAGGATGGTGCAGGGGTCGAAGTTCTTCAGCCCGAGGCGGCCGCGCGTGCGCACCAGCGGCTCGAGCAGCAGCTCGCTGCCGTCGGCCAGCGGCAGCCGCTGCGCCTGCTTCACCGCCGGGTCGAGCGCGCCCAGGCGCACGTTCAGGCCGGCCTGCGTGAACACCGACACCAGCTGCTGCACGCTGGCCAGGTAGAAGGTGTTGCGCACCTGCGTGCCGGGCAGCAGCAGCAGGTTCTTGGCCTCGGGGCAGATCTTCTCGATGGCCGCCATCGCCGCCTGCACCGCCAGCGGCAGCATCTCGGGCGTCAGGTGGTTGAAGCCGCCGGGGAACAGGTCGGTGTCCACCGGCGCCAGCTTGAACCCGGCGTTGCGCAGGTCCACCGCGCAATAGAACGGCGGCGTGTGCTCCATCCATTCGAGCCTGAACCAGCGCTCGATGGCCGGCATCGACTCCAGGATGCGCTGCTCCAGCTCGTTGATCGGGCCGTTCAGCGAGGTGATGAGATGCGGGACCATGGCTGGCATTCTAAGGAGCGCAGGGTCACAAAAAAGGGCTGCCCGCAGGCAGCCCCCAACTCGCCCAAATGCTGCTGAAGACGCTACTTGCTGTAGGCCGTCTCGCCGTGCGAGCTGATGTCCAGGCCCTCGCGCTCTTCCTCTTCGGTGACGCGCAGCCCGATGGTCAGATCGACGATCTTGAAGGCGATGAACGCCACCACGGCCGACCAGACGACGGTGAGCACCACCGCCTTCAGCTGGATCCACACCTGCGCGGCGATGCCGTTGGAGCCGACCGTGGCGGTGACCCAGTCGGTGACCAGGCCGGGGCCGCCCAGGTCCTGCGTGTTGAACACGCCGGTGAGCAGCGCGCCGACGATGCCGCCGACGCCGTGCACGCCGAACACGTCCAGCGAGTCGTCGGCGCCGAGCATGCGCTTCAGGCCGTTGACCCCCCACAGGCAGGCAAAGCCGGCGATGAAGCCGATGACCACCGCGCCCATCAGGCCGACGTTGCCGGCCGCCGGCGTGATGGCCACCAGGCCGGCCACCGCACCCGAGGCCGCACCCAGCATCGAGGCCTTGCCGCGCATCAGCGTCTCACCCAGCGACCAGCCCAGCACCGCCGCGGCGGTGGCGCTGAAGGTGTTCATGAACGCGAGCACCGCGCTGTTGCTGGCTTCCAGGGCCGAGCCGGCGTTGAAGCCGAACCAGCCGACCCACAGCAGCGAGGCCCCGACCATGGTCAGCGGCAGGTTGTGCGGCGCCATCGCCTCGCGGCCGTAGCCGACGCGCTTGCCGATCATGTACGCCCCCACCAGGCCGGCGACAGCGGCGTTGATGTGCACCACCGTGCCGCCGGCGAAGTCCAGCGCGCCCCACTGCCAGATCAGGCCGGCCTTGGCGTTCAGCTCGTCCACGACACCCGCCGCGGTGTAGGCATCCGGGCCCATCCAGAACCAGACCATGTGCGCGATCGGCGCGTAGCTGAAGGTGAACCACAGCACGCTGAACAGCAGCACCGCCGAGAACTTGATGCGCTCGGCGAAGGCGCCGACGATCAGGCAGCAGGTGATGCCGGCGAAGGTGGCCTGGAACGCCGCGAACAGCAGCTCCGGGATGACCACGCCCTTGCTGAAGGTGGCGCCCATCGCGAAGCTGCCCGTCGTCGGGTCGAACAGCCCCTTCAGGAACAGCCGGTCGAAGCCGCCGATGAAGTTGTTGTTCTCGGTGAAGGCCAGGCTGTAGCCGTAGATGCACCAGACGACGACGATCAGCGAGAAGGTCACCATCACCTGCATCAGGACCGACAGCATGTTCTTGCTGCGCACCAGGCCGCCGTAGAACAGCGCCAGGCCCGGCACCGTCATCATGATGACCAGCAGCGTGGCCACCATCATCCAGGCGACGTCGCCCTTGTTGGCCGTGGGCGCGGCGGCGGCCGGCGCCGATGCGGCTTCGGCCGCCGCCGCCGGGGCGGCCGGTTCCGCTGCGGCCGAGGCGGCCGCTGCCGGTGCGGAGGCCGCGCTGTCCTGCGCCAGCGCCGCCCCCGAAAGGCCCAGGGCGGCGATGCCCAGGGCCAGGATTGCGATGAGTTTCTTCATGATTGCTTCCGTCTGGGCCGCGGCTGCCCCGGCCGGCGCCTGTGCGGCACCGTCTTCATGGAGCGGGCGGCGGCGTGTGGATAGGCCGCCCTAGAGCGCGTCCTTGCCGGTTTCGCCGGTGCGGATGCGCAGCACCTGCTCCAGCGGCGAAACGAAGATCTTGCCGTCACCGATCTTGCCGGTGCGCGCCGCGGACTCGATGGCCTCGATGACGCGTTCGACCAGCGGGTCGTCGACCGCGGCCTCGATCTTCACCTTGGGCAGGAAGTCGACCACGTACTCCGCGCCGCGGTACAGCTCGGTGTGGCCCTTCTGGCGCCCGAAGCCCTTGACTTCGGTCACCGTGACGCCCTGCACGCCGATAGCGCTGAGGGCTTCGCGAACTTCGTCGAGCTTGAAGGGCTTGACGATGGCGGTCACCATCTTCATGGTCTGGACTCCTCGATGATCAGAAGCTCTTGCTGACGGACAGCAGCGCCGTGCCGTTGCTGATGTTCTTGCTGGGGTCGGTCCAGCCGCGGATGTCGCGGTTGGTCGACACGTAGGCCAGGCCCAGCACCCAGCCGTCGATGGTGTAGGTGCCGCCGATCTTGTAGTCGGTGATGCTGCAGGACACGTGGCCGTCGAATTCGGTGACGCAGGAGCTGTAGCCCGGGTCGCCGTTCTTCAGGCCGCCCTGGTAGCCGACCGAGGCGTTGACGCCGAAGCCGTTGCCGAAGTCGTGCGCACCGCTGAGCAGCACGTAGTACGCGCCCTTGGTGCCCGGCACGCCGAAGAAGTCGGACACCGCGTAGCTGTACTTCAGCGAGACGGGGCCCCAGCTGGCGCCGGCGTAGAGCTCGGTGTTGTCGACCTTGAAGGCATTGCCCTGGCCCGAGCCCGGGTAGTAGTAGTACAGCACGCCCAGGTCGAAGCCGAAGCCTTCCCAGCTGGTCTTCCAGCCGCCGTAGAAGTCCATCTCGATGTTGGCGCCGCTGTAGCCGGCGCTGTCGATGTTGGAGTTCCAGTTGCCCAGGTAGAAGCCGCTCTTGTGCGCGAAGTCGAAGCCGCCCTGGATGGCCGGCTTCTTGTTGGTCTGCGAGATGCCGCGGAAGCGGTAGTCGGAGAACAGGCCCAGGTTGCCGGTGAAGGTGTAGTCGGGCTCGGGGGCCGGCGTGCTGCTCTGCGCCAGGCTGGGCAGCGCCGACACGGCGAGCAGGGCGGACAGGAGGTACTGAGGTGTCTTCATGGGTGAGGGCTCCAGGATGTGGGGGAGATCGAAAAGAAAGGCCGGGAAAGATCGATGACAGCGGCCGATATGCAGAAACCGTGCCATTGCGCCAATTCGGTGAATCGATGCGCCGCCCGCCCCACAACGACCGACGCCGCCCCAATGCAGCGCGCCATGCACCGCGACAGTGCGCGACGCGGCGGCACCCGCTTCCCCGGGGGCATGGCCTGGGCACTGGCATGATGCGCAGCCATGTCCCTCGCCGTCGTCCACAGCCGCGCGCTCGACGCGCTGCAAGCCCCGCCGGTGACCGTGGAGGTGCATCTGGCCAACGGGCTGCCCAGCTTCACGCTGGTGGGGCTGGCGGATACCGAGGTCAAGGAATCGCGCGAACGCGTGCGCGCCGCGCTGCTGCACAGCGGCTTTGCCTTCCCGCACAACAAGCGCATCACCGTCAACCTGGCGCCGGCCGACCTGCCGAAGGAGTCCGGCCGCTTCGACCTGCCGATCGCGCTGGGCATCCTGGCGGCCGCCGAGCAGATCGACGCGGCCCGGCTGGACGGCTTCGAGTTCGCCGGCGAGCTGTCGCTGGCCGGTGAGTTGCGGCCGGTGCGCGGCGCGCTGGCATTGGCCCTGGCGCTGCGCCGCGCGCCGCACCGCCGTGGCCTGGTGCTGCCCAGGGACAGTGCAGCGGCGGCCGCGCACGTCAGCGGTCTGGACATCCGCGCCGCCGACAGCCTGCTGCAGGTGGTGCACGCACTGCAGCCGGGCGAGGCGGCGGTGCCGCTGCCGCCGGCCGCAGCGCCCGCGCCCGCCGTCGTGGCAGCCCCGCCCGAGTTGCGCGATGTAAAAGGCCAGGCCACGGCCAAGCGCGCGCTGGAAATCGCCGCGGCCGGGTCGCACAGCCTGCTGCTGGTCGGGCCGCCGGGCACCGGCAAGTCGATGCTGGCGCTGCGCCTGCCCGGCCTGCTGCCGCCGATGGACGAGGCCGAGGCGCTGGACAGCGCCGCGCTGCAGGGCCTGGCCACATTGGGCGCCGAGGCCGGCGCCTTCGGCCGGCGGCCGTTTCGCGCGCCGCACCATTCGGCCAGCGCGGTGGCGCTGGTGGGCGGCGGTTCACCGCCGCGGCCGGGCGAGATCTCGCTGGCGCACGGCGGCGTGCTCTTCCTCGACGAACTGCCGGAATTTCCGCGCGCCGCGCTGGAGGCGCTGCGCGAGCCGCTGGAAAACGGCCACATCACCATCTCGCGGGCCGCGCGGCAGGCGGCCTTTCCGGCGCGCTTCCAGCTGGTGGCGGCAATGAACCCCTGCCCTTGCGGCTACCTGGGCGCGTTCGCCGCCACCGGCAAGACCTGCCGCTGCACGCCGGAGGGCATCGCGCGCTACCGCGCGCGCATTTCCGGGCCGCTGCTCGACCGCATCGACCTGCAGGTCGAGGTGCATGCGGTGCGCGCCGAGCAGCTGATGGCCGAGCCCGACGGCGAGGACTCGGCCGCGGTGGCCTCGCGCGTGGCCGCGGCACGGCAGCGCCAACTGCAGCGCCAGGGGCTGCCGAATGCCGCCATCGAGGCCGGCCGCATCGATGCGCTGTGTGCCACCGACGCGGCCGCCGCGCGCTTTGCGCAAGGGGCGGCGCAGCGCCTGGGCTGGTCCAGCCGCAGCCTGCACCGTGCGCTGAAGGTGGCGCGCACCATCGCCGACCTGGCCGGCGCCGAGACCCTCACCACCGCGCACGTGGCCGAGGCGCTGCAGCTCAAGCGCGCGGCTACGCCATGAAGCCCAGGTTGCGCTGGCTGTAGTTCGCCAGGTGGGGAAACAGGTCCAGCAGCTGGCCGTCGCTCAGGCCGAACCAGCGGCCCAGCGTCGCGCCCAGCTGGTCTACCGAGGTCTCGGGCAGCAGCGCGCCGTTGCCGATCTGGTTGGGGCTGGCATCGAAGTTGTTGTTGTTGGCGTTCTTCGCGCCGAGCACCGGGAAGTTGCCGTACAGGTCGCCGCCGCGCACCGCGCCGCCCAGCACGAAATGGTGCGCGCCCCAGCCGTGGTCGGTGCCGTCGCCGTTGCTGGTGAAGGTGCGGCCGAAGTCCGAAGCGGTGAAGGTCGTGACCCTATCGCGCGCGCCCATCGCGCCGAGCGTGGCATCGAAGTAGCTCAAGGCGTGGGCCAGCCTGGCCATCAGGTCGGCATGGCTGCGGTTCTGGTTGTCGTGCGTGTCGAAGCCGCCCAGGCTGACGAAGAACACCTGGCGCCGCGCCTGCACCCCGGCGGCGCTGCTGGCGTCGATCAGCCGCGCCACGATCTGCAGCTGCTGGGCCAGCGCGTTGAAGGCCTTGGCGCCGGTCAGTGGGTGGTCGTATTGCAGCTTCGGGTCGCTGCTGGCGTTGTAGCTGCCGCTGCCGGGCGCGGTGCCGAACAGCGCGTCGCTGGGCGGCTTCAAGGCGGTGCGCAACGCCGTCTCGGCGTCGATGGAGCGGCGGCCCAGCGCCGCCAGGTCGCGCTCGAACACGTGCGTGCCGCGCGTGGACGCGGCGATGCGCTGCAGCGCCGCGCCGACATCGGCCGAGCCGAAGACGCGGCCGCTGCCGTCGGTGCCCATGCGGATCGCGCCGTTGCCGCTGACCTGGTACTGCTGCACGCTGTCGCCGGCCAGCCAGACCGCGTTGCCGGCGGCGGAGATGGCCGTGAACACCGGGCGCGCGTTCATCGACGCCAGCACGTCGCCCATGCGGCCGCCCCAGCCGCGCGTGGCACCTTCGGGCGCCAGCGCCTGCCAGGTGTTGGCCTGGTCGTTGTGCGAGAACAGGCTGGCCGGCTTGGGGTGCGCGCTCTGGCCGTACTGCGCCTTGGTGGTCGGCATGATCAGCGGGCCGATGTTGGGCAGGATGGCCAGCCGCTTGTCGTTGTTGAACAGCGTCTGCAGGCTGCCCATCGCCGGATGCAGCGCGAAGCTGCGGCCTTGCGCGCGCGTCGGCAGGATCGGCAGCACCCCGCCCAGCCGCGCCGGCGAGCCCGCAGCCGCGCCGGGGTTGGGCGCCGTGCCCGGCGCGAGCAGCGCGATCGAATCCGGCGCCTGGTTGCGCACCGCGCCGTAGTTGGCCCAGGACGCGCTGTCGGTGGGCAGCACCATGTTCAGCGCGTCGTTGCCGCCGAACAGGAACAGGCACACCAGCGCCTTGTAGTCGGGCGCGGCCTGCGCCGCGGCGGTGCCCAGCGCCGACAGGTTCAGCGCCAGGGGCGCCGCGGCCGGGCCGAGCAGCGAGGCCATGGCCCCGGCATGGCGCAGGAACAGGCGGCGGGAGGCATCGTGGTGGCTCATGATGGGGGGCAGCCGAAGGCCGTGGGGTGGACTACTTCTGAACTTGGAACTCAGGGGACACGACGGCCAGCAGGATCGCCGCGTTGACGCGCGCCCGCTTGGCATCGTTGACCTGCCGCTGGTTCGACGCATCGCTGCGCAGCGCCGGGATGGCCATCTTCTCGATCGCGCCCTGGATCTCGGCCTTCAGTTCGGCCGGCATGGCGCCCAGCAGCAGCTTGGCGTTGACGCGCTCGACCAGCGCCGCGGGCTGCTCGGCCAGCGCCAGCTCGGCGCTGTAGTCGGCCTGCAGGTCGCGCCGGCTGGTGGCGCTGTTCCACTGGCCGACGCCCTGCGCGATGTTGTCGCGCATGTAGTTCACGTAGCCGGCCGCCGTGGTCTCGTGGGCGATCTGCATCTCCGGCGCGGCCAGCGCCGCGGCCGCGGCCTGGGTGCCCGGCGGCACGTAGCCCGGCCGGTAGAAATTGAAGACCGAAGGCGCGCGCAGCGGCGTCTGGCCCAGCGCGGTGCCCGGGTTGTCGGTATTGCCGACGCGGTAGGCGCCGCTGTCGGAGCTGAAGCCGAAGGCGCGCAGGAAGGCCGACAGCTTGAGCACCGGCTCGCGCAGCTTGCCGGCGCTGTCGGACGTGACGCGCGCCTCCGGATGCATCAGCACCGCGCGCAGCATGGCCTTCAGGTCGCCGCCCGAGGCGTCGAAGGCCGAGGCCACCGCCGCCACGTACTGCGGGCTGGGGTTGCTGGTCACCAGCCGCTGGATCAGCTGCTTGCCGATGAAGGGGCCGACATTGGGGTGCGCGGCCAGGGTGTCCAGCGCCACGCGCAGGCTGGCCTGCGGGTCCGACGTGGCCTGCACCGCGATGGTCGTGCCGAGGAAGCTCTTCTCTTCGACCGCGTGGTACTGCGGATAGGCGAGCATGCTCTTGAAGCTGCGGTCGGGGTCGGCGTTGCCGCTGACCGAGCCCCAGAAGAAGCAGTTGTTGTCCGGCCAGTCCGGGCAGGCCCAGCTCCAGCCGGTGAACACCTTGGCCAGGCCGGCAATGTCGCTGGGGCCATAGGTGTCGATCGGCTTGCCGCCGTCGCTGCGCACCGTGCCGTCTCGGTTCAGCGCCACCAGGCCGATGGAGAACAGCTGCATGACCTCGCGCGCGTAGTTCTCGTCGGGCACGCGGCCGGTCCGCGGGTCGGCCTTCTGGTTGCGCATGTGCGACAGGTACATGCCCATCAGCGGATGGCGCGACACCGCCTCGAGCAGGTCGCGGTAGCGGCCCAGCCCCTTGTCGCCGAGCATGTCCAGCCAGGCCGCCACGGCGCGCGGGTTGTCGCCCACCGAGCCGTCCTGCATCGAGATGACGAAGATCTGCGACAGCGCGTAGGCCATGCGCTGGCGCAGCTGGTCCTCGCCGCTGAGGGCCTGCTTCCAGAACGACTCGAAGACCTGGTCCTGCCAGGCGTTGCTGCCCGGGCTGGCAGCCTGGATGGCGGCGTCGGCCGCTTCCCAGTAGGCGCGGTGCGACGTGGCCGGCTTGGCCAGCTGCTCGTCGATCCAGGCGGCGTAGCCGATGGCCATCACACGGTCGACATCGGCTTCGGTCGGCCCGAAGGTGGCCTGCGTCAGGAAGCGCGCCGCCTGCTCGCGCGAGGCCGGCATCTCCTTGGCCGCGGGCGTGCCCGCGCCCGGGCCACTGCCCGACGCGGTGCCGCTGGCGCTTTCGCCGTCCGCGCCGCCCCCGCCGCCGCAGGCGGCGAGCAGCAGCACGCCGCACAGCGCCAGCCGCGACAGCAGCGGCGCCGCGGCCGTGGAAATGGTGCTTCGCTTGGTCACGTCGATCCCCCACGGGGCGCCAGCGCGCGCGCCGGCGTGCCCGGCGCACGCGGCGCTCGACGTTCATCGGCAGGGGCCGGCCGCGTTGCGTATCAAGAGGTAGTCAGCCCTCCTCCGGGCTGACAGCCGGATACAACTGCGGCCCGGCGTTCAGCGCATCGGCGTCAGAGCACCGACGACAGGTGGCGGCGAGCGGCCTCGACCTGCAGCGACTGGCGCCGCGCCCAGTCCTCGGCCTGGTCGTCGCCGATGCGGCCGACGTTGAAGTAGGTGGCCTGCGGATGCGCCAGGTAGAAGCCGCTGACGCTGGCCGCCGGCGTCATCGCCAGGCTGTCGGTCAGCCCCATGCCGATGGCTTCGGGCTGCAGCAGGTCGAACATCGCGCGCTTGACGCTGTGGTCCGGGCAGGCGGGATAGCCCGGCGCCGGGCGGATGCCGCGGTACTTCTCGGCGATCAGTTCTTCGTTGCTGAGTTGCTCGTCGGCGGCATAGCCCCAGAACTCGGTGCGCACGCGCTGGTGCAGCCGCTCGGCAAAGGCTTCGGCCAGGCGGTCGGCCAGTGCCTTGAGCATGATCGCCGAGTAGTCGTCGAAGTCGTCGGTGAACTGCTTTTCCTTCTTCTCGATGCCCAGACCGGCGGTCACTGCGAACAGGCCGATGTAGTCGGGCCTCAACCCCTTGGGGGCGATGAAGTCGGCCAGGCTGCGGTTCGGCCGGCGCACGCCGTCGATCACCGGCCGCTCGCTCTGCAGCCGCAGCGGCGACCAGCGCAGCAGCACGTCGCTGCGCGACTCGTCGGCGTAGACCTCGATGGTGTCGTCGTCGACGGTATTGGCCGGCAGCAGCGAGAGCACGCCGCCGGCCTGCAGCCAGCGGCCTTCGATCAGCCGGTGCAGCAGCCGCTTGCCGTCGCTGAACACGCGCTGCGCTTCGCTGCCGACGACCTCGTCGCGCAGGATGTCGGGGAACTTGCCCGCCAGGTCCCAGGTCTGGAAGAACGGGCCCCAGTCGATGCACTTGGCCAGTTCGCCCAGGTCGTAGTTGCGGAACTCGCGCCGGCCGATGAACTTCGGCTTCGGCGGCGTGTAGCCGGCCCAGTCGATGGGCGTCTTGTTGGCGCGCGCCGCAGCCAGGCTGACCAGCGGCGTGACCTTCTTCTTGGCGTGCAGCTCGCGCACCTTGACGTAGTCGGCATTCAGCTCGTCGATGAAGCGCGCGGCGCGTTCGTCGGACAGCAGCTCCGAGCACACGCCCACGCTGCGCGAGGCGTCGGGCACATAGACCACCGGGCCTTCGTAGTGCGGCGCGATCTTCACCGCGGTGTGCACGCGGCTGGTGGTGGCGCCGCCGATGAGCAGCGGGATCTTCTTCACGCGGAACCAGTCGTCGCGCTGCATCTCGGCCGCGACGTGCTGCATCTCCTCCAGGCTGGGCGTGATCAGGCCCGACAGGCCGATGATGTCGGCGCCCTCGACGCGTGCCTTGGCCAGGATGTCCTGGCAGGGCACCATCACGCCCATGTTGACGACCTCGAAGTTGTTGCACTGGAGCACGACGGTGACGATGTTCTTGCCGATGTCGTGCACGTCGCCCTTGACGGTGGCGATGACGATCTTGCCCTTGGGCTTGACGTCGCCGCCGGCGTCGAGCAGCGCCTGCTTCTCGGCCTCGATGTAGGGCAGCAGGTGGGCCACCGCCTGCTTCATCACGCGCGCGCTCTTCACCACCTGCGGCAGGAACATCTTGCCCTGGCCGAACAGGTCGCCGACGATGTTCATGCCGTCCATCAGCGGGCCTTCGATGACGTGCAGCGGCCGGCTGCCCTTGGCGCGCAGCGCCTGCCAGCAGGCCTCGGTGTCCTCGACGATGTAGTCGGTGATGCCGTGCACCAGCGCGTGGCTCAGCCGCTCCTCCACCGTGCCGGCGCGCCAGGCCAGGCGCGCGCTGTCGTCCTTGGCCGCGCCCTTGGCGCTTTCGGCGATCTCCACTAGGCGCTCGCCGGCGTCGGCGCGGCGGTTCAGCACCACGTCCTCGACACGCTCGCGCAACTCGGCATCCAGCTGGTCGTAGACGCCGATCATGCCGGCGTTGACGATGCCCATGTCCATGCCGGCCTGGATGGCGTGGTACAGGAACACGGTGTGGATGGCCTCGCGCACCGGGTCGTTGCCGCGGAAGCTGAAGCTCACGTTGGACACGCCGCCCGAGACCTTGGCGCCGGGCAGGTGGGCCTTGATCCAGCGCGTGGCCTCGATGAAGTCCACCGCGTAGTTGTTGTGCTCCTCGATGCCGGTGGCGATGGCGAAGATGTTCGGGTCGAAGATGATGTCCTCGGCCGGGAAGCCGACCTCGTCGACCAGGATGCGGTAGGCGCGTGCGCAGATGTCGATCTTGCGCTGGTAGGTGTCGGCCTGGCCGGTCTCGTCGAAGGCCATCACCACCGCCGCCGCGCCGTAGCGGCGCACCAGCTTGGCCTGGTGGCGGAAGGCGTCCTCGCCCTCCTTCAGCGAGATCGAGTTGACGATGCCCTTGCCCTGGATGCACTTCAGGCCGGCCTCGATGACCTCCCACTTGGAGCTGTCGATCATGATCGGCACGCGCGCGATCTCGGGCTCGCCGGCGATCAGGTTGAGGAAGCGCACCATCGCGGCCTTGCTGTCCAGCATGGCCTCGTCCATGTTGATGTCGATGATCTGCGCGCCGTTCTCCACCTGCTGGCGCGCCACCGCCAGCGCCTGCTCGAACTCGCCGTTGAGGATCATGCGCGCGAAGGCCTTCGAGCCGGTGACGTTGGTGCGCTCGCCGATGTTGACGAACAGCGCGTCGGCGCCGAGTGTCACCGGCTCCAGGCCGGACAACTTCATCGGCGGGACGGCAACAGCGGGGGTGTTCATGGCGGCAGCCTCATTCAAAGGCCGCCGGGGCTCACCGCGGCCTGAAGGACGGGTGAGCGCAGTTGAACACGGGGGCTCCCAAGCCTGGCAGCCGGTGCGGCCGTCGCAGCGCTCCTTGGGGACACCCTATTGTAGTGACCTGCGGCGTTTCAGGCCGCGACCAGGTCGCCGAACAGCGCGCCATGCCGGCAGCGCGGCTGGTAGCGGCCGACGCGCGCGGCGATCTGCGCGATGTGCTCGGGCGTGGTGCCGCAGCAGCCGCCGGCGATGTTCAGGAAGCCGGCCTGCGCGAAGCCCTCCATCAGCCCGGCGGTGACGTCCGGCGTCTCGTCGAAACCGGTCTCGCTCATCGGGTTGGGCAGCCCGGCGTTGGGGTAGCAGCTGATGAAGGTATCGCCCGCGACCTTGGCCAGTTCCTCGATGTAGGGGCGCATCAGCGCCGCGCCCAGCGCGCAGTTCAGGCCGACGGCCAGCGGCTGGGCATGGCGCACCGAATGCCAGAACGCGCCCACCGTCTGCCCCGACAGGATGCGCCCCGAGGCGTCGGTGACCGTGCCGGAGACGATCACCGGCAGACGCTCGCCGGTCTGTTCCATCAACTCGTCCAGCGCGAACAGCGCCGCCTTGGCGTTGAGCGTGTCGAAGATGGTCTCCACCAGGAACAGGTCGCAGCCGCCTTCGAGCAGGCCGCTCGCCTGCTCGAAGTAGGCGGCACGCAATTCATCGAAGCCGACGTTGCGCGCCGCCGGGTCGTTGACGTCGGGGCTGATGCTGGCGGTGCGCGGCGTCGGGCCCAGCGCGCCGGCGACGAAGCGCGGCTTGTCGGGCGTGCGGTACTTGTCGCAGGCCTCGCGCGCCAGCCGCGCCGCGGCGACGTTCATCTCGTGCGCGATGCCGCCCAGGCCGTAGTCGTCCTGCGCGATGCGCGTGGCACCGAAGGAGTTGGTCTCGATGATGTCGGCGCCTGCCGCCAGGTACTGCTCGTGAATCTGGCGCACCACCTCGGGCCGCGTCAGCACCAGCAGGTCGTTGTTGCCCTTCAGGTCCTTCGGGTGGTCCTTGAAGCGCTCGCCACGGAAGGCGTCTTCGCCCAGGCGGTAGCGCTGGATCATCGTGCCCATGGCGCCGTCGATGATCAGGATGCGCTGCTGCAGCAGCTGCGGCAGCGCGGCGGCGCGGGTGTAGGCGGGCTGGTCCATGCCGCGATTTTAGAAGGCCGCGCCTGCACCCACGCGGCGCAGGGTCAGGCTTCGAGAAACGCCGAAGGGCTGAAGCTCAGCGCCGAGGGCCGGTCGATGTCGGCCGCCCATTCGGCCATGGTCTGCGCGGTCATCGGCCGCGCGAACAGGAAGCCCTGCAGTTCGTCGCAGCGCAGGTGCTGCAGCACCGCGCGCTGGCCTTCGGTTTCCACGCCTTCGGCCACCACCGACAGGCCCAGCGCGTGCGCCAGCTGCACCACCGCCTGCACGATGGCGCGCGCGTCGGCGCTGCTTTCCAGGTCGTGCACGAACGAACGGTCGATCTTCAGCTCCCCGGCCTGCAGCCGGCGCAGGTACGCCAGGCTGGAGTAGCCGGTGCCGAAGTCGTCGATGGACAGCTGCACGCCGAGCTGGCCGAGCCGCTCGAACACCCGCGACGCGGAGTCGGCGTCCTCCATGGCCACCGATTCGGTGATCTCGAAGGTCAGCAGCTTGGGGTCGAGCGCGTGGCGCCGGATGGCCTGGGCGATGCGGTCGACCAGGTCGTCCTGGCGCAGCTGGTGCACCGACAGATTGATGGCCACGCGGATGCGCAGCCCCAGCTCAAGCCATTCGGCCGTCTGCCGGCAGGCCTCGTCGATGACCCAGCTGCCCAGCGCCGTGATCAGGCCAAAACGCTCGGCCACCGGGATGAACAGGCCCGGCGCGAGCAGGCCGCGCGTCGGATGGCGCCAGCGCACCAGCGCCTCGGCGCCGGTGATGACGCGGCCGTTGTTGCGCACCTTGGGCTGGTAGTGCAGTTCGAGCTGGCCGCCCTGTTCGAGCGCCGTGTGCAGGTCCCGCTGCAACTCCACCTGCTCGCGCACGCCGGCGTTCATGTGCGGCTCGAAGAAGGCGTAGCCGCCGCCGCCGCCACGCTTGGCCGCCTGCATGGCCGAGTCGGCATGCGGCATGAGCTGGTCACGCGGGCCGTCCGTGGGGAACAGGGCGATGCCGATGGAGCACGACAGCCGCAGCCCGCGCTGGCCCAGCTCGAAGGGCAGCAGCAGCGCGTCGATGATGCGCTGCGCCACCTGCGCGGTGACCGTGACATCCGGGCCGCCTTCGAGCAGCAGCACGAACTCGTCGCCGCCCACGCGCGCCACGGTGTCGATGGCGCGCGCCTGCGCCGACAGCCGCCGCGCCACCTCGCGCAGCACCGCGTCGCCCACGTCGTGGCCGAAGGAATCGTTGATCGGCTTGAAGCCGTCGAGGTTGACGAACAGCACGGCCAGGCTGCTGCCGTCGCCCCGGCAGCGCTCCACGGCATGCGTCACCCGGTCGTCGAACAGGCTGCGGTTGGCCAGGCCGGTCAGCGCGTCGCGAAAGGCGACCTGCTCCAGCTCGTCGTTGGCCGCGCGCAGCGACGACGCCAGCTGCGCCGCGCGGCCCTGCAGGCGCGCGTCGAGCACCGAGGTGACCAGCGTCAGGCCCATCAGCATCAGCGCGGCCACCGCCACCATCAGCCCCAGGCGGTCGCCGCGCAGCTCGCCCGCGGAGAGGCAGACCGCATCGGCCGGGAAACCGGCCGCCGCCATGCCGCTGTAGTGCATGCCCGCGATGGCCGCGCCCATCACCAGCGCGGCGGCGATCTGCGCGTGGCGCGCCCGCGCGCCGGACAGGCGGCGCAGCGCGAAGAAGATCATCAGCGCCACCGCCGACGCGACCACCGCAATGACCACCGACACCGTGACCCAGCCCACGTCCCAGCGGATGCCCGGCGCCAGCTTCAGCGCATGCATGCCGGTGTAGTGCATCGCACAGATGCCCGCGCCCATCACCAGCGCGCCGGTGCACAGGCTGAGCGGCGTGAGCCGGCGGTAGCCGGCGACGTGCAGCGCGATCGCCGACACCGCCACCCCGGCAAACCAGGACAGCGCGGTGATCGCGTAGTCGTAGCCGACGGCGAACGGCAGCTTCAGCGCCAGCATGCCGATGAAGTGCATCGCCCAGATGCCGGTGCCCATGGTCACCGACCCGGCGGGCCACCAGCCGACGGCGATGACGCGGTCGTGCGTGCGCACCCGCTTGGCCAGGTCCAGCGCCACATAGGACGCCAGGCTGGCGATGAGGAAGGACAGCAGGACGACCCAACCGTCGTAGCGAATATTGATGTCGGGAAGGTTCACGGGCGGTGCGGCGTTGGGGGCTGGGCGTCCGCGGCCACGACGGCAGGCGGGGCGACGACGTGTCTGCTATCGGCGCGCTCGGATACAACTTGAGCCGTGGCCGGGGCCGCCATCCTGTAAGGTGGCTTCCTCCTCACGCAGCGACCTGGCCGACAATCCCCTATCGATGACAAGGCTTCTTTCCGACGGCGAGGCGCCGGACATGTCGTTGCGGCGCCAGCTGCACCGCGCCGGGCTGCGCTTCTCGCGCAAGGCGCACGACCTGCCCGGTCCGCCGGACCTGGTGCTGCCGCGCCGGCGCAGCGTGATCTTCGTGCACGACTGCTTCTGGCACGGCCACGACTGCGCGCAGGGCCGCGCCGCGCCGCAGTTCCAGGTGGGCAGCTGGGCCGAGAAGATCGCCGCCAACCGCGCGCAGGACCACCTGCAGCAGGCCGCGCTGCGCGAGGCCGGATGGCAGGTCGAAACCGTCTGGGAATGCCAGCTCGAACAGCCGGGCACCGTCGACGCGCTGGCCGCGCGCCTGCGGCAGCGCTGACGCGCGCTACGCCTTCACGAAGCCGATGCCGCGGCGCTGCCGCACCTCGGGCTTGGCACGGTGTTCGCTCTCCAGCTGCGACAGGAACTCGTCCGGCGCGAAGGCCTCGCCGAGGATCTCGACCTGGCGCTTGACGGCGGCAAAGTCGCCGGCCGTCAGCTGGTCCAGCACCGCCAGGCGCGCGCGCTGCTCGTCGCTCAGGCGCTGCGCCTCGCCGCCCAGCGCCTCGAGCACGAACATGCGCTCGCGCTGCGCGCCCAGCAACGCACGGAAGCGCAGCTTGAAGGTGAAGCGGCGCAGCGCCGCCTCGTCCAGATCGTCGAACAGGTTGGTGGTGCAGATGAACACGCCGCCGAAGCGCTCCATGCCCTGCAGCATCTCGTTGACCTCGGTCACCTCGTAGTGCCGCTCGGCCATGCGTCGGCTGCGCAAGAAGCTGTCGGCCTCGTCCAGCAGCAGCACCGCGCCCTCGGACTGCGCCTCCTCGAACATGCGTGCCATGTTCTGCTCGGTCTCGCCGACGAACTTGCTGGCGAGGTCGCTGGCCTGGCGGATCATCAGCGGGCGCTGCAGCGCGGCGGCAATGTGTTCGGCCAGCGCCGTCTTGCCGGTGCCGGGCGCGCCGTGGAAGCACAGGCTGCCGTGGCCGCGGCGCCGCAGCGCCTCCAGGATGCGCGGCACCTCGAAGCGCGATTCCACGTTCAGCAAACCGAGGTCGTAGGCCGTGACCACCGGCCGCGCGCCGCGTTCGCCGGCGCTGCCCAGCGCCTGGTCGGCGTTGCCGAGCTGGCGCTGGATCAGCGCCTCGAAATCGCCGCCGCCGTCGTGCGCCAGCTGCGCGAAGCGCACCGCGGTGCGGATCTGCGCCGGCGTCAGCGCGCGCCGCTCGGCCAGCTTGGCGGCGAAGCCCTCACCCACCGGCACCCCGGCCAGCGCGCGCGCCACCAGCGCCTCGCGCGCGCCCGGCGGCGGGCTCTTCAGCAGCAGGTGGTACTGGAAGCGCCGCCGGAAGGCCGGGTCGATCTGCTCGATGCGGTTGGTCACCCAGATCACCGGCACCGGGTTGGTCTCCAGGATCTGGTTGACCCAGGCCTTGCCGCTGACGCTGCTGTTCATGTTGCCGGGGCTGGCGTCGGCGCTGTCCAGCCGCGCGATCAACTGCGCCGCCTCGGTGCTGATCGGCGGGAACACGTCCTCGACCTCGTCGAACAGCAGCGCCACGTCGGCGCTGCCCTTCAGGAACACCTGGCTGATCTGCAGGCTGCGGTAGCGGTCGCGCCCGCTCAACGAGTTGCCGTCGCGGTCGGCGTATTCCACTTCGTACAGCTCCAGCCCGGTGGCCGCCGCGCAGACCTTGGCGAGCTCGGTCTTGCCGGTGCCGGGGGGGCCGTAGAGCAGCACGTTGACGCCGGGTTCCTTGCGCGCGACGGCATTGCGCAGCAGCGCGCACAGCATGTTCGCGTCCTCGGCGACGAAGCCGAAGTCGGCGAGCGTGAGTTCGCTCTTGGTCGCCGGGCGGGTGAACACCGCCATCAGGTCGCCGGGCTGCGGGTACTCGCGCATCAGCACGGGCGGCAGCTGCTCGCTGACCTTCATCAGGTCGGCCAGGTCGGTGATGTTGTGTTCGGAGATCAGGTTCTCGACCATGCCCACGCGCTCCAGCCGCGAGCCGGCGCGCAGCGCTTCGGCCACGTCGCGCGCGTCGACGCCGGCCACCGAGGCGATGGCGGCGTAGGCTTCCTGCGCGCTGGACACCTTGAACTCCACCAGCAGCCCGCGCAGGTCGCGCTGGTAGCGCGCCAGCGTGCCGTAGAGCAGCAGCGCGCGCTCGGCCGGGTTCAGCTGCAGCAGGCCGGCCAGCGCGTCGATGTTCTTCTCGACCAGCGTGGCTTCCTTCTTCAGCCGGCGCTCCAGCCAGTCGCAGCTGGCGCCGAGCACGGCGAGCAGGTCCTTGGACGCATCCTTGACGTATTCGTCGAGGTAGAAGAACAGGCTGCCTTCCTCGTAGGCGCCGCGCCAGGCGCCGTAGCGCTCGATGAAGGCCTCGTCGCTCAGGGCCTCGTGGCCGCGCCAGGCTTCGTTGCCCTTGCAGCGCAGCTTCAGGTAGGCACGCAGCCGGGCCAGCACCGCCGGCGGCCAGACCAAGTGGCGGCCGGTCAGCGCCAGCAGGCTGTTGCAGTCACGCCGCAGGTTGAAGCGGCCCGCCTGGCGCAGCGTCAGCGTCAGCACGAAGTGCGAGCACAGCCGGTCGAGTACCGGCGCCTCTTCCAGCCCCGGTGACAGCACCCAGCGTGCTCCGCCTTGGCCTCGGGCCATCGCACCTCCTGCCGCGCTTCACGATGCGCGGCATCTTGGCGCAGTGCGGGGGTGGCCGCAAGCCCCTGGCGCCAATGCAGGTCAATGCAGGTGCATCGGCTGCTGGGCCAGCGTGGTGTAGCCGGCGATGTACTCGTCCAGCGCCTCTTCGGTGGGGCCTTTGTCGATGAGCGCCCGCACGCCGTCGTGGAAGCTCTGCGCGACGGCGCCTTCGATGAAGATGCCCTTGCGGGCGAACTTGTCGACGATTTCGTAGCCGCCGCGCGCCGGCCCCTCGGTGCCGGTGGCCGGCTCGCCGAATTCGATCTGCAGTACCGCGAAGCTGTCCGAGTTGTAGAGCATTTGCATGAGGTGACCCCCCTGCAGGGCTACCTGGGTGCCGGCGCGCCGATTTCAAGGTCCTCCGCCGCGGCGGAGGCCAGATCCATCTGCAGCGGCACGCCGCCGGGCACGGTGGTGAAGCGCGCACGCACCGGTAGGTGCTCGCGTGCCGGGTCCAGCCAGACCTCGACCCGGGTGTCGTAGGGTCGCGTCGGCTCGCGCCGCAGGTACAGGGCCCGCGCCACCGCGCCTGCCGGCAGCTCCAGCGCCTCGTGCGCCTGCACCTCGAAGCGCCAGGGCTCGGCATCGCCGCGCGTGCCGACGACGAAGATCCGCACCGTCGTCCCCTGCCGCGCGAGCGTCGCGTCGGCCTGCAGGATGGCCGGCAGCTGGATCAGCCAGCTCAGCCGGTCCTGCGCGCCCGGCTGCAGCTCATAGGCCAGCTGCGGGCCGGAGAAGGTGATGCGCCCGGCCTCGCGCTGGAAGTTCACGGCGCGCACTTCGCGGGCACGCTGCAGTTCGGCATGGCGCACCGGCGCCACGCCTTCGGCGTCGACGCGGCCGTGGCTGGCCAGGCCACGCGGCGCCTGGCCCGGCCAGCGCGTGTCCAGGCGCAGCCGGTAGCCGGCGTCGCCCGGCTGCCACTGCAGTTGGGCACTGCCGACGCGGTCGCCACGCTGCACGCGGTAGTGCAGCTCGGCGGCCTCCGGCAGCCGCGTCGCATAGACGGGCCACGGCGCCTCGCCGGATGGCGCGGGTGCTTCGCCGGATGGCGCAGGCGCTGGCGCGGGCATCGGCACCGGGGCCTGCACGGCCGGGGACGGCGGCGGGGCCTTCACCGGCACCTGCGGGCGCACCGCTGCGGCCACCGGCGGCGGGGCGGCGGGCGCAGGCTCGGGCACCGCTGGCACCTCGGCCACCGGCGGCGACGCCGCGGCAATGCGCCGGACCTGCAGCGCCACCGTGCCCGACGCGCCGGGCGGTGCCGGCAACGGCCACACGCCGTGCAACAGCAGCAGGTGCAGCGCGAGCACGGCCAAGCCCAGCAGCGCCACCGCGCCGCCGCGGGCCGTCGACCGCCGCTTCGCCTGCATCGGACAATGGTGCCACCAACCGAGGACTTGCATGAAGCTCGCCACCTACAAGGACGGTTCGCGCGATGGCCAGCTGGTGGTCGTCTCGCGCGACCTGCAGACCGCCCATTTCGCCACCGGCATCGCCACCCGCCTGCAACAGGTGCTGGACGACTGGAATTTCCTGTCGCCGCAGCTGGAAGACCTGAGCCAGACGCTCAACCACGGCAAGGCGCGCCACGCCTTCGCCTTCGACCCCCAGCAGTGCATGGCGCCGCTGCCGCGCGCCTACCAGTGGGCCGACGGCTCCGCCTTCCCCAACCACATCGACCTGATCAGCCGTTCGCGCGGCGCCGAGCCGCCGGCCGACTTCATGGACGACCCGCGCATGTACCAGGGCGGCAGCGACGACCTGCTCGGCGCGCACGACGACGCGCTCTTCGCCGACACCGCCTGGGGCATCGACTTCGAGGCCGAGCTGGCGGTGATCACCGGCGATGTGCGCATGGGCGCCGGCCCCGACGCGGCGCTGGACGGCGTGCGCCTGCTGATGCTGGCCAACGACTGGAGCCTGCGCGAGCTGATCCCCGCCGAACTGGCCAAGCTCTTCGGCTTTCTGCAGAGCAAGCCGGCCACCGCCTTCGCGCCGGTGGCGGTGACGCCCGACGAGCTGGGCGGCGCCTGGCGCGGCGGCCGCGCGCACCTGACGGTGGACGTGCACTGGAACGGCCGGCGCGTCGGCCACCTGGACAGCGGCGCCGAGATGAGCCTGCACTTCGGCCAGCTGATCGCGCACCTGGCGCGCACGCGCCACGTGCGCGCCGGCAGCATCGTCGGCAGCGGCACGCTGAGCCAGCGCGACGCGGCGGCCGGCGTTGGCTGCCTCATCGAGCAGCGCGCGCGAGCTGCTGGAACACGGCGAGCCGCGCACCGCCTACATGGCCTTCGGCGACCGGCTGCGCATCGAGGCGCTTGACGGCGAGGGCCAGAGCGTGTTCGGCGCCATCGACCAGCGTGTCGCCGCCGCTGCATGAACGAACTGCCGCGCAGCCTGAAGGTGGTCACGGTGTGGCTGCTGGTCGGCGTGGCCTTGTTCCTGGCGGTGCAGGCCCTGCTGTCGCAGCAGCAGCGCGCGCGCTTCGAGGTCGCCGGCGGCGAGGTCGTCATCCGCCGCGGCCCCGACGGCCACTACCACTGGCCGGCCCGGGTCAACGGCCACGCGGTGGATTTCCTGGTCGACACCGGCGCCACGCGCAGCGCGCTGCCGGCCGAGCTGGCGCGCCGGCTGCAGCTGCCGGTGGAAGGCCAGACACGATCGCAGACCGCCGGCGGCACGGTGCAGGGCGAGGTCGTGCGCGCCGACCTGGAACTGCAGGGCGGCGTGCGCGCGCAACAGTTGCGCATCACCGCGCTGCCGGCGCTGGGCGCGCCGCTGCTGGGCATGGACGTGCTCAGCCGGCTGCACTGGCGCCAGGCCGACGGCGAACTGATCTTCGACCTGGGCACGGCCGCCGACTGAAGGCGCGACGCCGCGCTTTGCAGCGCCTGCCACGGCGCGCACAATGGCCCTCGTCCCCGCCACGGCAAGGAGCGCCATGATCGACCCCAACGCGTTCGCGAAGCTGGTCCCCGGCTTCGACTTCCTGAACAACCTGATGCAGAGCGCCGGCCAGGCGGCGCCGGCCATGGGCCAGTGGGTTGCGCCGACGCTGAACCCCGACGAGCTGGAAAAGCGCATCAGCGAGATGAAGACGCTGCAGTTCTGGCTGGAACAGAACGCGCGCATGATCGGCATGACCGTGCAGGCGCTGGAGGTGCAGCGCATGACGCTGTCGACCCTGCAGACCATGAACCTGCCGATGGCCGACCTGCGCAACGCGCTGAGCTTGCCCACCCGGCCTGCCGCCGCGGAGCCGCCCCTCGCGCCGGCCCGCGCCTCACCGCCAGCCCCGCCGGCCCCGCCGCCGAAGCCGCAGGCCCAAGCGGCCGCCTCCCCCGCCGAAGCCACCGCCGACGCCGCGCCCGCCAAGCCGGCCGTCGACCCGATGCAATGGTGGGGCGCGCTGACCCAGCAGTTCACCGAGATCGCCACCAAGGCGATGAAGGATGGCGGTGCCATCGCGGCGCGCAATCTGGCGGCCCGCGCCGCGGCCGCGGCCGCACCGGCGGCCAAGGCGCCGGCAGCCAAAAAGACAGCGAAACCCGCCGCCAAGGCGTCCCGCAAGCGCCGCGCATGAGCGCATGAACGCATTCGCCTGCGGCCATGCCGCGCACCCCGACTGGCGCATGGCCTTGACGATGGCCGCCGCCCAGATCGACGCGCAGCCGCAGGCGCCGCAGGGCTTCACGCTCGGCTTCGCCTATTTCAGCGACCACTATGCGGCGCAGGCCGAGGCGCTGCTGGCCGCGCTGCGCGCCCGCTGGCCGGGGGTGGCCTGGGTGGGCAGCGTGGGCGTGGGCGTGCTGGCCAGCGGCGTCGAATACTTCGACGAGCCCGCGCTGGCCCTGCTGCTGGCGCCGCTGCCGCGCGAACAGTTCCGCGTGTTCTCCGGCGCGCAGCCGCTGGCCGGCTTCGCGGCCTTCAGCGCGCTGGTGCATGCCGACCCCGGCACGCCCGAGCTGGCCGAGCTGCTGCCGGAGCTGAGCCAGCGCACCGCCTCGGGCTACCTGTTCGGCGGCCTGGCGGCGTCGCGCAACGGCGTGCGCCACCTGGCCGACGGCGTGTGGCAGGGCGCGCTGTCCGGCGTGGCCTTCACGCAGGACGTGGCGCTGCTGTCGCGCGTCACCCAGGGCTGCCAGCCGATCGGGCCGGTGCGCCGCATCACCGCGGCCGAGGACCACGCCGTGCTCGCGCTGGACGGCGAGCCGGCGCTGCGCTGCCTGCTGCGTGACCTGGGCATGACGCTGGACGAGCCGCGCAAGCTGCTGCCGCGGCTGCGCAGCACGCTGGTCGGCCTGAGCGAGGAGACCGAGGCCATGCTGGCGCGCGGTGCCCTGTTCGGCACCGACACGCGCGTGCGCCACCTGGTCGGCGTCGACCCGGCGCGCGAAGTCGTCGCCGTGGCCGAGCGCGTGCAGCCGGGCATGCGCCTGGCCTTCTGCGGCCGCGATGTGCAGGCCGCGCGGCGCGACCTGGTGCGCATCTGCAGCGAGATCCGCGACGAACTGGAGACGCAGGCGCTGGACCGCGGTGCCGCGGTGGGCGCCACGCAGCCGGCGCCCGGGGCCGCGGCACCCGCCGACGCGGCCACGCGGGCCATCGCCGGGGCGATCTACATCAGCTGCGCCGGGCGCGGCGGGCCGCACTTCGGCGCGCCGTCGGCCGAAGCGCAGATCGTGCGCCATGCGCTGGGCGACGTGCCGCTGGTCGGCTTCTTTGCCAGCGGCGAGATCGCGCGCCACCATCTGTACGGCTACACCGGCGTGCTCACCGTATTCACCGTACCGTGAATACGGCGCGCTAAAGTCGCGCCCATGAACGCGCCCCTGCCCACCGCCGCGCTCGACGATGCGGCGGCGCGCGCGCAGCGCCAGGCCGACGTGCTGGCGGCGCTGCAGCCGCTGCTGCCTGCGCATGCGCTGCTGTGGCGCGGCGAGGACACGGTGCCCTACGAATGCGACGGGCTCACCGCCTACCGCGAGCAGCCGCTGCTGGTGGCGCTGCCCGAGACCGAGGCCCAGGTGGCCGCGGTGCTGCGCTGCTGCCACGAGCTGAAGGTGCCGGTGGTGGCCCGCGGCGCCGGCACCGGCTTGTCCGGCGGCGCGCTGCCGCACCGGCTGGGCGTGACGCTGTCGCTGGCCAAGTTCAACAAGATCCTCAAGCTGGACAAGTACTCGCGCACCGCGGTCGTGCAGTGCGGCGTGCGCAACCTGGCCATCAGCGAGGCCGCGGCGCCGCTGGGGCTGTACTACGCGCCCGACCCGAGCAGCCAGATCGCCTGCAGCATCGGCGGCAACGTGGCCGAGAACTCCGGCGGCGTGCACTGCCTGAAGTACGGCCTGACCTTGCACAACGTGCTGCGCGTGCGCGGCTACACCGTCGAGGGCGAAGCGGTGGAGTTCGGCTCCGAGGCGCTGGACTGCGCCGGGCTGGACCTGCTGGCGCTGGTGGTGGGCAGCGAGGGCATGCTGGCGGTGATCACCGAGGTCACCGTCAAGCTGGTGCCCAAACCGCTGGTGGCGCGCTGCATCATGGCCAGCTTCGACGACATCCGCAAGGCCGGCGACGCGGTGGCCCAGGTCATCGGCGCCGGCATCATCCCGGCCGGGCTGGAGATGATGGACAAGCCGATGACCGCGGCGGTCGAGGCCTTCGTCAACGCCGGCTACGACCTCAGCGCCGAGGCCATCCTGCTGTGCGAAAGCGACGGCACCCCCGAGGAGGTGGACGAGGAGATCGTGCGCATGCTGGACGTGCTGACCGGCTGCGGCGCGACGCGGCTCGAGGTCAGCAAGGACGAGGCGCAGCGCCTGAAGTTCTGGAGCGGGCGCAAGAACGCCTTCCCGGCGTCGGGCCGCATCAGCCCGGACTACATGTGCATGGACTCGACCATCCCGCGCAGGCGCCTCGCCGACATGCTGCTGGCCATCCAGGCGATGGAGCAGAAGTACGGCCTGCGCTGCGCCAACGTCTTCCATGCCGGCGACGGCAACCTGCATCCGCTGATCCTGTACGACTGCAACGACCCCGACCAGATGCACCGCTGCGAGCTCTTCGGCGCCGACATCCTGGAGACCAGCGTGGCCATGGGCGGCACCGTCACCGGCGAGCACGGCGTGGGCATCGAGAAGCTCAGCTCGATGTGCGTGCAGTTCTCGCCCGAGGAGCGCGAGCAGATGTTCGCCGTCAAGCGCGCCTTCGACAGCGCCGAGCTGCTGAACCCCGGCAAGGTGATCCCGCTGCTGTCGCGCTGCGCCGAGTACGGCAAGATGCACGTCAGGAAGGGCCTGCTGCCCTTCCCGGAGCTGCCGCGCTTCTGATGAGCGACACGCCGGTGGCCGACCACGACCCCGCGCTGCGCGAGCTGATCGAGCGCGTGCAGCAGGCGCGGGCGACGCGCGGCACGCTGTGCATCCACGGCGGCAACACCAAGGCCTTCTACGGCGGCCCGCCGCGCGGCGACGCGCTGGACATGGGCGGGCTGCGCGGCATCAGCAGCTACGAGCCCACCGAGCTGGTGGTGACGGTGCGCGCCGGCACGCCGCTGGCCGAGCTGGAGGCCGCGCTGGACGAATGCGGCCAGTGCCTGGCCTTCGAGCCGCCGCGCTTCGAGAACCCGGCGAACCCGGGCGTGCGCGGCGGCACCGTCGGCGGCATGGTCGCCGCCGGGCTGAGCGGCCCGTCGCGCGCCGCGGCCGGCTCGGTGCGCGACCACGTGCTCGGCGCCACGCTGCTCAACGGCAAGGGCGAGCTGCTCAGCTTTGGCGGCCAAGTGATGAAAAACGTCGCCGGCTACGACGTGTCGCGCGTGCTGGCCGGCTCGCTGGGCGTGTTCGGGGCGATCTGCGAGGTCTCGCTGAAGGCGCTGCCGCGGCCCGCGGCCGTGGCCACGCTGCGCTTCGAGATGGACCAGGCCCGCGCCATCCGGCAGCTCAACGAATGGGCCGGCCGGCCGCTGCCGCTGCATGCCAGCGCCTGGTGGCAGGGCCTGCTGGTGCTGCGCCTGGCCGGCGCGGCGGCGGCCGTCGAGGCGGCGGCGCGCACGCTCGGCGGCGAGTTCGTGCCGCCGGAGCTGGCCGCCGGCTTCTGGCAGGGGCTGCGCGACCAGACCGACGAGTACTTCGTCGCCGCACGTGCGGCCGTCGACGAGGGCGCCACCCTGTGGCGGCTGTCGCTGCCGCAGGTGGCGCCGCCGCTGGCGCTGGCCGGCGACTGCCTGGTCGAATGGGGCGGGGCGCAGCGCTGGCTGAGCAGCCGCCTGCCCGCGGCCGAGGTGCGCGACGCCGCCGCCGCGGCCGGCGGCCATGCCACGCTGTTCATGGGCCAGGACCGCAGCGCCGGCGTGTTCGCGCCGCTGCAGAGCCCGCTAGACCGCATCCACCGCGAGCTGAAGCGCGCCTTCGATCCGGACGGCGTGTTCAACCTCGGCCGCATGTACCCGGCGATGTGCCCATGAGCCTGCAGAGCTACTACGCGCAGCGCGCCAGCAGCTACGAACGCGTGTATCACAAGGCCGAGCGGCAGGCCGAGCTGCGCGCGCTGGAAGCCTGGCTGCCCGGCGTGTTCGCCGGCCGCCACGTGCTCGAGGTGGCCTGCGGCACCGGCTGGTGGACGCCGCACGGCGCGCGCGACGCCGCGTCCTGGCTGGCCACCGACCTGAACCCCGAGACGCTGGCCATCGCCCGCACCAAGGCCCTGCCGGCCTGCGTGCGCCTGGCCGAACACGACGCCTGGGGCCTGCCCACCTTGGGCGCGCAGCGTTTCGACGGCGCCTTCGCCGGCTTCTGGTGGAGCCACGTCGAGCGCGCCCGTCTGGCCGGCTGGCTGGACCAGTTGCACGCCTGCCTGCGGCCCGGCGCGCGCGTGGCTTTCATCGACAACCGCTTCGTGCCCGGCAGCAGCACGCCGATCGCGCGCACCGACGCGGCCGGCGACAGCTGGCAGCTGCGCCCGCTGGACGACGGCTCGGTGCACGAGGTGCTGAAGAACTTCCCCAGCCGCGACGAGGCGCTGGCCGTGCTGGACGCGCACGCGCGCGACGTCGAATGGATCGAGCACCCGCACTACTGGGTGCTGAGCTACGCCCTAGCCTGATGCAGACCCACCTGGCCCCCGAGTTCAAGAACACGCGCGACGGCGACGCGGCCGAAGCCATCCTGCGCCGCTGCGTGCACTGCGGCTTCTGCACCGCCACCTGTCCCACCTACCAGCTGCTGGGCGACGAGCTGGACGGGCCGCGCGGCCGCATCTACCTGATGAAGCAGGTGCTGGAAGGCGCGCCGGTGACGCGCAGCACGCAGCTGCACCTGGACCGCTGCCTGACCTGCCGCAACTGCGAGAGCACCTGCCCCAGCGGCGTGGAGTACGGGCATCTGGTGGACATCGGCCGCAAGATCGTCGAAGAACGCGTGGAGCGGCCGCGCGGCGAAAAGGCCGTGCGCTGGCTGCTGAAGGAAGGCCTGACCTCGCCGCTGTTCGGCCCGGCCATGGCGCTGGGCCGCGCCGTGCGCCCGCTGCTGCCGGCAGCGCTGAAGCACAAGGTGCCGGCCGCCGTGGGCCCGCGCGCCAGGCTGTGGCCGACGCGCGAACACCCGCGCAAGGTGCTGCTGCTGCAGGGCTGCGTGCAGCCGGCGATGATGCCCAACATCAACACCGCCACGGCGCGCGTGCTCGATGCCGCGGGCATCCAGACGCTGGTGGCCGACGAAGCCGGCTGCTGCGGCGCGATCCGCACGCACCTGAACGACATCGACGGCGGCCTGGCCGACATGCGGCGCAACATCGACGCCTGGTGGCCGCTGGCCGAGGGGCTGACCTCGGTGGGCAAGGTCGAGGCCATCGTCATGAACGCCTCCGGCTGCGGCGTCACCGTCAAGGACTACGGCCATGCGCTGGCCCACGACCCGGCCTATGCGGAGCGGGCACGCCGCGTCAGCGCGCTGACGCGCGACCTGAGCGAGTTGCTGCCCGACCTGGTGGAGCCGCTGCGGAAGAAGCTGGCCCTGCCCCGCGCGGAAGGCGAGCGGGGCGGCAGCGCCAGCTCCTCACCCGCGCCACGCAAGGCGGTGCGCCTGGCCTACCACCCGCCCTGCACGCTGCAGCACGGCCAGCGGCTGCGCGGCGGCGTCGAGACCCACCTGGACGCGCTGGACTTCGACGTGCGCCTGGCCGCCGCCGAAAGCCACCTGTGCTGCGGCTCGGCCGGCACCTACAGCGTGCTGCAGCCCGAGCTGGCCTACCGGCTGCGCGACCGCAAGCTGGAGCACCTGGCGCCGCTGCAGGCGCACACCATCGTGTCCGGCAACATCGGCTGCATCCAGCACCTGCAAAGCGGCACGGCGACACCGGTGCGGCACTGGGTGGAAGTGCTGGACGACGCCCTGGGCTGACGCGCCGGCGGCGCGCCGGCCGGGAGGACAATCGCGGCTTCCCAAGTCTGAGAGCATGCCCATGCAGTTCCATCTGGAGGGGTTCAAGCCCGGCGACCCCCATGTGTGCGAGGCGTCGGCCGACGCGCTGCCCCATGCCGACGCGCTGCCGTCGCAGGTGGACGTGCTCATCGTCGGCTGCGGCCCCGCCGGCCTGACCCTGGCGGCGCAGCTGGCGGCCTTTGCCGACATCCGCAGCTGCATCGTCGAGCAAAAGGACGGGCCGCTGCAGCTGGGCCAAGCCGACGGCATCGCCTGCCGCACGATGGAGATGTTCGAGGCCTTCAACTTCGCCGAGCGGGTGATGAAGGAGGCTTGCTGGATCAACGAGGTGACCTTCTGGAAGCCCGACCCGCAGGCGCCGCAGCGCATCCTGCGCCACGGCCGCGTGCAGGACGTGGAGGACGGGCTGTCGGAGTTCCCGCACGTGGTGCTCAACCAGGCGCGCGTGCACGACTTCTACCTGGAAGGCATGCGCCACTCGCCCAGCCGGCTGCAGCCGCACTACGCGCGCCGCGTGCTCGACGTGACGGTGGACGCCGTGGCGGCGGACTACCCGGTGAGCGTGCGCATCGAGCGCGACGACCCGGCCCACGCCGGCCAGGTGGAGACGGTGCGCGCGCGCTACGTGGTCGGCTGCGACGGCGCGCGCAGCGTGGTGCGCAAGGCCATCGGCCGGCAGCTGGTGGGCGACTCGGCCAACCAGGCCTGGGGCGTGATGGACCTGCTGGCGGTGACCGACTTCCCCGACATCCGCCACAAGGTGGCGGTGCAGTCGGCGCACGGCAACCTGCTGGTTATCCCGCGCGAAGGCGGCTACCTGGTGCGGCTGTACGTGGAGATGGACAAGCTGGGCGACGAGGAGCGCGTGGCCAGCCGGCAGATCGGCGTCGAGCAGCTCATCGCCGCGGCGCGGCGCATCCTGCACCCGTACACCTTGGAGGTGAAAGAGGTGCCGTGGTGGTCGGTGTACGAGATCGGCCAGCGCATCTGCGACAAGTACGACGACGTGCCGGCGGCGGAGGTCGGCCGGCGGCTGCCGCGCGTGTTCATCGCCGGCGACGCCTGCCACACGCACAGCCCCAAGGCCGGCCAGGGCATGAACTTCTCGATGCAGGACGGCTTCAACCTGGGCTGGAAGCTGGCCGCGGTGCTGCGCGGCCAGTGCGACCCGGCGCTGCTGCACAGCTATTCGGCCGAGCGCCAGCCGGCAGCGCAGGAGCTGATCGACTTCGACCGCGAGTGGGCCAAGATGTTCAGCGACCGGCCCAGCGACGGCAGCGGCAGTGCCGGCGTCGACCCGAAGGAATTCCAGCGCTACTTCGAGCGCCACGGCCGCTTCACCGCCGGCATGGGCACGCACTACCGGCCGTCGCTGATCTGCGGCGAGGCCACGCACCAGCATCTGGCCCGCGGCTTCGTCATCGGCACGCGCTTCCATTCCGCGCCGGTGTTGCGCGTCACCGACGCCAAGCCGCTGCAGCTGGGCCATGCCGGCAAGGCCGACGGCCGCTGGCGGCTGTATGCCTTCGCCGGCACCGACGACGCAGGCCTGCGCGCGTTGTGCGACTTCCTGGACCAGGCCGCGGACTCGCCGCTGCGCCGCCACACCCCGCCCGGCCAGGACGTGGACGCGGTGTTCGACCTGCGCGCCGTCTTCCAGCGGCCGCATGGCGAGATCGCCTTCGAGACCCTGCCCGCGCTGCTGCGGCCGCGCAAGGGGCGCCACGGCCTGATCGACTACGAAAAGGTGTTCTGCCCCGACCCGAAGGGCGCCGACATCTTCGACCAACGCGGCGTCGACCGCGCGCAAGGCGCGCTGGTGGTGGTGCGCCCCGACCAGTACATCGCCCACGTGCTGCCGCTGCAGGCGCATGCCGCGCTGGCCGCGTTCTTCGCCGCGTTCATGCGCGAGGCCCGGCGCTGAGCGAGGCGGTCACGCGGGTCATCCAGCACCAGGTGCGCCAGGCGTGCGTGCCGGACTACAAGGCCCGGCTGCAGACTGCGGCGGCAATCGGCGCTTTGCTGCCCTTGGTAAGTTGCCTTTCAAGGCCCGCGCGAGCCGAGGCTGACGGGCAAGCGCATCCGCTCATGTCCCCCGATCG
>JAHBZS010000050.1 GCA_019635285.1 Rubrivivax sp. | reverse complement strand
TTAGGGAGCGTAAGGTGGAAGCGTACGCGATAACGGACTCAGCCGAGTTCTCGGGTGAGTGGCACCTGCCTGGAGACGATGCGCCGCGCGTCGCTGGGGCGCTGTCCTGGAGGGAGAAACGCGCCACGCTCGCGCTGCACGATGCATTCAAGAAGATGAGGGGTGCAATCTATGGAACCGAAGAGTTCGAATATCCGGCAATTCGTGGAACGACTACCAAGAGCGACTTGGTGAGCGTGCTCCACGCGTACCGCTCTGCGTCGGGCTTCAGTCTTGGGGCCGCAGGAATGCGTGAACCGGAAACTGTGACTTCGAACTGGGTGGTTATCGGGGCGCACGTGACTGCCGATACCAAGTACCGCGAGCTTCGCGTGCGCATCCCAGGACTTCAGATGTGGATCAGTCGTAGCGGGATGATGCAAAGCATTCTTGACAAGACCGACGACAAGCCACCTACCGTGCTCTACACGATTGAAGCCATGCCCGAGGAGTTCACGCCAATTCCAACGGCAGGGCTCTCGCTTGGCTGGGGAATCGACCGACAGTTTTCTGGAGACTTGCTTTCCACGATCAACGTGCAGTCGTCGGCCTGCTTACGGATCAAGCCTGACGCGGCCCAGACGCTAGAGTGGCTTGTCAGAGAGATGGGCAAAGCGGTGACGCTCCTCGCATTCGCCGCGGGATCGCCGATGGCGCCGGACCGGATGACCGCAAAGCTCGCCGACGTGGATCACGACGTGGCAGTGCTCGTGGCGCTGAGAGAGTCGAATTACTGCACGCACAAGCACACGTTCAACTTCTTCATGTTGCGCGGCAACATGCACGCAGAGTTGGGTGACGTGTTTGCACGTTGGTATGCCATCTACGACAGTGTCGCCATGCCGAGCCAGCTCGCGCTTGGCGTGCTTTCATCGACCGGCCTCTGGCTCCATGTCGAATATCTGTCGCTCATGCAGGCTCTCGAGGGCCTCCATCGTGCGCTCATGCACGGACTCTACGTCTCTGAAGCAGACTACGCGCCGATCGCGCACGCTCTGACGAACGCCATCCCACGCGGGACGCAGTCCGACCATAGAGACTCGCTCAAGTCCCGCATCAAGTACGGCAACCAGCTCTCGCTGCGAAAGCGTCTAGCCGCTCTGACTAACCGACTCGACTTGCCCATCCGGCAATTTGTCCTCGGTGGCGACGGTACCGTGCCGGGGGCCTGGGTCGACACGCGCAATTACTACACCCATTGGGACGAGACGCTGCGCCCCAACATGCTTGATGGCAATGGGATGTATCGCGCGTGTGCCAGGATGAAGACCCTCCTGCGAGTTCTCTACCTGCAGCTCGTCGGTATTCCTGACGACGCGATCATCGAGTCGCTCAAGGGCGGATGTTCCGAGTGCCAGTACCTCATTCAGCTCAATGCAAGTGATCATCGCAAGCGCTATCCGAAATCCGAGGCAGGAGCGATGATGCGGATCGACGTCAAGGATGCGCAGAGTCCCGACCCTCCGTCGGCATGAGTTCACAGTCGAAAGCTCTTCGCGCCCGGAAGCTAGTTGCGGCTGGTTCGCGGCAGCGACCGGCAGCAGGCGCTGCGGAAGAGTCATTGCGGCTGACCACGCGAACAACCAAGATGGGTCGGAACGCGACGTCCTGGACGCATGGCATGGCTGCGGCGCCGCCCCGACGCCGGCGGCGGACGTGTCAACCCACAGGGGCTACCGCCACACCACCTCATGCCGCCAAGGCAGCGGCCCCAGCCGCTCGTGCACCTGCCGCTCGACGGCGTCGCGGCCTGAGCCCGTTGCCCCTTCGCCGCTCACCTGGATGACCTGGCCGTGCTCGGGGTGGCTCAGCACCGCCACCGTCAACTGCGTGCCACCGGTGTTCAGGTCGGCCAGCGTGGCGCGCACCATGCGCTCGGCGGCGTCGACGCGCAGCGCCGGCTTGAAGATCTTGCCCACGCCGGTCAGCGGGATGGCGTCGATCAGATAGAGCTTCACCGGCACCGCGGCGCGTTCGGGCGTGCGCTCGCGCACAAAGTCCAGCAGCTGGTCGACGTCGATCTGCGTGCCCGGCTTGGCCTGCACATAGGCCACCGGCAGCTCGCCGGCATAGGCGTCGGGCTGGCTCACCAGCGCGGCCAGCGCCACGTCGGGGTGCTGGTAGAACACCTCCTCGATGGCCTGCGGGTCGATGTTGTGGCCGCCGCGGATGATCAGGTCCTTGGCGCGGCCGGTGATCCACAGGTAGCCGTCGGCATCCAGCCGGCCCAGGTCGCCGGAATTGACCCAGCCTGCGCTGCCCCCGGAGATTCGTAGCAGGAAGTTCTAGAGTCCGATCAACCGAGACGGAGATCGGACCGATGAAGAAGAGATACAGCGAGGAACAGATCATTGGCTTCCTGCGCGAGGCCGACGCTGGGCTGCCGGTCAAGGAGCTGTGCAGGAAGCACGGCTTCAGCGAGCCGAGCTACTACGCCTGGAAGGCCAAGTTCGGAGGCATGAAGGTGTCGGACGCACAGCGTCTGAAGGCGCTGGAAGCCGAGAACGGCAAGCTCAAGCGGCTGCTGGCCAACTCGATGCTCGAAGTCGACGCGATGCGCGAGGTGCTGAAGGGAAAATAGTGGCCGTGGCGGCGCGTCGCGAGGTCGTGCGGCAGTTGCAGGACAGGGGCTTGAGCGAACGCCAGGCCTTGAAGCTGGTGGGCATGAGCGCCAGCACCCTGCGCTACGAACCCCGCGACGACGGCAACGGCCGGCTGCGCGAGCGCCTGACGGAGCTCGCCGGCCAGCACCGCCGCCACGGCTACCGGATGCTGCACAGCCGATTGCGCATTGACGGCTGGGCGATCAACGTCAAGCGCACCTACCGGGTCTACCGGGAGGAAGGCTTGATGGTGCGCAAGCGTCGGCGCAAGAAGCTGCCCGTGCCCGAGCGGCAACCCCTGGTGCGACCCATCCAACCCAACGAGGTGTGGAGCATGGACTTCGTGTTCGACGAGCTGGCCAACGGCCGGCGGGTCAAGACGCTGACGGTCGTGGACGACTGCAGCAAGGAGGCGGTGCAGATCGCCGTGGACACTTCGATCCCGGCGCTGTACGTGACCCGCGTGCTCGACCAGGTCAAGGCCGAGCGCGGACTGCCCAAGGTGATCCGCACCGACAACGGCCCGGAGTTCGCCGGCAGGACGATGCAGACCTGGGCGGCCAGCAACGGCATCGAGCTGCGCTTCATCCAGCCAGGCAAGCCGGTGCAGAACGCCTACATCGAGAGCTTCAACAGCCGCTTCCGCGACGAGTGCCTATCGCAGCACTGGTTCGCGAGTCTCAGCCACATGCGCAGCGTCATCGACAACTGGCGCGAGGACTACAACCACCACCGGCCGCACAGCACCCTCGGGTACGTGCCGCCGGCCGTGTTCGCCGCGCGTTGCCGCCAGCATGCTGGCGGCAACGCGCCAAACCCCGCATCAACGACTACGATGCAAACTCCCGGGCTCTAGATCGGACTGCTACGAAACCTGGGGGCAGCGCAAGCCGGGCTCGACGAAGGCGCCGCGGTTGTGCGCGTCGCTGACATAGCCGCCAAAGACACCCGGCCCGGCCATGGCCACCACGCCGATCTCGTCGGGGCCGCAGTCGCCCTGGTAGTTGCCGTCGGCGTCGATCTTGACGATGCGCACGCGGCTGTAAGGCAGCGGGTGGCCCACCGAGCCCAGGCGCGGCGGCCGCTCGGGGTAGCTCATGGTCAGCACGCTGGCGGTCTCGGTCATGCCGTAGACCTCGAGCACCGGGCCGTGGATCAGCTCCGCATAGGCCTTGCCCACGGCCACCGGAATGGCCGAGCCGCCGCCCGAGGCCACGCGCACGCTGGAGATGTCGGCGCCGTCCACCGGCACGCTCAGCGCGGCGGCCAGCACCGTGGGCACGCCGCCGAAGACCGCCGGCCGGTAGCGCTCGACCAGCTTCCAGACGTTGCGCACCATGCCGGCGTCGCGCCAGCCGGCGGGCGTCAAGGTGACGATGCAGCCGCCGCTGGCCAGGGTGGCCAGGCCCTGCGTCAGCGAGCCGCCGACGTGGAACAGCGGCAGCCCGCACAGCAGGTTCTGCCCGCCTATCGGCAAGGTCAGCCGCAGCCCCCAGGCCTGGTAGACCTGGTTGGCATGCGTGTGGCGCACCAGCTTCGGCGTGCCGGTGGTGCCGCCGGTGTGGAAGTAGCCGGCGATGTCGCTCGCGCGGATCTGGCGGCCGCTGACCACGCGGTCGGCCGGGTGCTTGGCCAGCTCGGTGTCGAAGTCGTGCACGCCCTTCGCCGGGTCGGCGGCGCCGCCGATCACCAGCACCGCTTTCAGGTCCGGCAGCTCGCCGCGGATCTGCTGCACCTTGTCCCAGATGTCGGTGCCGGGCAGCGGGCCGATGGTCACCAGCACCTGGGTGCGCGCCGCGCGCAGGATCTCGGCCAGCTGCTGCGGCGACAGCAGCGGGTTCACCGGGTTGGCGATGCCGGCCACCTGCGCGCCCAGCAGGCCGAAGTAGTACTGCGGCAGCAGCGGCAGCAGAAAGCTGACCACGCCTTGCGGCCCCACGCCCAGCGCATGGAACAGGTTGCCGGCCTGCGTCACGCGCGCCAGAAACTGCGCGTGGCTCAGCGTCACCGCCGGCTCCAGCGACGTGGCGTTGGCGATGAACTGCAGCGCCGGTGCGTCCGGCGCGATGGCCGCGCCCAGCTGCAGCGCTTCGTAGGTGCTTTGCGCGGCGACGCGCTCTTCGTAGGTCGCGGTGGCCTCGAGGGCGGCGACGTCGGCGGCCGAGCGCAGGCTCGGCATCTGCTCACCGATCAGGCGGTCCAGGGCGTGGGCACGGGGCATCGTCGGTCTCCGGGGTGTTGTGGATTGATTGTGCGCGGCCGGCGGCGGGGCCGGGCCGATCACCCTGTGCGGGTCGGCTGAATGGCCGCCCCGGCCGCCGCGGCCGCGTCGGCCGGGTCCAGGCTTGCGCCCTGGGCCAGCGCCGCCAGGCAGCGCAGGCACAGGCAGCCGGTGTAGCGCTCGCGCAGTCGCGCCTGCAGGGCAGCATCGAGCCGGAGGCCGGTGCAGGCGCAGGGCGCGGCATCGTCGACGCCGCAGTGGAAGCCCCCGCCGCAGCGCGGGCAGGTGTCATCCGGCAACGCGGCCATGGCCTCAGCCGGCGAACAGCGCCTTGTGCTGCTCGCGCAGTTGGTTCTTCTGCACCTTGCCCATGGCGTTGCGCGGCAGGTCGGCCACCACGAAGGCCGCCTTCGGCACCTTGAAGTTGGCGATCTTGGACTTCAGCTCGGCCACCAGCGCCGGCGCGTCCAGCGTGGCGCCCGGCTTGGCCACCACCACCGCCACCACTGCCTCGCCGAAGTCGGCGTGCGGCACGCCGACCACCGCCGATTCGGCCACACCCGGCATCTCGTTCAGGTAGCCCTCGATCTCGGCCGGGTAGACGTTGTAGCCACCGCTGATGATCAGGTCCTTGCTGCGGCCGACGATCGTCACGTAGCCGTCGGCGCCGACCTTGCCGACATCGCCGGTCTTGAACCACAGGTCGGTGGTGAAGTCTTCGGCGGTCTTCTCCGGCATGCGCCAGTAGCCCTTGAACACGTTGGGGCCCTTGACCTCGATGTGGCCGATCTCGCCGCTGGGCAGCGGGTGGCCCTTGTCGTCGCGGATGCGCAGGCCCACCCCCGGCAGCGGAAAGCCGACGGTGCCGCCGCGGCGCTCGCCCTGGGCGGCGTCGTAGGGGTTGGAGCTCAGCATGATCGTTTCGCTCATGCCGTAGCGCTCCAGGATGGGGTGCCCGGTGCGCGCGATCCAGTCGTTGAAGGTCTCGATGAGCAGCGGCGCCGAGCCGGCGATGAACAGCCGCATGTGCGCGCAGGCCTGCCGCGTCAGCGACGGCTCGGCCAGCATGCGCACGTACAGCGTCGGCACGCCCATGAAGACGGTGGCCTCGGGCAGCCGCTCGATGACCTTGCGCGCGTCGAACCTGGCCAGCCAGATCATGCGCGCGCCGGCCAGCAGCGCGCCGTGCGACGCCACGAACAGGCCGTGCACGTGGAAGATGGGCAGCGCATGGATCAGCACGTCGTCGCGGCGCCAGCCCCAGTAGTCGTGCAGCACACGGGCGTTGCTCAGCAGGTTGCCGTGCGTCAGCATCGCGCCCTTGCTGCGTCCGGTGGTGCCGCTGGTGTACAGGATGGCCGCCAGGTCGCCTTCGGCGCGCGGCGCCACCGTGTGCTGGTCGCTCATCAGCGCCGCGCGTTCGAGCAGGCTGCCGCTGCGGTCGTCGTCCAGCGTGAAGACGTTCCGCGTGCCGGCTTTGAAGGCCAGCTGGCTCACCCAGCCGAAGTTGCGGCGCGAGCAGACCACCACGCTGGGCTCGGCGTTGCCGATGAAGTATTCGATCTCGGCGGCCTGGTAGGCGGTGTTCAGCGGCAGGTACACATAACCTGCGCGCAGCACCGCCAGGTAGAGCATCAGCGCCTCGACGCTCTTCTCGGTCTGCACCGCGACGCGTGCGCCCGCGGGCAGGTCCAGCGAGTCCAGCAGGTTGGCCAGCATCGCCGTGCCGCGCTCCAGGTCGCCCCAGGTGTAGTACAGCGGCGCGCCGGGGCCGTCGGCGGTTTCGATGGCGATGCGCTCCAGCTGCGCCGGGAAGGCGGCGCGCAGCGCCGCGAACAGGTTGCCGTTCTTCATGGTGTGTTGCAGGTTCTCAGAAGCGTGCGGGACGCTTTTCGACGAAGGCCGCCAGGCCCTCGCGGTGTTCGGCCGAGTCGGCGTAGGCGAAGTGTTCCTGGCGCTGCGCGGCGCTCGGGCCGCCGGCGGCCAGCTGGCGCAGCGTGCGCTTGTTCAGCCGCTGCGCCTGCGGCGACAGCGCGGCGATGCGCGCGGCGCTGGCTTCGGCCTCCGCCGCCACGGCGTCGTCGGCGACCACGCGGTTGACGATGCCGCGCGCCAGCGCTTCGTCGGCCGCCAGCAGCCGGGCTTCCAACAGCAGCTCGCGCAGCAGCGGCAGGCCGAGCACGCGGCCGACGATCTGCGCCTCGGACGGCGCCAGCGGGAAGCCCAGGCGCGCAATCGGGATGCCGAAGCGGCTGCCGCGGCCGCAGATGCGCAGGTCGCAGCAGGCGGCGATCTCCAGCCCGCCGCCGATGCACGAGCCTTCGATCTGCGCCAGCACCGGCATGCCGCAGTCCAGGATGGCCTGCAGCGCCGGCGCCACCTGCTGCTCGTGGAAGTGGTGCAGCCGTTGTTCGTCGAAGCGGAAGCTGGGGAATTCTTCGATGTCGCCGCCGGCCGCGAAGTGGCCGCCGGCGCCGCTGACCAGCACCACGCGGGTCGACGCGGCCGCCGCCTGCAGGCGGGCGAAGGCGGCATGCAGCTGCTGCCACATGGCCACGCTCAGCGCGTTCTGCTTGGCCGGGTTGTGGATGCGCACGCGCGCCACGCCGGCGCCGTCGGCGGCCTGCAGTTCGATGCGTCCGTCGCCCATCGGCGCGCTACTCCAGCTTGGCGCCCGAGGCCTTGACCACCTCGGCCCAGCGCTTGACCTCGGCGCTGACGAAGCGGCCGAAGGCGTCGCCATAGGTGTCCGGCGTGATGGATCCGACGCCGCGCCAGACGACGACCAGTTCCTCGGAATTGAGCACCTTGCGCAGCTCGGCCTGGATGCGCTCGACCACGTCCTTGGGCGTGCCCTTTGGAGCCCACAGGCCGTACCAGGTGGCCACCTGGTAGCTGGGCATGCCCAGCTCGGCGGCGGTGGGCAGGTCGGGGAAGCCCGGCGCGCGCTGGTTCGACGCCACGGCCAGCGCCTTGACGCGGCCGGCCTTGATGTGCGAGGCCGACGAGCCCAGGCCGTCGAACATCATGTCCACCTGGCCGGCGATCAGGTCCTGCAGCGCCGGCCCGGCGCCGCGGTAGGGGATGTGCGTGATGAAGGTCTGCGACTGCAGCTTGAACAGCTCGCCCGCCAGGTGGTGGCTGGTGCCGTTGCCGGCCGACGCGTAGTTGTACTTGCCCGGGTTCTTGCGCAGCTCGGCCAGGAAGGCCTTGAAGTCGGCCACCGGCATGCGCTGCGCGTTGATGACGATGACCTGCGGCACGCTGGACACCAGGCCGATGGGCACGAAGTCGGTCTCGATGTTGTAGTCCAGCTTCGCGTAGACCGACGGCGCGATGGCATGGTGCACGGCGCCCATGAACAGCGTGTAGCCGTCGGGTGCGGCGCGCGCCGCCAGGCTGGCACCGACGGTGCCGCCGGCGCCGCCCTTGTTGTCGATGATGAACTGGCGGCCCAGGTTCTTGGTCAGCGCCGCGGCCAGCGGCCGCGCGAAGGCGTCGGTGCCGCCGCCCGCGGGGAAGGGCACGACGATGGTCACCGGCTTGCTGGGCCACTGGCTGGCCGACGTGCTGGCCTGGGCCAGCGCCAGCGGGGGGGCCAGCGTCAGCAGGGTGGCCAGCAGCAGACTGCGGCGAACCGCGGGGTACGACGTCCTCATGGGTTTGTCTCCGGTGGTTGTCGGGGGGGCTACATCACGGTGTGCACGGCGCGCGAGCGCGCCACTTCACCCTGCTTGAACTTCTCGTGGCTGGCTTCGATCTTGTCCAGGTCGTACAGGTAGTTGACCATGACGCCGAAGGACTGCTTCAGTCCCTTGGCCGCCATGTTGCCACGGGCGTTGAGCCGCTCCAGGCGCGCGCCGTTGTCCAGGTGGAAGCGTGCCACCGGGTCGCCCTGGGGCGTGGGCGACAGGTGCAGCAGATAGGCGGCGCACAGGGTCAGCAGCGCCGACTGCGACTCTTCGTCCAGCTGGTCGTGCGTGGCGGCGCGTTGCAGTGCGCTCAGGTCGCCGTCGAGCAACGCCCGTAGATGCTCGCGCGCGGCTTCGAAATCGGCGGCGGCATGGCGGCGCAGCCGGGGCAGCGCCGCGAAGTCGGGGTTGGCCAGCAGCCAGGCGGCGAAACCGGGAATCGGCGACAGCGTGCAGAACGTGCGCAGGCGCGGCAGCTCGCGCTGCAACTGCTCGGCCACGCTCTTGATGAGGAAGTTGCCCAGCGACACGTTGCGCAGCCCCGGCTCGCAGTTGCTGATGCCGTAGAACGCCGCCACGCGGAAGCGTTCGGGCGGCACCGGGGCGCTGGCCTTGTCGATCAGCGGCGCGATGGCGCCCGGCATCTCGGGCAGCAGCGCCACCTCGACGAAGATCAGCGGCTCGTCGGGCAGCTGCGGGTGGAAGAAGGCGAAGCAGCGGCGGTCGGGCTGCAGGCGGCGGCGCAGGTCGTCCCAGCCGTCGATGGCATGCACCGCCTCGTGGTGGATGATCTTTTCCAGCAGCTTGGCCGGCGAATTCCAGTCGACGCGGCGCATCTGCAGGAAGCCGGGGTTGAACCACGAGCTGAACAGGTGCAGCAGGTCGGCCTCCAGCGCCATCCACTCCGGCTGCTTGGGCAGCCGCTGCAGCAGCGCGCGGCGCATGCGCACCAAGGTGGCGGTGCCGCCGGGGGTGCGGTTCAGCCGGCGCAGCAGCTCCTGCCGCGGCGGCTCGGCCGCAGCGGTCAGCGCGATCAGGTGGCTGGCGTTGGGCTGCTCGGCATAGGCCACTGCGGCTTGCAGCACACGCCGCGGCTCGGGGCTCAGCTGCACGCTCAGGTAGTCGAAGAAGGCGTCGAGCTGGCGCTCGTCGAGCGCGTCGATGCGCTCCACCTGCTGGCGTGCGATGGCCATGCTGTTGGTCTCGCCGCGTTCGGACAGCAGCCGCTTGCAGCCCAGCACCAGGCTGCGCAGTTGGTGGTCGGCGCGCTGTTGGGCGGCGACCCGGCGCAGTTCATCCAGCATCGGTCTCTCCGTGGCGTTGTTCGATGGCGCGCAGTTGCTTCAGCGCCTGCAGCTGCGCCATCAGGTGGTCGTGCATGGCGCGTTCGGCGCGCGCGGCGTCGCGCTGCACGAAGGCGTCGATGAGCACGCGGTGCTCGTTGATCGAGGCGTCGATGCGCCCGGGCAGGTTCAGCTGCCGTCCGCGCAGCAGGCGCAGGAACTTGCGCAGGTCGCCGGTGCTGCGGTCGAGCCAGCGGTTGGCGGCCAGCGCCTGCACGCGCGAATGGAACACATGGTTGGCGCGGTAGTAGCCGTCCACGTCGTGCTGGGCGGCGTGGCGCTCCAGTTCCTGGTGCAGGCGTTGCAGCTCGGCGATGTCGGCGGCGCTGGCCTTGAGCGCGGCCTCGTGCGCGCAGCGCCCTTCCAGCAGCGCCATCACCGGGAACAGGTCGTCGGCGTCGTCGTCCGACAGCTCGATGACGCGGCAGCCGCGCAGCGGCACCAGCTCCACCAGGCCCTCGGCGGCCAGCACCTTCAGCGCCTCGCGCAGCGGCGTGCGGCTGACGTGCCAGGCCTCGGCCAGCGCCTTTTCGTCGATCCACTGGCCCGGCGCCAGCTGGCGCTCGAAGACCATCGTGCGCAGCCGTGCGGCCACGCCGTCGTGAAGGGAGGTGCCGCGCAGCGGAATCGGGTCGGCCATGGGTGGGCGGTGGGGGACGGATCGTGGATCGTATGGTAATTCTGTAATTACGTAATTGCAAAGGCCGTTGAGCAGGCATTCGGCGTGTATGAAATGTGGACAGTGAATGCCGGTCTGGCTACAGTCCGGCGCCACGATGAACACACTGCCCGATGACCGGATGCTCAAGCTGGCGGCGAAGAGCATGTTCGACGTCTTTGCCAGCACGGCCATGGGCTCGATGCTGGTCGACCGCCAGCACCGCATCGTCTGGATCAGCGAGAGCTACAAGCAGTTCCTGCCGGCGCTGGGCTTCGACAGTGCCGAGCAGTTCGTCGGCAAGCGCGTCGAGGAGGTGGTGCCGAACACCATGATGAACGACGTGGTCGACACCGGCAAGGCGATCCTGGTGGACCTGCTCAGCAACCAGGCGGGCACCTTCCTCGTCAGCCGCCTGCCGCTGCGCGACGACGCCGGCCAGGTGATCGGCGCCTTCGGCATGGTGTTGCTGGACCAGCCCGAAACGACGATGCAGCCGCTGATGACCAAGTTCGCAAGGCTGCAGCGCGAGCTGGACAGCGCCCGCCAGCAGCTGGCGGCGCAGCGCCGGCCCAAGCACAGCATCGCCAGCTTCATCGGCAGCAGCGCGGCGGCGGTGGAGGTCAAGCGCCAGGCGCGGCGCGTGGCGCAGACCGATTCCACGGTGCTGCTGCTCGGCGAAACCGGCACCGGCAAGGAGCTGCTGGCACACGGCATCCATGCAGCCAGCGCGCGTGCCGGCAAGCCCTTCGTTGCCGTGAACATCGCCGCGGTGCCGGAATCGCTGCTCGAGGCCGAGTTCTTCGGCGTCGCCCCGGGCGCCTACACCGGCGCCGACCGCAAGGGCCGCGAGGGCAAGTTCATGGCCGCCCACGGCGGCACGCTGCTGCTCGACGAGATCGGCGACATGCCGCTGGCGCTGCAGAGCAAGCTGCTGCGCGTGCTGCAGGAGCAGGAACTGGAGCCGCTGGGCAGCAACCGCGTGCAGCGCATCGACGTGCGCGTCATCGCCGCCACCAGCCGCGACCTGCCGGCGATGGTCGCCGACGGCAGCTTCCGCGCCGACCTGTACTACCGGCTGAACGTGCTACCGATCCGCCTGCCGCCGCTGCGCGAGCGGCTGGACGACCTGGAAGCGCTGGTCGAGACGCTGGCCGAGGACATCTCGCGGCGCAGCGGCCTGCCGCACAAGAGCCTGCGCCCCGACGCGCTGGACCTGCTGGCGCGCCACCGCTGGCCGGGCAACATCCGCGAGCTGCGCAACGTGCTGGAGCAGGCCACGCTGATGACCGACGACCCGAACCTGGGGGCGGCGCATTTCGGCCCGCTGTTGGGCGGGCTGCCGGCGGCCGAGGCGGCCGAGCCGCGACCGCCGGCGCGCGCGCCGGAGCTGCCCTCCGACTCGCCAGGCTCATCTGATCACCGCGACCTGCCGCTGCCGCAGGCCGTGGCCGAGCTCGAAGCGCGGCTGATCCAGCGCGCGCTGCAGCGGACCGGCGGCAACAAGCTGGCGGCGTCGCGGCAGCTGGGCATCTCGCGCGCCACGCTGTACCAGAAGCTGGCGCTGCGGGCGCCTGCCGGCACACCGCAGAATGCGGCCTCCCAACACGGAGACTGAACATGCAACGCATCGGATTCATCGGCGCCTCGGGCATGATGGGGCACGGCATGGCCAAGAACCTGCGCGCCAAGGGCTGGCCGCTGGCGCTGACCGTGCACCGCAATACCGAGCGCGTGGCCGACCTGCTGGTGGCCGGCGCCACCCAGGCCGCGTCGCCCAAGGCGCTGGCCGCCGACAGCGACATCGTGTTCTTGTGCGTCACCGGCTCGCCGCAGGTCGAGGCCGCGGTGCTGGGCGAACAGGGTCTGCTGGCCGGTGCGAAGCCCGGTCTGCTGATCGTCGACACCTCGACCAGCGAACCCGATTCCACGGCGCGGCTGCGCGAGGCCAGCGCGAAGCAGGGCGTGCGCGTCATCGACGCGCCGCTGGCGCGCACGCCGGTGGAGGCCGAGGCCGGCAAGCTGAACGTCATGGTCGGCGCCGACGCGGCCGACTTCGCCACGCTGGAGCCGGTGCTGCGCGCCTTTGCCGAGAACGTGTTCCATGTCGGCGGCCCCGGCGCAGGCCACACCATCAAGCTGCTCAACAACTTCATCGCGCAGGCCATGTGCACGTCCATCGCCGAGGCCTTTGCGGTGGGCCAGCGCGCCGGCATCGACCCCAACAAGCTGGTCGAGCTGGTGTCGGCCGGGTTGGTGAATTCCGGCATCTTCCAGGTCATGGCCAAGACCTTGAAGGGCGACCTCGGCGGCATGAAGTTCGAGCTGAACAACGCCCGCAAGGACGTGCGCTACTACACCCACCTGGCCGAGAACCTGGGCGCGCCGTCGGTCGTCGGCGAGGCGGTGCACCAGTCGCTGGTGCTGGCCTGCGCGCTGGGCCACGGCCACAAGTTCGTGCCCTCGCTGGTCGAGGCGCAGGAGCAGCTGACGGGCGCGAAGCTGGTGCCGCGCTGAGCGCGCAGCGGTTATTGACCAACAACAAGACAATCTGTTGTTCTTGCCGAAAGTCAGTGTATGGTTTTGATGCAATCACAAGGCACAAATCCCCCGGCCTGCCGGTTTTTCAGGCGCTGGCAGGCTCGATTCCTAGGGTTTGCACTGAGCTGGTGCAGCGTGGCACGCCCGTTGCACTGAAGCCCCCATCTCATCCAAAGGAGACCGTCCCGTGACCCGACCGACCATTTCCTGGCTTGCCGCCGCCGCGCTGGCCGCCACCGTGAGCGCATTGCCGCTGGGCAGCGCCGTGGCGCAGAACAAGGGCGAGGTGAAGATCGCGCTGATCGCCAGCAAGACCGGCCCGCTGGAGGCCTATGCCAAGCAGACCATCACCGGCTTCAACCTCGGCCTGGAATACGCCACCAACGGCACGATGATGGTGGCCGGCAAGAAGCTGGTGGTCATCGAGAAGGACGACCAGGGCAAGCCCGACGTGGGCAAGACCTTGCTGGCACAGGCCTATGCCGACGACAAGGTGGACATCGCCGTCGGCCCGACCGCCAGCCCGGTGGCGCTGGCCATGCTGCCGGTGGCCGAGGAATACAAGAAGATCCTGCTGGTCGAGCCGGCGGTGGCCGATTCGATCACCGGCGACAAGTGGAACAAGTACATCTTCCGCACCGGCCGCAACTCGAGCCAGGACGCCGCGGCCAATGCCGCCGCGCTGGACCAGCCGGGCAACGTCATCGCCATCCTGGCCAACGACAACGCCTTCGGCCGAGACGGCGTCAAGGCCACCAAGGAGTTCACCAAGAAGGCCAAGATCGTCCACGAGGAATACCTGCCCGTGGGCACCACCGACTTCACCGCCGGCCTGCAGCGCATCATCGACAAGCTGAAGGACCAGCCGGGCAACAAGTACCTGGCGGTGGGCTGGTCGGGCAGCCCGACGCCGTTCCCGAAGATCGCCGACCTGGACCTGGAAAAGCGCTTCGGCATCAAGCTGGCCACCGGCGGCAACATCCTGCCGGCGATGGTCGCCTACAAGAACTTCCCGGGCATGGAAGGCGCGCTGTACTACTACTTCGGCATCCCGAAGAACAAGGCCAATGAGTGGCTGGTGTCGCGCCACTACTCGCAGTTCAAGGCGCCGCCCGACTTCTTCACGGCGGGTGGCATGGCCGCGGGCATCGCCGTGGTCGAGGCGCTGAAGAAGACCGGCGGCGACACCAACTCCAACAAGCTCATCACCGCGATGGAAGGCATGAGCTTCGAGACGCCCAAGGGCACGATGACCTTCCGCAAGGAAGACCACCAGGCGATGCAGGAGATGTACCACTTCCGCATCAAGAACGACCCGGCCTTCGCCTGGGGCGTGCCCGAGCTGGTGCGCGTGATTCCGGCGTCGGAGCTGCAGATTCCGATCCGCAACCAGCGCTAGCGCTGGTTGCGGATCCTCCGCGAACGTTCTGCTCCCCCCAGCCTCCCTCCGAGAGGGTGGCTCCAGTCAGAAGGACGAAGCCCGGCCGGCGGCCGGGCTTGCAAGACCGTGCTCGAAACGCGTGACTTGACCATCCGCTTCGGCGGCCATGTGGCGGTGGACCACGTGTCCTGCAGCTTTGCGCAGGGCACGCTGACCTCCATCGTCGGGCCGAACGGCGCGGGCAAGACGACCTACTTCAACCTGATCTCCGGCCAGCTGCCGGCGAGCGAAGGCCGCGTCACGCTGGACGGCGAGGACATCACCGCGCTGCCGGCGCCGCTGCGCACGCGGCGCGGGCTGGGCCGGGCCTTCCAGCTGACGCAGCTGTTCCCCAACCTGACGGTGCGCGAGAACGTGCGCCTGGCCATCCAGGCGCGCGAGGCCGGCCGCGGCCACGGCGGCGCGCTGGACATGTGGCGCGTGTGGTCCGACCGCCGCGCCTGGATCGACGAGGCCGAGGCGCTGCTGGCGCAGGTGCGGCTGGGCGACAAGGCCGAGGCGCAGGCCAGCAGCCTGCCGCACGGCGACCAGCGCAAGCTGGAAGTGGCGCTGCTCATCGCGCTGGACCCCAAGGTCTTCATGTTCGACGAGCCCACCGCCGGCATGAGCGTGGACGAGGTGCCGGTGGTGCTGGACCTGATCCGCAGCCTGAAGGCGCGCAAGGACATCGTCATCCTGCTGGTCGAGCACAAGATGGACGTGGTGCGCGAGCTGTCCGACCGCATCATCGTGCTCAACAACGGGCAACTCGTCGCCGATGGCGAGCCGGCGGCAGTGATCGCCTCGCCCGTGGTGCAGCAGGCCTACCTGGGCATGGCCGCGGAGGACGAGCCCGAACTGGCGACCGTCCCTGCAGGCGGTGGCGAGCCTGGCGAGTCGCAGCGGCCTGCAAGCCGCGACGTGGGGGCCGCATGAACAAGCTGCTCGAACTGCAAGGCGTGCACACGCACATCGGCGCGTACCACATCCTGCACGGCGTGGACTTCGCCGTGCCCGAGGGCGAGGTGACCATGCTGCTGGGCCGCAACGGCGCCGGCAAGACGACCACCTTGCGCACCATCATGGGCCTGTGGCAGGCCTCGGCCGGCGAGCTGCGTTTCCGCGGCCAGCGCCTCAACGGCCGCGCCACGCCCGACATCGCCATGCAGGGCATCGCCTATGTGCCCGAGAACATGGGCATCTTCACCGACCTGACGGTGCGCGAGAACATGGTGCTGGCGGCGCGCAGCGCACGCCACGAAGGCGAGCTCGACAAGGCGCGGCTGGACTGGATCTTCGGCCTGTTCCCGGCGCTGAAGAAGTTCTGGCTGTACCCCGCCGGCAAGCTGTCGGGCGGGCAGAAGCAGATGCTCGCCGTGGCGCGGGCCATCTGCGAGCCGCGCGCGCTGATCCTCATCGACGAGCCGAGCAAGGGCCTGGCGCCGTCGATCATCCAGAACCTGATCGGCGCGCTGCGCGAGCTGAAGGCGCAGCGCACCACCATCCTGCTGGTCGAGCAGAACTTCCTGATGGCCAAGGCGCTGGGCGACAGCGTCGCGGTGATGGACGACGGCCGCATCGTGCACCGCGGGCCGATGGCCGAGCTGGCGGCCGACCAGACGTTGCAGCAGCGCCTGCTGGGGCTGTCGCTGGGAGCGCATCAATGAACACCACCGCCCTGGCCAGCTCGGCCGCGGCCAACGCCGTGCCGAAAGCACGCTTCGACTGGAAGCCGCTGGCGCTGCTGCTGGGCATCATGGTGCTGGCCTTTCCGGCCATCGGCAGCGCCAGCAGCTGGCTCACGCTGACGGTGGCCGGCCTGTCGATGGGGCTGATCATCTTCGTCATCGCCTCGGGGCTGACCCTGGTCTTCGGGCTGATGGACGTGCTCAACTTCGGCCACGGCGTGTTCATCACGCTGGGCGCCTTCATGGCCACCAGCGTGATGGCCGGCATGGCCGGCTTCTCGGCGCAGGGCGGCTTGCAGAGCCTGGTGGCGGTGTTCGCCGCCATGGTGGTGGCCATGGCCGTGGCCGGCAGCGTCGGCTGGGCCTTCGAGCGCGTCATCGTGCGGCCGGTCTACGGCCTGCACCTGAAGCAGATCCTCATCACCATGGGCGGCATGATCGTCGGCGAGGAGATCATCAAGGTCATCTGGGGCCCGCTGCCGATCGCGCTGCCGCTGCCGGAGATCCTGCGCGGCGCGGTGCTGGTGGGCGACGCCGCCATCGAGAAGTACCGGCTGGTGGCCGGCGCCATCGGCCTGGTGATCTTCGCGCTGCTCGCCTGGACCTTGGCGCGCACCAAGATCGGCCTGCTCATCCGCGCCGGCGTGCAGGACCGCGAGATGGTCGAGTCGCTGGGCTACCGCATCAAGCGGCTGTTCGTCGGCGTGTTCGTCGCCGGCTCGGCGCTGGCCGGCCTGGGCGGCGTGCTGTGGGCGCTGTACCAGCAGAACGTGTCGGTGCAGATGGGCACGCAGATCAACGTGCTGCTGTTCATCGTCATCATCATCGGCGGCCTGGGCTCCACGCTGGGCTGCTTCGTCGGCGCGCTGCTGGTCGGGCTGATGGCCAACTACACCGGCTTCCTGGCGCCGAAGGTGGCGCTGTTCTCCAACATCGCGCTGATGGTCGCCGTGCTGCTGTGGCGGCCGCAGGGCCTGTATCCGGTGACGAACCGCTGAAGGCCATGCTCGACCGCATCCTCTCGCACGACTACCCGCGCAGCCGCTGGCTGGCGCTGGCGCTGGTGATCATCCTGGTCGGCCTGGCGGTCGCACCCTTCGCCTTCCCCGGCGCCAAGGCGCTGTCGGTGGCGGCCAAGATGCTGGTGTTCATCCTGCTCGTCGCCAGCTTCGATCTGCTGCTGGGCTACACCGGCATCGTCAGCTTCGCGCACACCATGTTCTTCGGCATCGGCGCCTACGGCGTGGCCATCGCCAGCACGCGCCTCGGGCCGGGCTGGACGGCGGTGGGGCTGGGCGTGCTGCTGGCGCTGGCGGCGTCGCTGCTGCTGTCGCTGCTGATCGGCCTGTTCTCGCTGCGCGTCAAGGCCATCTTCTTCGCCATGATCACGCTGGCCGTGGCCACGGCTTTCCAGACGCTGGCCTCGCAGCTGTCGGACTTCACCGGCGGCGAGGACGGCTTGACCTTCAAGAACCCGGCCTGGCTCAGCCCGTCCTTCGAGCCGCTGGACAGCCCGCTGCTGGGCCTGGACATCGACGGCAAGATCGTCACCTACTACCTGCTCTTCGTCGTCGTGCTGGCGCTGTTCCTGGCGCTGCTGCGCATCGTCAACTCGCCTTTCGGCCGCGTGCTGCAGGCCATTCGCGAGAACGACTTCCGTGCCGAGGCCATCGGCTTCCGCACCGTGGTCTACCGCACCTGGAGCAACGTGCTGTCGGCGGCCTTCGCCACGCTGGCCGGCGCGCTGCTGGCGCTGTGGCTGCGCTACGTGGGCCCGGACACCACGCTGAGCTTCGAGATCATGCTCGACATCCTGCTCATCGTGGTCATCGGCGGCATGGGCACGATGTACGGCGCGGTCATCGGCTCGGTGCTGTTTGTGCTGGCGCAGAACTACCTGCAGGATCTGCTCAAGCTGGGCGGCGGCGCCTTCGAAGGCGTGCCGGTGCTGTCGCAGCTGGTCTCGCCCGACCGCTGGCTGCTCTGGCTGGGCGTGCTGTTCGTGCTGTCGGTGTACTACTTCCCGGCGGGCGTGGTGGGGCGGCTGCGCCTGGGCGCGCTGCGCAAGTGATGCCGGCGGCCATGGGCTTCAGCTCCCACTACCTGGCCTGCCTGGGCCGCGAGCTGCACTACACCGAATGGGGTGCGCAGCACGACGAGACGGTGATCGCCTGGCACGGCCTGGCGCGCACCGGCCGCGACATGGACGACATCGCCGCGCACCTGGCCAAAGCCTACCGCGTCATCTGCCCCGACACGATCGGCCGCGGCCTCAGCCAGTGGAGCCCGCTGCCCGAAAAGGAATACTGCCTGGCGTTCTACGCCCAGCTGGCCACGGCGCTGCTGGACCAGTTGGGGCTGGAGCAGGTGCATTGGCTGGGCACGTCGATGGGCGGCGCCATCGGCCTGAAGGCCGCGGCCGGCCCGCTGCGCGGCCGCGTGCGCCGCATGGTGCTCAACGACGTGGGCCCGCAGCTGGCCGACGCCGCCATCCAGCGCATCCGCAGCTATGCCGGCAGCCCGCCGGCCTTTGCCACCGTGAGCGAGCTGGAGCAGTACTTCCGCAGCGTCTACCAGCCCTACGGCGCGATGAGCGACGCGCAGTGGCGGCACCTCACCGAAACCTCCGTGCGGCGCCTGCCCGACGGCCGCGTGACGCCGCACTACGACCCGGCGATGGTCATGCAGTTCACCCACCATGCGGACGACTACGCGCTGTGGGACGCCTGGGACGCGCTGGACCTGCCGGTGCTGTGCCTGCGCGGTGAACATTCCGACCTGCTGCTGCCGCAGGTGGCCGACGAGATGCGCAACCGCGGCCCGCGCGCACTGGTCGTGCAGATTGCCGGCTGCGGCCACGCACCCAGCTTGAACACCCCCGAGCAGTACGCGTTGATCGAACGCTTCCTGTCGGCCTGACGCGCCGACCCAACCCGAGGAGACCGTACCATGATGAACAAGCCTTCCCTTCGCCTGCTGCTGGCCGCGCTGGCCACGGCCTTGAGCGTCGGCACGCACGCCGCCGGCACCGTGGGCAACACCTTGCCGGCGGACTTCCCGGTGATCATCGACACCTCGCTGGGCAAGCCGGTGATCGGCTTCGGCGCGGCCGGGCCGGTGAAGCGCACGCCGGTGATCTTCCTGCACGGCAACAACGACACGCCCTTCGGCACCGCCTGCAACCCGGTGGCGCGCATCCAGTCGCTGGCGCAGTACCTGGCGGACAACGGCTGGGCCCCCAGCGAACTGTGGGGCCTGGGCTACCAGGGCGACCAGTGCGACCTGGCCGGCGACCCGACGCTGCGCTCCGGCATCGCCCACACCAACGCCGCCAACGTGCCCGACCTGCGCCGCTTCGTGCATGCGGTGCTGGCTTATACCGGCGCCAGGCAGGTGGACATCGTCGGCCACAGCCTGGGCGTGACCTTGACGCGCGAATGGATGCGCCAGGACGAGGCGCAGCGCCTGGTGCGCCGCTTCGTGGCCATCGACGGGCCCAACCACGGCATCATCAACTGCTCGCCCAACCCGGCCAACGTCTACCAATTGCCGGCCTTCGGCGGCTTCACGCCGAAGAGCGAGATCTGCGTCGAGCTCGGCTCGCCTAACACGCGCTTCCTGAAGCTGCTCAACGGCCCCGGCAGCAGCGGCGAGGCCGCCGGCCCGACCCAGGTGCTGGTGATCCGCAACGCCGACACCAGCTTCGTCTACTTCCCGCTGCAGGACGGCGTCTTCCCGCCGATTCCGGCCGAGGACTCTTTTGGCCAGCCTACCGACTTCTCCCGAAGCGCCGCGCTGCGCGGCGCCCGGCGGCTCGACCTGACGGGGCAGGGCGCCTACGATGCGGCGCTGGGCAGCGCGCACCTGGGCATCCTGAGCTCGCCGCAGACGCGCCAGGCCACGCTGGAGTTCCTGAATGCGCGTGATCGCTCGGGTCATCAGGGTCGCGACTGAAGCGCTGGCGCTGTGCGCGCTGCTCGGGCCGCCGTCGGCAGCGGCCCAGGTGCCGCCCAGCGCGGCCGAGGCGGCGCGCTACGGCGGCCTGCATGCCGCCGCCTGGCACGGCAACGCAGCGCAACTGGCGCAGCTGATCCGCGCCGGTGCGCCGCTGAACGCGCGTGACGAGCACGGCCGCACGCCGCTGCACGTGGCCACCTTCGCACGCCAGCGCGAGGCCATCCGCCTGCTGGCCGCGGCCGGCGCCGACCTGGGCGCGCTGGAGAACGACCGCTACGACGCCGTGACCATCGCCGCGGTGGCCGACGACGAAGAGAGCTTGCGCCTGCTGCTGGCGCTGGGCGCCAGCGCCAAGCTCACCACCAGCCGCTACGACGGCACGGCGCTGATCGCCGCCGCGCACCTGGGCCACGACGGCGTGGTGCGCCAGCTGATCCAGGCCGGCGCGCCGCTGGACCATGTCAACAACCTGCACTGGACCGCACTCATCGAGTCCATCGTGCTCGGCCAGGGCGGGCCGCGCCACGTGGCCACCTTGCAGGCGCTGGTCGAGGCCGGCGCCAACACCCAGCTGGCCGACCGCGACGGGCGCACGCCGCTGGCGCTGGCGGTTGCGCGCGGCTACGAGCCGATGGTGCTGATCCTGCAGAAAGCCGGCGCGCGCTGACAAGCCCTATGCTTGGGCGCCTGGACAAGGGGGGCGCATGCTGGACGTGGCAGGGGTCGTGGTGGTGGTGGTCGTCGGCCTGTGGGCCGTGGCCGTGTTGTGGCTGCGCGGCGAGACGCTGCGGGGGCTGGACCAGCCGACCGGCGAGCGCTTCGCGCACGGCGATGCGCCCGGCCCCGAACTGCAGGCGGTGCTGGCCCGCATGAGCGGCTTGAGCAGCACGCTGAAGGCCGTGCCGATGCGCGAGCGCAACGCGGTGCTGCGCAAGATCATGGACGAGATGTTCGCCGACCGCGTGCTGGACGCGCGCTTCGTGCCGGTGGATGCCGGCGGCGTCAGCGCCGAATGGGTGCTGGCGCCGGGCGCGGACCCGGCGCGGCGCCTGCTGTACATCCACGGCGGCGCCTTCGTCATGGGCAGCCCGAAGAGCCACCGCACGCTGACCAGCCGCCTGTCGGCGCTGACCGGCGGCGCGGTGCTGGCCATCGACTACCGGCTGATGCCCGAGCACCCGCGCCAGGCCGGCATCGACGATTGCCGCGCCGCCTACCGCTGGCTGCTGGACCACGGGCCCGACGGCCTGTTGCCGGCCCGCGCGCTGTTCGTGGCCGGTGATTCGGCCGGCGGCAACCTGACGCTGTCGCTGATCCAGTGGGTGCGCGATGCGGGCCTGCGCGCGCCCGATGCCGCGGTGGCACTGTCGCCGCTGACCGATGCCACCCTGGCCAGCCCCAGCCTGCGCGCCAACCTGCACAGCGACGCGATGCTCGGCCCGCTGTTCGGGCCGATGGCGCGCGTGCCGCAATGGCTGCTGCTGTGGATCGGTTTGCTGCAGACGCGCATCCGCCCCTGCGACCCCCGCGTGTCGCCGCTGCGCGGCGACCTGACGAAGCTGCCGCCGGTGCTGCTGCAGGCCAGCGAGGTGGAGATGCTCTTCGACGACAGCCGGCGCTATGTCAACCGTGCGCAGGCGGCGGGCTCGCCGGCGCGGCTGCAGCGCTGGAACCACATGGTGCACGTCTGGCAGATCTTCAACCCGGAGTTGCCGGAGGCCGAAGAGGCGCTGGCGGAGATCGGCAAGTTCCTGGAGGCGGCCGCGCCGCGCAGGGCGGCCTGAAAAGCTTTGTGAAGGCCCGCAAGCGGGGGCAGGCCGCTCCTAGAATGTTCCGCTTTGCCTTTTGCCCAGGCCCCTCCGCGACATGTCCTCCGGCCTCATCCGCATCCGCGGCGCCCGCCAGAACAACCTGAAGAACCTGGACCTGGACATCCGCACCGGCGAGATGACCGTGGTCACCGGGCCCAGCGGCTCGGGCAAGTCCAGCCTGGTGTTCGACACGCTCTATGCCGAGGGGCAGCGGCGCTATGTCGAGACCTTCAGCGCCTACGCGCGCCAGTTCCTGGAGCGCATGGACCGCCCCGCGGTGGACCGCGTCGACGGCGTGCCGCCGGCCATCGCCATCGACCAGACGAACCCGGTGCGCACCAGCCGCTCGACCGTCGGCACGATGACCGAGCTGAACGACCACCTGAAGCTGCTGTTCGCGCGCGCCGCCCACCTGTTCGACCAGCAGACGGCGTTGCCGGTGCGCCACGACACGCCGGAGACGATCTACGCCGACCTGCAACGCCGCGCAGGTGCCGATGACCCGCGACTGGTGATCACCTTCCCGGTCGAGCTGCCGGCCAATACCTCCTCCGAGCAGATCGAACAGTGGCTGTCGGCCAGCGGCTTCTCGAGGGTGCAGGCCGAGCGCGAGGTGGACGGCAGGAAGCTGCTCGACGTGGTGGCCGACCGCTTTCGCCTCGGGGGCACCGAGAAGGCGCGGGCGATGGAAGCGATCGAGCTGGCGCTGAAGCGCGGCAGCGGCCGGCTCAACGTCTACAAGCTGAGTGTCAGCCCCCAGAGGGCTGCTGCGCAGCCCTCGCCCCCCGCGGGGGATCCGCCGGCTTGGGGCGGCCCGGCGCCGACGGGCGACGAGGCCGAGCCCGAGCTGTGGCGCTACTCCACCGGGCTGCATTGCCCGGAGAGCGACCTGCGCTATGCGGAGCCGCAGCCGGCGCTGTTCAGCTTCAACTCGGCCTTCGGCGCCTGCGAGACCTGCCGCGGTTTCGGCCGCGTCATCGGCGTCGACCTCGGGCTGGTGATTCCCGACGTGCGCAAGACGCTGCGCAACGGCGCGATCAAGCCGATCATGACGCCGGCCTGGGCCGAGATCCACGACGACCTGTTGAAGTACGCCGGCGCCGCCGGCATCCCGCGCGACACGCCGTGGAACCAGCTCACCGACGCGCAGCGCGCCTGGGTGCTCGACGGCAGCCCCAACTGGAACGGCAAGTGGAACCAGCAGTGGTACGGCATCCACCGCTTCTTCGGCTACCTGGAGAGCAAGGCCTACAAGATGCACATCCGCGTGCTCTTGTCCAAGTACCGCAGCTACACGCCGTGCACGGTGTGTGGCGGCGCGCGGCTGAAGCTGGAGGCGCTGCTGTGGCGCGTGGGCTCGAAGGCGCAGGCCGATGCGGTGCTGGACCCGGCCAAGCGCATGCGGCCGGTGGGCGTGGCATGGACGCGCGCGCAGCTGGAGGCGCTGCCGGGCCTGAGCCTGCACGACCTGATGCTGCTGCCCATCGAGCGCGTGCGCCGCTTCTTCGACAGCTTCGCGCTCGCGCCGGGCGACGAGGCGCTGAAGCTGCTGCTGGACGAGATCCGCACGCGGCTGAAGTACCTGTGCGACGTGGGCCTGGGCTACCTGACGCTGGACCGGCAGAGCCGCACGCTCAGCGGCGGCGAGGTGCAGCGCATCAACCTGACCACGGCGCTGGGCACCTCGCTGGTGAACACCATGTTCGTGCTGGACGAGCCGAGCATCGGCCTGCACCCGCGCGACATGGACCGCATCGTCGAGGCGATGCACCGGCTGCGCGACGCCGGCAACACGCTGGTGGTGGTGGAGCACGACCCGGCGGTGATGCTGGCCGCCGACCGGCTGATCGACATGGGCCCGGGGCCGGGCGAGCGCGGCGGGCAGATCGTCTTCGACGGCGCGCCCGAGGCCGCGCGCCAAGCCGACACGCTGACCGGCGCCTACCTGGGCGCGCGCAAGCAGGTGGGCATCGGGCTGCGGCGCTTGGTGGACGAAAGCACGCCGAAGCTCATCCTGGAAGGCGCGCGCGAGCACAACCTGAAGAACATTTCGGTGAGCCTGCCGCTGCAGCGCCTGGTGGTGGTCACCGGCGTCTCCGGCTCGGGCAAGAGCACGCTGGTGCAGGACGTGCTGTACCCGGCGCTGGCGCGGCACTTCGGCAAGGCCACCGAGGCACCGGGCGAGCACGACCGGCTGCTCGGCGCCGACTGGCTGGCCGATGCGGTGTTCGTCGACCAGAGCCCGATCGGCAAGACCGCGCGCTCCAACCCGGCCAGCTACGTCGGCGCCTGGGACGAGATGCGCAAGCTCTTTGCCGAGGCGCCGCTGGCGCGCGAGCGCAGCTACACCGCCAGCATGTTCAGCTTCAACGCCGGTGACGGGCGCTGCCCCACCTGCGGCGGCTCGGGTTTCGAGCATGTGGAGATGCAGTTCCTCAGCGACGTCTACCTGCGCTGCCCCGACTGCGACGGCCGCCGCTTCCGCGCCGAGATCCTGGACGTGAAGCTGGTGCGCGGCCCGCACCAGTTCAGCGTGGCCGACGTGCTGGAGCTGACCGTGGCCGAAGCGGCGCACTGGTTCCAGGCCGACCGCGAGGTGGTGGCGCGGCTGCAGCCCATCGTCGACGTCGGCCTGGACTACGTGCGCCTGGGCCAGCCGGTGCCCACGCTGTCCGGCGGCGAGGCGCAGCGGCTCAAGCTGGCCGGCTTCCTGGCCGAAGCGGCATCGGGCCCCAGCCAGCCGGCGGCGAAGAAGGGGCAGCTGTTCCTGTTCGACGAGCCGACCACCGGGCTGCATTTCGACGACATCGCCAAGCTGATGCGGGCTTTGCGCAAGCTGCTCGATGCCGGGCACTCGCTGATGATCATCGAGCACAACCTGGACGTGGTGCGCGCCGCCGACTGGATCGTCGACCTGGGCCCCGAGGGCGGCGAGGGCGGTGGCGAGATCGTCTGCTGCGGCACGCCGGAGGACGTGAAGGCGCACCCCGGCTCCTTCACCGGCGCCGCGCTGCGCGACTACGAGCGCAGCCTGGGCCTGGGTGTGCCGCGCGCCGAGGAAGGCGTGCCGCTGCAGTGGCTGGCCAAGGCGCAGCGCCAGGCACGGCAGGTGGTGGACGAGGCTATCCGCATCGTGCACGCGCACGAGCACAACCTGAAGCGCCTGAGCGTGGACATCCCGCGCGGCAAGTTCAGCGTCATCACCGGCGTGTCCGGTTCCGGCAAGAGCACGCTGGCCTTCGACATCCTGTTCAACGAAGGCCAGCGGCGCTACCTGGAGTCGCTGAACGCCTATGCGCGCAGCATCGTGCAGCCGGCCGGGCGGCCCGAGGTGGATGCGGTCTACGGCATCCCGCCGACCGTGGCCATCGAGCAGCGGCTGTCGCGCGGCGGGCGCAAGAGCACGGTGGCGACGACCACCGAGGTGTGGCATTTCCTGCGCCTGCTGTGGGTCAAGCTGGGGCTGCAGCACTGCGTGCACGACGGCGCGCCGGTGCGGCCGCAGAGCGCCGAGAGCATCGCCGCGCAGCTGCTGCGCGACCACCGGGGCCAGCACGTGGGCCTGCTGGCGCCGCTGGTGGTGGCGCGCAAGGGCGTCTACACCGACCTGGCCAAATGGGCCAAGGCGCGTGGCCACACGCACCTGCGCGTGGACGGCGAATTCGTCCGGCTCGACCCGTGGCCGCGGCTGGACCGCTTCAAGGAACACACGCTGGAGCTGCCGGTGGCCGACCTGGTGATCGGCCCGGAGAACGAAGCCGAGCTGCGCGCCGCGCTGAGCAAGGCGCTCGAAGCCGGCAAGGGCGTGATGCACCTGCTGCATCCGCTGGACGGGCTGGACGCGGCGATGGAGGCGGGCCAGTCCACCGTGGGCATCGGTGCGCTGAAGGTTTTCTCCACCAAGCGCGCCTGCCCGGTCTGCGGCACCAGCTACCCCGAGCTGGACCCGCGCATGTTCTCGTACAACAGCAAGCACGGCTGGTGCACGACCTGCGTCGGCACCGGCCTGGCGCTGACGCGCGAGCAGCGCAAGGCCTACGACGATTCAAAGCGTGACGACGACCCCAAGGGCCGCGAACAGAGCTTCCCGGCCGAGGAGCCCGAGGTCGAAGGCGTGGTCGACCAGCCTTGCCCCGATTGCCACGGCACGCGGCTGAACCCGGCGTCGCGCCGCGTCAGCTTCGACGGGCGGGCGATCAGCGAGGTCGCCGCCGGCTCGGTGAGCGAGGCGCGGGCCTGGGTCGAGAGCCTGATGCGCGACGGCCACCTGTCGGCGCGCGAGGCCGGCATCGGCCGCGACGTGATCAGCGAGATCGCCGCGCGCCTGCGCTTCCTGGAAGACGTCGGCCTGGGCTACCTGACGCTGGACCGCGCCGCGCCCACCCTGAGCGGCGGCGAGGCGCAGCGCATCCGCCTGGCCGCGCAGCTGGGCAGCAACCTGCAGGGCGTGTGCTACGTGCTCGACGAGCCGACCATCGGCCTGCACCCGCGCGACAACCGCATCCTGCTGAATGCGTTGCAGCGCCTGAGCGACCAGGGCAATACGCTGGTGGTGGTGGAGCACGACGAGGACACCATCCGCCATGCCGAGCACCTGATCGACATCGGCCCCGGCGCCGGCAAGCGCGGCGGCACGCTGGTCGCCGAAGGCTCCGCCGCCGACCTGGCCGCGGCGCCCACGTCGGTGACCGGCCGGCTGCTGGCCCAGCCGCTGCGCCACCCGCTGCAGCCGCGCCGGCCGGTGGCCGTGGGCATGCCGGCGCTGCAGGTGCGCGGCGCGGCGCTGCACAACCTGCAGCAGGTGGACGTGGTCGTGCCGCTGCAGCGGCTGGTGGCGGTGACGGGGGTCAGCGGCTCGGGCAAGAGCACGCTGGCGCGCGACGTGCTGCTGGCCAACCTGCAGTTCATCAACACGCGCGGCGCCAAGCCCAACTGGCAGGGGCTGGAGGGCATCGACGGCTGGCCGCAGATCGACCGCGTGCTCGAGGTGGACCAGACGCCGATCGGCAAGACGCCGCGTTCTTGCCCGGCCACCTACATCGGCTTCTGGGACACCATCCGCAAGCTGTTCACCGAAACGCTGGAGGCCAAGGCACGCGGCTATGCGGCGGCGCGCTTCTCCTTCAATACCGGCGATGGCCGCTGCCGCACTTGCGAAGGGCAGGGCATGCGCACCATCGAGATGAGCTTCCTGCCGGACGTGAAGGTGCCCTGCGAAAGCTGCCACGGCCAGCGCTTCAATGCCGAGACGCTGGCCGTCAGCTGGCGCGGCAAGAGCATCGGCGACGTGCTGCAGATGGAGGTCGACGAGGCGGTGGAGTTCTTCGCGTCGATGCCCAGCATCGCCCACCCGCTGCAGTTGCTCAAGGACGTGGGGCTGGGCTACCTGACCCTGGGCCAGCCGTCGCCGACGCTGTCGGGCGGCGAGGCGCAGCGCATCAAGCTGGTGACCGAGCTGAGCAAGGTGCGCGACGACATCACGCGCCGCGGCCAGAAGCCGCCGCATACGCTGTACGTGCTGGACGAGCCGACGGTGGGCCTGCACATGGCCGACGTGGAAAAGCTGATCCGCGTGCTGCACCGCCTGGTCGATGGCGGCCACAGCGTGGTGGTCATCGAGCACGACCTGGACGTCATCGCCGAGGCCGACTGGATCATCGACCTGGGCCCCGAGGGCGGCAGCGGCGGCGGCCGCGTGGTGCGGGCCGGCCCGCCGGAAGACCTGGTGGCGGCTGCAACGCACACCGGCGTGGCGCTGGCGCCGGTGCTGGCGCGCGCCTGAGCCGGCTCAGGCGTCGGCCAGCCCTTGCATCTCGGACGCCGGCCCGGCCAGGTCGGTGCCCACGTGCGGGCCGTACATCAGCTCCATGGCCCGCGACTGCAGTTCCACCGCGTCGTCATGGTCGCCGCAGCGGTCGAGCACGTCGCTGATGCGCAGCAGCACCTTGATCTCCCACTCCGGGTCGGCCACGTGGGCGGCCAGCGTCGTCGCCTCGAAGGCGGCGTCGCGCGTGCGTTCCAGCAGCGCGTGGCGCCCGTGGGCATCCCGCGCGGCGTGTTGTTCGGCCTGGGCGCAGCGTGTCTCGGCCAGCAGGCACAGGATCTCCACCGACTGGTCGGCCGCGCCGAGCGTGTAGGCCCAGCCCAGCGCGCGTTCCAGGCACAGCACGGCCGGCGCCAGCGCCTGCAGCGCGCGGTAGCAACGCGCCATCTGCGCCAGCGCCAGGCTCATTTCCAGCGGCTGATGGAAGCGCTCGGCGATGTCCAGCGCCATCGCGGCTTCGCGCAAGGCCTCGCGCGCCGGGCCGGACAGCATGGCCTGGCCCTCAGGCATCAACGGCTGGCTCGAATTGCGGTGGTCCATCGTGTCCTCTGTGCTGCGCTGATGCAGCGTCGATCGTTGCGGTCATGCTATGCGGGCCCCCTGGCAGCCACGCCCCCTGACTCAGGGGGAGGGGCGGCCCACCCCGCGTAACCTGGCGTCACAGCGGCCGCTTCCGTGACCTGCGTCACACGACGGCACTTCAGGAAAACCACAGTGAGCGTGCGCTATCCGGGGATAGACAATGCCCGTTCTTTCCAGATGACCCCGGAGACCTGCTCATGACCCCGTTCAAGACCCTCGCGGCGACTGGCGTCGCGCTGGCGGCGCTGGCCGTGTCGCCCGCCGTTTCGGCCCAGATCGTGCTCACGCTGTCCAGCTGGGTGCCGCCGGCCCACACCTTGACCGAAGGGCAGAAAGAATGGTGCGCGCTGCTGGAGCAGAAGGTGCAGGGCAAGGTCAAGTGCAACCAGCTGCCGCGTGCGGTGTCGGCCGCGCCGGGCACCTTCGACGCCGTGCGCAACGGGCTGGCCGATCTGTCCTTCACGGTGCAGGGCTACACGCCGGGCCGCTTCGTGACCACGCAGATCGCCGAGTTCCCGTTCCTCGGTGATTCGGCCGAGGCCACGTCGGTGGCTTTCCAGCGCGTCTACGAGAAGTCGCCCGCAATGCAGGACGAACACAAGGGCGTCAAGGTGCTGGCCGTGTTCACCCACGGCCCGGGCATCATCTTCAACACCAAGCACCCGATCGCCAGCATGGGCGACCTGTCGGGCCTGAAGTTCCGCATCGGCGGCGGCATGGTCAACGACATCAGCAAGGCGCTGGGCATGAACGTGACCTTGAAGCCGGCGCCCGAGAGCTACGAACTGCTGTCCAGTGGCGTCATGGACGGCACGCTGTTTCCCGCCGAGTCGGTGGAAGGCTTCAAGATCGACAAGGTCATCAAGTACGCGACCACCTTCCCGGGTGGCCTGTACAACACGGCCTTCGTGTTCATGATGAACCAGGCCAAGTACGACAGCCTGCCGCCGGACGTGAAGAAGGCCGTCGACGAGCTGTCCGGCGAGTTCGCGGCACGCATGCTGGGCAAGGGGTGGGACAAGGTCGACCGCCGCGGCATGGCCTTCATGCAGACCGCTGGCGTGCAGTTCACCAAGGCCGATCCGGCCTTCGTCAAGGCCGTGACCGAGAAGACCAATCCGCTGGTCGACACCTGGGCCGCCGCGGCGGCGGCCAAAGGCATGAAGGACCCGAAGAAGGCGCTGGCGGACTTCCGTGCCGACATCAAGAAGCTCGAGAAGTGACCGCGCGGAGCGCGGCGGCGTGAGGGCGGCGCGATGACGCCCCGCAGGATCATCGAGACCTCGTGCAGCCTGCTGGCCGCGGTGGCCCTGTTCGGCATCATGTGGCTGACGCTGGTGGATGTGGCCGGCCGCAAGCTGCTGAGTGAATCGATACCGGGCTCGCTGGAGGTGACCGAACTGCTGATGGTGGTGGTCATCTTCGCCGGGCTGCCGCTGGTGTCGCTGCGCGGCGAGCACGTGATCTTCGATTCGCTCGACCCCTTCGTGCCGCCGGGCCTGATGCGTATGCTGCGTGCGGTGATCGACGGCTTGTGCGCGCTGGGCCTGGGCTGGATCGGCTGGCTCATGTGGGTCAAGGGCAGCCGCATGCTGGAGTACGGCGACAAGACGCAGCAGCTGGGGCTGACGCTCGGCTGGTTCGTGCATCTGATGAGCGTGCTGCTGTTCATCGCTGCGGCCGTGCACCTGCTGCTGATGCTGGCCCCCACCACCCATCACCATCCCGGCGTCGACGACGGCGCAAGCTCATGATTGACGCGTTGATCGGATTCGGCGTGATCTTTGCGCTGGCGCTGCTGCGCGTGCCGCTGGCCTTTGCCATGGGCGCGGTGGGCTATGTCGGCCTGGGCCTGTTGCGCGGCTGGGAAGCCAGTGCGGCGAGCGCGGCGCAGGTGGTCTATGACACCGGCTTTGCCTACACGCTGTCGGTGGTGCCGCTGTTCATCCTGATGGGCAACTTCGTCGCCCGTGCGGGGCTGGCGAACGAGCTCTTCCGCGCCGCCTATACCTTCATCGGCCATGTGCGCGGCGGCCTGGCGCATGCCACGATCCTGGCCTGCGCCGGCTTCGGCGCGATCTGCGGCTCGTCGATCGCCACCGCGGCGACGATGTCCAAGGTGGCTTATCCGTCGATGCAGAAGCACGGCTACGCCGGCTATCTGTCCACCGGCGTCATCGCCGCAGGCGGCACGCTGGGCATCATGATCCCCCCGTCCACCATCATGGTGATCTACGGCATCGTCACCGAGACGAACATCGGCAAGCTCTTCGCCGCCGGCGTGATCCCGGGCCTGCTGTGTGCGCTGATGATGATGGCCGGCGTGTCCTGGGTCACCTGGCGCGACCCGACGGCCGGGCCCGCCGCCGAGCGTTCCACTTGGTCCGAACGCTGGCGCGCGCTGCGCGACATCTGGGGCGTGGCGTTGCTGGTGGTGGTGGTGCTGGGCGGCATCTACGGCGGCTTCTTCACCGCGACTGAAGGCGCCGGCATCGGCGCGTCCGGCGCGTTCTTCTTCGCCTGGTTCCGCGGCAGCCTGACGTGGAAGATCCTCTACGAGGTGCTGGTGGAGAGCGCGCGCACCACCGCGATGCTGTTCACCATCCTGATCGCGGCGACGATCTTCTCGTCCTTCGTCAACTTCACGACCATGCCGGGCGACCTGAAGGACTGGATCCTGCACCTGGGCCTGTCGCCGCTGATGGTGGTGGGCGCGATGATGCTGATCTACGTGCTGCTGGGCACCATCATGGAAGAGCTGTCGATGGTGCTGCTGACCATCCCGGTGTTCTTCCCCATCGTCACCGGCCTGGGCTTCGACCCGGTGTGGTTCGGTGTGCTGATCGTGCTGGTGGTGCAGATCGGGCTGATCTCGCCGCCGGTGGGCATGAACCTGTTCGTGCTGAACGCGCTGCTGAAGGGCATGTCGCTGAAGGAGATCTTCCGCGGCGTCTGGCTGTTCGTGGCGATGCTGGTGGTGGCGCTGTTCCTGTGCCTGGAGTTCCAGGGGCTGTCGCTGTGGCTGCCCGGCTTCATGGATTGACCGCGGCGGGCCGGCCGCGCGGTCGCCGCGCCTGCCATACGCGCCAGCCCAGCAGCAGCGCGATGATCGCCGCGTAGACCGCCACCTCGCCGAAGTTGTGCTTGGCGCTGCGCATCCAGAAGAAGTGCAGCACGGCCAGCGGGCCGATCGCATAGACCAGCCGGTGCAGGCGCCGCCAGCGCGCGGCGCCCAGCGCCTTGACGGCGCGGTTGAACGAGGTCGCCGCCAGCGGCAGCATCAGCAGCAGCGCCAGCGTGCCGACCAGCACGAAGGGCCGCTTGGGGATGTCGCGCACGATCTGCGCCACGTCGAAGCCCATGTCGAGCCAGGCGTAGCACAGGAAATGCAGCACGCCGTAGAAGAAGGCATACAGCCCGAGCATGCGCCGCCAGCGGGCCACCGCGGTCCACCCGCTCAGCTGGCGCAGCGGCGTCACCGCCAGCGTCAGGCAGACGAAGCGCAAGGTCCAGTCGCCGGTGCCGCGCGTCAGCGCCTCGGCCGGGTTGGCGCCCAGACCGTCGGTGAGCGCGCCGTGCAGCAAGTAGGCGAAGGGCCCCAGCGCCAGCACGAACAGCAGCGGCTTGACCGCCGGATGCGACAGCAGCTTGTTCATCGGGCGCGCGGGCGCCGCGTCAGTAGAACTTGGCCAGGTCCATGCCGGCGTACAGCTGCCCGACCTGCGCCTCGTAGCCGTTGAACATCAACGTCGGCCGCTTCTTGGCGAACAGGCCGTCTTCGCCGATGCGGCGCTCGGTGGCCTGGCTCCAGCGCGGATGGTCGACCTTCGGGTTGACATTGGAGTAGAAGCCGTACTCCCGGGCCGCCGCGGTCTCCCAGCTGGTCTTGGGCTGCTTGTCGACGAAGCGGATGCGCACGATCGATTTGGCCGACTTGAAGCCGTACTTCCACGGCACCACCAGCCGCAGCGGCGCACCGTTCTGGTTGGGCAGCACCTCGCCGTACAGGCCGAAGGCCAGCATCGCCAGCGGCTGCATCGCTTCGTCCATGCGCAGGCCCTCGACATAGGGCCAGTCCAGCACCGGCGAGCGCAGGCCCGGCATCTGGGCCTTGTCGGCCAGGGTGACGAACTGCAGGTACTTGGCATCGCCGGTGGGCTCGACCCGCTTGATCAGCTCGGCCAGCGAATAGCCGACCCACGGGATGACCATCGACCAGCCCTCGACGCAGCGCATGCGGTAGATGCGCTCTTCCATCGGGGCGAGTTTCAGCAGCGCGTCCAGGTCCCAGGTGCCGGGCTTCTTGACCTCGCCTTCGATGACCACGCTCCACGGCTGCGGCTTCAGGCTGCCCGCACGGCTGGCGGGGTCGGACTTGTCGGTGCCGAACTCGTAGAAGTTGTTGTAGCTGGTGACGTCGGCATAGGCGGTGGGCTTCTCCATGGTCACCGCACCGCTGACGGCGCTCTTCGCACCGGACAGCGGCTTCAGCTTGCCTGGGGCGGCGGTCTGCGCCAGCGCCGGCCCGGCGCTGAAGCCGGCAGCCATGGCGCCACCCGCGGCGGCCTGCATCAGGAATTCACGGCGTGCGTAGACGGCCTTGGGCGTGACGATGTCGCCGCGGCCTGGGGTGAACCCCCTGTCCTTGATGATGTGCATAGAGCCTCCGGAACGGTGCTTCGTGGGTCGCAGGACCCACGGCCATTCTTACAGGCGGGTGCCGGCGCTGCCGGCGCGGCTCAGCGCAACCCTGCCATGTAGTCGGCCAGCGCCTTGATCTCGCGGTCGTTGAGCTTGGCCGCGACACCGGCCATCGGCGCGCTGTTGGTGCGCAGGCCGGAGCGGAAGGCGATCAGCTGCGCCTCGGAATAGTCCCCATGCTGGCCGCCCACGCGCGGGTACTGCGCCGGGATGCCGGCGCCGTTGGGGCTGTGGCAGCCGGCGCAGGCCGCGATCTGCCGGTCGGCGACGCCGCCGCGGTAGATGCGCTCGCCGAGCAGCAGCGTGTCCTTGTTGGTGGCGAAGCCCGGCTTGGCCGTCTTCGACGCGTAGAACGCGGCCACGTCGCGCATCTCCTGGTCGCTCAGCGTGGACGCGAAGCCCTTCATCACGGCGTTGTTGCGCGCGCCGGACTTGAAGTCGCGCAACTGCTTGAGCAGGTACTCCGGATGCTGCCCCTGCAGGATCGGGTTGGCCGGCACACCGCGCCCGCCGTCGAAGGCGTGGCACGCGCCGCAGACCTTGGTCGCGATGGCCTCGCCGTTGGCCGGGTCGGCCTTCGGTGCGGCGGGTTTGGCGTCGTTCGCCAGCGCCGGCACGGAAAAGGCAAGCGCAAGCAGCAGCAGCAGGGGCGACTTCATGTCCGGGGCTTCGATGTCGTGATGGGGAGCAAACCCGCAGATTTTACAATGCCCGATGACCTCCACCGCTTCCGATGGCGCGAGCCCCGGCACCGACCTCGCCAAGGCCGCGCTGGCCTGGACCCACACCGCGCGCTTCCTGACCACCGCGGCACAGCTGGAACAGCTGCCGCCGTCGGAGCTGCCGGAGATCGCCTTCGTCGGGCGCAGCAACGCCGGCAAGTCCACGGCCATCAACCGGCTGGCGCAGCAGAAGCGGCTGGCCTTCGCGTCGCGCACGCCGGGGCGCACGCAGCACATCAACCTGTTCGCGGTGGGGCCGAAGGACGCGCCCGATGCGCTGTTCGTCGACCTGCCGGGCTACGGCTATGCCGCGGTGGAGCGCGCCGCCAAGCTGCGCTGGCAGGAGGTGATGGCGCGCTACCTGGCGCAGCGGCGCAACCTGTCGGGCGTGGTGCTGATGGTCGATTCGCGCCTGGGCTTCACCGACCTCGACCTGCAGTTGCTGCAGCTGCTGGCGCCGCGCCTGGGCGGCGGCACGGTGCGCCTGCTGGTGCTGCTCACCAAGGCCGACAAGCTGACGCGCAGCGCCGCGGCGCGTTCACTCGATGCGGCGCAGGCGCTGCTGACGCAGCATGGGCCCGAGCATGCGGATATCGGCGTGGCGCTGTTTTCCGCGCTTACCCGCAGCGGCGTGGACGACGTCGCGATGCAACTGCGCGGCTGGGTGCGGCCCGGCGCGGCGGCTCAGACGACGACGTAGTTGCCCTTCAGGTACGGCAGCGCCATGTGCAGATGCTCGCGCAGCTGCGGGAACAGGTGCGACGCCGATTCGCTGGCGTAGATCGGCCGCACGGCTTGCCGGGTCGGGCTGCCGATGTTGATCAGGCAGGCCGCGCGGCCGTCCATGTATTCCAGCAGGTCCGCATTCAGCGGCTGCACCGTCCAGCCTTCGGACGATTGCACCTGCCCGTTGGCGGCGGCGATGAGCTGGCTTGGCGTCGGCACGGACATCTCTGATCCTGGTTCGCGGTCGGTGAATCTGTGGCGCAGAGTCTAGGAGCGCGCCCGTCGCCGCCCATCCCCGCGCTTCAGGGGGGCCGCGCGCGCGGCCGGCGGCATGCGTGCATTCCTCACACGCGCGGTGCCTGGCGATGAAAAAAGCCCGCGGCCGGAAGGCGCGCGGGCTCTGGGGCTTGGCGGTTGGAACCGCCGCGGCCGGGACCTTACATGTCCATGCCGCCCATGCCACCCATGCCGCCCATGCCGCCGGGCATGCCGCCGCCCATCGGCGCTTCTTCCTTCGGCGCTTCGGCGATCATGGCTTCGGTGGTGAGCATCAGCGAGGCCACCGACGCGGCGTTCTGCAGCGCGGTGCGGGTCACCTTGGTCGGGTCCAGGATGCCCATCTCGATCATGTCGCCGTAGGTGCCGTTGGCGGCGTTGAAGCCGTGGTTGCCCTTGCCGGCAGCCACCGCAGCCACGACCACGCTCGGCTCGTCACCGGCGTTGGCGACGATGATGCGCATCGGCTCTTCGCAGGCGCGCATGACGATCTTGATGCCGGCGTCCTGGTCGTGGTTGTCGCCCTTCAGGTTGCCCACGGCCGCACGCGCGCGCAGCAGCGCCACGCCACCACCGGCGACGATGCCTTCTTCCACCGCCGCACGCGTGGCGTGCAGGGCGTCTTCGACACGCGCCTTCTTTTCCTTCATCTCGACTTCGGTGGCGGCACCGACCTTGATCACCGCCACGCCGCCGGCCAGCTTGGCCACGCGTTCCTGCAGCTTCTCGCGGTCGTAGTCGCTGGTGGCTTCCTCGATCTGCACGCGTACCTGCTTGACACGCGCTTCGATGTCGGCGGCCGTGCCGGCGCCGTCGATGATGGTGGTGTTTTCCTTGCCGCACTCGACGCGCTTGGCTTGGCCCAGGTCGGCCAGCGTCACCTTCTCCAGCGTCAGGCCGACTTCCTCGGCGATGACCTTGC
>JAHBZS010000005.1 GCA_019635285.1 Rubrivivax sp. | reverse complement strand
CTGCTGGTGAAAGATCCAGGCTAGGCCCAGAGCACCTTCTTCTTCTGGCCGACCCAGCGCTCGTAGTTCGCCGAGAAGACGTCCTCGATCTTGTTGCGCTTGACCTTCATGGTCGGCGTCAGGATGTCGTTCTCCACGCTCCAGGCTTCGGCCGTGATGACCAGGCAGTCCATCTGCTCGTGCGGGTCGAGCTGTTCGTTGACCTTCTTCAGGTGCTCGGCCAGTGAGGCCTCGAGCGCCGTGCGCGCGCTGCTGTCCTTGGCCTTGGCGGCGGCTTCCGGGTTGAGCATCAGCAGCGCCAGCGGCTGGCCGAGGTTGGCGCCGGTGACGCAGATGGCCTCGATGGCCGGGTGCGTGGCCAGCTTGTCCTCGATGGGCGCGGGCGCGACATACTTGCCCTTGCCGGTCTTGAACAGGTCCTTGACGCGGCCGGTGATCTTCAGGTTGCCCTCGGCGTCGATGGTGCCCTTGTCGCCGGTCTTCAGCCAGCCGTCGTCGGTGAAGGTGGCCTTGGTTGCGTCGGGCTGCTTGTAGTAGCCGAGCATCAGGCATTCGCCCTTGACCTGGATCTCGCCGCTGTCCTTGTCGATGCGGCATTGCACGCCGTCGTAGGGGGTGCCCACGGTGCCGGGCCGGGGCTTGCCCAGCAGGGTCGCATGCGACAGGCCGCAGTTCTCGGTCATGCCGTAGACCTCGACGATCTGCAGGCCCAGGCTCTGGTACCAGTTGAGCAGCGAAGTCGGCATCGGCGCGGCGCCGCCGGCGGCGAACTGCACCTGGTCCAGCCCCAGCCCGGTGAGGACCTTCTTCTTGACGATGCCCCCGAGGATGGGGATGCGCAGCAGCTTGGCCATCTTCTCGGCCGGCATCTTGGCCTGCACGCCCTGCTGGAACTTGACCCACAGCCGCGGCACCGAGAAGAACACCGTCGGCCGCGCGCGCTGGATGTCGGCGACGAAGGTCTCCAGGCTGTCGGCAAAGAACACGTGCATGCCGGTGGCCAGCAGGCCGTGCTCGACCAGCATGCGCTCGGCCACGTGGGCCAGCGGCAGGTAGCTGAGCATGCGGCCGCTGGCATCCAGCTTGACGCGCTTCAGGCCCGAGGTGATGGACCAGGCGAAGGTGCCGAAGCTGTGCATCACGCCCTTGGGCATGCCGGTGGTGCCGGAGGTGTAGATCAGCGTGCACAGCTCGTCGGCCGGGCGCACCGGGCTGTCGGTCATCGGCGCGGTCTTGGCGACGATCTCGTCCCAGGTGGCGGCACCGGGCACCTTGGGCGCCAGCGGCAGCGTGATCATCGGCAGGCCTTCGGGCACACCGGGCTGCATCTCCGCCCAGACGTCGAGCTTGCCGACGAACAGCAGCTTGGCTTCGCTGTGCTCCAGGATCTGCCGCACCGTGCTGGCGGCCAGCGTGGGGTACAGCGGCACCGACACGTGGCCGGCCATCCAGATGGCCCAGTCGGCCATCATCCAGTGGGCGGTGTTCTTGGCCAGCAGCGCAATGCGCGTGCCTGGCTCCAGGTTCAGGCTCTTCAGGTACGCGGCCATGCGCCGCACCTCGGCCAGCGCCTGCTTCCACGTGTACTCCTTGACCACGCCACCGCCCATCGGCTGGGTGAAGACCAGCTTGTCGGGCGAGGTCTTCTCCCAGTGGTACAGGCGCTGCAGCGCGAGGGTTTCCGGCTTAGCGGACGAGGCCATGTGCTTGCTTTCCATCTTGCGGTCGATAGGGATACGGAGGCTAGCCAAACTGCCGCCCGGCGTACAGCAGGGCTTCCCGCAAGCGAGGATGGCGCGTTCAGCGTGCGCGGGCCGCCGCCTGCTGCAGCTCGTCCAGCACGCGGCGCGTGGAACGCAGCGCCAGCGTCAGGTCGACGCCGGCCAGCGGGGCAATGCGCGTGACCACGTCGTCCACCTGCTCCGGGGTGCGCATCGCCGCGTGGGCGATCACCGACAGCGCCGTGATGGCGCGACGCGGCGGCGGCTCGGGCAGATCGCCGCCGGCCTGCGCCTGCACGTGGTGGCGCACGCTGGCCACCGCCGCCGCGCCCAGCCCCCAGCTTTCGCAGAGGGCCGCACCCAGCGCGTCGTGGCTGACGCCGAAGCCGGCGGTCTCCAGCGAGACCAGTTCGGCATCGTCGCGCGCGGCACGCAGCATCGCCGGGTAGTGGTCCGGGGCATGGCGGAACAGCACCGCCTTGCCGCATTCCTCGAACAGCCCGGCCGAATGGGCCGCCCAGGCGTCCTGGCCGAAGGCCGCCGCCAGCCGGCCCATGATCAGCCCGCGCTGCGCGGCGCGCGCCCAGATCGGCTCCAGCTCGGCCGCCGGCGGGAAGGCCGCGCGCAGGCCCATCTCGAAGGTGATGGCCGCCACCTCGCGCATGCCCAGGTAGGTGATGGCCTGATGCACGCTCTGCACGCGCCCCTTCAGGCCGTACAGCGAGGAGTTCACGGCCTTCATCACCGCCGCGGCCAGCGCCATGTCGTCTTCGATCAGCCGCGACGCGGCCTGCAGGTTCATGTCGTCGTCGGCCATCAGCAGCGACAGCTGCACCAGCGACTCGGGCCGCGCCGGAATGTCGATTTGCAGGGTGCGCAGTTCGGGGTCGACGGCCATGGCGGGATGGGGATCCGAAGAGGACAGGGCGATGGTAGCCCGGCATCGTGTTGCCACGGGTGTGCAACGGTGACGCCGTGCGCGCAAAAGAGAAGGGCGTTGCGACCACGCACGCCCTTGGTTCTTGTCGTCACACGCGCCGCCGGTGGCGGCCTGTCTCCTCGCTTCCGAGGCCGGCGCCGACGCCCTGCGGGGCCGGCGTTGCCGAGGGGGTGGAATCTAGGCACCGGCTCCGGCACCGTCAACCGTGTTTTCCCGGTCGCCGGCCGTGCCTAGCGCAGCTTTTCGCTGCCCAGCACCGGAAACAGCTCGGCCAGGCCGACGGCCATGATCTCCACCGCCAGCGCGGCCAGGATCAGCCCCATCAGCCGCGTCATGATGTTGATGCCGGTGCGCCCGAGCAGCCGGCTGATGCGGCCCGACGCGGCGAAGGCCAGGTACACCACCAGGCCGACCACCACGCCATAGCCCACCAGCACCAGCACCTCCCACCAGTGATGCGAGCGCTGGGCGAAGATGACCATCGTCGAAATGGTCGCGGGGCCGGTGAGCAGCGGAATGGTCAGCGGCACCACGGCGATGCTGGCGCCGGCGTCGAGCTTGGCGTTGCCCTCGCTCAGGTCGGCCGGCTTGCTCTCGGCCGGCTGCGCATTGAGCATCTGCAGCGAGCTGATCAGCAGCAGCATGCCGCCGCCCACCTGGAACGAGGCGATCGAGATGCCGAAGAAGCCGATGATCTTCTGGCCGGCCAGCGCGCTGACGGCGATCACCGCAAAGGCGCTGAACGCGCTGACCCGCGCGGTGTGCCGGCGCTGCGCGACGTTGAGTCCCTGGGTGAAGTGGATGAAGAAGGGCACCACGCCAATCGGGTTGACGATGGCCAACAAGGTGATCAGCGGTTTGACCAGATCCATGCCCGATGCTACGGTGGCGCCGAACGCACCAAATTCGAGCTACGGGTTAGCCAGTAGACAACAAAACAACAAAAACCACTTCGCGCCTTTGCGCCCTCTTGCGGGATGCTCAGATAATGGCTACGCGTATGTCGGATGCAGCGCCTTCGCCTGAACGGTTCTCGCTGGGTTGAAGCTCCACATGGTTCGTTGTTTTTGATAGAGGGCTCCCCCGTGGGAAACAAACTTTACGTCGGCAATCTTGCCTATTCGGTGCGTGACGATTCGCTGCACCAGGCCTTTTCGCAGTTCGGTACCGTCACGTCCGCCAAGGTCATGATGGACCGTGACACCGGCCGCTCCAAGGGCTTCGGCTTCGTCGAGATGGGTTCGGATGCGGAAGCGCAGTCGGCCATCAACGGCATGAACGGTCAGGCGCTGGAAGGCCGCGCCGTGGTCGTCAACGAGGCCCGCCCGCGCGAAGAGCGCCCGGGTGGCTTCGGCGGCGGTGGCCGCAGCGGCGGCGGTGGCTACGGCGGTGGTGGCGGCGGTGGTGGCCGCAGCCCCTACGGCAGCGGCGGCGGCGGTCGCAGCCCCTACGGCGGTGGTGGCGGCGGCGGTGGCCGTGGCGGCTACGGTGGCGGCGGCGGTGGCCGCGGCGGCTACTGAACGCCGGTTCTGACACAGCGCCGCGCCTCTGGCGCGGCCTCTGAAGGGCGCCGATGCCTCGCATCCGCGCCCTTTGCCTTTGTGGGCGCGCCTTTCAGCGCGCTTGGCGGCGCTTGCGCTGGCGCTTCGCGAAGGCCCGGTCGAACAGCGCGTTGGGCAGCAGACGCAGCAGCTTGACCACCCACCCCATCTGCCACGGAATGACGCGGTAGCTGTCTCCGGCGACGATGGCCGCGTAGGCGCGGTCGGCAAAGGCGTCGGCCGGCATCAGGAAGGGCATCGAATAGCGGTTGCCGCGCGTCAACGGGGTGTCGATGTAGCCGGGCAGGATCGTCACCACCTTGACGCCGGAGGGCGCGCATTCGCCGCGCAGGCTCTCGCAGTAGCTGATGGCCGCCGCCTTGCTGGCGCAGTACGCGCCGTGCCCGGGCAGGCCGCGGATGCCGGCCACGCTGGCGATGCCGACCAGGCAGCCGCTGCCACGCTCGCGCATGGCGGCCACGAAGGGATGAAAGGTCGCCGCCATGCCGAGGTTGTTGGTCTCGAAGGTGGCGCGCATGACCTCCAGGTCGTCGAAGTCGGCGGTCTCCATGCCGATGCTGATGCCGGCGTTGGCCACCACCACGTCGGGCAGGCCCTGCTGCGCCACGCAGCGGCGACCGGCCTCGACGATGGCCGGCACGTCGCGCACGTCGGCGGCATGCACGCTGACCTGCTCACCGGTCAGTCCCTGCGCGTCGGCCCAGGCCTGCAGCTCGGCGCCGCGCCGCGCCACCAGCGCCAGCCGCCAGCCGGCGCGCGCGAAGCGCAGCGCCAGCGCCTGGCCGATGCCGCTGGACGCGCCGGTGATGAAGACGAGCGGGGCGGCCTGCGTGTTCATGGGCTCTGTTTTCCCGATGGCGCGCGGGCCTGCGGCTGCAGCAGCGCGCGCATCTTGCCCTGCAGTTGCAGCAACCCGCTGAGGTGGTCGTACTCCATGCCGGCGGCGCGGATCTCGCTGCCGTCGCGCACCACCACCACCGGCAGGTGCGACCGCACGCGCTGGGTGTTGACGAAGACATGCAGGAACTCGCCGCGGAACTGCACCGGTTCGCCGCGCGCGTCGGTGCTGTCGACCCGCGCGTCGCCGATCAGCTGAAACTCGCTGCCGTCGCCGTTGGTGACCGCGCGCAGGGCCTGCGCCAGCAGCACACGGCCTTCGCTGGACACGGCACGCAGGCGCGCATGGTCGACTTCGATCAGGTCGCGGTCGGCATAGTGGCGCAACTGGTCGCCCTGCAGGCGCGCCTTGAGCCGACCGTCCTTGTCGAAGCGCTCGACCACGAAGTCCTGCATCGTGTAGTCGGGCTCCTGCCGCGGCGCGCCGGCTTCGCGCGGCTCTTCGGCACGCGGCGTGTTCTTCACCAGCCACCAGGTGCCCAGCGCCAGCAGCAGCATCAGCAGCAGCGGCAGGTAGGTGGCCAGCAGCTCACGCAGGCGCTGGTGCCACGGCAGGCGCTGACGCGGCCGCGGGCCGCGCGGCGGCACCGGGCCGAGCTCGATCGAGCCTTCCGTCAGGTCCGGCAGATGCAGTTCGATGGCCATGCTCAGCGCGCGTCCAGCGTGCGCGTCTCGGCTTCCAGCAGCGCCGCGTAGCGGCCGCTGGCCACCAGCAGCAGGTCGCAGAACTCGCGCGCCGCGCCCTGGCCGCCGGGCAGCGCGGTCACGTGGTCGACGACGGCGCGCACCTCGGCATGGGCGTTGGCGCTGGCGCAGGAGAAGGCGGCGCGGTGCAGCAGCGGCAGGTCGGGCCAGTCGTCGCCGATGGCCGCGGTCTCGGCCCAGCCCACGCCCAGCGCGGCGAGCTGCGCCTGCGCCGCGGCCAGCTTGTCCTGCGCGCCGTAGACCGCATGCTGCAGTCCCAGGTCGGCGACGCGCCGCCGCACCGCGGCCGAGTCGCGGCCGGTGATGACCAGCGGCGTGATGCCGCCGCGCTGCAGCAGCTTCAGACCGTGGCCGTCGAGCACGTGAAAGGCCTTCACCGTCTCGCCGTGTTCGCCGATGTACAGGCGCCCGTCCGTCAGCACGCCGTCGACGTCGAAGATCGCGCAGCGCAGGCCGAGGCCCTGGCCCTGGCCCTGCGCCTTGAGCAGCAGCTGCGCGGGGAAGTGCAGCGCCGGCATCAGATGACCTTGGCGCGCATCAGGTCGTTGGTGTTCAGTGCGCCCACCAGCCGGCCCTGGCCGTCGACGGCCAGCACGCTGGTCACGCGGTGCTGCTCCATCACCTCGGCCGCGTCCACCGCCAGCGCATCGGCGCTCAGCGAGCGTGGCTGGCGGTGCATCACGTCCTCGGCATGCAGCCCGCGCAGATCGGCGCCGCGTTCGATCAGCCGCCGCAGGTCGCCGTCGGTGAAGATGCCGACGGCCCGGCCGTCGTCGTCGACGATGGCGGCGAAGCCCAGGCCCTTGCCGGTCATCTCGCCGAGCATCTCGAGGAAGCTGGCGCGCGGGCCGACGCGCGGCAGCGCGCTGCCCGAACGCATCAGGTCGCGCACGTGCATCAGCAGCTTGCGGCCCAGGCTGCCGCCGGGATGCGAGCGGGCGAAGTCATCCTCGCGGAAGCCACGCGCGTCCAGCAGCGCCACGGCCAGCGCGTCGCCCAGCGCCATCTGCGCGGTGGTGCTGGCGGTGGGCGCCAGGTTCATCGGGCAAGCCTCCTGGTCGACGCTGCTGTCGAGCACATGGTCGGCATGGCGCGCCAGCGTCGAGCCGGCGTTGCCCGACATCGCCAGCAGCGTCACGCCGATGCGCCGCAGCGCCGGCAGGATGGCCGCGAGCTCTTCGCTTTCGCCGCTGTTGGAGATGGCCAGCACCACGTCGCCGGGCGTGACCATGCCCAGGTCGCCATGGCTGGCCTCGGCCGGGTGCACGAAGAACGCCGGCGTGCCCGTGGACGCCAGCGTGGCGGCGATCTTGCGCCCCACATGGCCGCTCTTGCCCATGCCCATGACGATGACCCGGCCGCGGCACTGCAGCATGGCCTGCACGCTGCGCGTGAAACCCTGGCCCTGGCGCGCCGCCAGTGCCTGCAGCGCCCGCGCCTCGATGTCGAAGGTCTGGGCCGCCAGTTGCAGCGCACGCTGCGGGTCGAAGCTGCGTTCGGCATTCACGTCGATGGCTCCGATAGCATCGGGGCATTCTAGGAGCCGCCGCGGCATGCGGTCGGGTCGTCCATGGCCACCACCCTCGACCTTGCGCTGCTGTACCTTGTCGCCGCAGTGCTCGGCGTGGTGGTCTGCCGCTCGCTGAAGTTGCCGCCGATGCTCGGCTACCTGGTGGTGGGCGTGCTGATCGGGCCGAACGCGCTGGCCCTGGCCAAGGACACGGCCGGCATCAAGTACCTGGCCGAGTTCGGCGTGGTCTTCCTGATGTTCGTCATCGGGCTGGAATTCAACCTGCCCAAGCTGCGCAGCATGCGCTCGCTGGTCTTCGGGCTGGGCCTGTCGCAGGTGGCGCTGACCATGCTCGGCACGGCGCTCGGCCACGGCGTGCTGGTGTGGATCTTCTCCTTCACCGACACGCCGTGGGAAATGAGCTGGCAGGGCTCGCTGGTGCTGGGCGGCGCGATGGCCATGTCCAGCACCGCGATCGTCGTCAAGATGATGGCCGAGCGCCTGGAGATCGAGACCGAGCACGGCCGCCGCGTCATCGGCGTGCTGCTGTTCCAGGACCTGGCGGTGGTGCCGCTGCTGGTGCTGATCCCGGCGCTGCACGAAAGCGGCCGCGGCCTGGCCATGGCGATCGCGCTGGCCATGGTCAAGGCCGCGGTGCTGCTGACGTTGCTGCTGGTGGGCGGCAAACGCGTCATGCGCTGGTGGCTCACGCTGGTGGCGCGGCGCAAGAGCGAAGAGCTGTTCATGCTGAACCTGCTGCTCATCACGCTGGGCCTGGCCTGGCTGACCGAGCATGCCGGCTTGTCGCTCGCGCTCGGCGCCTTCGTCGCCGGCATGCTGGTGGCCGAGACCGAATACAAGCACCAGGTGGAAACCGACATCCGGCCCTTCCACGACGTGCTGCTGGGCCTGTTCTTCATCACCATCGGCATGAAGCTGGACTGGCGGCCGATCATCGACCAGTGGTTCCTGGTGCTGGCCATGACCAGCTTGCCGGTGGTCGCCAAGTTCGTGCTGGTGGCCGCGCTGACGCGGCTGTTCGGCGCGACGCCGGGCGTGGCGCTGCGCACCGGCCTGTACCTGGCGCAGGCCGGCGAGTTCGGCTTCGTGCTGCTGGCGCTGGGTGCGCAGAACAACCTGATCGCGCCGCAATGGGTCAGCCCGGTGCTGGCCAGCATGGTGCTGTCGATGCTCATCGCGCCGTTCCTGATCATCTACAGCAACCGCATCGTCATGCGCCTGTCGTCCAGCGACTGGCTGCTGCAGTCGGTGCAGCTGACGAGCATCGCCAAGCGCGCCATCACCACGCAGGGCCACGTCATCATCTGCGGCTACGGGCGCAGCGGGCAGAACCTGGCGCGGCTGCTGGAGAAGGAGCACATGCCCTACATGGCGCTGGACCTGGACCCGGACCGCGTGCGCCAGGCCGCGGCGGCCGGCCAGAGCGTGGTCTTCGGCGACGCCGCGCGCCTGCAGAGCCTGATGGCCGCCGGCCTGGCGCGCGCCAGCGCGGTGGTGGTCAGCTACCCGGACACCGCGTCGGCACTGAAGATCCTGCGCCTGGTGCGCGAGCACGCGCCCAAGGTGCCGGTGGTGGTGCGCACGCTCGACGACGCCGACCTGGAACGGCTGCGCGAGGCCGGCGCCACCGCCGTGGTGCCCGAAGCCATCGAAGGGTCGCTGATGCTCGCCAGCCATGCGCTGGTGCTGGTCGGCGTGCCGATGCGCCGCGTCATCCAGATGACCCGCGACGCACGCGATGCGCGCTACACGCTGCTGCGCGGCTATTTCCACGGCGCCGACGACGACACGGTCGAGGAGCTGCAGCAGGAGCGGCTGCTGAGCGTCACCTTGCCCGCCGCCGCGGCCTGCGTCGGCGCCAAGCTGGGCCACCTGGCGTTGCATGCGGTGGGGGTGCGCGTGGTCTCGGTGCGCCTGGCCGCCGGTCAGGTGCGCGATGCCGACGACGAGATGGCGTTGAAGGCCGGCGACACGCTGGTGCTGTCCGGCCTGCCCGAGCCGCTGGCGCTGGCCGAGGCCAAGCTGCTGGGCGGCGGCTGAACAAGGAGACACGATGAGCGCGATCGAGATCATCCGCAGCCACATCCGCACCGTGCCCGACTGGCCGAGCCCGGGCGTGATGTTCCGCGACATCACGCCGCTGTTGTCGAACCCGCGCGTGTTCCGCGTGCTCATCGACCAGTTCGTGCACCGCTACTTCGACAGCCGGCCCAGCGCCGTCGCCGGGCTGGACGCGCGCGGCTTCATCATCGGCTCGGTGCTGGCCTACGAACTGAACGTCGGCTTCGTGCCGATCCGCAAGAAGGGCAAGCTGCCCTTCACCACGGTGCAGGAGAGCTACGAGCTGGAATACGGCTCAGGCGCGGTGGAGATGCATACCGACGCGGTCGGCCCGGGCGACCGCGTGGTGCTCATCGACGACCTGATCGCCACCGGCGGCACGATGCTCGCCGGGCTGCGCCTGCTGCAGCGCCTGGGGGCGCAGGTGATCGAGGGCGCGGCGATCGTCGACCTGCCCGAGCTGAAAGGCTCGCAGCGCCTGCGTGCGGCGGGCCTGCCGCTGTTCACGCTGGTCGACTTCGAGGGCCACTGAGCGCTCAGTACGGCGGGCTCAGACCAGCGGCATGCCACGTTCGATGTTGGCGCGCATGCGCGTGGCCATCACCGCGCCGGCGCCGCGCATCAGCTGCAGCGCCAGCGTGGGCACGCTCGTGCACATCCTCTCGAGTTGCGATGCGTTCAGGCCCCAGACCACGCAGGGCGTCATCGCCTCGACGTTGGCGCTGCGCGGCACCTCGGCGAACAGCCCCGGCTCACCCACCAGCGACCCCGGTTGCAGCACGGCAATGCGCTGCCGGCCGGGCGGCCCGCCGGTGACGAAGACCTGCAGGTTGCCCTGCTCGACGAAGTAGGCGCTGCGGCCGACGTCCCCCTGGCGCATCAGCAACTCGCCAGCACGCAGGTCATGACGCGTCATGTAGGGCGCCAGCGTCTGCCATTGCTGCGCGCCCAGACCCGTGCGCAGGGCATCGCCTGCCTTCGAGGTCTGCACAGCCTGGACCAATGTGGTGATGTCCATCGTCGTGCGCTCGGATTCGGCGCCTGAGCGGCGTCTTTTTGCTTGCAGGCATTGTGCAGGCCCTTCGCGCCGCGCGGCAATCGCCCACCTGTGGGGGCCAGGGGACCACCGCGCTCACTTGCGATACAAGATGTAGCAATCGGCCTGGAACCCGCATGAATGCTAGGTATGTGACCTTCGCGTGCGGTACTTGGACACAAACTTGGACACACGGCCTGCGCGTGTCTCGCTCGATCACCGCCGCCGCAGCGCCTCGCGTTGCTCCCGCAGCGCCTCGTTCAGCGTGCGTGCCAGCTCGCGCAGCATGGCCCGGTGCCCGCCCTTGAACCCGTTGCGCGACGTGCGCGCCTTGCCTTCATCGCTTCGCGGGCCGGTGGACTTCTCCCACGGGCGCCAGGTGCGGATCAGCGCCGCCTGCCTTGCCCGCCGCTCCGGTGTCCAACCATTCGCCATGTTGCTGCTCCAATAGTCCGGTCGGCGCGGTCTGCACGTTCGCCGCGCGCGTGGGGCCCTGCCCTGGGGCCGGCGCCGCGCCGTTGTTCACCTGCTGCTGCCCGCCGTTGTTGATGTTCGTCTGCCTTGCGAACACCACGGGCGGGTTCTTGATCGTCGCCAGGGTTTCCAGCGTCATGCGGCACTGGTTCTGCGCCTTCAGTGCCATGCGCAGGTAGGCTTCCCAGTTCTTCATGTACTCCTGGGTCGGCGCCCGCCGGGCCAGGTTCGTGAAGATGGCCTGCAGCGCGTGCGCCTGCCCGAACAGCATCGCCTCGGCCCGCTTCATGTCGCCGGCCCACACGCCTTTAACGTCATCGGCCAGCCGATCCATCAGGGCGCCAATGTCGTCCTGCTCGATACCCAGCGGCTTCCCGTAGCTCACCATCACGGCCGCCGCGTTCACGCTCGGGCGCAGGGCCATCTTCGCCACCAGCTCGGACTTCGCGCGGTCGGGCGCCGCTGCGGGCCTCGCTTCCCTCTTCCCTGCCGCCGTCGCAGCCTGCTTCTTCGTCGCCATCGTCACCCCTCGGATTGAAAGCCGGGGCAGCGCTGCGGCATCCCGGCCAGGTCGCGGCCCAGCTCGGCCGATTGAAGCCCGGCGCGCCGATGGTTGCCGCAGCGGCCGGGCCGGTAGTGCCTGCAGTCGGTGCAGCTCACGCGGTCGTCGTCGCCCACCACGTCGCGGCAGGTCAGCCAGTCCGCCAGTGCCTCGGCTTGATCGGCGGGCCAGCCCCAGCGCAGCAGCCGCGCCCGCCGGGCGTGGAAGCGCGCGATGTCTGCGTCACCCCAGCCCCAGCACAGCGGATGCGGCAGCGCTGCGGGCGCCTCTCGCACCACAGAAATTTCTGCGCTACCCCTCTCCCGGCCCCCTGCCAAAACTGACAGAACCGGGTTTTGTCGGTTTTGACAGTGCGACGGGAAGGGGGATGCGAAGTTTTCTTTGTCCCCCGCGTCATCGAGTGCCGCCAGCCGGGCCAGCCACTTACCCACGGCGCGCCCCTTCGGTCAGGCTGTAGGTCGTCGTCGGCCTGCCGCCATCGGCACCCGTGGCAATGGCCGCTTCCGCCAGCCACCCGTGCGCCGCCAGCAGGTCGAGCGCGTCGGCCACCGTCGCGCGGTCGGCCAGGCCCGCCCACTGGTTTCGGTACACGTCGCGCGCCGTGAAGGGGTCGGGCAGGTCGCCGGCCCGCGCCTTGTCCAGAAGCGCCCGCGCGCCGCGCACGGCCACGCGCCGGCCACTGGCATGCAGGCGCCGGGCGTGCGACTCGAAATAGTCGGCCAGCGCAAGCGCGCGCGTTGTCGGCGCCAGCGTCACCGGCCCGGTGCCGCCGTCCACCACATGCAGCGCCAGCGCCAGGGCGGGAATGTGATGCCGGAACTTGGACAGCGCGCCTTCCAGGCTTCCCAGGTCGGCGCCGCGCAGCTTGGCTTCCAGGTCGGCGCGCCACTCGGCGAAGGCTTCGCGCGCATCGTCGGCAAAGCGCAGGTACGGCAGCCCCTGCGGTTCACCATCGAAGCCGGTTTGCACCTCGGCCTGCAGGGCTTCGTGCGTGATGCCGTCCAGGCGGTCGAAGGCTTCCCATGCCTTGCGCTTGGCGTCGTTGTCGGGCCAGCGATCCACGTCGCGCCACGCGCCTGGCGAGTCGGGCCAGGCGATCAGGAAGCGCTCGATCATCCCGTCGTCGGCCGCCCCGCGCCGGGCTTGCAGCATAAGGTCGGACAGCGGGCCCGGCTGGATGCCGCCGATCATCGAAAGCCGCGCGTCGTCCACTGTCACCGTGCCGCGCCCGATGCGGTCGAAGTGGTAACTGCCGCCGCTCCATGCCTGCAGGTAGAAGGCCCGCGCCGTCGCCGATTCCTCGCGCGCCAAGTGCAGGAACAGTCCGCGCATCTCGTCGCGCACCGACAGCACGCCGCCCGGATTGCTGACGAAGATTTCGCCCAGCTTCTCATAAGTGGCATCGGCCACCACGTAGCGCCTGCGGATCGGCTCGTCGTCGTCGGCCTCGCGCCTCAGCAGGTCGGACACGTCGGCTTGCGCGTCCTTCTTCAGCGCCGCACGCGCCGCCTTCTTGCCGGCCTCGGCGCGCAGCTCGCGCAGCGGCTTGGCATCCGTGAAGTCGTCGAGTGCCCTGCGGTAGTCCTCGGCCGCTCGCGCTTCCAGACGTTCCATCGGTGCCAGGGCCTGCGCCATCGCGGGCGACTTCATGATTCCGGGCCGACCCACGATCAGCGCCCACAGGTTGCCGCGCTCGATCCAGTCGGTTCGCGCCTGCGGCCGGATGCCGACAAGGCGCGCCACCAACGATGCCGCCGCCACGATCAACGGCACCGCCACGAAGTCGGGAGGGCAGTTCATGCGCTGCGACACGTCGGCCACCCACGGCCGGAAAGCCTCGGGCAGCGCCGGCAGCGGGAAGGCTTCCACCGGCAGCAGCTCATCGGGCAAGGGCTTGGGGACTGCTACGTCAGGTTGCAGGACATCGGCACTGGCCGGGGCGAAGTCGCTCGCGGCCAGGGCCACGGTCGTTGCACGCATGCGTGCCAGGTCGTGCATCGCGCTCATACCGTCGTCCCTTCGATGGTGACGGCACCGTGCTGCGCCAACACGTCGCACCAGTCGGCGCCGTCGTCGCTCGGGGTCAGCACCTCGCAGCCGATGCCGGCAGAAAGCGCGCGCGCGCGAAGCTCATCGGCGGCTTCCCGCCCGGCCCGGTCGTTGTCGGCAAAGATCGCCAGCCGCTGCACGCTCACCGGCCACTGCCACGCCGCCAGGTTGCCCGCCGAGTAGGCGGCCACCGTGGGCACGCCGGACGCCAGCCAGGCAGCCAGGGCGGTTTCGATGCCCTCGGCAATGCCGATCACGCCGCGCTGCGGCTCGTGCAGCGGAATGCAGGCGCCGGCCAGTGGCCCCGCCGTCGCGGTCAGCTTCTTGGGACTGGGCAGGTCCGCTTTGCGACCGTCCACCGCCAGGTACGTGCGATGCAACGAAACGACTCGGCCACCGGGCGCAACCAAGGGCGCCACTATCGCCGGGAACACCCCGATCTTCTCGTCGCCGTTCCAGCAGGGCAGCGCACGATGCAGGCGCAGGCATGCCGGCAGCGGCCACACGCCGCCGAAACCCCGCCGCTTCAGGTACAGCGTCACCGGGTCGCCCGGCACCAGCGGCACGCACTGTGCCCACAGGCGCTTGATGCGTTCGGCGTTCACGGCCCATTGCTGGCGCTGCTCGGACTCGCGCTCGGCCGTGGCCTGGCCAATCTGCCGTGCCAGCTCGGCGCGCTGCTGGCGCGTCATCGGTCGGTCGCGGTCGGCCTTCCAGGCCTCCGAAACGCCAGCCCGGTTGCAGCCGTACACACCGCCGCGCAGGTCGACGAACAGCTTGCACCAGCCGGCCGAGTCGCCGCGCTTATCGGACGTGGCGAAGCGCTGCAGCCGGCCCGGCTCGATCAGCTCAGGCGCATGGCCCAGCGCGGCCAGCATCGCCAGCTTGAAGGCTTGCACTGGGTCGTTCATGCCGCGCCCCCGCGCAGCGCTTTCGTGATGACGGCGCAGAAGCCGCGCAACACGGCGCCGTAGAGCATGGACACGATCAGCGCCAGCTCGTCGGGATCGACTTGGCTGGCCTGCAGCCGGGCCAGGTACTCGTGCGCCTTGCGTTCGCCTTCGATCACGCGCAGCGCGTGCGCCGCGCTCGGTGCCTTGGCAAAATCCTGGTCGTCCGTTTTGCCTTGTTCCCGCGTCAGCCCGGCCCCCTCCGGGCTTTCGCCTTTGTTGGGCGCCGTCATTGCGTGGCCCCTTCGCTGCGCGCGGCCTGCAGCCGCTGCACCAGCTTGCGGATGTCGTCGTCAGACTTGCCTGCGATCCGCGCCGCGTTGATCGCGGCCACCTCGCGCGCCGGCCAGCCCACCGCGCGCGCGCCGAGTTTCACCGGCTTGGGGAACAGCCCCTGCTCGATCCGCAGGTAGATCGTCGAGCGGCTGCCGCAGCCCGCGGCCTCCACTTGCTTGCGCCGCAGGATCACTGCAGCTTCCAGGTCGTGCGCCATGTATCGCCCTCGTTAGGCGTTCCCGGCCCATCCGGGAACATGGCTTCGCACTTTCTAGATGCAACCTCCGCCGCCGCTACGTCCGCCGGCCGCCAGTTTGGCGGAGGTCAGTCGGCGGAGGTGTCGCCGTAGGCGGCGCTGCCGTCTTTGAACAAGCGTGTCATCGCCTTCTGCATCACGTCGGGCGTGTAGGCAGCCCCCAGCGCGGCGCGCACCTTTGCTACTGGCGGAGACGACTTTCCGGGTTTCGGCCTCGGCAGCCTCATTGGGTCAACCCCGAGTTCCCTGAACTTGGCAAGGATCGCGTTCTCCTGTGCTCTCGCACGCGGCAGGGGCCTTGTTGAGCCCGGGGCGTCAGTCGCCGAAGCCGCGGGCACCATGCCGGCGGCTTTGATGTACTCGTCAACCCACGGGTCGTAGCGCCACCCGCGGCTCTTGGCGCGCTGCAGCCACTCGGTTAACGATCGCGTGCCGCCCTCGTCCTCGAAGCCTCGCAGCAGCTCGCGTCGCGCTTCGGGGTTCATTTGCTCGCTCGTCTTCTCGAGCCAGGTCTTGGCAGCCGAATCGTGTGGGTTCTCGCACGACAAGAGTTGTGCCGCTTCGACCCCGGTGACGCTCGCAAGCCTGAACCAGTAGTCGGCCCTCACGGTCGCGTCGTACCACCCAACCAGGCTCTGCAGGTCTTCCTCGTGCGTGGGATCCGGGGCGCGTCCGGCCAGCCAGGCGGTGACCTTCTCATCGTTCGACAGCGAACCCCATTCCTCAGGGGACAGCTTTCCTCTCTCCGGGGTCAACAACCACCGCACCATCGCCTTGCGCCAGGCCTCGTCGTCCTTCTCACGGGCTTCTCGGGCGTCCTTCAAAGTGGCCTTCCCCGCTGCCGTCATCTTGTTGCGCCTGCGCACGCGCGCGCTGCCCGTGCTGGCGCTGATCGCGCTGCGCCAGATGGAAGCCCGCTTCGAGGCCGTGCACGCCGAGATCGCGCCCAGGTTCACCGGCCGCCTGAAGGCCAAACCGGCCGACTACCAGGCGCGTGGCGCCATCTACCTGCCCGAGGTGGCGCGCTTCTCGCGCCTGCTGGCGCTGCCTGGCACGGCCGACCTGGGCGCCGAGCTGAACGCCGCGATGAAGGCCGTGGCCGACGCCAACCCCGACCTGGCCGGTGCGCTGCCTCAGGGTTACGCCGCGCTGCCCGGCGACGTGCTGCGCGAGCTGCTGCGCACGCTGGCGCCGCTGCAGGTGGAGGGCGACGCCTACGGCCTGATCTTCGAATACTTCATGGGCCAGTTCGCCGCCAGCAGCATGCAGAAGGGCGGCGAGTACTTCACCCCGGCGTCCATCGTGAAGCTCATCGTGGAAGTGATCGAGCCCTACCACGGCGCCATCCTCGATCCCGCCTGCGGCTCGGGCGGCATGTTCGTGCACTCGGCCGACTTCGTGCGCCGGCATCGCAAGGCACCCGAGCGCGAGATCAGTGTGCACGGCGTGGAGAAGATGGCCGACACGCTGCGCCTGGCGCGGCTGAACCTGGCGGTGCACGGCCTGTCGGGCGAAATCCGCGAGGCCAACACCTACTACGACGACCCGCACAAACTGGCTGGCCGCTTCGACTACGTGATGGCCAACCCGCCCTTCAACCAGAGCGAGGTGGACCGTGCCCGGCTGGTGAACGAGGCCGGCCAGGTGGACGCGCGCTTTCCGTTCGGCCTGCCGACGGTGAACAACGCCAACTACCTGTGGATCGGCCTGTTCTACGCTGCGCTGAAGCCCAGCGGCCGCGCTGGCTTCGTGATGGCCAACAGCGCCAGCGACGCCGGCGGCAGCGAACGCGAGCTGCGCAAGAAGCTGCTCGACACCGGCGCGGTGGACGTGATCGTGGCCGTAGGGCCGAACATGTTCTTCACCGTGACGCTGCCGGTGACGCTGTGGTTCCTTGACCGCGGCAAGAGCAAGGGGCCGCGCGCCGACCAGGTGCTGTTCATCGATGCGCGGCACCTGTACCGGCAGGTGACGCGGGCGCTGCGCGTGTTCAACCCCGAGCATGTGGAGTTCATTGCCAACATCGTGCGGCTGTGGCGCGGGGAAGCGGTGGAGACCGAAGCCGGCAGCGGCGAGCGGCTGGCCGAGGCCTTCCCGGGTGGTCGCTATCGCAACATGCCGGGGCTGTGCAAGGCCGCCACTCGCGCCGAGATTGCGGCACAGGATGGCAGCCTGAACCCGGGTCGCTATGTCGGCGTGGCGCCGGGCCAGGTGGTGGAGGACGAGGAGTTCCGCAGCAAGCTGGAGGCGCTGCAGGAGGAACTTGAAGCGCTCAATGCCGAGGCTGCGGGTTTGCAGGCGCGGATTGCGGAGAACGTGGCGGAGTTGCTCGCGTGATCTGGACTACCCACAAGTTGTCTGCGATTGCCGAGTTGACGCTGGGCAAGATGCTGGACCAGAAAAAGAACAAGGGCGAGCCGCGACCATACCTTGCCAACGTCAATGTCCGTTGGGGTTCATTCGACCTGTCGGACCTTCGCGAGATGCGTTTCGAGCCGCATGAGGCCGAGCGCTACGGACTTCGTGTCGGCGACATCGTAATGTGTGAAGGTGGCGAGCCCGGGCGTTGCGCGCTATGGAAAGGCGACGTACCGGGCACGATGCTGCAGAAGGCCTTGCATCGCGTTCGCGCTCGCCAGGGCGTTGACGCCCGGTTCCTCTTCTACAGCCTGTTCGCGAAGGGTCGAGCTGGGGAGCTGGAGTACCTCTTCACCGGCGCGACTATCAAGCACCTGCCGTCGGAGCAGTTGGCAAAGGTGACCGTACAGCTACCTCCTCCCGGGGAGCAGTTGCGCATTGCCTCCATTCTCGGCGCCTACGACGACCTGATCGAGGTGAACCGGCGCCGGATCGCGGTGCTGGAGGAGATGGCGCGGCGGCTGTTCGAGGAATGGTTCGTTCGCGTCGCGGCCGGGACCGCAACCGACGACGGCGAAGGACCGCTGCCCACCGGCTGGTCGATGCAGAGGCTCGGGGAGTTGATCCAACTCGACAAGGGTGTCTCCTACTCGGGCGACGGTTTGACGCCAGATGGCGACCCCTTGGTCAACCTGAAAAACATCTTGGCAGGCGGCGGCTTTCGGACGGATGGCCTGAAGTGGTATTCGGGCGAGGTCAAAGCGCGGCACTGCGTCGTGCCTGGCGATCTGGTGATGGCCAATACCGACTTGACCCCATCTGGCGGCGTGATCGGCAATGCCGCGCTCGTGCCAATGATCGACCGGGCAGGGCGGATCGCAATCACGCACCACCTGTTCGCTGTTCGGCCGCTAGGTGGCTCGCCGGTCGGTCGGCACTACCTGTGTCAGTGGCTGAACTCTCCGCGCTTCAAGAGCTACGCTCGCGGGCACGCCAACGGTGCGACCGTTCTCGGCCTTCGGGCGGATTCGGTTCTCGCGCATCGGACCCTGGTGCCACCTCCAGCGCTGGCGAAGCGATTCGAAGACTTCGCTTCCTCGAGCTACGTCCTAGCGCAGAACTTGGTGCGAGCGAACCAGCAACTCGCAGCCTCCCGCGATCTCCTACTCCCCCGTCTCATATCCGGCGACCTCCCGGCCACTGCCGCCGAGCGCGAACTGGAGGCCGCCGCCTGATGTCCTCACCCCGCCGCGAACAGCTCCCTCAGCGCCGCGGCGGCTTCGGGCAGGCCGGTGCGCTCCAGTGCGCCGATGAAGGCCTCGGGCGTGTTCGGCGGCTGGCGCCAGCGCTGCAGCATCTGCGCCACCCGCGCGCGCACGATGGCCGGGTTCAGGTCAACCAGGTGGCGCAGGAACAGGTCCGGATGCTGCGCCACGATGTCGAAGCCGGCCAGCGTGTCGGCCGGAAAGTCGGCTTCGTTGAAGGTGACGATCACCTGCGCCTTGGCGCGGATGGCGGCGGCCAGCACATGGCGGTCGTCGGGGTCGGGCAGCGTCAGGCCGGGAATCAGCGGCGCGTAGCCGCTGACGCAGGCGTCGGGCAGCGCGTTGTCCATCGCGGCGCGGCGCCGGTCCAGCGCGGCCGCGTCGATGTCGGGCCGCGCACGCAGCACCGAGCGGCGCCACTCGGCGTGGATATCTGCACTCCAGGCCGGGCGGTACAGCCGCGCCTCGGCCAGTTCCAGCAGCAGGCTGGTGATGGGTTGGCTGTGCAGGACATTGGCATCCAGCAGCGCGGTGAAGTGGCTCATGCGCGGCGCGCCGGCCCGGGCTCAGAGCCCCAGTTCCTGGTCGATGCGGGCCAGCTCATCCAGCGCGGCGCGTTGCCGGGCGCGTTGCTGCTCGTCGTAGCGCAGCAGGTCTTCGAAGGCCACGCGGCGGCGCGTGCCCACCTTGCGCGCGGGCAGCTTCTCTTCCTCGATCAGCTTCACCACGTAGGGGCGCGACACGTTCAGATAGTCGGCCACTTCCTGCGTGGTGAGTTCGGCGTTCTGCGGCAGCAGCGTCACCGCGCGGCCCTGGCCCAACTGTGTGAGCATGTCCACCAGCAGGCGCAGCGCGCCGGGCGGGATGGCGATCATCTCGTGCTGGTTGTCGTCGGTCACCAGGCGCAGCGCAGGCGCTGCTGCCGCCGCGTCGTCGCCCCCCGCGGGCAGCAGGCGGGCCAGCTGGCGGCTGGCCTCGCGGGCCTGGGTGATTTCGTCGTCGGTGGGCAAGCGGGGCGGGCGGCGGTTCTGCGCGGCCATGGTGGGGTCTCCTGGGGTGCTGCAACGAATGTAGCACCTATTCGAAACGAACGAATCGAGCGAAGTCAACGAAAATTCACGGCGCGGGGGGCTTCGGCATGGCGCCAGCGGTGAAGGCGAAGGAACCGTCCGTCAGCTACACCGAGCTGTCGCTGGTGGAGCAGCCCGCCCTGGAACTGCTGCAGGAGCTGGGCTGGACGCACGGCGACCTGATGACGGAGGTGCCGGGGCCGACCAACCCCACCGGCCGCCTGAGCTGGCGCGAAGCGGTGCTGCCTGCCCGCCTGCATGCCGCGCTGGCCCGGCTGAACCCGGCGCTGCCACCGGATGCGCTGCAGCAGGCCGAAGTGCAGTTGACCTTGGACCGCTCGGCCATGCTGCCGGTGGCGGCCAACCGCGAGCTGTGGCGGCTGCTGCGCGAAGGCGTGGCCGTGGAATTGCGGCAGCCTGATGGGTCGCTGAAGCCCGACCGGGTGCGCGTGATCGACTGGGTGGATCCTGGCGCGAACGACTTCTTCGTCGCCTCGCAGACCTGGGTGGCGAGCGAGCTGTACAAGCGCCGGCCCGACGCGCTGGGCTTCGTCAACGGCCTGCCGCTGCTGCTGTGCGAGTGGAAGGCGCCTAGCCAGGGCGTGCAGGAAGCCTACGACGCCAACCTGGCCGACTACCGCGACACGGTGCCGCGGCTGTTCGACGCCAATGGCTTCGTCGTGCTGAGCAACGGCCTGCAGGCGCTGATGGGTGCCAGCCACGCGCCCTTCGAGGCCTTCGCGCCCTGGAAGCGGCTGGATGAAGACGGCCCCGAGAGCGTGGAGCTGGCCACCCTGCTGCGCGCCACCTGCGAGCCGGCGCGCTTTCTCGACCTGATCGAGAACTTCACGCTGTTCGAGGAGGCGCGCGGCGGCCTGCGCAAGGTGCTGGCCAAGTACCACCAGGTGCTGGGCGTGAACCGGGCCATCGAGGCGGTTCGGCAGATCGAGCACAACCGCGGCCGGCTGGGCGTGTTCTGGCATACGCAGGGCAGCGGCAAGAGCCTGTCGATGGTGATATTCGCCGAGAAGGCGCTACGCCGCCTGGGCGGCAACTGGACCTTCGTGGTGGTGACCGACCGGCAGGAACTGGACGACCAGATCGCCGGCACCTTTGCAGCGACGGGCGCGCTCACCAAGGACATCAAGCAAGCGCAGGCGCAGAGCCGCGCCCACCTGCGCGAGCTGCTGGCCGGGCAGGAGCGCTACGTCTTCACGCTGATCCACAAGTTCGGCACCGAGCGCGGCGAGGCGATTCCGGTGCTGAGCGACCGGCGCGACATCATCGTCATCACCGACGAGGCGCACCGCAGCCAGTACGACCAGCTCGCCGCCAACATGCGGCGCGCGCTGCCGAACGCGGCCTTCATCGGCTTCACCGGCACGCCGCTGATCGCTGGGCAGGAAGAGCGCACGCGCGAGGTGTTCGGCGACTACGTGTCGATCTACAACTTCGCGCAGTCGGTGGCCGACGGCGCCACGGTGCCGCTGTACTACGAGGCGCGCAAGCCCGAGCTGCAACTGGCCGACGCCGACACGCTGCGCGACGACCTGGACGAGCTGCTCGACGCCGCCATGCTCGACGACGAGCAGGAGAAAAAGCTGCAGCGCGAGTTTGCGCGGCAGTACCACCTGATCACGCGCGAAGACCGGCTGGACCAGATCGCAGCCGACCTGGCGTGCCACTTCGCGGCCCGCGGCTACCTGGGCAAGGCCATGTTCGTGGCCATCGACAAGGCCACGGCGGTGCGCATGCATGACAAGTTCCGCGTTCAGTGGGCGGCGCTGCTGGCCGAACACGCGCAGCGCGTGGCCGCGACACCGCCCGAGGCACGCGCCGCGATGGCGGAGCGCCTGGCGTGGATGCAGGCGCTGGACTGCGCGGTGGTGGTGAGCCAGGGCCAGAACGAGATTGCCGAGCTGAAGGCCAAGGGCCTGGACATCCTGCCGCACCGCAAGCGCATGCAGGAAGACGACCTGGAGACGAAGTTCAAGAACCCGAACGACCCGCTGCGGCTGGTGTTCGTGTGCGCGATGTGGATCACCGGCTTCGACGTGCCCACCTGCAGCACGGTGTACCTGGACAAGCCGATGAAGAACCACACGCTGATGCAGACCATCGCGCGCGCCAACCGCCGCGCGCCGGGCAAGGCGGCGGGCGTGGTGGTGGACTACGTGGGCGTGTTCCAGAACCTGCAAAAGGCGCTGGCCATCTATGCGGCTACCGGCAAGGGCGGGGACAAGCCGATCCAGAGCAAGGACGGATTGGTCGAGGAACTGAACGAGGCTCTGGCCGATGCGCGAGCCTTCTGCGCCGGCGTGGGAGTGGACGTGGACGCCATCACGGCCGCACAGAAGCTGCAGCGCCTGAAGCTGATCGGCGACGCGGTGGAGGCACTGATCGCGCCCGATGAGCGCCGCCGCGACTTCCTGCGCCGCGCCTCGGCCGTGGGCCGGGCCTACAAGGCGCTGCTGCCCGATGAACGAGCGGCGCCCTTCCTGCGGCCGGTGGCGGCGGTGCACATCGTGGCCGAGGCCATTCGCGGCAAGCTGGGGCCGGTGGACATCTCAGCCATCATCGGCCGCATCGACGCGCTGCTGGACGAGCGCGTGGAAGGCGTGGCCATCACGGCACCCATCATCGAAGGCGACGAGCGCGGCGGCCGCGTGGACCTGACCGACATCGACTTCGAGAAGCTGGCCAAGCTGTTCCAGGCCAAGCCCCGCACGGCGAACGAGCAGATGCGCGCCAAGGCCCAGACCAAGGTGCAGCAACTCGTGCAGGCCAACCCGACGCGGCTGCACCTGGCCGAGAAGCTGGAGCAACTGGTCGACGCCTACAACCTGGGCACGCTCGACGCCGAAGCCTTCTTCGCGGCGCTGAAGAAGCTGATCGAGCAGATGGAGGACGAGGAGCGCCGCGCAGCCCGCGAGCAGTTGACCGAGGAGGAGCTGGCGATCTTCGATCTGCTCACCCGCCCTGAGCCGAAGCTGACGAAGGCGCAGGAGGCCGAGGTGAAGAAGGTCGCGCGCGACCTGCTGGAGAGGTTACAGGCGCTGCGAGTGGAGTTCTGGCGCCAGAACCAACAGACTCGGGCGCAGGTGTACTCGGAGATCCGCGTCAAGCTCAACGACCTACCGGAGGAGCCGTATCCGCAGGAAGTGTGGGACCGGAAGGTCGAGGCGGTGTGGCAGTTTATCCATGCACACGGCGCGCATTCCGCCGCTGCACACCGGATGCATTGACTCCGACCGCACCCTCAGGCCCACCTACTCGGGCGACTCCCACATCACGTCGAAGGCGTATTGCGCGTCTTCCTCGCAATCGAAGGGTCCGTGCGTGATTCGCACGGTCTGCGGATCACGACGAATTCGGCTCTCCAACTCGGCGGTGGAACACCAGCCTCCACCCATGCCGCAAACCCAATACATCCCGGCCAGCCTTGTCAGCGGCACGGGCTGGGCGATGCCGCGCTCGCTAAGGCCTCGCGATATCCAGGGCGCGATCCTGACCACGGTCACGCCCTCGCCGAGCCAGGCGACATTGACTTCGGGCGCAGCGAGAAAGACGGCCTGGCTGTCTTCGGCTCGCTCGAATGGGCCAGCCACGATCTCTCGCCAATACAGACAGTAGTGGCTCGCGATGGCCTCGGTGGACGCCATGGTTCGGCCGAAGCCACAGCCTGGCTCGCTCACCGTCCCCAACGCGGCAAGGTCGGCCAGGATGGTCCACCACTGGCCTGGCAGCGTATCCAACTCCACCGGCTGCTCGAAGCCTAGGGCACGGAGCCTTGCGGCCACCGCGGCGCTCATCCAGACGATCAGCGGTTCGGCCCGTCCCTGCTCGACGCCAGGCGGGCGCGTCATCAGCACCAGGCTGCGCGCTGTGCGGCAGGGTTCGGTGCTCATGGCCGAGCCGAATAGGCCTTGTCAAACGCGGCTTCCAGAACCGCATTGACCCCACGCAGGCGGTTGATCACCTGCTGCGCCCAGTCGAAGTACTCTCGGCGCCGATCCAGCGACCAGTCGGCAGGCGGGGAGGAGGCCACGTCCGTCAGGTTGCAGATCTTGTCGGCCAGCTTGACGCGCTTGGCCTGGTCCGAGATCGTGGCCGCGTGCTCGACTTGGCGTCGCTTGCGCTCTGCCCTTGCCAGGGTCTTGTCGTCGGTGACTTCAGCGACGATCGCCGCGACCTCCGGCCCGAACTCGCGCGTCAGTTCCTCCACCGTCGTGTCGGTGTCCTCGATCGTGTCATGCAGCAGCGCAGCGCACAGCGTGGCAGCGTCGGTCACGCCCCCCACTTCCGCCAGCACTCGCGCGAGTTCCAGAGGGTGATTGATGTAGGGCGAGGCTTCGGCGTCCTTGCGTCGCTGGTCTCGGTGTTTGCGGGCGGCGAACGCAGCCGCTCTCAGGATCAGCGTGGTGTGGCTCATCTGCTCTCGTTACTCATGCCACCTGCTTGAAACGGCCGAGGATCACTTGACCGGTGGTCGTCAGTTGTTCGATGAAGTCGGCCCAGAACTGCAACATCTCGAGTCGCTTGGGCGCGTACTCGGCCCGGTTGTAGACCCCGCGCACGCCGCCGATTGTGTGATTCAGCGCCTTCTCGACCACATCCGACGGCCAGCCACTTTCGTGCAGCAGCGTCGACGCGGTGCGCCGCAGGTCGTGGATCGTGAAGGCCGGGATCGGCTGCCCGCGAAGCGCGACCTTCAGCGCGTTGTTGATCGCGTTGTGGGCGAAGGGCTTGGTCAGGCTGCCGCGCCCAGGCAGCACCAGATCGCTGCCGCCGGCCAGGATGTGTAGCTCCTTGAACAGCGCGACGGCCTGGCGCGACAGGAACACGATGTGCGGCTTGCCGGTCTTCGAGTGCTCGGCCGGGATGTGCCATTCGGCATGCTCTAAGTCCACATGCTCCCAACGCGCCAAGAGCAGCTCGGACTTGCGGACCATCGTCAACAGGACAAGGTGCAAGGCGATCTTGAACTGCCGGCGGATGTTGGACTCAAAAGCGGCGCGCAGGAAGGTCTTGATTTCCTCGGGCGACAGCGCGCGCTCGCGGGCCTTGGCCTTGTGGACGTGGCGCATGGGCAGCGCCAGCACGGGATTCGTCGTCACCAGCCCCGCCGTCGCGGCGTAGTCGAACAGACGTTTCAGCACGCCGCGAATCTGCCCGGCCGCGGCGTCGAAGCCTTCGTCCTTCTTGCGCCAGATGATCGCCCGCACGTCCTCGGTCGTCACGTCGCGCACCGGCTTGGCGCCAATGGCGGGCAAGATGGCCTTGTCGAAGTAGCGGCGCGGCATGGTCAGGTCGGCGCGGTCCTTCGCCACGATCTCGCGGAAGAAGCGTTCGCCGAACTCGGCCACGGTCGTTGCATCGGCTGCCGCGACCTTGGCAAGCCGCTTCTGCTCGGCCGGTGACGTGCCCATTGCCGCTGCCTGGGCGGCCTCGTCGCGCTTGAAGCGGGCGTTCTTCAGCGTCAGGGCCGGGTACTTGCCCAGGGTCAGCTTCTCCAGCTTGCCGTTCAGCCGGTAGCGGTAGCGCCAGACCACGCCGCCCGTGGGGAACACCTCCACGTACAGCCCCCGGTTGTCGGCCACCGTGAACACCTTTTCCCTGGGCTTCAGCGCCTTCAGCGCTGTGTCGGTCAGTGCCATGTCCCCGCCCCTGTGTCCAAGTAACCGCGAATCCTGTGTCCAAGTGCCCGCTTGGACACTTACTTGGACACGCCAACCCTCGGCTTGTGGTGAGTCAACTAGGACATTGTAGGAACAAAAACTCCCGCTGTGTTGCTGGCTTAAGTGCTGAATTTAGATTCCGTTGGACGGTCTAGGAATCCATGTCACTTCCCGATACAGAAGCGGCTGAAGATCTCCCCCAGCAGATCGTCGGCCGAGAAGGCGCCGGTGATCTCGGCCAGCGCGTCGTGCGCCAGACGCAGCTCCTCGGCCAGCAGCTCCAGCGCGGCCTGGGGTTCGTCGCAGCGCCGGCGCGCCTGCAGCAGGTGCTGGCGCGCGCGCTGCAGCGCATGCACGTGCCGGGCCCGGGCGATGAACAGGCCTTCGGGCGCGGCATGCCAGCCCACACGCTGCAGCAGCAGCTCGCGCAGCCGCTGCAGCCCTTCGCCGCTGCGTGCCGACAGGCACAGCGCGTCGGCCGGCAGGGTGGCGGCCAGGTCGCGCTTGGTGTACACGTGCAGCAGCCTGGCGTCCGCCGGCAGGCGCGCGGCGATCTGCGCTTCGGCCGCGTCGTAGTCCGGCTGGCCGATGCGCGTCAGGTCATGCAGGAACAGCACGCTGTCGGCATCGGCGATCGAGTCCCAGCTGCGCGCGATGCCGATGCGCTCGACCTCGTCGTCGGTCTGGCTGCGCAGCCCGGCGGTATCGATCACATGCAGCGGCACGCCCTCGATCTGGATGGTCTGGCTGATGCGGTCGCGCGTGGTGCCCGGCACCGGCGTGACGATGGCCAGCTCGGCGCCGGCCAGTGCGTTCAGCAGCGAGCTCTTGCCGACGTTGGGCTGCCCCGCCAGCACCACATGGATGCCGTCGCGCAGCAGCGCGCCCTGCTGCGCTCCGTCCAGCAGCGCGTCCAGCGCCGCGGCGATCTCGTGCAGCTGCGCGCTGGCGCCGGCCTGCTGCAGGAAGTCGATCTCCTCTTCAGGGAAATCCAAGGTCGCCTCGACCAGCATGCGCAGGCGCACGAGGCGCTCGCGCAGGCCATCCACCTGCTGGGAGAACGCACCGGCCAGCGAGCGGCCTGCGGAGCGAGCGGCCGCTTCGGTGCTCGCGTCGATCAGGTCGGCCACGGCTTCGGCCTGTGCCAGGTCGAGCTTGCCGTTCAGGAACGCCCGCTCGGTGAACTCGCCGGGCTCGGCCAGGCGCACACCCAGGCCCTCGCCAGCCTGCAGGCAGCGCGCCAGCAGCATCTGCAGCAGCACCGGCCCGCCGTGCGCCTGCAGCTCGAGCACGTCTTCGCCGGTATAGGACTGCGGCGCCGGAAACCACAGCGCCAGTCCCTGATCGATGACGCCGCCAGCGGCATCGCGGAAGGGCAGCAACGTGGCCTGGCGCGGGACCAGCGGGGTGCCCAGCAGCACGTCGACCAGCGGCTGCAGCCCACGGCCCGACAGCCGGACGATGCCGACCGCGCCGCGTCCCGGCGCGGTGGCAACGGCGGCAATGGGCATGGCACGGCGCGACAGCACGCAGGCATCGTAGCCTGCGCCGCCGCACGTGCCGCCGCGGCAAGGTGGCGCGGGGAGGAGCGCCGGACCGCCTGGCAAGGCGGCGCCGGGTTCACGCTCCGCGAGCCGGCTGCCGCGTGTGGGCCCGCCGGGCGTGTGCTGGCCCGTCGGGTCACGCGGAGGGCCGGGTCAGCCCCGCATGATCGGTGGGCCGGTGAGCCGGCCCGCAGGCTTCATCGACCTTCGGCCGCGGTGTTTGAGCCGCATCCGCCGGCGCGATGTGCCTTTGCGCACATGCTCGGCAGTCGCGCGCCGCTTGTCATCCCGCGAACGCGGGGGAGCACTGCGCGCCTATTTGCCCAGCACGCCGAGCTTCTTGTTGATGAACCACTGCTGGGCGATCGACAGGATGTTGTTCGTCAGCCAGTACAGCACCAGGCCGGCCGGGAAGAAGAAGAACATCACCGAGAACACCAGCGGCATGATCCACATCATGCGCGCCTGCACCGGGTCGGGCGGCGTCGGGTTGAGCCAGGTCTGGAACAGCGACGACGCCGTCATCAGCAGCGGCAGGATGAAGTACGGGTCGGGCTGCGACAGGTCGTGGACCCACAGGATCCAGGGCGCACCGCGCATCTCCACGCTGGACAGCAGCACCCAGTACAGCGCGATGAAGAAGGGCATCTGCGCGACGATCGGCAGGCAGCCGCCGAGCGGGTTGACCTTCTCCTCGCGGTAGATGCGCATCATTTCCTGCTGCATCTGCTGCGGTTTGTCCTTGTAGCGCTCGCGCAATTCGGTGACGCGCGGCGCCACCGCCTTCATCTTGGCCATCGAGCGGTAGGCGCTGGCGTTGAGCCAGTAGAAGGCGATCTTCAGCAGCACCACCAGGGCGACGATGGACCAGCCCCAGTTGCCGAGCACCGCGTGCAGCTTCGTCAGCAGCCAGAACAGCGGCTTGGCCAGCGGAGTGAACCAGCCGTAGTCCTTGACCAGCTCCAGGCCCGGGGCCAATGCGGCAAGCTTGTTCTCTTCCTGCGGGCCGGCGAACAGCGTGGACTGCAGCTCCTTGCGGCCGCCGGCGGCCACCTCGCCCAGCGGCACCACCATGGCGATCGAGTACAGGTTGTCGCCGACCTTCTGCACACGGAAATCGCGCGGCTCGTTGCCGGCCAACACCCAGGCCGACGCGAAGTAGTGCTGCACCATCGCCACCCAGCCGTTGTCGGCGCTCTTCGGGATGTCGACCTTGCCCTTCTCGATGTCCTTGAAGTCGATCTTGTGGAACTTGCCCGCCTCGGTGTACATCGCCGGGCCGGTGAAGGTGAAGTAGAACGACGATTCGCCCTCGGGCGGGTTGCCGTCGCGCGCCAGCTGCAGGTACAGCTGCGGCGTCACCGGCTGCGCGCTGTCGTTGATGAACTCGTGCTTGACGCCGATGGTGTATTCGCCGCGCTTGAGCGTGTAGGTCTTCACCAGGCGCAGGCCGTCGGCCGCGGGCGATTCGAAGCGGATCTGCAGCTCATTGCTGCCGTCCTTGAGCGAGCGCTCGCTGACCACCGGCTTCATCTGCGTCAGGTGGGTGGGCAGCGTCACGCCGGGCTGCGCCGTGATCAGCCCGGTCTGCGCCAGGTAGACACGCTTGGCCGTCTGGTCGAAGAGCACGATGTTCGGCGTGTCCTGCGCGGCCGGCCGGGAGGAGAACACGTCCAGGAAGGCCTCGTACCACTTGCGGTGCACCGAGTCCTTGTAGCCCAGCAGTTCCAGGTGCACCAGCGTGCCGCCCTGGCTGTCGAAGGTGGCCTTGACGACGTCCGTGGTCAGCGTGATCTTCTCGCTGCCGGCCGCCGCCGTGGTGGGCGCAGGCGTCGCTGGCGCCGACGCGGCCGGCGCCGCGCCCGGCACGGCGGCCGCGCTGGGCGACGGCACACCCACCGCCGGCGGAGTGGCCGCCACGCCGGGCTGGCTGGCCGCCGCGGTGACGGGGGTGGTGGCCGCGGGTCGTGGGCTGCCACCGAACATCGACGGCTGGCCGTTGTGCACCGTCCATTTGTCCCACAGCAACACCAGGGACATGGTGAAGACCACCCACAGCAGGGTGCGGCGCATATCCGTCATGTGAGCTTCTTGTTGTCGAAGTGAGGGTCGCGCCGGCCGAGGCCCAGTCGCGTGAAGAGTCGCGGGGGCTGCGCCGGCACCGGGTCGCAGCCGCCGTCGCACCAGGGCTGACAGCGCAGCAGGCGCCCGGCACTGAGCGTGGCGCCAGCCAGCGCACCGTGTTGCTGCAGAGCCTGCAGCGCATAGGCCGAGCAGGTCGGCTCGAAGCGGCAGGACTGGCCCAGCCAAGGCTTCAGCAGCAGCCGATAGGCCTGCACCAGCAGCACCAGCAGGCGCTGCGGCAGCCGCCACAGCGCAGCCAGGGCGCGGCGGGCAATGCTCGTCATGCGGCGGCCCGCTGGAACAGGCGATCGAGTTCGTCCGCGGCGGTGCAGCGCAGCGCCGGCGAGTCCGCCGACACGAAGCTGCTGCGCGGGAACGGCTGGCGCAGGCGCACCAGCCACAAGCCGGGCCGCAGCCGTGGCTGGTGCCTCTGCATGGCGGCACGGACCTGGCGGCGCAGCATATTGCGTGTCACCGAGCGCGGCGCATGGCGCTTGGGCACGACCGTTCCCAACCACCATTCCGCGGCAAAGTTATCCACAGAATCTGTCCGGTCCGGTGCATCGCCTGTGCATAAACTGGGTTCCCGGACACCGGGACCGGCGTCGGGCCGCGTGTGCAGGTAGTGCACGGCGAAGTGGGCACTCCGCGAACAGGGCGGCACGGCGAGCAGGCGTTCGAAATCGGACTTGCGCAGCAGGCGGCCGATCATGGCCGGCGCCGGAGCCCGGCCTCAGAGGCCGAGGCGCTTGCGGCCCTTGGCGCGGCGCGCGCTGATCACGGCGCGGCCGCCGCGTGTCTTCATGCGCACCAGGAAGCCATGCGTGCGGGCACGGCGAACTTTGGAGGGCTGATAGGTGCGTTTCATGCTGGTTCCTGGTCCAAATGGGCAGCAGCAGGGTGCGACTAGCGGGGGTGCGTCCGTGCGCGCGCGGCGACTCAGCCACACATTGCGCCCGACCCTGTGCCTCGGGAAACCCACGATTACATCAAAAAACCCCTTTCGGGTCAATCACTTGGGCCGCCGCCGCGTGCGCTGGGGCGCTATTGATCTTGGCCATGAAACTGTGAATAACCCTGCCTCTGCGCTTGCGCAGACCCTACAATACGAGGTCAAAAGAGACAAGTTTTCCACAATGACGCCCGACCTGTGGCAGCTGGCCTGCGACCGCCTTGCAGAGCAGTTGCCGGAACACCAGTTCAACACCTGGATCCGCCCGCTCCCGCCGGCCGAACTGCAGCAAGGCGCGGGCGAGCCGACCGTGGTTTGCGTGCGCGTGCCCAATCGCTTCAAGCTCGACTGGATCCGCGCGCAGTACGCCAGCCTGATCGAATCGGTGCTTGCCGACCTGGCGGCCGGGCCGGTGCGCCTGGAGTTGAGCCTGGCCGCCCGCGAGGTACCGGCGCGTGCGCCGGCGATGGCCTTGGAACGGCGGCATGCCAACTGCGCGACGCATGCCGTGTCGGCGCTGCCGCTGCCGCAGGTCGGCCCGGGCGCACCCGCCGTCGACGGGCGCGAGCGCGCATCGCAGGCGGCCGCCGCGCCCGCACCACGCCACAAGCTCAACCCGGCGCTGACCTTCGACTCGTTGGTGCCCGGCCGGGCCAACCAGATGGCGCGCACCGCCGCGCTGCACGTGGCCGGTGCGCCGGGGCAGATGTACAACCCGCTATTCATCTATGGCGGTGTCGGCCTGGGCAAGACGCACCTGGTGCATGCGGTGGGCAATGCGCTGCTGCAGGACAACCCGGACGCGCGCGTGCTGTATCTGCATGCCGAGCAGTTCATCAGCGACGTGGTCAAGAACTACCAGCGCAAGACCTTCGACGAGCTGAAGGCCAAGTACCACAGCCTGGACCTGCTGCTGATCGACGACGTGCAGTTCTTTGCCGGCAAGGAGCGCACGCAGGAGGAGTTCTTCAACGCCTTCGAGGCGCTGCTGGCCAAGCGCGCGCACATCATCATGACCAGCGACACCTATCCCAAGGGGCTGGCCGACATCGACGAGCGGCTGACCAGCCGCTTCGACGCCGGGCTGACGGTGGCCATCGAGCCGCCCGAGCTGGAGATGCGCGTGGCCATCCTGATCCGCAAGGCCGAAGCCGAAGGCGCCGCCATGCCGGAGGAGGTGGCCTTCTTCGTCGCCAAGAACGTGCGCGCCAACGTGCGCGAGCTGGAAGGCGCGCTGCGCAAGGTGCTGGCCTACAGCCGCTTCAGCCATAAGGACATCAACATCGGCCTGGCGCGCGAAGCGCTGAAGGACCTGCTGTCGATCCAGAACCGCCAGGTGTCGGTGGAAAACATCCAGAAGACGGTGGCCGACTTCTACAAGATCAAGATCGCCGACATGTACAGCAAGAAGCGCCCGGCCAGCATCGCCCGGCCGCGGCAGATCGCCATGTACCTGGCCAAGGAGATGACGCAGAAGAGCCTGCCCGAGATCGGCGAGCTCTTCGGCGGGCGCGACCACACGACGGTGCTGCATGCGGTGCGCAAGATCGGCGGCGAACGCGGCAAGAACAGCGAACTGAACCAGCAGCTGCACGTGCTGGAACAGACGCTCAAGGGATAAGGAATCGACACGCTGTCAAGGCACAAGCCTGGGGACAACTTTCTGCCAACTGGACCGTCATCCACAGACGGGCGCGACGCGGCAAAGTTGCTAGCAAAGCGTCCCAGCGTCGGCCACAGACCGGCCCACAGGGTTCGCCCCTTTCTAACCCTTTGATGGAACAGGCGAAAATGGCGTTTTCCACAGTCCCTGTGAACCCCTACTACGACCACCAGGCTTAAAAGAGAACCTCAATGATTGTCTTGAAGGCGGCACAAGAAAAGATCCTGGGCGCGCTGCAGTCCGTCAGCGGCATCGTCGAGCGGCGGCACACGCTGCCGATCCTGGCCAATGTGCTGCTGCGCAAGACCGGCAAGCAGGTGGAGTTCACCAGCAGCGACCTGGAGATCCAGGTGCGCACCACGCAGGAGCTGGGCGGAGACGAGGCGAACTTCAACACCACGGTCGGTGCGCGCAAGCTGATCGACATCCTGCGCTCGCTACCGGCGGACCAGCTGGTGACGATGAGTGCCGCGCAGAACAAGCTGACGCTGCAGGCCGGCAAGAGCCGCTTCACCTTGCAGACGCTGCCGGCCGAGGACTTTCCGCTGGTCAACGAAGGCGCCGACTTCGGGCCGGCGTTCTCGGTGCCGCAGAAGGTGCTGCGCGACCTGGTCAACCAGGTGCACTTCGCGATGGCGGTGCACGACATCCGCTACTACCTGAACGGCATCCTGTTCATCGCCGAGGGCAAGCAGCTGACCCTGGTGGCCACCGACGGCCACCGCCTGGCGCTGGCCCAGTCCACGCTGGACAACGAGGTGCCGAAGCAAGAGGTGATCCTGCCGCGCAAGACGGTGCTGGAGTTGCAGCGCCTGCTGCGCGACGAGGACACGCCGATCGAGATGCAGTTCGCGGGCAACCAGGCGCGCTTCAATTTCTCGGGCATGCAGTTCGTCACCAAGCTGGTGGAAGGCAAGTTCCCCGACTTCAACCGCGTGATCCCGAAGAACCACAAGAACTCGGTGGTGCTGGGGCGCGTGCCGCTGCTGGCCAGTCTGCAGCGCGCGGCCATCCTCACTAGCGAGAAGTTCAAGGGCGTGCGCATCAACATCGAGCCGGGCAGCCTGCGCATCGCCTCGAGCAATGCCGAGCAGGAAGAGGCCAAGGAAGAGTTGGAGATCGACTACAGCGGCGACGCCATCGAAATCGGCTTCAACGTGACCTACCTGATGGACGCGCTGGCCAACATGAGCTGCGAGATGGTCAAGCTGGAACTTCAGGACACCGCGGCCAGCGCGCTGTTCACCGTGCCCGACCAGCCCGGCTTCAAGTACGTCGTCATGCCCATGCGCATCTAGCCCGCGCGGCGCGGCAGCACCCCATGAGGCGGGCCACGCGGCCCGCTTCGGTTTTCTTAGCAAGGCGAAGATGAGCGACCCTACCTCTCCCGTCCCCGGTTCCGACGCCTACGGCGAAGGCAGCATCCAGATCCTCGAAGGGCTGGAAGCGGTGCGCAAGCGCCCGGGCATGTATATCGGCGACACCAGCGACGGCACCGGGCTGCACCACCTGGTCTTCGAGGTGGTGGACAACTCCATCGACGAGGCGCTGGCCGGCTTCTGCGACGACATTGTCGTCACGATCCACAGCGACAACAGCATCAGCGTCATCGACAACGGCCGCGGCATTCCCACCGGCGTGAAGATGGACGACAAGCACGAGCCCAAGCGCAGCGCGGCCGAGATTGCGCTGACCGAACTGCACGCCGGCGGCAAGTTCAACCAGAACAGCTACAAGGTGTCCGGTGGCCTGCACGGCGTCGGGGTGTCCTGCGTCAACGCGCTGAGCAAGTGGCTGCGGCTGACGGTGCGGCGCGACGGCAAAGCGCACTACATCGAGTTTCGCAAGGGCGTGCCGCAGGAACGGCTGATCGAGATGCGCGACGGCGCCGAGGTGAGCCCGATGAAGATCACCGGCGACACCGAGAAGCGCGGCACCGAGGTGCACTTTCTGCCGGACGACGAGATCTTCCAGCAGAACGCCGACTTCCACTACGACATCCTGGCCAAGCGCCTGCGCGAGCTGAGCTTCCTGAACAACGGCGTGCGCATCCGCCTGGTGGACGAGCGCAACAACAAGAGCGACGACTTCGCCTTTGCCGGCGGCGTGAAGGGCTTCGTCGAGTTCATCAACACCGGCAAGAAGACGCTGCACCCGAACATCTTCCACGCGCTGGGCGACAAGGCCAGCGAGCAGGGCACGACCATCGCCGTCGAGGTGGCGATGCAGTGGAACGACGGCTACAGCGAGAACGTGCTGTGCTTCACCAACAACATCCCGCAGCGCGACGGCGGCACGCATCTGACCGGCCTGCGCGCGGGGATGACGCGGGTCATCAACAAGTACATTGAGGACAACGAACTGGCCAAGAAGGCCAAGGTGGAAGTGTCCGGCGACGACATGCGCGAAGGCCTGTGCTGCGTGCTCAGCGTCAAGGTGCCGGAACCGAAGTTCAGCAGCCAGACCAAGGACAAGCTGGTCAGCAGCGAAGTGCGCGGCCCGGTGGAGGACGTGGTCAGCCGCGCACTCACCGACTACCTGCTGGAGAACCCCGCCGACGCCAAGATCATCTGCGGCAAGATCGTCGAAGCCGCGCGGGCCCGCGAGGCCGCGCGCAAGGCGCGCGAGATGACACGCCGCAAGGGCGTGCTCGACGGCATGGGCCTGCCCGGCAAGCTGGCCGACTGCCAGGAGAAGGACCCGGCGCTGTGCGAGATCTACATCGTCGAGGGCGACTCGGCCGGCGGCAGCGCCAAGCAAGGGCGTGACCGCAAGTTCCAGGCGATCCTGCCGCTGCGCGGCAAGATCCTCAACGTGGAGAAGGCGCGCTACGAGAAGCTGCTCACCAGCAACGAGATCCTGACGCTGATCACCGCGCTCGGCACCGGTATCGGCAAGGGCAGCGGCGGCGACGACTTCAACGTCGACAAGCTGCGCTACCACCGCATCATCATCATGACCGACGCTGACGTGGACGGCGCACACATCCGCACCTTGCTGCTGACCTTCCTGTTCCGGCAGATGCCCGAACTGGTGGAGCGCGGCCACGTCTACATCGCGCAGCCACCGCTGTACAAGGTGAAGCACGGCAAGCAGGAGCAGTACCTGAAGGACGGCAGCGAGCTCGACGCCTATTTGCTGCGCGTGGCGCTGGACAGCGCCAGCGTCGAACCCGCCGCCGACAAGCCGGCGATCAGCGGCAGCGCGCTCGAAGAACTGGCGCGCCAGTACCTGCTGGCCAACAGCGTGAGCGAGCGCCTGAGCAACTGGATGGACGTGGAGGCGCTGCGTGCCATCGCCGACGGCCTGGTGCTGGACCTGGACACCGCTGCGGCCGCCGAGGCCAGCGCGCTGGCGCTACAGAACGCGCTGCACGACGCCGAGGTGGCCGCTGAGTTCGACGCGCGCACCGACAAGCACCTGCTGCGCATCAGCCGCCGGCACCACGGCAACATCAAGAGCAGCGTGATCACGCAGGACTTCGTGCACGGCGCCGACTACGAAGCGCTGGCCAGGGCCGGCGTCACCTTCCACGGCCTGCTGGGCAAGGACGCCCTGGTCAAGCGCGGCGAAGGCGAGCGCCAGAAGGAGCAGAAGGTCAGCGACTTCCGCGCCGCGATGGCCTGGCTGATGGGCCAGGCCGAGAACGTGGTCAGCCGCCAGCGCTACAAGGGCCTCGGCGAGATGAACCCCAGCCAGCTGTGGGAAACGACGATGGACCCCAACGTGCGGCGCCTGCTGCGCGTGCAGATCGACGACGCCATCGAAGCCGACCGCGTGTTCACCATGCTGATGGGCGACGAGGTGGAGCCGCGGCGCGACTTCATCGAGACGAATGCGCTGCGCGCGGGCAATATCGACGTCTGACGGACGACGACGAGGACCTCACCGAGCGCACGGCAGAATGCCGCCACCGCGACCGAAGTCAACCGCCCACAGCACGGAGACCACCGCATGTTCAGCCACGTGATGATCGGATCGAACGACATCGAGCGTTCGAAGCGCTTCTATGACGCGCTGCTCGGGGTGCTCGGGGCGGGCGAGCCGCTGCGCAACCAGAACGCCACCGGCCAGACTCGGCTGTTCTACCGGCACGACGGCAGCACTTTCTGCGTCAGCGAGCCGATCGACGGCGAGTCGGCGACCTTTGCCAACGGCGGCACCATCGGCTTCAAGTGCCATTCGCCCGAGCAGGTGCGGCAGTTCCATGACACCGCCGTGGCGCACGGCGGCACGTCGATCGAAGACCCGCCGGGGTTGCGCGAAGGCAAGATGGGCGCGATGCACCTGGCCTACGTGCGCGACCCGGACGGCAACAAGCTCTGCGCGCTGCATCGGCCGAAGTAGTCTGGCGCGGCAGCGGCCCTGCTAGGGCCGGACGCCGGATACCAGCCGCGTTCCGGCATCCTGTGCGCCGCGTCGGCGGTCGCTGACGCGCGCATCCGCAGTCTGGTCGCGCCGCCCCGGGGCCGCCAACCCCGCCGCACTGCGGCTGGCAAAATCGCGGGTTGATTCAACAACGAGGAGCGGGCCGCGGCCCGGAAGACCCGATGGACGAACAAGACGACGGCGCCAAGGTCGGGCTGTGGGTGACGCTGGGCATCATCACGCTGCTGCTCTTCGGGCTGATCGGCGGGCTGGTGATCCGCAGCATGCATGCCAAGCAGGCCAAGCCGGCGGCGATGGCCGCGGCGGCCGCGCCCGCGGCGGCGGCCGAGACCGACGTGCTGGTCGACGTGCCGCTGAGCGGCGTGGTCGTGGCGCGCGTGTTCTTCGAGCTGGACAAGGCCGATCTGCCGTCCGACGCCTCCGCGGCGCTGGCCCCGGCGGTGAAGGCGCTGGCCGACGAGCCGGCCAAGAAGCTGATCCTCGCCGGCTTCCACGACCCCAGCGGCGACGCCGCCCACAACGCCGACCTGGCCAAGCGCCGCGCCGTCGCCGTGCGCCTGGCGCTGGTTGCGCTGGGGGTCGACGCGACGCACGTGCAGCTGCGCAAGCCGGAACAGACGGCGCTGGGCGGCCCGCCGGAAGAAGCGCGCCGCGTCGAGATCCGGCTGGTGGACTGAGAGAACCCGCCTGCCGTCAGCCCGCGCCGGCGGCGCGGAACGCGTGGTAGCCCTTGGCGCGCAGCGCGCAGGCCGGGCAGTCGCCGCAGCCCAGGCCCCAGTCGTGGCGGGTGTGGTGGTCGCCCAGGTAGCAGGTGTGCGTGTCGTCGCGCACCAGCGCCACCAGCGCCTCGCCACCCAGTTGCTGCGCCAGGCGCCAGGTGCCGGCCTTGTCGATCCACATCAACGGCGTTTCCAGCGCCAGCGGCTGGTCCAGCCCCAGGCTCAGCGCGCGCTGCAGCGCCTGCAGCGTGTCGTTGCGGCAGTCGGGGTAGCCGGAGTAGTCGGTCTCGCACATGCCGCCCACCAGCACGCCGATGCCGCGCCGGTAGGCCAGCGCCGCCGCCAGCGTGAAGAACAGCAGGTTGCGCCCGGGCACGAAGGTGTTGGGCAGGCCGCTGGCCTGCAGCTCGATGGCCTTGTCGCTGGTCAGCGCGGTGTCGCTCACCTGGCCCAGCACCGACAGGTCCAGCAGGTGGTCTTCGCCCAGGCGCCGCGCCCAGGCCGGAAAGTCGTCGCGCAGGCGCTGCAGCACGGTGAGGCGGCAGTCCAGTTCCACGCGGTGCCGCTGGCCGTAGTCGAAGCCCAGGGTTTCGACGTGCGCGTAGCGCTGCAGCGCCCAGGCCAGGCAGGTGGTGGAGTCCTGGCCGCCGGAGAACAGCACCAGGGCGCGCGTGCCCGCCGCTTCGTCCATGGTCACGCGTTCAGGCTTGGCCGCCAGGCGCGCCTTTGAGGGGTGTCGGCGCCTCGTGCAGCGCGTCCCATTGCGAGGCGGTCATCTCCAGTTCGACGACCTCGGGGCGGCGTGGCTCGACGCCGCGGCGTCGCTCCCAGCCGTTGGGCGAGGCGCCGCTGTCGCTACGTCGGCGGTCTCCGCCCGAACGACGTTCGGGTCCGGACGCGGTGTGAGGAGTCTGTTTCACACGCCTATTCTTGCGCGCCGCGGCCGGCGCGTGCGGCGCTGCCGGGCGCGAGCACCGCGCGGCCGTGAAGTTCTTTGGCGTCGCGGCTGCGTTGCGCATCCGCGCGCCGCACTTCTCGCCAGAATCGACGCCATGCGCAACGCCCTTCGTCCGTGCCTCGGCCTGGTCTGCATGCTGCTGGCGGCCTGCGGTGCCGAGGTGGCCGGCACTGCCGCCACGGCCGGCAGCCTGGCGGCGACCGGCGCGCAGCAGGCCCGTGCGCAACAAGCCCAGGTGACGGACAAGCTGCACAGTGCGCTGGACGCCGGCGCGGCGCGTGCCGCCAGCGCCGCGGACTGACACGCTTGTCCCGGCGGCGATAGACCGCCGCGCGCGGCCGCGACGCTGGCCTGGTACTTCACCGCGCTGCCCACGCCCACCGGCACCTTGGTCTTCGCGGCCATCATGGGCTTCCTGTGGTTGGGGGTGGCGCCGCTGGTCAGCGGCTGGATCGCCGAGACCTTTGGCCTGAAATGGATGGCCATGCTCGGCGGCGCCTTCGGCGGCGGGCTGGTGTTCGATCTGGCGGGTTCGTACACGCTGGCCTGGCAGGTCGGCGTGGCGCTGGGCCTGGCCGCCGGCCTGGTGCAGGGCAGCTACGCCTGGCTGCGCCGCGCCCCGCCGGCGCGGCTCAGCGCGGGCTGAGGCCCACGTGGCGGCGGCTCAGGCCGTGCGCCAGGCTTCGGCCCAGCTGGCGAACACCGGCTGCGGCCCGCCGAAGGGGCCGGACAAGTTTTCGATGGCGGCCATGTCGCCCGCTTCCAGCGCCTGCAGCAGGTCCAGGTAGGGTTGCCAGGGGCCGCCTTCCTTGCGCAGCGCCTGCACCGCCGGCGGCGGCAGGTGCATGGCCTCTGCGGCCTCTTCGATGCTGCACGACATCAGCAACGGCAGCATCGTCGCCAGCCCCAGCAGGTACAGCCCGCCCGGGTTGGGTGCCTGGTCGGCACGCGCCAGCAGCTCGAACAGCCGGGCGCGGGCCAGCGCGCAGGCCTGCAGCGCGTGCGCCGCGGGGCGCGGCGGCGACATGCGCACCAGCATCTGCGCCACCCAGCGGTACAGCGTGTCGCGGCCGAGCAGCATCACCGCCTGGTCGATCGAATCAAGCTCGCGGCCGGGCAGCGCGCCGGCGCTGTTCAGGTACTGCAGCAGGCGCAGGCTCAGCGCGGCGTCGGCCTTGACGTCCTCGACCACCGCGGCATGGTCGTCGTCGTGCAGCAGCCGGTTGAGCAGCCGCAGCGCGCGATGCGCGTGCGGCGGCAAAGCCTGGGCGCGCGCCGGTTCGGTGCAGCCGCCCAGGCTGCAGGCCGCCCAGACGACCGGCGGCGCCAGCACGGCTTCCATCACCTCCACCGACGGCAGCTCCAGCAGCACCAGCGGGATGCCGGGCCAGCGTTCCGCGGCCTGCTGCAGCGCCGCGCGCCACGACGCTTCGTCGGGCGCGGCCGGCGCGGGCAGCGGCATGAAGTCGGGCCGGCCGGCGGCCCGCGGCATGGGCGGCGTGGACCGCGGGCTCCAGCCGACCAGCACGCCGGCACGGCGCAGGCGCGTGATCAGGTCGCTGACGGCGTCGGCGTCCTCGAACAGCGCATCGGCGCGCAGCAGCAGGTGCAGGCCGCGGGACAGGTCACGGTCGGGCGTGCGCGCCAGCCAGCTGGCCGGCAGCTCGGCCAGCGCGCCCATGCCCTGGGAGGCACACAGCCGCATCGCGCCCAGCAGGTTGGCGGTGTAGGCGGCGGCCGCCGGCCCCTGCAGGCGGCCGAGCATGCCGCTGCCGAGCTGGAACTCGAAGCCGGCCAACCGGCCCTGCGCGGACACCAGTGGCCGGCGCGCGCCGGCGCCGGTCGGCGCGGACACATCTTGTCGCAGCGACTGCGACTGCGACTGCGACTGCGGCTGCGGGCGGGCCAAGGGCGGTGCCGAACGCGGCGGCGGTGGAGGCACCGGCGGCTTGGCGCGAAAGCGGTTGAGCAGGGCGTTCAGCATGGCGGTCAGCGTAGACCGCCGCCTGCCCCCGCACTGCGCCGAACAAGCACCGAAACGGGGCGCAATCCGCCGGCTTCAGCCGCCGCTCTTGGCCGGGTAGCTGGCGCCCAGGCCGGCGCGCGCATCGGCCTGGATGCCATAGGACGGGATCGGGTAGCGCAGCCCGTTCTTGGCCAGCGCCTGCATGCCCGCGATGGCCTTGGGCAGGTCGGCCGGCGGCAGCGCCATCAGCAGCTCGTCGTCGGGCACGCCGCCGTAGCGGCGCTCGGCATAACAAGGGATGGACAGGCTGGCCTGGCCGGTGGCCAGCGCGCGGCCCCAGCTGTCGGCGCAGGACGATTCGCCGACCACGCTCCAGTCGAAGCGCTGGTAGCCGGCCCATTGCAGCCCGTTGATGAGCAGGATCATCTGTCCCGGCGTGGCATAGACCAGGCAGATGTCCGGCGGGTCGAGCCGGCCGCTGGCCAGCGGCGACACCGCCAGCGCCCGGTACTTGCCGTGCGGCACCACCCTCATCGCGCGCTGGTGCGCGGCGGAGTCCTCGACGGTGGCGAACCACACGCCGGCCATCGCCCGGCCGGACAGCCAGTCCTCGTCCTGCGGGTGCAGGCCGATGACCGCGCCGCATTGCGCGCCGACCAGGTCCTCGCGCGTGATGCCGACGGTGAAGCCCAGGCGCGCGGCCTGCGCGACGATCTGGTCGGTGGTGTGGATGGCGCCCGGCCGCCGCACTTTCGGGATGGCGAGCATGTCCTCGACGCGCTCGAACAGCTTCATGCCGATGGGCGTGGTCTTCAGGCGCAGCAGCCGGTTCAGTTCGTCGACCAGCGATGGCCAGTCGATGCGGGTGTTTTCGGACATGGGACTTCCTTGGGCGGGCGATGCAAGTAGGCTACGCGCCCAACGGAGGACTGTCATGAACAAACAACTCGTCGCCCTGGCTTTGCTGGCCGGGGCCGCCGCGGCGGCCCGCGCCGACGCCATCGGTGAGGTGGACACGGTGTTCCAGTGGATCGGCCCGGACCACAAGATCGTCGTCGACGCCTATGACGACCCCAAGGTGGCCGGCGTCACCTGCTATGTGTCGCGTGCCAAGACCGGCGGCATCAAGGGCGGGCTGGGCCTGGCGGAGGACAAGGCCGAAGCTTCGATCGCCTGCAAGCAGGTGGGGCCGATCCGCATCGACAAGCCCCTGCCCAAGCAGGAGGACATGTTCACCGAGCGCATCTCGCTGGTCTTCAAGAAGCTCCGTGTGGTGCGCATGGTCGACCCCAAGCGCAACGCGCTGGTCTACCTGACCTATTCCGACCGGGTCATCGAAGGCTCGCCGCAGAACAGCGTGGACGTGGTGCCGGTGGACCCGGCGACGAGGATTCCGTTGCGCTGACGCCGCAGCGGCAGCGCAGGCCGTGCATTTGTGTGCGGCTGTCATGCAGCCGCGCCAGCATCCGGTTCAACCGCGGGCAAGCTTCGGCCGTTGACCCCACCATGGACCTGAGCACCGCCCGCCGCCTGAGTTGCGGCATCCTCATCCTGAACCCGCAGCACGAGCTGCTGCTGTGCCACGTCACCGGCCAGGACCACTGGGACCTGCCCAAGGGCGGCCGGCACGACGGCGAGAGCCCGCTGCAGGCGGCGCTGCGCGAGACGCGCGAAGAGACCGGCCTGCGACTGGACGCCGCGGCGCTGCTGGAGCTGGGCCGCTTCGACTACCGGCCGAAGAAGGACCTGCACCTGTTCGCGCTGCTCATGCCGCGCTTCGACGTGGCGCAGCTGCACTGCGAAAGCCACTTCGCGCAGCTGGGCACCGGCCGGCGCCTGCCGGAGATGGACGGCTACGGCTGGTTCGGTTTCGAGCGCATCGCCGAGCTGTGCACCGGCAAGATGAGCGCGGTGCTGCACGGCCGCATCGACCTGCCGCGCCTGATGCGGCGCCTGGGCCCTCAGGGCGAACTGGCACTGGCCGCCTGAGCGGCGTAACGCGCCTGCAGCGCCGCGCGGCGCTTCGGGCAGACGTTGATGCGGCCGAAGTCGCCGCGGATGTGCGGCAGCGCCAGCAGACGCGGGTCCATCACCTTGAACCACAGCGGCGGCACGTAGGCCAGCGGGAACATGCCGAAGTAGCCGCTGGGCAGCTGTGGCAGGTCGGGAAAGTGGCGCAGGCTCTGGTAGCGGCGCGCGGCGTTGGCATGGTGGTCGCTGTGCCGCTCCAGCTGGAACAGCACCAGGTTCGTGTAGGTGTGGTTGGCGTTCCACGAATGGTGCGGCTGGCAGCGCTCGTATTGCCCGTCCGCGCCCTTCAGGCGCAGCAGCCCGTAGTGCTCGACGTAGTTGGCGCTGGTCAGCTGCCACCAGGCGACCAGGTTGTGGATGGCCAGGAAGACCACCATCTTCCAGCCGTACAGCGCGATCAGCGTGCCCTGCAGCACCAGCGTCACGGCGTAGCTCTGCAGCAGCTCGTTGTGCGGGCCGAAGGGGTGGCGGCCCTCGCGCCGCAGGCGCTCGGTCTCCAGGCGCCAGGCGCGGCGCATGCCGCCGGGCAGCTCGCGCAGCGCGAAGCGGTAGATGCTCTCGCCCATGCGCGCGCTGGCGTGGTCCTCGGGCGTGGCCACCGACGCGTGGTGGCCACGGTTGTGTTCGACGCGGAAGTGGCCGTAGGCCGGCACCGCCAGCACCAGCTTGGCCAGCCACTGCTCCAGCGGCGTGTGCTTGTGGCCCAGCTCGTGGCCGGTGTTGATGCCCAGGCCCGAGGTCGTGCCGGCCACATAGGCCAGCACGCCCACCGCCCACCACGGCAGCGGCTGCGTGCCGGCCCACACCGCGCAGCCGATCAGCGCCAGGAAGTGCAACGGCACCACCGCATAGGTCAGCCGGCGGTAGTAGCGGTCGGCCTCGAGCTTCGGCACCACGGCTTCGGGCGGGTTGTTCTCGTCCTCGCCCAGCCAGGCGTCGAGCAGCGGCCCGCCGACGTAGCCGATGACCAGCGGCAGCAGCAGCCACAGCGGCTGGCCGGTCCAGGCATGCAGGCCGATGCCGGCGAAGGGCACCAGCGGGTAGACCACCGACAGCGCCCACAGCCGGCGTTTGCGGTCGCGGTAGACCACGTGGCCGTGGGATGCATCGACGGCGCTGTAGCTCGGGCTGTGCATGGCAGAGCACTCTACGCGCACGCGCGGCGTCTGGCACCATCTCGCCCATGGATACGGACGACGCCACCCGGGAACGCTTCATCGCCGCGTGCGAGGCGGCGGTGCGCGACGGCCGCTTCGAGCGACTGCTGCTGGCCGGCTACCGCGGCGCGTCGCCGGACCTGAAGCGCGTGGCGGTGCGTGCCATCGTGCTGCGCGGCCAGCCGCAACTGAGCTTCACCACCAGCCACGCGCGCCGCGACGAGACGCAGAACCTGCCGCTGGCCGAAGGCTGGCAGATGCTGCGCACCCTGCTCGGCCGCGACTTCGCCAACGCCCATCTGCACACGCCGCAGCAGGAGCTGCAGCTGGCCTACAGCCGCAAGGGCCGCGCCAGCCTGCGCACCGGGGTGCGCCGTGGCGGCGAGGCCGCCGCGCCGCTGACGGCCGCCCACAACCGCGACAAAGCGCGCCTGCTGAGCCTGGACCGGCCCTTCCTGGCGCGGCTGGGCGTCACCGACGCGCAGCAGCGGCTGGTGCCGGCGATGGCGCGCAAGTGGAAGCAGATCAACAAGTTCCTCGAGACCCTCGACGCCGCGCTGAACGCGTCGCCGCTGGCCGCGGCCACGCGCATCGAGGTGCTGGACTTCGGCGCGGGCAAGGGCTACCTGACCTTTGCGCTGCACGACCACCTGCGCCACGCGCTGGGCCGCGACGCGCAAGTCACCGGCGTCGAGCTGCGGCCCGAGCTGGTGGCGCTGTGCAACGGCATCGTCGACCAGCTGGGGCTGCAGGGCCTGCGCTTCGAGCAGGGCGACGTGGGCAGCTACGCGCCGCGCGCGGTGGACGTGATGATCGCGCTGCATGCCTGCGACACCGCCACCGATCATGCGATCCACATGGGCATCCGCGGCGGCGCGGCGATCATCTGCTGCGCGCCCTGCTGCCACCAGCAGTTGCGCCCGCAGCTGCTGCAGCCGCACCCGCTGCGGCCGATCCTGCGCCACGGCGTGCACCTGGGGCAGGAGGCCGAGATGCTGACCGACGGCCTGCGTGCGCTGCTGCTCGACGCCTGCGGCTACGACACCCAGGTCTTCGAGTTCGTGTCGCTGGAGCACACCGCGAAGAACAAGATGCTGCTGGCGGTGAAGCGCGCACAGCCGCGCGACGCCGCGCCGCTGCTGGCGCAGGTGCGCGAGGTCAAGGACTTCTACGGCATCCGTGAGCAGTGCCTGGAGTCGCTGCTGCAGGCCGACGCGCGCATCTGACCCCGCTCAGGCCGTGCCGGCCGAGTCGCCTTCGACGCTGAGGTCGAAGTTGAGCTCCACCCGCAGCCCCAGCGGGTCCTGCAGGAAGACCTGGTACAGCGTGGTGCCCTTCAGCGGCGTTTCGGCGAACGGAATGCGCGCCTCCCGAAGCTGCTTGCGCGTGGCGTCCAGGCCGTGCGCCATCAGCGCCACATGGTCGACGGGCCCATGCACCGGCGGCGTCTGCGGCAGCAGGGCATTCAGGTGCACGATGGCATGCCCGCCGGCGTACAGCCAGTAGCCGGGATGGCGCAGCGCCGGGCGGTAACCCTGCTGCAGGCCGATCGTCGTCGTGTAGAACGCCAGCAGGCGCGGCAGGTCCTCGGGCGCGCAGCCGATGGTCACGTGATGCAGCGCCGACACGTGGATCATCGTGCGCTCCCCGCGGCGCTGCGGCACAGCACGGCGTCGAGCGCGGCGGACAGCACCGCGGCGCCATCGTTGCCGGCGCCGCTGCGCGAGCGCCAGGCCACATGGCCGTCGGGCCGCACCAGCACCGCGCCGTCGGCGTCGATGTCATACAGCGCCTGCCAGCCGGTCGTCGCCTCGGGGTCGTCGCCGTCGATGACCACGCTGTGGATGCGCGGCGCCGGCAGCGCGGCGGCGGCCTCGCGCCAGGCGCTGCCCTGCGGCGCGGTGAGCAGCACGAACTCGCGGCCCAGCAGGTCGAGCGTCGAGACCTTCGCGCCGGCCTGCTGCACCCAGGCGTGGGGCGCCCGGCAGCCGGGCGTGGCGCTGGGCGTGTAGTCCTGCACCGGGTCGCCCGCGGGCAGCGCCTGCCCGTCCGGAAGCACCGCCGCGGAGACGTAGCGCGCGCCGAAGATCAGCCCGATCTCGTTGAGGAACTCCTTGCGCGGCAGCACCGGCTCGGCCTGGCGTGAGGTGCGGCCCATCGACAGCGCGTTGAGCAGGCTCGAGCGCGTCACCGCTTCGCCCACCGGGCGGCGTTCGGCGTCGTAGGTGTCGAGCAGCGCCTCGCCGGCCTGGCCGTGCAGCACGGCGGCCAGCTTCCAGGCCAGGTTGTGCGCGTCCTGCACGCCGGTGTTCAGGCCGAAGCCGCCGGTCGGCGGCATCTCGTGCGCCGCGTCGCCGGCCAGGAACACCGGGCCGTCGCGGTAGCGCTCGGCGACCAGCGCCGACGCCTTCCAGGCACCCACGCCCAGCACCTCGATGTCCAGCGCCGGCACGCCGACGGCGCGGCGCACGATCTCGGCGCTGAACTCCGGCGTGAACTGCTCGGGCGTGAAGCCGTAGTGCGACAGCGAGGTGACGAGGAAACCCCAGCGGTCGGTGCCGTTGATGGTCATGAAGGTGCCGCGCAGCTCGGGCTGCTCCACCAGATAAAGCGCCGCCGGCCGCTCGTCCACCCAGGGGCGCAGGTCGGCGAGCAGGTGGATGTTGACGCTGTCGTAGACGTCGCGCTCGCCGCGCCGCTCGATGCCGAGCTGCGCGCGGATGCGGCTTTGCGCGCCATCGGCGGCGATGACGTAGCGCGCCCGCACCTCGTCACGCCCGCCCATCGCGTCCTGCAGCACGGCGCGTGCGCCGTCGGGCGACAGGTCGAGGCGGGTCAGCTCGGTGTGGAAGCGCAGTTGCCCGGGGCCGGCGGTTTCGGCGCGCTGCCGCAGCACCGGCTCCAGCAGGTCCTGCGAACAGCCGCAGTTGGCCGCCACCGACAGCACCTGGTTGGCGCCGGTGCCGCGGCCCGGCTGCAGCCGCTTGATCTCGGCGCCGGCCAGGCTTTCGGACCACAGGATCATCTGGCCGAAGCGCGCCGGCATGGCCACGGCGCGGATGGGCGCTTCCAGGCCGATCTGGCGGTACATCTCCATGGTGCGGGCATTCAGCCCCCGCGCCTTGGGCAGGATGGCGGTGCCCGGATGCCGCTCGACGAGCAGCGACGGGATGCCGAAATGGGACAGGTAGATCGAGGCGGTGAGGCCCACCGGGCCGCCGCCCACGATCAGCACGGGTACGTCGATCATCGACCACTCCACTTTTGTTGGTTCAAACCAGGAACTCGCGCAGGTGCGCGGCCACCACCTGAGGCACTTGCGCCAGGCTCAGGTGCCCGACCTCGGGCAGCACGATCGAGCGGGTATCGGGCAGCGTCTGCGCCAGCGACAGCGTCAGCGCGGCCGGCACCACCCGATCCACCGCACCGGCGATGAGCAGCGTCGGCTGCGTGATGGCGGCCAGGTCCAGCTGCGGCACGTCGCCCACGGCTGCCGCGCGGCGCTCCGAGCGCGCCGAGCGCGGCGGCGCCGACTTGAAGTGCGCGCGAAAGGCCGGCTGCGCCGCCAGGAAGTCCTCGGGGAAAAAGATCTCGGCGACCTGCTCCGCGCTGTCCGGCAGGCGCGCACGCAGCTGCGCCAGTTGCTGCGCGACCTCGGCATTGGCCGTGGCCAGCGACACCGGCAAGGGCCAGGTGCTGGCCAGCACCAGGCGCCGCACCGCCGCGGGCTGGCGCAGTGCCAGGGCCTGCGCGACGCGGCCGCCGAAGGAGGTGCCGAAGACGAAGGCCGTCGCATGGCCCAGCGCCTGCAGCAGCGCGTGCGCATCGTCGGCGAGCATCGCCAAGGTGGCCGGCGATTCCGGGTTGAGGGTCTCGCCGCAGTCGCGCTGGTCGTAGGTGATGACGCTGTAGTGCTCGCTCAGCGCCGGGCGGATGGCCGCGAACTGCCGGCGGCTGCCTTCGGCGCCGTGCAGCATCAGCAGCGGCGGGCCGCTGCCCACCGCTTCGAAGGCGGTGCGCGTGCCGTTCAGGTCGATGAGGTCGGGCATGGCGCGTCAGCCCAGCTGGATGCCCAGCGGCGGCAGCTGTTTGCGGAAGCGCTCGATCTCGCTGGTGACGTAGGCCTTGAACGGCTCCGGCGGCATGACCACCAGGTCGCCGCCGTTCTCGCGAACGTAGTGGCTCAGCAAGGGCGTCTGCGCCGCCTTCTGGAACTTCTCGTAGAGGGCGGCCAGCACCTCCGGCGGCAGCTTTGCCGGGGCCCAGATGCCGGTCCAGCCGGGGATGTCCCGCACCTGCAGGCCGGCCTCGGCGAAGGTCGGCGTGTCCGGCAGCAGCTTCGAGCGCGTCGGCCCGGAGATGCCCAGGGCACGCAGCTGGCCGGCGCGGATCTGCTGCGCCACGGTGGCCGGCCCGATGAAGGCGCAATCGACCGTGCCGCCAATCAGCTCGTTGATCGGTGTGCCCTTGAACGGCACGTGCAGCAGGTCGACGCCGACGTCCTTGCCGAAGAGCACGCCCATCACATGCGTGGTGTTGCCGACGCCCGACGAGCCGTAGCTCAGCCGGCCGGGCTCCTTCTTGGCCGCGGCGACGAACTGCTCCAGCGTCTTGTAGGGCGACTTCTCGCCGACCAGCAAGGCGAAGCCCGAAGACCGCGTCAGCAGCGTCACCGGCGTGAAATCCGCGATCGGGTCGAAGGGCAGGGACTTGAACAGTGCCGCATTGGTGGTGAAGCCGCCGGTGGTGTAGAGCACCGTGTTGCCGTCGGGCTTGGCCCGCGCGACCTCCGCGGCGCCGATCGAGCCGCCGGCGCCGCCGCGGTTGTCGACGATGACGACGCGGCCGGTGTTCTTGCCGACGGCCTCGGCGATGACGCGCGCCGTGACGTCCGTGCCGCTGCCTGCGGCGAACGGCACGACGATGCGCATCTGCCCGTCCTGCGCGTGTGCCAGACGCGGCAGCAGCGTCGCCGCGGCAGCGGCACCCAGAAATGCCCTGCGGCCTTGCAGCATGACTTGTCTCCTTCCTCGTGGTCCCTTGACGAGGTCGGAAGGCTAGGTGTCGGCGCCGCTCAAGTCCAAGTCAATTTTCTGACCGGCCTCATAACCGGTGGGCATCGAGGCGGGTGTTGAGCCAGCGGCCTTCGCGCACCTGCGTCTCGATGACCGTGCGCAGCAGGCCGAGCACGGCATCGGTGGCGCGCGACACGGGCCGGTCGGCGGCGCGCGCGATGGCGCGATGCAGCGACAGGCCTTCGATGGGCACGGCGCGCAGGCGGCCGGCGTCGAGGTCTTCCTTGACGGCAGCGGCGAAGTGCACCGTCAGGCCGACGCCGTGCAGCACCAGGCGGCGTGCGACTTCGGCGGTTTCGACCTCCACCACGGGCAGCAGCTCGACCTTGGCGCGCGCCGCGGCGTCCTCCAGCTTCAGCCGCACGCCCGACTTGACCAGGCCGGTCATCACCAGCGGCACGCCGGCGAGGTCGCGGATCTTCAGCCGCGCCTTGCGCAGCCGGGCATCCCCCGGCAGGCCGATCAGGCAGATCTGTTCGTCCAGCAGCGGCACGCTGACCAGGTTCGAGCGATCGAAGGGGTCGACCAGCAGCGCGATGTCCACCTCGCCGCGCGCCAGCATGTCCTGCAGCGACGGCGCGAAGCCTTCGATGAGGCGCAGCCGCACGTCGGGCAGTTGCTCGCGCACGGCCTGCGTCAGCAGCACCGTGAGCTGCTGCGCGAGGCCGGGCGACATGCCGACGGCCACCGGGCCGCGGGGTGCGCTCTGGCGCGCCAGCAGGTCGGCCTTGATCTGCTCGGCGTAGCGCAGCAGGAACACCGCGCGCTCCAGCAGCAGGTCGGCCTCGGCGGTGGGCGCGGCGCCGCGCGCGTGGCGCTCGAAGAGCTGCACGCCCAGCTCCTCTTCGAGCAGGCGGATCTGCCGGCTCAGCGCGGGCTGCGTCACGTGCAGCACGCTGGCCGCCTTGCCGTAGTGCTGCTGGGTGGCGAGCGCGACGAAGTAACGCATTTGCCTCAGGTCCATGGCCGGATCTTAGGCAGGCGCGGCACGGCCCGCCGCGGGCGGCGCTTTCGCCCGCGCGAGGGCGCGTTCAGCCCGCGGCCGTGATGAAGGCGACGCAGGCCTGCTGCGGGTCCAGCAGCACGGCGAAGCGGCCGACCTGCGGGATGTCGGTGGGCGGCACGATGAGCCGCCCGCCCAAGGCCGGTACCTGGGCGGCGGTGGCATCGCAGTCGGCCACCGCGACGTAGGGCACCCACAGCGGCGGCGTGTCGGGCATCGGCGAAGGCATCACGCCGCCGCGCATGCGCTCGCCCTGCTTCAGCAGGTGGTATTCGCGCTGCGGGCCCGAGTCCAGGGTGTCGTGGCGGTAGCCGAAGACCCGCGCGTAGAAGGCCAGCGCGCGCGGCACGTCGGGCGTCATCAGCTCGTTCCAGGTCCAGTCGCCGACCGGCGGAGCGGCCAGGTCGGCGCGGTCGCCCAGCGCGCTGGTCCAGAGCGAGAACGCGGCGCCGGTGGGGTCGGCCAGGGTGGCGCCACGGCCCACCGGCGCGAAGTCGGTCGGCGGCATCAGTGACTTCGCACCCGCCGCCAGCGCCGTGGCATGGCTCGCGTCGACGTCGGTCACCGACAGGTACGGCATCCACAGGCTGGGCGCGCCGGGCGGCGCGCTGCGCAGGCCGCCGATGGCTTCGCCGCGGTTGAGGATGCGCAGGTAGGGCTCGCCGCTGCCCATCGGCACCGCTTCGACCTGCCAGCCGAACAGCGCCTCATAGAAGCGGCGCGCGGCGTCGCGGTCGCCGGACAGGTGCTCGAACCAGACGAACTTGCCGGGGTGACGAGGGGTGGGTTGGCTCATGGCGTGGTTCCTTCGGTCTGCATGAAGCTGTCGCGGCGGCGCAGCGTGGCCTGTGCGCGCCGCAGGTTGGGCACGGCGGCGAGCAGCGACGGGCCTTCGGGCATGCGCTCCACGCCGGCCAGGATCGGCGCGACGAACAGGTCGGCCATCGACAGCGCGCCGCCGGCCAGCCAGTCGCTGCTGCCGTAGGCTCGGTCCAGCGCGGCCAGCTGCGCCGGCATGTCGCGCAGCGCGCCGTCGATGACGCCGCGGTCGGGCTGGCCGTCCGGCCCTTGGGGAAAGAGGTAGGGCAGCACATAACGCCGCACCATGGTGTCGTAGAGGTAGGCGTTGACGGCGCTGACCCATTGCTCGCAATGCGCGCGGGCCAGCGGGCTGCCGGGCAGCAGCAGGGGGCCGGCGCCGAAGGCTTCGTCGAGGTAGCGCACGATGGCGCTGGTTTCGAAGAGCGTGGTCTCGCCGTCGCGCAGCGCGGGGATGCGCCCGAAGGGGTGCAGCGCCAGGACCTGCGGCGAGTGCGGCGCGCAGGGCTGGAAGCTGTAGGCCAGGCTCTTTTCGGCCAGCGCCATGCGCACGGTGCGCGTGTAGCTGCTGCGCACGTCGCCCAGCAGCGTCAGCGTGGCGGCGCTGCCGCGTTCGTCGACCTGGTCGACCAGCCGGTTGAGGGTAGAGCGCCAGCCGACGGCATGCGCTTCGCTGGCCGCCGGCGCCGGGAAGCCGCTGTGGCGCAGGCGCAGTTCGGTGCCGCCGTCGCGCGCCACGAAGTCCACCTCGACCAGCGTCTGCAGCCCGGCCATCGGCGAGTTCTCGCCCTGCCAGGCCCAGGTGTAGACCAGGCGCTGCGGCCGGCTGACTTCGCGATAGGCGCCGCCCACCGCCAGGCGTGTGCCGTCGCGCGCCACCATGCCCAGCTGCCATTCGCCGCCGGCGCGCGCTTCGGCGCGACAGTGCAGCACGCGCATGCCGCGCGGGCAGTGCCATTGGCGCAGCAGCGCTTCTTCGGTGAAAGCGTCGAAGACCTGCTCGCGCGGCGCGCGGATGAAGCGGGTCTGCTGCAGCTCGAAGCGGTCGGGGGCGTTCATCGGGGCGGGCTCCTGCGGGATGGCTTGCGCGGGCGTTGTGCGTGGCGTGCCTCGACCAGGTCGCTGAGCCGGTCGAGGCTGTGTTCCCAGTGCGCGGCGTAGTGCTGCAGCCAGCCGTGCGCCTGCTGCAGCGGGGGCGTGCGCAGGCGGCACAGGCGCCACTGCGCATTCACCTCGCGTTGCACCAGCCCGGCCGCCTCCAGCACACGCAGGTGGCGCGAGATGGCCGGCGCCGAGATGTCGAAGGGCCGTGCCAGCTCGCCGACGTGCGTGTCGCCCTGCGCCAGGCGCTCCAGGATGGCGCGCCGCGTCGGGTCGGCCAGCGCGGCGAAGGTGGCGGAGAGGCTATCCATGCTTTTATTTAAGGTGTCGGTTAAATAAAAGTCAAGCGCGCGCCGCGCATGCCGGCGTCAGGCCGGGCGCGGCAAGCCTTCGCGTCGCGCCCGCGCCGGCCACCCGCGACGGGCAGCGCGCCCGCGCCCGCCACAGGGCACGGCGCCGCGGCAGGCCAGCCGTTCTGGCATCGACATTGGTTGATCATCACCCGTGGCATGACCCTGCTGCGGCAGATGAAACGCAATAGGAATGGTTCGCATCCGCATTAGAATCGCCGCTCCTCACTTTGGAGTCGGATGCATGGCCCACCTCACCTTCACGCTGCGCTCGATCGTGGCCACGCTGCTGGCCGGCGCGTCGCTGGCCGCCACGGCCCAGGACAAGGTGCTGAACCTGTACTCGGCGCGCCACTACCAGACCGACGAGGCGCTGTACGCCAACTTCACCAAGGCCACCGGCATCAAGATCAACCGCATCGACGCGGACGACGCCGGCGTGATCACGCGGCTGAAGGCGGAGGGCGCCGCCAGCCCGGCCGACGTCATCCTGCTGGTGGACGCGGCGCGGCTGACCAAGGCCGAAGCCGAGGGCATGTTCCAGCCGCTGAATTCGCCCGTGCTGCTGCAGCGCATCCCGGCGCACCTGCGCGACAACACCAGCGGCGGCCCGCAGTGGTTCGGCTTTTCGACGCGGGCGCGCCTCATCGTCTACAACAAGGCGACGGTGCAGCGCGCCGACGTGGACAGCTACCAGAAGCTGGCCGACCCGAAGAACAAGGGCAAGGTGTGCACGCGCTCGGGTTCGCACCCCTACAACCTGACGCTCGTCGGCGCGATGCTGCAGCACCTGGGCGCGCCGGCCACCGAGGCCTGGCTGAAGGGTGTGGTGGACAACATGGCGCGCGCGCCCAAGGGCGGTGACACCGACCAGATCAAGGCCGCCGCCACCGGCGAGTGCCAGATCGCGCTGACCAACAGCTACTACCTGGCGCGGCTGATGCGCTCGACCAAGCCGGAGGACGTGGAGACGATGTCGAAGATCGGCTTCGTGTTCCCCAACCAGGACAGCTGGGGCACGCACATCAACATCTCCGGCGGCGCGATGGCCAAACACGCCAAGAACCCGGCCGAGGCGCAGAAGTTCCTGGAGTACCTGGCCAGCGACGAGGCCCAGGTGTACTTCGCCGACGGCAACAACGAATGGCCGGCGGTGGCCGGCATCAAGGTGAAGAACCCGGCGCTGGAAGCCATGGGCACGTTCAAGGTGGACGCGCTGCCCATCGCCCAGGCCGGCGCCAACCAGACGCAGGTGCAGCAGATGCTGGACCGCGTGGGCTTCAAGTAAGTCTGCGGCCGCCGCCCCGTCGAGGGCCGCGCCGTGGCGTCACGGCGCGGCTTTTTTCATGCGGTACATGCCCCAGCCTTCCATCGACAGCACCGCCTCGCGCTGCTGGTTGAAGACCTCCCAGCGCGACTGCACCAGGCCCACGCCGGGGCGGCTGTTCATCGGCCGCGCGGCCAGGATGGTCAGGCGCATGCTCAAGGTGTCGCCGGGGAACACGGGTTTCAGCCAGCGCAGGTTGTCGATGCCGGGCGAGCCCAGGCTGGCCGAATCCAGCACGTAGTCGTCGCACATCATGCGCATGGCCATGGCGCAGGTGTGCCAGCCGCTGGCGGCTAATCTGCCGAACAGCGACTGCGCCGCGGCGGCGTCGTCCAGGTGGAAGGGCTGCGGGTCGAAGTCGCGCGCGAAGGCCAGCACCGCCTCGCGCGTGACCGGCATCGCGCCGAAGTCGCGCACCGAGCCGACGACGAAGTCTTCCCAGTAGTGGCGCGGGCTGCGCGGGGTGGCTTCTGGCATGGTGCGGCGAGCATAGCGCGGGCGGCGGGGCGAGAATGCGCGCGTCGCAACGACCCCGCCCTTCCCCATGACGCTGCTCGTGCTCGGCCTGATCCTCTTCCTCGGCGCGCATTCGGTGCGCATCTTTGCCGACGACTGGCGCACCGCGCAGATCGCCCGGCGCGGCGCCGGCGCGTGGAAGGGCCTGTACACCGTGGTGTCGATCGTCGGCTTCGGCCTCATCGTCTGGGGCTACGGTCAGGCGCGCACGCAGCCGGTGGTGCTGTGGACGCCGCAGCTGTGGGCGCGGCACCTGGCGGTGTTGCTGATGCTCGTCAGCTTCATCCTGCTGGTGGCGGCCTACGTGCCGCGCAATGGCATCAAGAGCCGGCTGCACCACCCGATGGTGCTGAGCGTCAAGGTCTGGGCCTTTGCGCACCTGCTGGCCAACCACACGCTGGCCGACCTGCTGCTGTTCGGCAGCTTCCTGGTCTGGGCGGTGCTGGACTTCCGCTCGGCGCGGCAGCGCGACCGCGCCGCCGGCACCGTCTACCCGCCGGGCACGCTGCGCGGCACGCTGATCGCGGTGGTCGCCGGCACGCTGGTGTGGGCGCTGTTCGCCTTCTGGGCGCATGCCTGGCTGTTCGGCGTCAGCCCGCTGGGCGCCTAGGACCTGCGCCGCGTGAGCGGGCTCCGGCGCGCGCCAGCCTTCAGGCGTTGACGTCGACCACCAGCCGGCCGCGGATCTTGCCGGCCAGGATGTCGCTGCCGGCGGCGATCGCAGCGGCCAGCGGCACCTCCTGCACCAGGCCATCGAGCTTGGCCAGGTCCAGGTCTTTGGCCAGCCGCGCCCAGGCCTGCTCGCGCAGCGCCTTGGGCGCCATCACGCTGTCGATGCCGTAGAGCGTGATGCCGCGCAGGATGAAGGGCGCCACGCTGCCAGGAAAGTCCATGCCCTGCGCCAGGCCGCAGGCCGCCACCGCGCCGCGGTACTTGGTGCCGGCACAGGCATTGGCCAGCGTGTGGCTGCCCACCGAATCGACCGTGCCGGCCCAGCGCTCCTTGGCCAGCGGCTTGCCGGGCGACGACAGCTCGGCGCGGTCGATGACCTCGGCCGCGCCCAGCGCCTTCAACGCGTCGGCCTCGTTCAGGCGGCCGGTGGAGGCGAGCACGCGGTAGCCCAGCTTGGACAGCAGCGCGATGGCCACGCTGCCGACGCCGCCGTTGGCGCCGGTGACCAGGATGTCGCCGCTGTCGGGCTTCAGGCCGTGGCCCTGCAGCGCCATCACGCACAGCATGGCGGTGTAGCCGGCGGTGCCGATGGCCATGGCCTGGCGCGTGCTCAGGCCGGCGGGCAGCGCCACCAGCCAGTCGCCGCGCACGCGGGCGCGCTGCGCCAGCCCGCCGGAGTGCGTTTCGCCGACGCCCCAGCCGTTGAGCACCACGCGGTCGCCCGGCTTCCAGGCGGCATGGCTGCTGGACTCCACCGTGCCGGCGAAGTCGATGCCGGCGACCAGCGGGAACTTGCGCACCACCGGTGACTTGCCGGTGATGGCCAGGCCGTCCTTGTAGTTGATGGTGGAGTAGTCCACACGCACCGTGACGTCGCCCTCGGGCAGGTTGTCGTCGTCCAGCGTCTTGATGCCGGCGCGGTAGCCGGCATCGTCTTTTTCGATCAGCAGGGCCTTGAAGGTCATCGGGTGCTCCATGTTCCGAAGGGCAGCTTCAAAGTATGCCCCGGCCATCGTGCGGGTGCGGCGAGCCCCCGCCGGCAGCGCACCGGCGACCCCTACGACGTGGCCGCGCGCTCCCTAGTTGTAGGTATGTTCCCCGGGCCCGGATCGCGCAGCATGGCACCAGCCCCGACGGAGGCGCGCCTTGGCCCATCAGATCTTCCTCGTCAGCCTGCAGGCCAGCCACTGCGACGACGACGCGGTGCGCGACGACATCGCCGACCTGGTGCACGGCGTGGGCGGCTTCGTGCTGATGGCCGCAGGCCGCGAGGCGCTGATCGCCGCCTTCGACGAGCAATGGCTGCCGCTGTTCCGGCGCCACGAGGCGGTGGCCTTCTGCGGGGGCTTGAGCCTCGACCCCCAGGGCGCGGCCGCGCACAAGCTGCGCCATCTGTTCGCCACCAACGTCGCCGCGCAACTGGCTACGCGCGAACCCACAGCTTCCACGGCGCAGGCGGCGGGCCCGCGCCATCGCCCGCTGGTCTGGCACCGGCCAGCGCTTCACGACCCCGCCAGCGCCACCGGCGTGAGCATCCGCACCCAACCTTCGCAGAGGTGAACCATGAGCATCGGTCAGGAACTGCTGGACGTCCCCTTCCCGGACATGATCTACAAGATGGCCAACGCCATCGCCCAGGGCCAGCGCAAGCTGGACAAGGCGTCGCTGGACACCGCGCGCGCGTTGGCCAAGGCCAAGGTCAAGGTCATTCCGGACATTTACGAGATCGTCGAGAAGAAGAAGATCTCCGACACGCTGGAGGCCGGCGTCGCGCTGCCCGGCGCCGACACCGGCGACGTGGAGACCATCGCGGTGCGCACCGAAACCGCCAAGGCGGTGGACATGACGCTGATGCAGGCCGGCCTGCTGCCCACCTTCTACCAGTTCACCGAGTCGCTGATCGAGGTGCGCATCTCCATCAGCCACCGCAGTTCGTCGTCGAGCGAGTTCGAGGCCGGCGCCGAGTTCGAGATCAGCACCGAGGCCGAAGCGCACGGCGGCCTGTTCGGCTTTGGCGGGTCGACCTCGGTGAGCACGACCTTCGCCTCGCACGTCAACTACAAGAGCAGTTCGACCTACGACTACTCGGCCGAAGGCTCCAGCCTGTTGCGCACCACCTTGAAGCCGGTGCCGCCACCGCCGCGCATCATCCCGCGCATCATCACCGTGGACGCGACCCTGACGCCACCCAAGGTGAGCTTCGGCGCCTGACGCGGCGAGCGGCGGCCGTCATGGCCAAGCCTCGATCGGCACGCAGCGCGCAGGCGCGGCAGCAGCGTGCACGCGCGCGGCAGCTGCAGCGCCAGCGCGAGCTGGCGCAAGGGCGTGAGGCGGCAAACGACGAGACGCGCAAGGCGGGTGGCCCGCGCGAACGCTCCGCGATGGAGCGGGGGCGCGCGCCGCCGCCGCGGCCGCTGCCGGAACGCGCGTCGCGCAAACCACTGGCGCCGGCCGCACGTACCGCCATGCCGCGGCAGGGCCCTGCACCGGCCGGCGACCCCGCCGGCCCAGGCCCGGTGTGCCGCCACCGATCCGCCGGCAACCACGGCGCGCGACCGCGCCACGCGTCACCGGCCTGCGCTGCCCGCACGGTCACGGCGCTCGCGCGCCGACCGCGCGCCGCGCAGCGGCAGCCGGCGGCTCCCGCCCAGCCCTTGCGGCCGGAGCAGCCCAGACGCCAGCAGATCTGCCGACCGCGCCGCACGTTGATGTTGCCGGACGCGCCGACCGACCCGGGCGGCCTACCGCGCCGGCGCCGCGCGGTCGCCCTGAGCGAGCGAAGCCCATCATCGACCGCCTGCCCGCCGCGCGCCCGTCCACCGTGCGCCCGACGCCCCCGCCACGCGACCGGTCGTCCCCGACGCGTGCGCCTGTCGAGCAAGAGGAGGCACGGTGCGCCATCCGAACGGCCCGGCACCCTGCCGCGCCACCCAGCCATGGCGCGGGCACGCGGCCTACACAGCGCCCGCCCCGCCGCCCGGGCCGGCCCGCGCGCAGGCGGTGGCGCGGGCGCAGATGGTTGTGCAGGCGCCCTGCCGCCTGCGCGCCAGGTGGCGAAGCCGGCCGCGACCCGCGCGCTGGGTGCGGCCCGGACGCGCGCGTCGGCGGTGTCGGCGTCGACCTTGCCTTGGTTGTCCATCCGCGCCGGCGCGCTGGTCGACAGCCGCGGCCAGCCGCTGCGTCTGATCGGCCTGCGCAGTGAAGGCGACGGCGCGCCGTGCGACCTTCAGGCGCTGATGGCCGGCGTGCCCGCCGGCCAGCGCTGCGTGTCGCTGCCGCTGCGCGTCGTGGCGCAACTCACGCCCGCGGCCCTGGCGCGGCTGGACGAGACCATCGCCGCGCTGGCCGAGGCCGGCGCCTACAGCTTGCTGCGCGTCGACGCCCGCCTGTGGCTGCACGGTCACCATCTGAAGCTGGCGCGCCGCTATGCCGGGCACAGCGCGGTGATGTTCGCGTTGCTGGGGCGCGAACGCCTGGCCGACAAGCTGCTGCGGGCCCTGCTGGCGTTGCGCGCATGGCACCCGGCGGCCTGCGTGTGGCTGCCGCTGGAGTCGGCGCGCAGCGCCTGCGCCTCGCTGCCGGACCCACGCGTCGGCCTGCTGTGGGACGCCGTGCGCCCGCAGGCCCCGCGTGCGCCGGGCCTGGCCGGGGGCCTGCGCGCGCCGCTGCTGCTGGACGGCTGGCAGCCCAACCCGCGGCATCCGCTGGCCGACGACCGCCTGATGCGCCTGTGCCAGCAGGGCGGCATCGGCTGGCTGGCGCGGTGCGACGCAGCCGCCATGTCGCCCGGACCCGAACGGACGCGCAGCGCGCGCCTACTTCCCGACCGCTGGCAGCTGGCCTGGCAGCGCGCGCTGTTCCACAGCCTGCAGCCGCCGACCGGCGACGGACCACCGGCTGCTTGACGCAACCCTCGAGGAGCATGGCCATGGCCATCGGACAAGAACTGCTGGACGTCCCCATCGCCGACATGGTGCGCGACCTGGCTGGCGCCGTGGCCGAAGGCCAGCTGGCGCTGGACCGCGCGTCGATCGACACGCTGAAGTTCCTGGCCGACCAGGCCAACGCCATCGACCTGATTCCCGAGGTGGTGGAGGTCATCGCGCCGAACAACAGCAACGTCGTCGTCAACGGGCAGAACGTGGCCGTGGCCGGCGTCAGCGTGACGCAGCAGCCGACCACGCCGGTGAAGACCACGCTGCTGCAGGCCGGGCTGCTGCCCACCTTCTACCAGTTCACCGAAGCGCTGATCGAGGTGAAGCTGTCGGTGACCCTCAAGGAAGCCGGCACGGTGCAGACCAGCACGCGCCCCGGTTTCAGCAAGCGCAGCATCATGGCCTTCGCCGCGCCGGTGAACTTCCGCAATGCCAGCACCTACACGCACACCGCCGAAGGCTCCAGCCTGCTGCGCGTGACCATGAAACCCGTGCCCGCACCGGTGCGCCTGGCGCCCGACGTGGTGACGGTGAATGCCCTGGTCAACCCGCCGGTGGTGACGCGCACCGAGCGCTAGCGCAGAGCATCCGGCGCCCGCAGCCCGACACAGGAGCCCCCATGGCCACCGACGTGAACATGAACGAAGTGCTGATCTCGCCGCTGGCCACGATGGTGCGCGAGATCGGCGCCAGCGTGGCCGATGCGCAGCGCGCGCTGGACGCCGCCGCCATCGACAACCAGGCCCGCCTGGCCGCCGAGCACCCCGAGTTGCAGGCGCTGGGCTACCAGGTCACCTGGTACCAGATTCCCGAGGCCAGCGTGGAAATGAAGATGGCGCTGCACTTCGAGAAGACGCAGCCGGCCGGCCCGGCGCGCATGTACCTGGCGCCCTTCAACACCAAGTACCGCAACGTGCTGGGCTTCTCCGCCGAAGGCAGCAGCACGCTGAAGCTGCGCATCGTGCCCGTGCCGCCGCACACGGGCGCCTGACCAAGCCGCCGCCCGCAGGAGAAGACCATGGCCACTTTCGTGCCCTTCGATCCGGGGAAGCTGGACGACGCCACGCTGCAGAAGCCCGAGCTGGTGCGCGCCAAGTTCAACGAAGCGGTGGCTGCGGTGAAGGTGCGCGACACCGAGATCGACCGCCTGGCCAGCGTGAACACGGAACTGTCGCAGCGCGCCGCCGAGGCGCAGAAGGCGCTGGCCAGCCGCAGCGCCGAACTGGACGCGGCGCGCAAGGAACTGGCCAGCCAGGCCGGCCGCCTGCAGGACCTGTCCGAGAAGCTGAAGCTGCTGCAGACCAGCCCGCCGAAGATCGGCGTGCAGGACCTGGTCAGCCAGTTCAAGGTCAACGTGGACCGCATCAATGCCGACGTGCTGAGCCAGAAGACCAGCGGCATGCTGGTGGACAGCGTGGAGGTGGAAGTGCGCGGCGGCATCGACGTGCAGGACGGCCTGCACATCACCCAGCTGCCGGCCAGCGCGCTGGGCGTGCAGAGCGTGAGCGTGCTGAAGTTCAACCTCAAGCCGGCGTCGGTGCTGAAGATCGTCGACGACGATTCGGGCTGACGCCGCGCGCCGGGGGGCGGACGCCCGGCCCGGCCGGCGGCTCAGTCGGGGAAGCGCTCGACGTGAGTTTCGCCCTGGCGGCCGAAGTAGCTGACGTGCCGCCCGGCGATCCAGACCGTGTAGCCGACGCAGCCCGCCTGCCGCGACAGCGCCTTGAACTGCGGGTACATCACCACGCCCTGCTGCGCGCCGCGGATCGCGGCGCGCAGCGCCGTGGCGTCGAAGTCCGGCGCGATGGCCACGTCGGGCATCGGCGTGTCGACGTCCAGCGTCGCGCCTTCCGGCAGGTAGTAGGTGCTGCGCCGGGCGCGGTAGTCGACGCTGTAGGCCTCGACGCCGGCCTGCACCAGCAGGCCGATGACCTGGCCGAAGTGCAGGCAGCCCTGGTTGGAGCCCTGGGCGGCTTCGTCGATGAGGGCACGTGTCTGGGCGTTCATGTGAGCTCGGGCGCGGACCGCGGCGGTGGGCCGCCAAAAAAACGGGCGGGCCCTTGGCGCGGCGCTACCAGTGCACGCCGTTGAAGACCTGCGCGAACAGCTTGCGCGCCATGTCCACCGGCGACTTCGGCACCTTGGCCATCTCGGCCGCGGCTTCTTCGTCGCTCAGTCCGCGCGCCGCCGCCGAGTCGGGGAACAGCCGGTAGGCCTGGTTCAGCACGAACTCGCTGACGCCAGGCGCCACGGCCTGCGCCACCGCGCCGGCCAGGCCCAGGCCGGTGGCCACGCGCTTGGGCTTGTCGATCACCGCGGTCATCACCAGCTCGGCCGCTTCGTCCGGCGACAGTGTGGGGAAGGCGTCATACAGCTTGGTCGGCGCGATCATCGGCGTGCGCACCAGCGGCATGTTGATGGTGGTGAAGCGCACGTTGCTGTCGGCGAACTCGGGCGCCGCGCACCACGAGAACGCATCCAGCGCGGCCTTCGACGCGACATAGGCCGAAAAGCGCGGCGGGCTGGCCAGCACGCCGATGGAGCTGATGTTGATGATGTGCCCGGCCTTGCGCTCCAGCATCACCGGCGCAAAGCCGAAGATCAGCTTCAGCGCGCCGAAGTAGTTGAGCTGCATGGTGCGCTCGAAGTCGTGGAAGCGGTCGAAGGAGAACTTCACCGAACGGCGGATCGAGCGCCCCGCGTTGTTGATCAGGATGTCGACGTGGCGGTGCTCGGCCAGCACCTTGGCGACGAAGCGGTCGCAGTCGGCCATGTCGGAGATGTCGCAGGCGTAGGCGAAGGCCTTGCCGCCGTCGGCGCGGATGCGCTCCACGGTTTCGTCCAGCTTGGACGGCGTGCGCGCCGCCAGGATGACGGTGGCGCCGGCCGCGGCCAGCTTCAACGCGCTGTCCTGCCCGATGCCGGAGGTGGCGCCGGTGACGACGATGATCTTGTTGCGCACGCGTCGGCTCAGCTGGCCGGCGCGGCGCGTGCGCAGCACGGCGTTGGCGACGGCGCCGGCTTGCCCGACGGGGCTGCTTTCGATGACCTTGGCGACGGTCTTGACCACCGAGGGCGGGCGCCGTGGCGTCTTGCGCGCTGGCGCCTCGGCCGCCGGCGCGGCGGCCACCGGGGCCTTGGCGCGTGCCTTCGCGGGCGCCTTCGCCGGGCTCTTCGCGGCGGTCTGGGGGGTGGTCTTGCGGGCGGCGGGTCGTGCCTTGGCCGGCGCCGTGGTGGTTTTGCTGGGGGTCTTCCTGGTAGCCATGGGGTCTCCGCTGAGTTTCAGGCGCTACTTTGCCAGTAACCATTGGGGCAGCCAGGTGGCCAGCCCGGGCACGGCCATCACGGCGGCCAGCATCAGCATGCCGAAGACCACGTACGGCGTCACCGCCGCGTAGATCTGGCGCGTGCTGATGTGCGGCGGCGCGACGCTGCGCATGGTGAACAGCAGCATGCCGAAGGGCGGCGTCAGCAGGCCCAGCTGCATGCAGATCAGGTACATCACGCCGAACCACAGCGGGTCGAAACCGTAGTGCTGCACCAGTGGCATGTAGAACGGCAAGGTGATGAGCATCGTGCTCACCTGGTCGATGAAGCAGCCCAGCACCAGCAGGATGGCCATCATCACCAGCAGCACGCCGAAGGCCGACAGGCCCGAATCGCGCACCAGCGTCACCAGCCCGTTGGTGCCGCCCGAGAAGCTGAGGATCTGCGAGAAGGTGGTCGCCCCGATGATGATGAACAGGATCATCCCCGAGATGGCCGCGGTGCCGCGCAGCGCGTCCAGCAGCGCGCGCCAGCTCAGCGAGCGGTAGGCCACGCACACCGCCACCGTGGCCAGCGCGCCGATGGCTGCCGATTCGGTGGGCGTGGCCCAGCCTGCCGACATGGCCACGACGACGACGACGAAGATGCCGACCAGCGGCGTCACGTACAGCAGCAACGCGCGCCAGCGCGCCCAGCCGACCACGCTTTGCTGCTCGAAGCGCGGCGCCAGCGCGGGGTTGAGGCTGCAGCGCATGACGATGTAGCCGACGAACAGCGCCGACAGCAGCAGGCCCGGCAGCACGCCGGCCACCAGCAGCCCGGTGATCGAGATGCCGGCCAGGCTGCCCAGCAGCACCGTCAAGGCCGACGGCGGGATGAGCATGTCCACGCCGCCGATGGCCATGATCGGGCCCATCGCCATGCCCGGCTCGTAGCCGCGCTTGAGCATCTGCGGCAGCAGCAGCCCGCCCAGCAGCGCGGTGGTGGCGATGGTCGAGCCGGAGATCGCCGAGAACACCGTGCCGGCGACGATGGCGATCACCGACAGCCGGCCGGGCACGCGCGAGATCAGCGGGTCGAAGGCGTCGATGGCCTTCATCGCCACGCCGGTGTGGAACAGCACCTCGCCCATCAGCACGAAGAAGGGGATCGGCGTCAGCGAGAAGCTGGTGACCGAGGCGACGCCGTTGCGCACTACCTGCATCAGCCCCGGCTCGCCGCCCAGGTAGAACAGCGCCCCCACCAGGTTGACGCCCAGGAAGGCGAAGCCCACCGGCAGGCCCAGCATCAGCAGCGCGGTGAGTGCGCTGAACAGCAGCAGCAGCGTCTGCCACCAGATCATGGCGTGCCGTCCTTGGGCCGCGGCCCGGCGCGCAGCTGCCGGGCGGATTCCAGCATCATCAGGCCGAAGCACAGCGGCGCCGGCACGTACACCCACCACTCGGGGAAGGTAAAGCTCTTCATGATCAGCGCGCCGGACTGGCGCAGGTCGGCGATCACCGCCAGCGTCACCCAGGCCAGCGTGGCGCTGATCAGCAGGCACAGCAGCGCCGCGGCGCGGTACAGCCGCGCCCAGGCGCGTGCCGACAGGCTCATCTGCAGCAGGTCCAGCCGCACGTGCTGCTCGGTCCACAGCAGCCAGGGCGCAGCCAGCAGCGTGGCCAGCGCCAGCCCGTACTCGCTCAGCTCGGCCACCCAGGCCATGGCGGGCAGGCCGGTGTTGCGGGCCAGCACGTCGTAGCCGACGAACACGACCATGACGCCGATGGTCAGCGCGGCGGCCACGCCGCAGGCCTGCATCAGCCGGCCCCAGGCGGTGCTGCGCATCGGGCTACTTGGGTTCCATCAGCGCGCGCAACTGCGGGCCCTTGGTCGGGCTGGCCTTGATGATCTGCTCCCAGCCGCCGTCGTAGGCCGCCTTGAGCAGGATCTTGGACTGCGCGTCGTCGAGCTTCAGCACCTGGATGCCGGCGTCGGCCTGCTTCTTGGCGTCGGCCGGGCCGTCGACCTTGCCCATCTCGACGTTCTGCGCCTCCAGCCACTCGGCCTGCTTCTGCAGGAAGGCCTTCTGCTGCGCGTTGAGCTTGTTCCAGCTGTTGAGATTGAAGACCACGCCCAGCTCGATGGCGTAGAAGCCGGGTTCGAGGCGGTACTTGGTCTTCTCCTGCCAGCCCAGGTCGAAGATGCCGATCATCGGCCAGGCATAGCCGTCGACCACGCCGCGTTCCAGCGCGGTGTAGACCTCGCCCGGCGCCATCTGCACCACGGTGGCGTTCTGCTTCTGCAGGAAGTCGCGGTAGATCGGCGCCACGCGCAGCTTCAGGCCGGTCAAGTCGGCCTTGTCGATCTTCTTGTTGCTGTAGATGTAGTACTGCACGCCCTCGCCGGTGCGCGCGTAGTAGTACAGGCCCTTGTCGGCATAGCTGGCGTTGATCTGATCGAAGATGCCGTTCTTGCGCATCTCGGCCTGCGTCAAGTGGGTGTAGTTCAGCGCCAGGCCGTCGGGCACCAGCCCGGCGGTGAAGGACGAGGTGGTGTTGGCCATGTCGACCACGCCGGCGCGCAGCGCGTTCGGCTGCTCGAAGGTGGGGATGGCCTTGGGCCCGCCGATGTAGTTGATCTGCACCAGCCCCTTGCCTTCGTCGTTGACCTTCTTGACGAACTTCTCGAAGCCGCGCGCGAAGTAGGTGCCTTCCTGGAAGGCGTTCACGGCCTTCAGCGTCACCTCCTGGGCGAGCGCCGCGCTGCCGGCGCCAAGCAGCGCCAGGCCGCAGGCATGGGCGATCAGGTTGCGTCTTTGCATGATCTTCTCCGTGGGGTCAGTCGGTGACGGGGGGTCTGAACAGGCCGGCATGCTTGAGCATGCCCAGCGTGCGCCGCAGCACGTCCAGACGATAGGCGGCGACGTCGATGCCTTGGTAGTCGTAGAAGCCCTGCCCGCTCTTCAGCCCGTTGCGGCCCTCGGCCATCATCGTGTCGACGATGGCCGGCGCGGTGTAGCGCTCGGCGCTCAGGGTGCGGCTCAGGTAGCGGCTGGCGTGGTACAGGATGTCGTTGCCGCCGAAGTCGATGAACTCGACCACGCCCATCGCGGCGAAGCGCAGGCCCAGGCCGTAGCGCGTGGCCTTGTCGATGTCCTCGGCCGTGGCCACGCCATCTTCGACCATGCGCGCGGCCTCGTTCATGATCAGCGCCTGCAGCCGCGGCACGATGTAGCCCGGCGCCGGGCCGCAGGTCACGGTCTGCTTGCCGATGCCCTGCAGCAGCGCGCCCAGGCGCTGGCGCACGGCGGCCGAGGTGCCGTCGTGCACGCTCAGCTCCACCAGCGGAACGAGGTAGGCCGGGTTCAGCCAGTGGGCGTTGATCAGCCGCTCGGCCTGCGTGACCAGCGGCAGCAGGTCGGTGACCAGGATGGTCGAGGTGGTGGAGGCGATGATCGCGTCCGGCGCGGCCGCCTTGCACACACGCGCCAGCACCTCGCGCTTGGCCTGCAGCGTCTCCGGCACACCTTCGAAGATCACCGTGGCCGCCGCCAGCACGGCATCGGCCTCGGCGTCGGGCACCAGGGTGATGCGCGCGGCGATGCGTGCCACCGCATCGGCCGGCACCGCGCCCAACTGGGCCAGCAGCTGCAGGCTGCCGTGAATCTCTGCCGATGCCTCGGCCGCCAGGCGCGCCCAGGCGTCGGCGCTGCGCGGCTTCAGGTCGATCAGCGCCACCGGCATGCCGGCGTAGGCGAAGGCCAGGGCGATGCCCCGGCCCATGCGGCCGGCGCCGACGCAGGCGATGCGCTCCATCATGCCGGGCCGCTGCGCAGCCGCGCCTGCAACTGCGCTCGGCTCAAGCCGGACAGGCCGAGCGCGTCCAAGGTGCGCGGGCCCTGGCGCAGGTCGCGGCCGAGGATGGCGCCGGCCAGCGCCAGCAGGCCGTGCGCCACCGGGGCGTCCACATTGGCGTAGCGCGCCACCGAGGCCAGGAAGGCCAGGCCCAGCACCGTGTCCTCGAGCATGTAGCGGTGCGTGTGCAGGTCGATGGTCTCGCGCCAGTCGCCGCTGTCGGTGAGCTTCTTGTGCGCGTCGCCGTACATCCAGCGGTCGTTGTCGTAGTGGTCGGCCAGCGGGAAGTGCGGCGCGCCATAGCCCAGCGCCTCGCGCGTGGCCATGCGCTCGGCATCGAGCGCGCTGGTCACGGCGCGCACCGCCGGCTGCGTGCCTTCGTTGTGGATGTCCCAGCGCTCGAAGTGCTGCAGCGGCGCCGCGTTCATCAGGATCAGCGGCGGGTGGATGATCGGCCCGGCGTTCATCAGCGCGCCCGACAGCGCATCGCCGCAGTCCTCGATCACGCCCGGGAAGGCCTTCGAGATCACCGCCAGCGCATGCGCGCTGCGCGCTTGCGGGTACACGCCGGTGGGCAGATGGATGGCGCGAATGGTGATGGCCACTTCCGCCGCACCGTGCTTGCGCGCCAGCCAAGGCAAGGTGCCGGTCTCGGCATAGGTCACCTCGGCCGCGTTGCCGGCGGCGCGCACGATGCGGTCCATGGTCACGCTGCCGAAGGTGCCCGGCGGCAGGAACACCACCTGGCCATCGACCAGGTGCGGCGCCATGGCGCGCGCGATGTCGTCTTGTGCGACAGCCGGCGACGGGATGAGCACCAGCTCGGCGCCGCGCAGCACGGCGCCCAGGTCGCCGCTGGCCAGCGCGAGGCGCACGTCGCGTGGGCCCTTCTGGTCCTTGAGGAGGATGCCGCCTTGCTGCACCGGCGCCAGCGCCGCCGCGTCGCGGCGCCACAGCCGCACCTCGTGGCCGGCCTCGCTTAAATCGGCGGCGGCGGCATAACAGCCGTGGCCACCACCCAGGACGGCGATCTTCATAAGGTCAGGCTCCCGACACTGGTGCCGCCGCACACGTACAGCACCTGGCCGGTGACGAAGCTGGCCTGTGCATCGCAGAAGAAGCGCACCGCATGCGCCACGTCCGCGGGCTGCCCCAGGCGCTTGACCGGAATGCCGGCGGCGATCTGCGCCACCTTGGGGTCGCCCACCGGAATGACGCCGTGGAACATGTCGGTCTGCACCGGGCCGGGCGACACCACGTTGACGGTGATGCCGTGCGGCGCCAGCTCCAGCGCCCAGGTGCGCGCCATGCCCAGCATGCCGGCTTTGGTGGCGGCATAGGCGGTGCGTGTGGCCAGCCCCAGGGCGCCGCGCGACGACAGCAGCACGATGCGGCCGAAGCCCGCCGCCTGCATGGCCGGCACGCAGGCCTGCGCCAGCAGGATCGCCGTGGACAGATGGATCTCGACCAAGGTGTCCAGGTCGCTGAGCTTCACGTCCGGCAGCAGCGCGGGCAGGATGACGCCGGCGTTGTGAATGATCGTGTCGGGCGCGAAGCGGCGCGCCACCTCGTCGGCGGCCTGCGCGGTGGCCGCGCGGTCGGCAAGGTCCACCTCGATCGAATGCAGGTGTTCGTGGCTGAAGGACGGCGGCCGGCGCGCCATCGACACCACGGCCCCGCCGTCGGCCAGCAGCTGGCGGCAGATTTCCTCGCCGATGCCGGCGCTGCCGCCGGTGACCACCGCGAGGCGTTGCTTCGGAATGTTCATGTTGCCACCAGCGCCAGCACGCGAAGCGGGCTGCCGCTGCCTTTCTGAATCTTCAACGGCGGGCAGATCAGCAGCGCGCCGGTGGGCGGCAGCTTGTCCAGGTGGCTCAGGCACTGCAGCCCGTAGCGCCCCGCGCCATGCATGTAGTAGTGGCAGGGGTAGGGCGGGCGCAGGTGGTAGCCCTGGCCGGCGTCGGTGCCGATGGCCTCGCTGCCGAAGCCCAGCACGCCGCGCTCTTCGACCAGGAAGCGCGCCACCTCCGCATCGGGGCCGGGCGTGTGCTGGCCGGTCTCGTCGAAGTTCTGGTAGGCCTCCGGGTCGCTGCGCTTGGACCAGTCGGTGCGCATCAGCACCCACGCGCCTTCGGGGATGCGTCCGTGCGTCTTTTCCCAGGCCAGCACCGCGTCGACGGTGAGCAGGTGGTCGGGGTCGGCCGCGGCCTGCGCCGAACAGTCGATGACCACTGCCGGCGCGACGAAGTGGCCCACCGGAATGGTGTCCACCGAGTTGTTGGGCAGGTCGCGGCCGCTGATCCAGTGGATCGGCGCGTCGAAGTGGGTGCCGGTGTGTTCGCCGCAGGAAAAGTTGTTCCAGTACCAGCCGGGGCCGCGCTCGTCGTACCTGGACACCTCCTCGATGCGGAAGGGCCAGCACTGGCCGAACTCCGGCGGCAGCGCGATCTGCGGAAATTCCGGCGTCAAGGTCTGCGTCAGGTCGATGACCTGGATCTGCCCGCCGCGCAGCGCGCCGGCCAGTGCGCCGAGGATTTCGGTGCCGTTCACAGCCCGCTCCCGGCAGCCAGTTCTCTTTCGAGCACCTTCGGGTTGTCGCGCCAGCGGCTGAGCCATTCCTGCGCCACGTCGCCGGGGTAGATGTCCTCCAGTCCATCGCGCAACGCCTTGACGATGGCCGAGGCCAGCGCTGCGGGTGCCACCTTCGGCGGTGGCATCAGCTGGTTCCATTCGTCGTCGATCGGCCCGGGGAAGACATTGAGCACGCGGATGCCGGCCGGCCGCATCTCGGCGCGCAGGCATTGCGCCAGCGAATACGCCGCGGCCTTCGACGCCGAGAAGGTGCCATGCGACGGGAAGTTGCTCAGCGCGAAGATCGACAGCAGGTTGACCCAGGCGATGGCATGGCTCTGGCCGTCGGCGCCGCGGCCCTTCAGCGCCGGGCCGAACTCCTGCGCCAGGCGCAGCGCGCCGAAGTAGTTGATGTCCATCTCGGCGCGCGCCACGTCGGTGCCGCGCCGGCTGGCCACGCCCTGCGTGCGGTGCACTTCGGCGTTGTTGATCACGATGTCCACCTTGCCGGCGATGGCGCCGGCCAGCTCGCTGACCGAGCGGCCGTTCGTCAGGTCCAGCGGCACCATCGTGACTTGCGGCAAGGCGGCGATGGCGTCGACACCGGGCAGTTTCTTCCACGGTTCTGCATGGCCCACCCAGACCAGGTCGGCGCCGGCCTTCACCAGCGCCTGCACCAGCGCCTGGCCGACCGCGGACTTGCCGTCGCTGACCAGCACCTTGCGGAACTTGGGGTCGCAGCCCATTTCGCGCAGCATCGGGTCGTCGGCCATGTGGGGGGTCTCCTCTTGGGGAAAAGCGATCAGCACCGCCTGGCCGGCGCGGTCGAGCCGCGCGCCGACCTTGACGCGCGCGGGGGCGTCGGGCACGTCGCCATGCAGATGCAGCATCAGCGTGGCGCCAGCATCCAGCCGCACCAGGCCCAGCCGCCAGGGCAGGCGTTCGCGGAAGAACAGGTCGTTGCTGTGCGCCAGCGTGGTCTGGCTGAGCAGTTCGCCGTCGCCGCTCTGCTCGCGCCACTTGAGTTGCGGCGACAGGCAGCGGTGGCAGGCCTCGCGCGGCGGGTACTGCACGGCGCCGCAGTCGTCGCACTGCTGCAGTTCGAAGCGGCCTTCTGCTGCTGCTGCCGTCATGCCCAGCGCGACGCGGCCTCGCTGTCCCGGCGGCAAGGTCGGCAGCCGCGTGCGCAGGACCGGGTTCTTGCGCTTGGGGCGCATCAGGGGCATGGTCATGTGAAGTCCTCGGTGCCTGCACCGCTGCGGCAGCGCGCCGGCGGCACCCGCGTTCTCCGGCCCACATCGCGGGCGACGGGTTTCTGGTCGCGGCCTGCTTCCTCATCAATACCGGCCATGCGGGTCACCGGCCAGCGTGCCGCGAACGGGGCCTGCGCCCGGGGGCACCACCGCCGCACTGCGAGCGGCGCTCGCTGTGCGCTTGGTGGCATGCCTGCGATGGTGGCAGGGCGTGGGGTGCGGGTTCGCGGGCGCAGGCCCCGTTCGCGGTACGCTGGCTCCGTCCCTGCCTGGTCGGTGAGCACGAGGCAACCTGCGCGGACAGAAGTCGCTGGCCCGCGATGTGGGCCGGAGAACGCGGACCCGCACCGCGCGCCACGCTGAACGCCGCGCACGCAACTCATGAAGCCCGCCCCAGGATCAACGCACCCGTGCACAAGCAGCGGTCGTAGGTGATCATGCCGAAGCCACTGACCAGCCCCACCTTCGCATCGGGCACCGCCGCGCCCAAAGGCCGATCGGTCAGCTGCCGCACCGTTTCCACCAGCCCCAGATAGCCGCCAGCCGCCCCGGCCTGGCCCATCGACAACTGCCCGCCGCTGGTGTTGGTGGGCATCGTCCCGGCGCAGTCCAGCGTATGGGCGCGCACGAACTCCGCGCCCTCGCCTTCGGCGCACAGGCCGTGGCCTTCGTACTGCATCATCACGATGACCGGGTAGTCGTCGTAGAACTGCAGCAGGTCCAGGTCCTTGGGCTGCACGCCGGCCATGGCGAACAAGTCGTCGCGGTCCACCGACCAGCCGCCGCGGGTCATGATGGGGTCGTCGCGCCAGGCGTTGTGGCGCTCGGTGGCGGCCAGCACCTGCACGAAGGGCAGGCCCAGGTCGCGGGCGCGGGCTTCGCTCATCACCAGCACGCCGTCGCCGCCGGCGCAGGGCATGACGCAGTCGAACAGGTGGATCGGGTCGGCGATGATCCGCGCGGCCATGTACTCGTCCAAGCTCAGCGGCTTCTTGAACATGGCGTGCGGGATGCCCAGCGCGTTCTGCCGCTGCGCGACGCAGATCTTGCCGAAGTCCTCGCGCCGGGCGCCGCGCGTGCGCATGGTGTGCGCGGTGATGAAGGCGAACATCGAGTTCGGCCCGCCCGAGCCGTAGGGCCAGGTGGCGTCGCGCGCGAAGGCGCTGAAGCTTCCGAGCATCGAGCGGAAGGAGTCGACATGGTTGGTGTCGCCGCTGATGCAGGCCACGATGTCGGCGTCGCCCGCCTGCACCGCGCGTGCGGCGCGGCGCACCGCCACCACGCCGCTGGCGCCGCCCATCGGAATGTGGTCCAGCCAGCGCGGGCTCACGCCCAGGTGCTGCGTCAGGCCCACCGCGGTGTCGGGCGTCAACGAGAAGCTGGACACGCACAGCCCGTCGATGGCGTCCTTGGGCACGCCGGCCTGCCGCACCAGCTCGGCCAGCACGCGGCCCAGGAACCACGGCGCGCCGCGTGTGGAGAAGCGTTCGTAGGGCACCGTTACCGGCACCGCCACCGCCACGCCGTCGTAGCCGCGCCGCGTCACGCAGGCACCCCAGGCGCTGCGCGCCGCCCCGCCAGGCGGGGATGGACAGTTTCGGGTGGCTGTGCGCGGCTCATGCCGTGCGCTTCTTCAAGCCGCGGGTGTCGACGCAGCCCGGCTGGCCGGGCAAGGTCTGCGCCAGCGTCTTCAGCTGCGCGCGCTGCACCTTCTGCGACAGGGTCAGCGGCAGCGCGTCGACGAAGGCCACGTAGCCGGGCGCCTTGTAGTAGGCCAGCTGCTGCAGCGCATGCTGCGTGATCTGCGTGGCCAGCGCGGGCAGGTCCTCGTCGGGCTGCGCATCGCGCCGCACGATGCAGGCCAGCACCTCGTCGCCGCGCACCGCGTCGGGCACGGCGGCCACCGCCACCGCGGCCACGCGCGGATGCAACGCGAGCACGCTTTCCACTTCCACCGCGGAGATGTTCTCGCCGCTGCGGCGGATGACGTTTTTCTTGCGGTCGACGAAGTACAGGTGGCCGTCGGCATCGGCGCGCACCAGGTCGCCGGTGTGGAACCAGCCGTCGGCCCAGGCCTCGGCCGTGGCCACGGCGTCCTTCAGGTATTCGCTGAAGAAGCCGGCGCGCGGGTCGGCGCCCGCGGCGCGCACCCACAGCTCGCCCGGCTGGCCGGTGGCCACGTCGGCGCCGTCCTCGCCGACCAGGCGCCACTGCACCGCGGCTTCGGCGCGGCCGAAGCAGCTCTGGCCCACGTGCCGCGGCTCGTGGTTGGCAATGACCACCGCGCCCGCGCCGGTCTCGGTCATGGCCCAGGCCTCGAGCAGCGGAAAGCCGAAGCGCTGCTCGAACACTGCCTGCTGGCGCCGGTCGACGCCCGCGCCGAAGCCGAAGCGCACGGCATGGTCGCGGTCGGCCGGCGACGGCGGCGCGCCCAGCAGCATGGCCGGCATCACGCCCAGGTAGTGCGCGACGGTGGCGCGCGACGCACGCACCGAGTCCCACCAGCTGCCGGGGTGGAAGCGGTCCAGCTGCACCAGGCAGCCGCCGGTCATGAGCATGGCCATGGCGGAGTAGGCCATGGCGTTCATGTGCGTCAGCGGCAGCGGCGTGATCATCCTTTCGCGGCCTTCGTGCAGCGTGCACAGGCCGCCGATCGTGGCGTACCAGGCGCCGGCGCGCAGGAAGTAGTCGTTGCTGAGCACGCAGCCCTTGGGCCGGCCGGTGGTGCCCGAGGTGTAGAGCAGCGCACATTCGCTGGCGCGGGCCAGCGGCTGCCCTGCCGCAGGCGCCGGCCAGGGTGCGGCCGGCACGGGGCCGGCATGGTCCGGCGGCAGCAGCACCGGCGCGCGGCCGGGCACGGCCGCGGCGCGCAGGTCGTCGATGCGTGCGGCCAGGCTGATGGCCAGGCACAGCTCGCTGTGCGCCAGCAGGTAGCCCAACTCGGCGGCGCGCAGGTCGTTGTTGATGGGCACCACGCCGACGCCCAGCGCGTTGAGCGCGAACCAGTGCAGGAAGAAGTCCGGCCGGTTCTCCAGCAGCAGCCCGGCGCGGTGGCCGTGGCCGTAGCCGGCGGCGGCGTAGCGCTGGCGCAGCGTCTCGACCCGGGCCAGCGCCTCGCCATAGCGCAGCGTGCCGGCGGCGATGCCGTAGGCCGCCGCGGTGACCGGCTCGGTGCACAGGAAGTCGGCGTCGGGTTGCCGACGCGCGCGCTCGGCAAAGGCCTGGTAGACGCTGTCGGCCATGCTCAGATGAACAGCTGGATCGACGGCAGCGCCGCGTCGCAGTTGAGCAGGTTGACGCGCTTGAGCGTGAAGCGCAGCGCGCCGTCGCCGTCGACGCGGAAATGGTGGAAGGCGGTGCCGACGAGCATCAGCATCTCGTCGCCGCGCGCTTCGCTGTAGTGGAACTCGGTGCGCGTGACGAAGTGGTTGGCCGCCGCGTCCAGCGTCTCCACGCTGGGTTGCTGCAGCAGGTGGTGGCTGCGGCTGGGCGGCTGCTGCGAGAACGCGCGCGGGCTCTTCAGCCGCTCGATGCGCAGCTCGCGCAGCAACTTGTCCTCGTACATGTGCGAGGTGTGGTCGATGCCGTCGGGCTGGTCGTGCTGCAGCGGGATCCAGTAGAAGGCGTCGTCGGTGAACAGGCGGTTCCAGGCGTCGTAGTCGTGCGCGTCGAGCAGCCGCGCCTCGTGCAGCACCAGCTTCACCAGGTGCTCGGCCGTCACGTCCCGGGCGGTGGTCATGGCGGCCTCCATCACATGTCCAAGGTCATGTACCTGGCCCAGGCGCGGTACTGGTTGCGCATCGAGATCTCGCTCAGCCCGTTGACCGTCAGGTCCGTCTGCTCGCGCTCGGCGGGGTCGTAGTTGCGGTGCAGGCTGATCCAGTCGTTGCCACTGGCGCGCAGGCCTTCCTGGATGCCGCGGTAGGCATGCAGGTCGTCGTGGCCGACCACCGAGAAGGGCGAGTTGATGAGCCGCGTGTACATGGCGGTGCGGCGCAGCAGCTCCGGCGGCGCGCCCTTGAGCCTGAAGGTCCAGCTCTCGATCAGGGTCTTGTCCACGGCCAGCGGCTTGACGACGCGGATGGCCTGGATCGCGCCCTTGATCGTCAGGTTGGGGAAGTACACGGTGTTGTGCCGCGTCAGCCCCAGGATGTCGTGCGCGCGCTGCTCGCCGTAGGCCTTGACCATGGCTTCTTCGTAGGCCGGCACCCCCGAGTACTTGCTGTGGATGCTGAACTTGGCGCCGGAAAAGCTGTGCCCGTTGTCGAACACGCGCACCCCCATGTCGTCGAAGAACTGGTAGTCGGACATGAAGGGCGCGAACTGCTCGATGGCCATCGGCTTGGGCGCGTCGGCCGGCTGGCCCATCCACATCTTCACGGCCGTGCCGGCCGAGGACTCGTGCGCCACCATCGGGTGCATGGTGTCGTTCAGGTTCTCGACGAACATCTTCCAGTTGCAGTTGTGCAGGTAGCGCAGGCAGCCGCCGGCGATCTCCAGCTCGCCTTCGGGCGAGCGGTCGGCCATGTTGTCGATGCTGGACAGCGACTCGCCGAAGTAGTCCTCGAAGCCGGGGCCGACGTCGTTGATCTTGGCGAACAGGAAGCCGCGGTATTCGCGCACGTGCGGGATGACCACCAGGCCCTGGCCCGCTTCGCAGTCGCGCATCGCCGTGCCGTCGTAGCCTTCTTTCACCGGCGTGTTGAGCAGCGAGCCGTCGGTGCGGAAGGTCCAGGCGTGGTATGGGCAGCGGAAGAACTTGCCGGCGTGGCCGCAGGCCTGCGACACCAGCCGCGAGCCCTTGTGCGCGCAGCGGTTCATCAGCACCTTGGGCGAGCCGTCGGGCTGGCGCACGACGATCAGCGGCCGGCCGGCGATGTCCACGGTGAGGTAGTCACCGGGCTTGGGGATCTGGCTGCCGTGGCCGACGTAGTTCCAGGTGTTGGCGAAGAAGTGTTCCTGCTCCAGGCGGAAGATCTCGTCGCTGACGTACAGGTCGCGGTGCACGCGGTCGGGCTGCACCAGCGCCAGGATGCGCGCCTTCAGGTCTTCGGTCGGTCCGGTGTAGCGGTCCATCGCGGGCTCCTTGCTCAGAGTGCGGCAGCGGCCCAGGCGTGGTCCAGGGCCTGGCCGTGTTCGTCGGCCAGCGCGGCCTCGCGCAGCCGGGCCAAGGCGGGTGCGGCGTCGGCGCGGCCGGCCAGCTGCCGGGCCGCGGCCATCAGCCGCTCGAAGTTGCGCAGGCCGCGCTCGTGCGTGTCGCCGTAGCCCTTGACCAGGCGCTGGCAGCGCACGATCTCCAGCGCCAGCGCCGGGTCGGCCTGCGCCGCGGCATGGACGGCCTGCAGCCAGGCCTCGATGCGCGCGTTCTCCAACGCGTAGCGCAGGCTGCCGCGGCGCCAGCGGCGCAGGCCGGCCAGCATGTACAGCAGCAGGAAGCCGCCCAGTGAGCTGGTCTGCACGACGCGGCCCTGGGCGGTGAAGCGCTCGACGAAGCGCCGCGGCGCGCCCGAATGCTGCAGCCAGCGGCCCAGGCCGGCGGGCAGGGTGTCGCAGATCTCCTGCAGTCGCGGGTGCATGTATTCGTTGATCTGCAGCACCTGCTGCGCACTCACCCGGACCTCGCCGCGCACGCGGTCGAAGCGCGTGGCACGGGTCTTCAGGTCGGCGACGCGCACCGTGTCCTCGTAGCTCATCCACAACGCCAGGTGGCGCGCCGTGTCGGCGGTGAGCGCGTCGTGGCCATGGGCGGCCAGCGCCTGCATGCGGTCGAGGTAGAGCGCGGCATAGGCCGCGTCCTGGTAGTCGACCAGGCGGCGCAGTCCCTCGGCCAGCAGCGTTTGTTGCGCGGGCGCGAACTGCCTCCGCAGGCGCTGCAGCAGCGCCTGGATGGCGGCGTTGGGGTGGCTGGCGGGCAGCGGCTTGGGCGGTGCGTCCACCCCGACGGGCGCGGGCCGGGCCACGGCCAGCGTCGCGCCTTCGGCGAAAGCCGCCAGGCTGGCCTGGATGCCGACGCCGCCGCGGCGGATGGTGCTTTCGAAGGCCTCGCGGTCGAAGGGCAGCGCGCCGCTGCCGTACAGCGCGCCGAACAGCACCGCGCTGATGACGCTGCCATGGCGCTCGGCCGCGGCTGCCATGTCGAAGCGCAGGAAGCGCAGCGCCGCGGCGGCGCAGGCGGCTTCGAGCTGGCCGACGTCGGCGCGGCCGTCGCCCATCGCCGACTTCTCGGCGATGGCGTAGACGCGGTGCGTGGACGCGATGAGTGTCGTGCGCTCGGGCGTCACCAACCCGCGCTGCAGCGCGCGGCCGGCTTCCATCAGCTCGGAGGCGAGCAGCACGTCGACGTCGCCGGGCGTGGGGATCAGCGCCAGCACCGGCTCGGCGCCGGTGGCCTCGGCCGCGGCGCGCGGGAACAGCTCCAGGTAGTAGATGGTGGCGCCGGTGCGCTGCGCCACGCCGGCCACCGAGGTGGTCTGTGCAATGTGGCCTTCGTGCTCGGCCAGGTCGACGATCCAGTCGGCGAGCACGCCGCCGCCTTCGCCGCCCATGGCGAGGATGGCGATCTTGATCGGCTGCGCCTGCATGGCCATGCTTTCAGAACGCGCTGGCCGCCAGCCGCCGCGCGCGGCGGCGCTGCAGCGCACCGATGACGGCGGCGCGCAGCTTGGCCAGCCAGCGGTCCCAGGCGCTGGGGTTGCTGATCAGCCCGGCGCGGTAGAACGACGGGCACAGCACCGCGGCATGCGAGACCTCGCCGCACATGCCGCAGCCGACGCAGGAGTCCAGCACGGTGGCCACCGGGTCGCTGCGCAGCGGGTCGGGGTTGGGCTTGATGCTCAACGACGGGCAGCCGCTGATGCGGATGCAGGAATGGTCGCCGGTGCAGGTGTCGCTGTCGACGCCGAAGCGTTCGCGCACCTGGCGCCGCCCGGCGGCGATGGCCTGCTTGACCAGCGGCTTCTCGCGGCGCTGGCGGTTGAGCATGCATTCGCTCTGCGCGACGATGACCTTCGGCCCGGGCTCCTGGGTGGTCAGCGCCTCGCGGATGGCCGCGCGCATGCCGGCCACGTCGTAGGTGCGGCGCATCGTGCGTACCCATTCGACGCCGACGCCGCGCACCGCCTTTTCGATGGGGTGCCAGGTGCTGCGCGTGCGGTTGCTGGCGCGCGACGACGGGATGTCCTGCCCGCCGGTGGCGGCGGTGTAGTTGTTGTCGATGACCAGCGTCAGGTTGTTGCTCTTGTTGAACACCGCGTTGGCGATGCCGCTGGTCAGGCCGTTGTGCCAGAAACCGCCGTCGCCCATGATGCTGATGGCGCGTTTGGCCGACGGCGTGTTGAAGGCCGCCGCGCCGGCCGCGCCCAGCCCGTAGCCCATGGTGGTGTTGCCGATGTGGAAGGGCGGCAGGATCGAGAACAGGTGGCAGCCGATGTCGGCGCTGACGTGGTGTTCGCCCAGTTCGCGCTGCACCAGCTTCAGCGCGGCGAACACCGGGCGTTCGGGGCAGCCGGTGCACAGCCCCGGCGGGCGCGCGTGCACGCTCATCGGCTGGATGGGGATGAGCTTGGGCGGTGCGGGGGGAAGCCACGCCGGCTGGTGTGTGCCGAAGAAAGCGCGCAGGCCCTTGTGCAGCACGTCGGGGCTGTATTCGCCGGCCATCGGGAACGGGCCTTTGCCGGCCAGCCGGGTCTGCAGGTCGTGCCGGCGCAGCACGCTGGCGATGCCCTGCTCGATGAAGTTGGGCTGGCCTTCCTCGACCAGCAGCACGGCGCGCTTGCCGGCGCAGAAGCGCAGCAGCTCGTCGTCGACCAGCGGGTAGGCGACGTTCATCACGTACAGCGGCACGCGGCTGCGGCCGTAGACGTCGGCCAGGCCCAGGCGCTCCAGCGCACGCAGCAGCGAGTTGGTCAGGCCGCCCTGCACGATGACGCCGACATCGGCCGCGTCTTCGGCGAAGAACTCGTTGAGCCCGCGTTCCTGGATGAAGCGTTGCGCCGCGGGCCAGCGCTGCTCGACCTTCTCGCGCTCGTGCAGGAAGCTGGCCGGCGGCAGCACGATGCGGTCGACGTCGCGCTTCGGCGCGGCCAGCGCGTCGGCGATGCCGAAGGCCGGGCGCAGGTTGTCCTTGGCGGTGAAGCGGCCGTGCACATGGCAGGCGCGGATGCGCAGCTGCAGCATCACCGGCGTGTGCGTGGCTTCCGACAGCTCGAAGCCCTGCTCCACCGCGCGCACGATGCTGGGCAGGTTGGGCCGCGGGTCCAGCAGCCACATCTGCGACTTCATGGCGAAGGCGTGGCTGCGCTCCTGCATGATGCTGGAGCCGTCGCCGTAGTCCTCGCCGACGATGACCAGCGCGCCGCCGGTCACGCCGCCCGAGGCCAGGTTGGCCAGCGCGTCCGATGCGACGTTGGTGCCCACTGTCGATTTGAAGGTGACCGCACCGCGCAGCGGATAGTTGACGCTGGCGGCCAGCGTGGCGGCGGCGGTGGCCTCGCTGGCGCTGGTCTCGAAGCGCACGCCCATCTCGGCCAGGATGTCCTGCGCGTCGGCCAGCACGTCCATCAGGTGCGAGATCGGCGAGCCCTGGTAGCCGGCCACGTAGGCCACGCCGGACTGCAGCAGCGCCTTGGTGACGGCCAGGATGCCTTCGCCGGCAAAGGTTTCGCCGGCGCCCAGGCGCAGCTTCTTCACTTCCTCGGCAAACGAACGTTCGGCCATCGTGGATCGCTTTGGCTTCGCGGGGTGCTTGTGCCGCGCAGGACCACGGCATATAGTTGACATCTAAACATATGCAATTGCATTTGTAAAGCCCATGCGCACCCAGGGGGCCCTGCAAGCCGCACCGGCGGCGGAGCCGTTCATCGACGGCTACCTGGCCTATCTGCTGGCGCGCGCCAGCCAGCTGATTTCGGCCGAGTTCCATGTGGTGGTGCGGCGTTCGCGGCTGCCGGTGCTGCAGTGGCGCGTGCTGGCCACGCTGGCCGACGGCCAGGCCCTGAGCGTCGGCGAGGTGGCGGCCATCGTGCTGGTGCCGCAGTCCACGGCGACGCGCGTGGCCGAGCGCATGGTGCAGGCCGGCTTGCTGCTGCGTGCCGACGATGCGCAGGACCGGCGCATCACGCGCATCCGCCTCAGCGCCAAGGGCCTGAAGCTGGCGGCGCGGCTGGTGCAGCAGGCGCGCGCGCACGAGGCGGCGGTGGTGCAGAGGCTGGGCGCGGCGGACGCGCGCACGCTCAAGCGCATCCTGCGCAGCCTGATCGAGCACCACGCGCCGGGTGGCTGACCCGGACGATCCCCCCAAAGAGGGCCCCCCACGGGCCCATCCTCCGAGCGATTGAGGGCCGGGGTGCGGCGCGCGAGCATGAGCCCATGTCAGACCTGCCCGCGAGGAGCCGCTCATGAACCTGCTGCGATACCTGCAATGGTGGCGCCCCGCGCGCCCGGTGCACGCACGCCGCCCGGCCGCGCCGGACTGGGTCAGCGCCTGCGGCGCGCCCAGCGAGGCCCAGCTCGACGACGCGCTGCTGGGCTGCGGCTGGTTCGATTCCAGCCACGAGCTGCATGCCGGGCTGCAGGTGACCGAGCACCTGACGCCCGAACGCGTGGCCAACGAGGTGCCGCTGGGCTGGTGGCTGGACTGGCAGGCGCACGGCGTGGCCGTGCCGGATAAGCTTCAGCCCGCGCGGCCTTGCATGCCGCGACAGTGAGTGGCGACATGAAGGCAGTGTGGAATGGCGTGGTCGTCGCGGAGAGCGACGACACGGTGGTGGTGGAGGGCAACCACTACTTTCCCGAGGGCAGCCTGAAGCGGGAGTACACCAGCTTCAGCAACCACCGCAGCAGCTGCCCGTGGAAGGGGCAGGCGCGCTACTACAGCCTGTTCGTCAACGGCGAGATGAACCCGGACGCCGTCTGGTACTACCCCGAACCCAGCGAGGCGGCGGCCCAGATCAAGGGCCGCGTCGCCTTCTGGAAGGGCGTGCAGGTGGTGGACTGATCAGGCCAGGCGCCCGGCGCGGTAGTCCTCGACCGCCTGGAAGATCTCCTCGTTGCGGTTCATCACGAACGGGCCGTACTGGGCAATGGGCTCGTTCAGCGGCTGGCCGGCGACGAGGATGGCGCGCGCGCCTTCCGACCCACCCTGCAGCCGCACGCCGTCGCTGCCGGCGGTGTTGGCGAGGATCGCCATGCGCTGGCGCGGCACCGCCTGGCCGGCGATGACCAGCTCGCCGCGGTAGACGTAGACGAAGGCGTTGTGCCCCGGCGGCAGCGCCTGCTCGAACACCGCGCCGGCGGGCAGCTCCAGGTCCAGGTACAGCGGCTGCGTGGCCTCGCGCTGCATGGCGCCGTCCAGGCCGTGGCTGTGGCCGGCGATGAGCCGCGCCGTCACGCCCTGCGGCGTGCGCAGCAGCGGGATCTCCTCGGACGGGATGTCGCGGTACCAGGGTGCGCACATCTTGTCCTTGGCCGGCAGGTTGAGCCACAGCTGGAAGCCTTCCATGCGGCCGGCTTCCTGCTCGGGCATCTCGCTGTGGATGACACCGCGGCCGGCGGTCATCCATTGCACGCCGCCGCCCGACAGCAGGCCTTCGTGGCCGGCCGAATCACGGTGGCGCATGCGGCCGTCGAGCATGTAGGTCACGGTCTCGAAGCCGCGATGCGGATGGTCGGGGAAGCCGCCGATGTAGTCGCCCGGGTTGTCGGTGCCGAAGGCATCGAGCATCAGGAAGGGGTCGAGCCGACGCTGCAGGTCCTGCGTGAGCACGCGCGTGAGCTTGACGCCGGCGCCGTCGCTGGTGGGCTGGCCGGTGATCACGCGCTCGACGCCGCGCGGTTGGGTGAGGGTGGAAACGGCGGTGGACGTGGGGGTGGAAGTGTTCATGCAGGCATGGTGACACGGCGGCGGCGCGGCGGGGTGCAGCGCGCCTGAACACCCCATTGCGCCGCGTTGAACTACGCTCGCGGCATGGCCGTCGAACTCCGCGTCACGCACCACCGCCGGCTGCGGCAGATCTGGCGCTCGGCCGGCTGGCCGTGCCGCGACATGCTGGAGGCGGAGTTGCTGGCTGCCGGCCTGCTGCAGCGGCTGTACGACGCCGACGGGCGCGAGACCTTGCGCGTCACCGACGCCGGCGTGGCGCTGCTGGCGCACACGCTGCAGAAGAACCGCGCCGCGCGCGATGCGCACGAGTCGCTGGTGCAGCGCGTGGCGCAGCAGATGCAGCGCGCCGGGCGCGTGGTCTGGCGCGGGCTGAGCCTGCGCGCGCCCATCGGCGAAGGCGATGCCATGCGCTGGGCCGTGGCCCTGCCGGACGTTTACTCGATTCGCCACACGACGGTGGAGGCCTACCTGGAGCCGGTGGCGCACGAGATCAAGGTGCGGCGTGCCGACCTGCTGGCCGACCTGCGGCACGAGGCCAAGCGGGTCGCCTACCTGGCGCTCAGCGGCGAATGCTGGTACGTGCTGCGTGAAGGCATCGCGCGCCCCGAGGAGATCCCGCCGGAGTGCGGCGTGATGATCGCCGGCGACGCGGGCCTGCAGGTGGCGCGGCCGGCGCCGAAGCGGGCGATGCGCATGAGCTTCGGCCTGTGGATGGCGCTGGCGCGTGCCGCGCCGATGGAGCCGCAGGCGGCGGACGAGGATGCGCAGCCCTGGCTGGTCGAGGCCCCGGACGCGGCCTCCGGGCCCTGAGCCGACGCGGCCGCGCCAATGCGCCGCGCGGCGGTCACCGCGGGCGCGTAGCATTGCGCCCGCCGGCCGCGGCGGGCTGGACGCCGCCGCCGCCGAGGACCTTCGGATGCCGCCCCGCGAAGGGCGCACCGACTCACCAAGGACCGCATGGCTGATTTCCGCGCGCTGCTGCTGACCGACGTGGTGGACAGTACCAAGCTGTCCGAGACCATCGGCGACCAAGCCATGGCCGAGGTCTGGGCGGCCCACGACCGCGTGGCGCGCGACCTGCTGCCGACCTGGCGCGGCCGCGAGATCGACAAGACCGACGGCATGCTGCTGCTGTTCGACAGCGCCCGCGATGCGGTCGACTATGCGCTGCACTACCACCGCGCACTGGCCGAGATGGCCGTGCCCTTGAAGGCGCGTGCCGGGCTGCACGTCGGGCCGGTGATCCTGCGCGAGAACAATGCCGACGACGTGGCGCGCGGCGCCAAGCCGCTGGAGGTGGACGGCCTGGCCAAGCCGACCGCGGCGCGCGTGATGTCGCTGGCGCGGGGCGGCCAGACGCTGCTCACCACCGAGGCGCGCGAGGACCTGGGCAAGACGACGCTGAAGCTGCAGTCGCACGGCCACTGGCAGATCAAGGGCGTGGCCGATCCGATCGAGCTGTTCGAGGTGGGCGAGGCCGATGCGCGGCTGGTCGCGCCGCCGGACAGCGACAAGGTCTTCCGCGTGGTCAAGGCCGGCGATTGGTGGATGCCGGCGAAGGACATCCCCAACAACCTGCCGCACCAGGGCACGTCCTTCATCGGCCGCGAGCGCGAGATCGACGAGGTCGAGAACATGCTGGGCAGCGCGCGGCTGGTCACCCTGTTGGGCATGGGCGGCCTGGGCAAGACGCGGCTGTCGCTGCAGGTGGCGGCCGAGCACATGCACCTGTACCCCGATGGAGTGTGGTTCCTGGACCTGTCGCCGCTGAGCGATGGCGCCCTGGTGGCGGCCGAGGCGGCGCGTGTGCTGGACGTGGCCGAAGAGCCCGGCCGCCCGATGCTGGCCACGCTGGGCGCGCACCTGCGGACCAAGCGCGCGTTGATCATCCTGGACAACTGCGAGCACCTGATCAAGCCGTCGGCCGACCTGGCGCATGCCATCGTGAAGAACGCGCCGCAGGTGCGCATGGTTGCGTCCAGCCGCGAGCCGCTGCACGTGCCCGGCGAGAAGACCTACCCGATCCTGCCGTTGCCGGTGCCGAGCCGCGACGCCAGCCTGGCGGTGCTGCAGGCCACGCCGGCGGTGCGGCTGTTCGTCGAGCGTGCGCAGGCGCACAAGCCGGCCTTCGAGCTGAACGAGCGCGAGGCGCCCGCGGTGGCCGAGCTGGTGGCGCGGCTCGAAGGCATTCCGCTGGCGCTGGAACTCGCTGCGGCGCGCGTGCGGGCCATGAGCGTGGCCGACATCAACAAGCGCCTGACCGACCGCTACAAGCTGCTCACCGGCGGCAGCCGCGTGCTGCAGGAGCGCCAGCAGACGCTGCGCGCGCTGGTCGACTGGAGCTACGAGCTGCTGAGCGAGGGCGAGCAGCTGATGCTGCGCCGGCTGGCGGTGTTCGTCGGCGGCTTCGACCTGGAGGCCGCGGAGAAGGTGTGCGGCGTCGAACCGATCGAGGACTTCGAGGTGCTGGACCTGCTGGGCTCGCTGGTCGACAAGTCGCTGGCCATGCTGGAAGAGCGCGAGGAGGGTTCGCGCTACCGCATGCTGGAGACGATCCGCGAGTACGCGGCCGAAAAGCTGAAGGCCGAGGGCGACGAGGCCACGTCGGCCACGGTGCGCCATTGCGAACACTACTTCCAGCTGGCCAAGGACGCCAACGAAGGCATGGACGGTGCCGAGCAGGCCCGCTGGCTGACGCGGCTGAGCGCCGAGCTGGACAACCTGCGCGCGGCGATGTCGCTGGCGCTGGCCGAGGGCGTGGACCCGGTGATCGCCGTGAAGCTGGCCGTGGCGATGCAGCACTTCTGGATCCTGCGCGGCCACATCACCGAGGGCCGGCGGCTGGTGCGGGCGGCACTCGAGTTGCCGGCGGTGCAGGACTTCATTCCGGCCAAGGCGGCGGCGCTGTACGTCGGCGCGGCGCTGGCCGAATGCCAGAGCGACCACGCCGAGGCGCAGAAGATGCTCGAGATCAGCCTGGCCACCTATCGGGAGCTGGACGATCCCGAGAACATCGCCGTCACCCTGTCGACGCTGTCCACCGCGCGGCTGGAGGCGGGGGATACCGCGGGGGCCCGGGCCGACGAACTCGAGGCGATCGAGATCTTCAAGCGGCTGGGGCTGCAGCTCAACGAAGTCATCGGCCTGCGCAACCTGGGGCAGATCGCGCTTCACGAAGGGGATCTGGCGCAGGCGAAGAGCTGTCTCGAAGAGGCGCTGGCGCTGTCGCGCTCGATCGAAAGCGCCACCGAAGAAGGCGAATGCGAGCTGCTGCTGGGCGAGGTGGCCTTCGACGAAGGGCAGCTGCCGACGGCGCGCCAGCATGTCGAGCGCGCGCTGGCGGCCAGCCGCCGGGGCGCCGACAAGCGCGGCGAGGCCAATGCGCAGTGGCATCTGGGCAAGGTCTATCTGGCCGAGGGCGACTATGCGGCGGCGCGCGCGCAGCTCGACGCGGCGTTGGCGGCCTTCCATGGCGCGGAGATGTGGAAGGAGCTGCTGGGCTGCCTGGAGGACTTTGCCGGCCTGGCCGAGCACGCCAGCCTGCACGAGGCCGCGGTGCGCATCGCCGCGGCGGCGACGCTGAGCCGGCAGCGGCTGGGGCTGCTGCGGCGGCCGGCCGCCGAGGCGCGCGCCCAGGCGCGCCTGGAAGCGCTGCGCCAGGCGCTTGGCGACGAGCGCTTCGTCGCGGCTTGGAACGAAGCCTGGGACCAGTGGGAAACCGAGGACGCGATTCGCAGCGCGCGCGCGCTGCCGTCGGCTTGCGATGCGGTGACGCCCCAATGAAAAGCGGCGCTCATCGAGCGCCGCTGGGGAGATCGGCCTGAGGCCCTGGTCAGGACTTCGCGCCGCGGGCGCGCCGCGCCAGACCGGCCGCGCCGATGCCGGCGGCCAGCACCAGGGCCAAGCTGCCGGGCTCGGGGACCTCGGACGGCCGCACGTTGGCGAAGAAGAGCTTGCCGCTCTGGCCTTCTACGTTGTCCGAGAAGCCACAGCGATTGGGTGCGATGTGCAACCATCGGTTGCCAACTGCGTTATCACCCTCCTGGGCGCAGAGCACGTAGTACGGCGCGCTGGCGAAGTTGACGTAGGGAAACGCCAGCGGATCCAGCAAGGGATCCCCCGGGTCCTTCTGGAACCAGTAGAGCTGGGCATAGTCGCCGACGAAGATAAGACTGAAGTACGCCTGCTGCGCGGGCAGGCCACCAGCGCCGTCGGGGTCGTACTTCGTCTGCTCGATCATGCCCAGTTGCGGATTGAAGGGCGTCGAAAACACGGAGGTCCAGTCCGTCGGCGCGGGGCTGTTGCGCTCGACCTGGACGACCTGCCCGCCATTGAAATCGATGTGCCCCAGCGGCACGGTGGGCGCGCTGACGTCCGCGAAATACACCGTGGCGCTGGTGATGCTGAATTGCCCGGCACAACCGCCGACCAAGTTGGAAATCGTCCCGCTGGCGGCGCAACTGCCGTCGTCGATGACGGCCTCGCCGAACCATTCGAGGTTGGGGAATGGGGTGCCGTACGGCGGCGTGAAGCGCACCCGCGCCGGCGCGGCGTCGGCAGGTTGCAACGACGCGAGGCCGCCTGCCACGGCAAGCACGCCACAAAGGAGCAGTCTGGTTGCGCTTGCCTTGATCATGTTTTCCCCACGTCGCCTTTGCAGCCCGCGACCTGCAGGCTACCAACGGTTACAAGTAGAACATTATGAAGGGATGTCCACGCCGGCGACATCCCGCAGTGCGGGGGGCAGCCTCGCCCACTTTCTGGCGACCGCCCTAAAACGGGATACATCAAGAATCGCGCCTGAAGCTAGAACTCGTTGAGTGACAAGCATTTAGCGGCACTCCTCGTGCTTGGGGTGGTTTCGATGTAAGGAAATCCGACATGTGACGAGGCCCACAGATGCGCGTGGGCGTGGCCACGAGTTGCAGACCCTGTACGGCCTTGCTCGCCGAGTCCATCGCGCTGGCGCTGGAGAAGTCGTCAAGCACCTTCCCGTGGAAGCCAATGGCACCCCCGCACAGGGCCCAGCCAACCCAAGGCCGCCAGCCGCCGGCCTCAATCAGCTGCGACGGCGCTTATGACCTGCTGCGCCCAGAGCGGCCAAGGCCAGACCCACCAAAGCCAACGAAGCCGGCTCCGGGACGGAGATGGCATTGGTTTCGTATCTGAAGACCGCCTGGCCCTGCGCTGCGCCGGGGGGCACCTGCAAACCTGAAAAGTCGAGATGGATCGACCCGTTCACCACAGTCCCGACAGGCGCGTTCACGAACGGTATGGCGGGGCACCCCTCTTCATCGTCGCACGGGACGGGGGTGTATGGGGTGAAGGTGCTACTGACCAGCTCGACCCCTTGGAACACCGTGCCTGCAGGGTCATCCACCTTGATGACAAACCCTAGAAAGACGCCGAGGGCAAAACTGTTCGCGTTGCCAACGGTGATCGTGTCACCCGCAATATCAAGAGTCATGGGGCCCAGACTGGGCGTACAGGCGCCCCCGCTGAATTCAACGCCGGAGCCCGCGACCGCTTGCTGCTGGCACTGCAGGCTGCCGTCGGTGGAATAGAACGACGTCGTGACCGTCGCGCCAACCAGGCTTGCCTGGGCAGACAAACCAGCGCCGGCCAAGAGTGCTGCGGCCATGGCCGTCCGGAGGTGCTTGGTCATCTGACAGACTTTCAGCAAGGGCACTGCGCCCGCGGCGCTCGGCAGCAAGAAGTGCGCCCCGAAGAACATCTTCTTGTCTGACAAGGACTTGGGCCGCGCCCGCGAAGCTCGATCCGCGCGACTGTCAAGAATGCCGACGGTGGGCAGCAGGCGCGCGCTCGACGTCCATCAAGCGCCGACCACGGATCTCGCCGCGTCCGATGGCGTTCGACGGGCGGGTCGGGGCTGCTAGCATGGCTGCGTCGCAATCCACCGAAATCAGGCCCTGGCAGATGTCCCCGGCGCGTCGGTCTCTGCTCAGGCTGGTCTTGCTTGGACCGCTGTTGGGCCCACCGTCGGCGCCGCTGCTGGCTCAGCCCTCGGACGCTGCCACGAGCCAGTGGACGCACGCCTACGCTGCGTTCGGCCAGCCCAAGTACCCGGCCGGATTCGCCCACTTCGACTACGTCAACCCGGATGCCCCCAAGGGCGGCACGATTAACCTGCGCAACCCGGACCGGCGCTCCAGCTTCGACAAGTTCAATCCCTTCACCACCAAGGGCAACGCCCCGGCGGGCATGAGCATCTTCATGTTCGAGTCGCTGACGGTGCTGGGCAGCGACGAGTTGCAGACCATGTACGGTCTGCTGGCCGAGGCCATTGCGGTGGCGCCGGACAAGTCGTCCATCAGCTTCCGTTTGAACCCGAAGGCGCGTTTCACCAACGGTGACCCGGTGACGGCCGCGGACGTGCAGTACAGCTTCGAGTCGATGTCCGGCAAGTACGCGTCGCCGGGCCTGCGTGCCTCGCTGGCGGGCGTGGCGCGCGTCGAGGTGCTCGACGAGCGCACCGTGCGCTTCGACCTGCGCGAGCGCACCAACGACATGCTCTTCACCGTCGGCTCGCTGGCCGTGTTCTCGCGCAAGTGGGCGCTCGGCGCCGACGGCAAGCCGAAGCGCTTCGACGACATCGTCAGCGAGTACCCGATCACCAGCGGGCCCTACACCATTGCCAAGGCCGATTCGGGCCGTCGGCTCGAATTCAAGCGCGACCCCAACTACTGGGCGCGCGACCTGGGCGTGCGCCGCGGCATGTTCAACTGGGACCGCGTGGTCTACCGCTACTACGGCGACCAGGCGGTGGCGCGCGAGGCCTTCAAGGCCGGCGAGTTCGACATCTACAAGGAATACGGCGGCCGCGCTTGGGTGCGCCAGCACAAGGGCGTCAAGTGGGACGACGGGCGCATCAAGAAGGACCTGTTCGAGACCTCGATCGGCCAGGGGCTGCAGGCTTATCTGCTGAACATGCGCCGGCCGCTGTTTCAGGACATCCGCGTGCGCGAGGCGCTGGTCTACACCTACGACTTCGACACCAGCAACCGTCTGGGGCTGTACAAGCGCGCCAACAGCGAATTCAACAACTCGGAGTTCGCGGCGCAGGGCCTGCCGTCGCCGGGTGAGCTGAAGCTGCTGGAGCCGTTCCGCGCCGAACTGCCGCCGGCGGTCTTCGGCCCGGCCTATGTGGCGCCGGGCACCGGGCGAGACCCCGCGCGGCTGCGCCAGAATCTGCTGAAGGCGCGCGAGCTGCTGGCGCAGGCCGGCTGGAAGCTGGCGGCCGACGGCAAGTTGCGAAATGCCAAAGGTGAGGCCTTCGAATTCGAGTACCTGAGCCCGGGCGAACCGGGGCGCATGACCGACTGGCAGGCGAACCTGGAGAAGCTGGGCATCACCATGAAGGAGCGCAACGTCGACTTCGCGCTCTACCGCCGCCGGCTGGAGCAATACGACTTCGACATGATCGCCATCGCCGGCGGCGACTTCACGCTGCCCGATGCCACCGGGCTGCAGAGTGTCTACGGCTCGAAGTCCGCCGACGAGAAGGGCGACAACAACTTCCGCGGCGTCAAGAGCCGCGCGGCCGACGCCCTGATCAAGCGCATCTCCGAGGCGAAGACGCTGGACGAGTTGCGCGACGCCGCACGCGCGCTCGACCGCGTGATCATGTGGAGCTACTGGCAGATCCCGGACCTGTACACCTCGGACCAGAAGGCGTCGTACTGGAACAAGTTCGGCATGCCGGCGCGGCGGCCGCGCTACTTCACCATCGACACCGGCTCCGGTTTTCCGGCCTGGCCACTGGAGACCTGGTGGATCAAGGACCCCGCCAAGCGCTGAACGCATGCTGTTCTACATCCTCAAGCGCATCGCCCTGATGGTGCCCACCTTGCTGGGGGCGCTGACCATCACCTTCGTCGTCATCCAGTTCGTGCCCGGCGGGCCGGTGGAGCAACTCATGGCCGAGGCCCGCGCCGGCCAGGGCGAAGGCGGCGGCGCTTACAAGGCCGGGCGCGACAGCGATGCCCGGCAGGTGGCCGAGCTGAAGAAGCTGTACGGCTTCGATAAGCCGGCCCACGTGCGCTATTTCGAGATGCTGGGCAGCTTCCTGCGCTTCGACTTGGGCCGCAGCTTCCTGCAGAACAAGGACGTGTGGACGCTGATCAAGGAGAAGCTGCCGGTGTCGATCAGCCTGGGGCTGTGGACCTTCGTCATCAGCTACCTGGTCTCGGTGCCGCTGGGCGTGGCCAAGGCGGTGCGCGAGGGCTCGCGCTTCGACGTGATGACCTCGCTGGTGGTGCTGGTCGGCTATGCGATCCCCGGCTTCGTGCTGGGCATCTTCTTGATCGTGCTGTTCGCCGGCGGCAGCTTCTTCGAATGGTTTCCGCTGCGCGGGCTGACCTCCGACAACTGGGAGGAGCTGAGCTGGCCGGCGCGCATCCTGGACTACTTCTGGCACCTGACGCTGCCGCTGATCTGCCTGGTCATCAGCAGCTTCGCCGTGACCACCATGCTGACCAAGAACACCTTCGTCGAGGAGACGCGCAAGCAGTACGTGCTGGTGGCACGCGCCAAGGGGCTGTCGCAGAAGGCGGTGCTGTACAAGCACATCTTCCGCAACGCGCTGATCCCGCTGGTCACCGGCTTTCCGGCGGCCTTCGTCGGTGCCTTCTTCGCCGGCTCCGTGCTGATCGAGACGCTGTTCTCGCTGGACGGGCTGGGGCTGCTGTCCTACGAGTCGGTGGTGCGGCGCGACTATCCGGTGGTGCTGGGCTCGCTGTATCTGTTCACGCTGATCGGGCTGGTCGTCAAGCTGGTGTCGGACCTGCTGTACGTGGCGGTGGACCCGCGCGTGCAGTTCGAGGCGGTGGGGAAATGAGCGCCGCCCGGCCGACCCGAAGGCGCTCGCGCCCCCTTGGGGGGCCGGCGCGCAGCGCCTGGGGGGCCGCATGAGCGCCGCCCGGCCGATCCGAAGGCGCTCGCGCCCCCTTGGGGGGCCGGCGCGCAGCGCCTGGGGGGCCGCATGAGCGCGGTGCTGCCCTCGCCGGTGGCGGCGCCCGCCGCGCCCAAGCCGATGTCGCCGAACCAGCGCGCCTGGGCGCGCTTCAAGCGCAACCGCGTCGGCACCTGGTCGCTATGGGCCTTTATCGTCGTGCTGGTGCTGGCCACCTTCGCCGAACTCTTCAGCAACGACCGGCCGCTGGTGGCGCGCTACGACGGGCAGATCTACTTCCCGCTGCTGAAGAACCCTCCGGAGACCACCTTCGGCGGTGACTTCGAAACGCCCACCGACTGGTCCGACCCGCTGATCGCCGGCCAGTTCGCCAAGCCGGGCAACTGGGCCCTCTTCACCCTCAACCGCTACGGCGCACGCACCAGCAACCCCTTTGAGGCGGTGGCCAGTCCGGCGCCGCCCAGTGGCCTGCACTGGCTGGGCACCGACAGCCTGGGCCAGGACATGGTGGCGCGGCTGCTCTATGGCTTTCGCGTGAGCATCTGGTTCGCCTTCGCGCTGACGCTGGTCGGCACCGCGATGGGCATCGCCGCCGGCGCGCTGCAGGGCTACTTCGGCGGCCGCGTCGACCTGGTGCTGCAGCGGCTGATGGAGATCTGGGGCGCGGTGCCGGAGCTGTACCTGCTGATCATCTTCGCGTCGATCTTCGAGCCCTCGCTGCTGCTGCTGCTGGTGCTGCTGTCGCTGTGGGGCTGGATGGGGCTGTCGGACTATGTGCGCGCCGAGTTCCTGCGCAACCGCAGCCTGGAATTCGTCAAGGCGGCGCGCGCCCTGGGCCTGTCCAGCGGGCAGATCATCTGGCGCCACGTGCTGCCCAACTCGATGACGCCGGTGATCACCTTCCTGCCGTTCCGCATGAGCGGCGCGATCGTCGCGTTGACGTCACTGGACTTCCTGGGGCTGGGCGTGCCGGCCACGGTGCCGTCGCTGGGCGACCTGCTGCGCCAGGGCAAGAACAACCTCGACGCCTGGTGGATCATCTTCCCCACCTTCGTCGTGCTGGTGCTGACGATGCTGGCGCTGACCTTCATCGGCGACGCGCTGCGCGACGCCTTCGACACGCGCAAGTCATGAGCGACGCGCTGCTGCAGATCGACCAGCTGACGGTGCGCTTCGGTGCCAGCACCGTGGTCGATCAGGTGTCGTTCCACATCGCCGCGGGCGAGAAGTTCGCGCTGGTCGGCGAGTCCGGCTCGGGCAAGTCGATCACCGCGCTGTCGGTGCTGCGGCTGGTGGACGCGGCCACGACGACCGGCTCGATCCGCTTCGACGGCGAGGAGCTCACCACGAAAAGCGAGCGCGAGATGCGCGGCATCCGCGGCGCGCGCATCGGCATGATCTTCCAGGAGCCGATGACGGCGCTAAACCCGCTGTACACCGTGGGCAACCAGATCGCCGAAGTGCTGGAGCTGCACGAGGCGCTGCGCCCGAATGCGGCGCGTGCGCGGGTCATCGAGCTGCTGCAGCGCACCGGCATCCCCGATCCCGAGCTCAAGGTCGATGCCTATCCGCACCAGCTGTCGGGCGGCCAGCGCCAGCGCGCAATGATCGCCATGGCGCTGGCCTGCCGGCCGCAGCTGCTCATCTGCGACGAACCGACCACGGCGCTGGACGTGACCATCCAGGCGCAGATCCTGGCGCTGCTGGACGAACTGCAGCGCGACTTCGCGCTGGCGCTGCTGTTCATCACCCACGACCTCAACCTGGTGCGGCGCTTCACGCACCGCGTCGGCGTGATGGAGCGCGGTCGCCTCGTCGAGACGGGGCCCACCGCCGAGGTGTTCGCGCAGCCGCAGCATCCGTACACGCAGCGCCTGCTGGCCAGCCGGCCGCAGCGTGTGGTGCAGCCGGTGCCCGCCGACGCGGCGCTGCGGATCGACGCGCGCGACGTGAAGGTGCAGTTTCCGGTCGCCGAAGGCTGGTTCCGCAAGCGCTGGTTCGTGGCCGTGCGCGACGCCACGCTGCAGCTCAAGCGCGGCGAGACGCTGGGCATCGTCGGCGAGTCGGGGTCGGGCAAGACCACCTTGGGCATGGCGCTGCTGGCGCTGCAGGACATGGCCGGCGGCGAAGTGCGCCTCGACGGCCAGCGCATCGACAACGCCGACCGTGCCGCGCTGCGCAGCATGCGCCGGCGCATGCAGGTGGTGTTTCAGGACCCCTTCGCCGCGCTGAGCCCGCGCATGACGGTGGGGCAGATCGTCGGCGAAGGCCTGGGCCTGCACCGGCCCGAGCTGTCGGCGGACGAGCGCGACGCCTTGGTACTGCAGATGCTCGATGAAGTGGGCCTGAGCGAGCGCAGCGGCGTCGCGCAGGTGCTGCAGCGCTATCCGCATGAATTCTCCGGCGGCCAGCGCCAGCGCATCGCCATCGCGCGCGCGGTCGTGCTGCGGCCCGAAGTGCTGGTGCTGGACGAGCCGACCTCGGCGCTGGATGTGTCGGTGCAGCAGCAGGTGCTGGCCTTGCTGGCCGAACTGCAGCAGCGCTACGGCATGAGCTACCTGTTCATCAGCCACGACCTGGCCGTGGTGCGCGCGATGTCGCACCGCGTGCTGGTCATGCAGCACGGCGACGTGGTCGAGCAGGGCGAGGCGCAGGCCTTGTTCGACGCGCCGCAGCAGCCCTACACGCGGGCCCTGCTGGCCGCCGCGCACCTGGGCTGAGCGCTACAGGCCGTCGAAGCGCCGCGGCCCCAGCTTCAGCTCGTAGCGGGTGCTCTTTTCGGTGTCGTTGAACTGCAGCTGGTTGCCGTGCCACTGGTAGGGCGCGAAGAAGCCGTCGATCTGCATCGTGCCGTGGAACAGCGACACGCCCAGCTGGTCGGCCAGTACCTCCAGCCGGTAGGCGATGTCGCTGACGCGCACCAGCGCCTGGCCGGCACCGCCCAGGTCCACGGTCACCGGCCCGCAGTTGGGCGCGGTGACGCCCACCGTCACGCACAGCACCGCGTCGTAGCGGCCGGGTGGTGGCGGCGCGGCCTTCAGCACGTCGCCGGCCACGCCCACCGGGCCGCGGTCGCTGGCGGCCAGCGCCGGCAGCCAGGCCAGCGCCAGAGCGACCAGACCCCAACGCCGCCGCGCGCTGCGCATCGCGCCTACTTCAGCAGGCCTTCTGCCTTCAACGCTTCCTGCACCGCCGGGCGCGCCGCCATGCGCGCCATGAAGGCGCCCAGGTGGGACAGCGACGAGATGTCGAGGTTGACGAACTTCGCCCAGTTGGTGACGGCGAACAGGTAGGCGTCGGGCACCGAGAAGCTGTCGCCCATCAGGTACTGCTTGCCTTCGAGCTGCTGGTTCACCCACTCCAGCCGCGACAGGACGCGGGCGCGCGACGCGGCCTTGGTCTCTTCGGGCGTGCTGGGCGCGAACAGCGGGCTGAAGCCCTTGTGGATCTCGGTGCCGATGAAGGTCAGCCACTCCATCTGCCGGTAGCGCTCCATCGAGCCCCAGGCCGCAGCCAGCTTCTTGCCGGGTACCTGGTCGGCCACGTATTGCACGATCACCGGGCCTTCGCTGAGGCGCTGGCCGTCGTCCAGCTCGAGCAGCGGCACGTAGCCCTTCGGGTTGATGCTGTAGTAGTCGGTGCCGTCGGCCAGCTTGTGGGTCTTGGTGCTGGCCATCACCAGCGTGAAAGGCAGGCCGGCTTCGCGCAGCACGATGTGCGGGCTGAGAGAACAGGCGCCGGGGCTGTAGTAGAGCTTCATCGAGGGTCCCTTTGGGTGTGAATGGGCGGGCTGGAAATCCTACGTGAAAGGCGGCCGCCGCGTTGGCCTGGGGTAACCTACGCGAAGGAGAGCCCCATGTCGCGCAGCGTACTCGACCCATCGCAGATTCATCCCGCCATCCGCGAGCGTGTGGCCAGCTACCAGGCGTCGCTGCTGCAGGAGGTGCAGGCGAGCCTGCGCGAGCACGCGGTGGTCGTCATCGGCATGGCGCAGAACCCCTTTCCGCGCAAGGCCCGCAGGGCGTTGGACGCCGCGGGGGTGCGCTACCACTACCTGTCCTACGGCAGCTACTTCAGCGACTGGCGCCGCCGCCTGGCCTTGAAGATGTGGACCGGCTGGCCGACCTTCCCGATGGTCTTCGTCAAGGGCACGCTGGTCGGCGGGGCGGACGACGTGGCCAAGCTGATCGCCAGCGGCGAACTGCAGCGCCTGCTGGCCTGACGCGGCATGCGGCGGCGCCTGCCGGCCCTGCATCGCGCGGCAGCCGCAGGCCTGACCGGCCTGCTGCTCGCCGCCGCGCCATGCTTGCCGGTGCATGCCACGGAGCTGGCGCCGTGCTGGCTGCAAGGCGTGGCGCATCCGGCGCTGTGCGGGGCGGTGTCGCGCGCGCTCGATCCGGCGCAGCCGCAAGGCACGCATTTCGACCTGCACTTCGCGGTGTTGCCGGCGCTGGCGCGGCACAAGAAGCCCGACCCGGTGTTCTTCATCGCCGGCGGGCCGGGGCAGAGTGCCGTCGCGCTGGCCGGGCCGATCAGCGGCATGCTGGCCCGCTTCGGCAACCGCCGCGACATCGTGCTCGTCGACCAGCGCGGCACGGGCCGCAGCGCGCCGCTGCGCTGCGCCGACGATGCCGCGGAGCTGCCGCTGGCCGACAGCGTCGACCCCGTACGCCAGGCGCAGCGCGCCCGTGCCTGCCTGGCGCGGCTGCAGGCGCTGCCCTACGGCGACCTGCGCCACTTCACCACCACCCTCGCCGCGCAGGACCTGGACGCCGTGCGCGAGGCGCTGGCCGCGCCGCGCGTGAACCTGGTCGGTGCGTCCTACGGTACGCGCGTGGCACTGGAATACCTGCGCCGCTTCCCCACGCACGTGCGTCGCGTGGTGCTCGACGGCGTGGTGCCGCCGGACATGGCGCTGCCCTGGGCGTCGGCCGCCGATGCGCAGGCCACCTTCGACGCGCTGCTGCAGGCCTGCGCGGGCGAGGCCGCGTGCCGCGCGCGCTACCCGCGGTTGCCGGAAACCTGGGCGACGCTGCTGGCGTCGCTGCCGCGGGACGTGACGGTGCCGAACCCGGCGACAGGCCGTGATGAGACGCTGCGGCTGACGCGCGACATGCTGCTCGGCCTGGTGCGCGCCGCGCTGTATGCGCCGACCACGGCGTCGGCGCTGCCCGCGGCGCTGGATGCGGCAGCGCAGGGACGCTTCACCCCGTTGCTGGGCCTGGCCAGCGCGCTGGCCCTGCCGCGGGGCGACGCGGCCCTGGCGCAAGGCATGCACTTCTCGGTGGTGTGCAGCGAGGACATGCCGGTCGCCGCGGATCGGCCAGCGCCGGCGCCCGATTTCGGCGCGAGCCTGGCGGCGCTCTACGTGCAGGTCTGCGAGACCTGGCCACGTGGGCGCGTCGATGAATCCTTCCGGCGCGTGCCGCCGGCGCCCGTACCGACCTTGCTGCTGTCCGGCGGCATCGATCCGGCCACCCCGCCGCGACACGGCGCGCGCGTCGCGCAGGCGCTGGGGCCGCAGGCGCGGCATGTGGTGGTGCCGAACGCCGGCCACGGCCTGATGGCGCTGCCCTGCGTGCGCGATCTGGTGTTCCGCTTCGTCGATGCACCCGACGACGCCGTGGCGCTGCAGCTCGACACGTCCTGCGCGCGCGACATCCCCCGGCCGGCGGCCTTCGTTCCCCCCGGGGCCGCGCCATGATCGAGGTGCGTGGGGTCTCGCGGCGCTTTGTGCAGGGTCGCGGCCGCGCGGCGCGGGTCGTGCAGGCCGTGGACGGTCTGGACTGGCAGGCCGGCGACGGCCGCATCAGCGGCCTGCTCGGGCCCAACGGCGCGGGCAAGACCACGCTGCTGCGCATCGTCGCCGGGCTGCTGGAGGCCGACGCGGGGCAAGTGCGGATCGACGGCATCGATGTGGCCACGCAACGCGCCGCGGCGCTGGCGCGCGTCGGCGTGCTCAGCGACGCGCGCGGGCTGTACCCGCGGCTGACGGCGCGCGAGAACATCGTCTACTACGGCCGGCTGCACGGCCTGACGCCGTCTGCGGCGCAGGCGCGGGCCGACAGCCTGGCGCGCATGCTGCAGATGGAGCCGCTGCTGGAGCGGCGCACCGAGGGCTTCAGCCAGGGCGAGCGCATGAAGACGGCGCTGGCGCGCGCGCTGGTGCACGACCCGCACAACATCATCCTGGACGAGCCGACCAACGGGCTGGACGTGCAGGCCACGCGCGCGCTGCGCGAAGGCCTGCGCCGGCTGCGCGACGAACAGGGCAAGTGCATCGTCTTCTCCACCCACCTGATGCAGGAGGTGCAGCGGCTGTGCGACCGCGTGGTGGTGATGGCGCACGGCCGCGCGGTGGCCGAAGGCACGGTGGCCGAGCTGTGCGCACGCACCGGCGACGAGGACTTCGAACGCTGCTTCGTGCGCCTGGCCTTCGGCGATGACGCGCTTGCGGCGGAGGGCGCGGCATGATGTCGGCCGCGTGGATCGTGTTGCGCAAGGAACTGCTGGATGCGCTGCGCGACCGGCGCACGCTGCTGGTCATCCTTTTCAGCTCGGTGGCCATCGGCCCGTTGGTGCTGGTGCTGCTGTCGACGCTGGTGGCCGACCTGGAGGAGCGTGCCGAGGCGCGCGAGATCATCGTCGCCGGCATCGAGCACGCGCCGAGCTTGCGCAACTACCTGGAGCGGCAGACCTACCGCATCCGACCGGCCCCGGCCGACCATGAGCGGCTGCTCCAGGGCAACCGTCTGGGCGAGCCGGTGCTGGTGGTGGGCGAGGGCTTCGAGGCGGCGCTGGCCCGGGGCGAGGCGCCGCGCGTCGAGCTGCTCAGCAGTTCGGCCAACCCGCGCGCCGCCACCGGCGCCGCGCGCGTGGCGCGGCTGCTGCAGGGCTTCGCACAGGAGCAGGCCATGCTGCGCCTGGCGTGGCGCGGCGTGGCGCCGGGGTCGCTACAGGCCATCGAGGTGGACGAGCGCGACCTGGCCAGCCCGGCGGCACGGGCGGCGCAGTGGGCCACGCTGGTGCCGTTCTTCGTGCTGATGGCCGTGGTCTACGGCGCATTGCATGCGGCGCTGGACACCACCGCCGGCGAGCGCGAGCGCGGCTCGCTCGAGCCGCTGATGATGAACCCGGTGCCGCCGCTGGCACTGGTGCTCGGCAAATGGGCCGCGGTGGCCGCGGTGGCCATGCTCATCGCGCTGCTCAGTTGCGCCAGCTTCCTGCCCGGTCAATGGCTGCTGCGCAGCGAACTGCTGGCCGCGATGTTCCGTTTCGGCTGGCGCGAGGGCGCGATGTTCCTGGCGCTGCTGCTGCCGCTGGCCGGCGCGCTGGCGGCGCTGCTGATGGCCATCGCCATCCGCTGCCGCAGCGTCAAGGAGGCCCAGGCCAATGCCACCGTGGTGGTGCTGCTGGTGTCATTGCTGCCGTTGCTGACCCTGTTCGGCCGCAGCGGCGAAGCCCCCTGGCACCTGTGGATGCCGGTGCTGGCGCAGACCACCTTGATGGCCCGCGTGCTCAAGGGCGAGTCGATGGCGGGCTGGGAACTTCTGCTGCCGCTGGTTGTCTGTACGTTGCTGGGTGCGCTGTGCCTGGCGTTCGTGGCACGCACCTTGCGCCACAGCGTGTCCAGGTGACACCCCTCAGGCCATGGCGTTCAGGCTTCGCCCACCTGCAGGGCGCGCTGCACTTCCGTCTGCCAAGGCAGCGCGTGCACGATCTCGTTGAGAAAGCGCGCTGATTCCAGCGCGGTCAACACTTCACCCTCCTCGCCGACGAGGCGCAGGTTGGTCACCACGCACATCGGATCGGCCATGGCCACGACTTCACCGCAGACCTGCACCCAGTCCCAGGCCACACCGGCCTCACCGGCGGCGGAGTGCCCGCCCCAGATGGTCTGGCCTGCCGTGCGCGATTTCCTGTCGCCCGGCATGGTGACGCGTGTGCTGAGGTGGTGGAAGTGCAATTGCGATTCGCGCCCGGCCTGCCACAATATGGGGGGCCACGCCCGGATGGACCAAGGTGTGGTGGGAGTCATGTGTGAGGGGTCGGAAGGACTCGAGGTGCTGAACATGCCGGTATGTTTCCGGAATGGCGCAGCCCTTGGAAGCTGTAAGCCCTGTCAGGGCACGCGCCGGCGGCAGCTTTGGCGTCCTGGAGCACTTGGGGCATTCTGATGCTGCCCGGCGGCTACTCTTCCGTGCTCAAAGCCAAGGACCGCGACGAGTTCCGCGATGAGATCGTGCGCTTTGCGCAGCGCCTCGGCTTCGATACCGTGGCCGCGGTCACCGTGGTCGATCGGGGCCTCGCGGGCACCGACTTCATCAGTGTCGACAACACGCCGCAGGAGTTTTCGAGCACCTTCCGCGACGTCGAGATGATGCGCCGCGACCCGGTGATGCAGCATTGCCGCAAGCAGAGCGTGCCGATCATCTGGGACCAGCAGACCTACACCGTGCAGGGCATGGGTGAGCTGTGGGAGGAGCAGGCGCGCTTCGGCTTCAACACCGGCATTGCCATGGCGCTGCACCTGCCCGAAGGGCGGCATTTCGTGCTGGGCGTGGACCGCGACAAGCCGTTGCCGGGCGATGCCGCCGAGCTGCAACGCGTGGTGGCCGACCTGCAGCTGTTTGCGGTGCATGCGCAGGAAGCGGCGCTGCGCCTGCTGCTGCCCGAGCCGATGCAGCCGGAGAGGCCGTTGCTGACGCCCCGGGAGTTGGAGGCCCTGCACTGGACGATGGAAGGCAAGACCGCCTGGGAAGTGGGCGCGATACTCGGGATCAGCGAGCGTACCGCCGTGCTGCACGTCAACAACGCGATGCACAAGCTGGGCTGTGCCAGCAAGCATGCCGCCGTGCTGAAGGCACTGCGACTCGGGTTGATTCACTGACGCCCAGCGGTGCCGACACGCTGTCGCGTCAAGGGCTCACCCTGTAAGAGCTGACAGTGTTCTTTCTTCACTACCGCTGCTGCAATGCAGACGTGCGCGGACGGTCGCACAGGCCGAACCAGAAGGAGTCCTCATGAAGAAAGCAGTTGCCCCAAAGAAGAAGAAGACTGCCGCCGACGTCGTTGCGGAGAAGAAGCCGGCCAAGAGCGGACCGGTTGTGCTGGACCTGGACGACCTGAAGAAGGTCGCCGGGGGGCTGCCCAAGGGCGGCTGGGACAGGAAGTAGACCTACCGGCCTTCGGGCCACGATCAAGAGGCCTAGGGGTACTTGGTGATGTGCACCTAGGCTGATTGGCATTATGGTTGGCTTGATGGCCTGCCATGATGTCCGCGGGCCGGCTTGTCCGGTCCGCTTTTTCGTTTGCGCTTGATCAAGCGCGTCGCCCCCTCGGTCGCGAGCGGCGGTCGAGCCTGTCGTCGACGGGGACGGCGCTAGTGTCTATGTCCTCGCTGTTTCGTCCCGAGGTCGCCGAGGCCCAGCGTCAGAACTGGCTGGGCCAGGTGCAACTCGTGCGCCCGCTGTCGCTCACCGTGTACACGCTCAGCGTCGTCTGTGTGCTGGCGCTGGTGCTGGCCTTCCTGTTCCTTGGCGAATACACCCGCAAGGCGCGCATCGGCGGTGTGCTGGTGCCCGACCTCGGGGTCATTCGCCTGGTGCCGCCGGTGCAGGGACGGGTGCTCGAGCGCCACGTGCAGGAAGGGCAGGCGGTGCATGCCGGCGACGTGATGTTCGTGCTGGCGCTGGAAAGCAGCACGCTGTCCGCCGACGTGCAGGCCCGTGTGCAGCGCAGCCTGGACGAGCGCAAGCGCAGCCTCGAGGACGCCGCGCGCCAGCAGGCGCAGCTGGCCGAAGGCGAGATGCTGTCGCTGCAGCGGCGCATCGACGCGATGGCGCGCGAGCAGATGCAGGTCGAGGCCGAGGTGACGCTGCATCGTCAGCGCCTGGCGCTGGCGCAGCAAGCACTGGAGCGTCTGGAATCACTGAGCCGCGACCAGTTCATCTCACCGGCCCAGGTGCAGACCAAGAAGGAAGAGGTGTTGGGACTGCAGGTGCAGGCCCAGGCCATGGAGCGCCAGCGCGCCGCGCTGGCGCGCGACCGGGCCGTGCTGGACGGCGAGCGTCGGGGCCTGCCGGTGCAGCTGAAGTCTCGGCAGGGCGCGATCGAAAGGGATCTTGCCGCGCTGGCCCGGGAGGCGGCCGAGCAGGACGCGGTGCGCCAGATCGTCGTGCGGGCGCCGCAGGACGGTACGGTGAGCTCGGTGCTGGCCGAGCCCGGGCAAAGCGTGTCGCCGGCCTCGGCGCTGGCCAGCCTGGTGCCATCGGGGGCCCATCTGCAGGCGCACCTGTTCGCGCCTTCCGGGGCGGTGGGCTTCGTGCGGCCGCAGCAGGAAGTGCGGTTGCGCTTCGAAGCCTTTCCGTACCAGAAGTTCGGTCATCAGACCGGCCATGTGCTGCAGGTGTCGCGCACGCCTCTGGCGGCCCCCGAACTGGCCGGCCTGCCCTTGGCGGTGCCGACGGGCGTGGACGGCGCGGCCGAACCGATGTTCCGCATCACCGTGGCCATGGACTACCCGGAGCTGAAGGCGTTCGGCGTCGCGCAGCCGCTGGTCGCCGGCATGCGCATGGAGGCCGACGTGCTGCTGGAGCGCAGGCGTCTGATCGAATGGCTGTTTGCGCCGGTGCTCGGCCTGGGCAACCGGTTATGAGTGCAGCGGGCCACGCCCCAGCGCACGTTGCGGAGCGTGTCGCGCGAAGGGCGCTTTCGTGAGCGGGCGTTTCGGCAAGTGGGGCGGGCTGCGGCTGGGCTTCGGCTCCAGCCGCGTGCCGGTGATCCTGCAGACCGAGGGCGCAGAGTGCGGCCTGGCCTGCCTGGCGATGGTGGCCGCGGCCCATGGGCACCGCTCCGACCTGCCGACGCTGCGCCAGCGCTTCTCCTTGTCGCTAAAGGGCGTGAATCTGCTCGATCTGGTGCGCATGGCCGAAAGCCTGAAGCTGCACGCGCGCGCGCTGCGTGCGGAGATCGAGGACCTGGCCCAGCTGGAACAGCCTTGCATCCTGCACTGGGACATGAACCACTTCGTGGTGCTGGTGGGCGTGAGCCGCGGCGTCGCCACCATCCACGACCCGGCGCATGGGCTGCGCCGGCTGAAGCTGGAGCAGGTGTCGCGCCATTTCACCGGCGTGGTGCTGGAGCTGACGCCGGCGGCCGACTTCGAGCCGCGGATCGAGAAGCAGCATGTCTCGCCGCGCCAGATGCTGGGCCGCATCACCGGGCTGAAGCGCTCGCTGGCGCAGATCTTCGTGCTGGCGCTGGCGCTGGAAGCCTTCATGCTGCTCAGCCCCTTCCTGATGCAGTGGGTGGTGGACGACGTGCTGGTCAGCGCCGACCGCGACCTGCTGGCCACCTTGGGCGTGGGCTTCGGACTGCTGGTGCTCATCCAGGCCGGCACGGCGGCGATCCGTTCGTGGGCCGTGCTGGTGCTGTCGGCAACGCTGAACCTGCAGTGGCTGGCGAACGTGTTCGCGCACCTGATGCGCCTGCCGGTGGAGTGGTTCGAGAAGCGCCACATCGGCGACATCTGGTCGCGCTTTTCTGCGGTGCACGAGATCCAGAAGACGCTGACCACCAGTTTCATCGAGGCGGTGCTCGACGGGCTGCTGGTGGTGCTGACGCTGGCGATGATGTTCGTCTACAGCGGCACGCTGACCGCGGTGGTGCTGGGCGCGGTGGCGGCCTATGCGTTGCTGCGCTGGGCCTTCTTCAGGCCGCTGCGCGACGCCACCGAAGAGGCGCTGGTGCACGAATCGAAGAAGTCCAGTCACTTCCTCGAATCGCTGCGCGGGGTGCAGGCGATCAAGCTGTTCAATGCGCAGGCCGACCGGCAGTCGCGCTTCACCAGCCTGGTGGTGGACACGATGAATGCCGACCTGGCCACGCGCAAGCTGGATCTGCTGTTCTCGGCGCTGCACCGCCTGCTTTTCGGGCTGGAGCGGGTGGCCGTGGTGTGGATCGGTGCGCTGCTGGTGCTGGACCAGAAGTTCTCGGTGGGCATGCTCTTCGCCTTCATGGCCTACAAGGAGCAGTTCGCCACCCGCGTCAGTGGTTTGATCGACAAGGTGGTGGAACTGAAGATGCTGCGCCTGCAAGGCGAGCGGCTGGCCGACATCGTGCTGACCGCACCCGAGCAGGAGGACGCCGCCGGCCACCACGGGCGCAAGGTCAGCGGCATACCGGAGATCGAGCTGCGCGACGTCAGCTTTGCCTATTCCGACGCCGAACCCGAGGTGCTGTCGGGGGTATCGCTGCGCATCGAGCCCGGCGAATCGGTGGCCATCGTCGGCCCGTCGGGCTGCGGCAAGACCACGTTGCTGAAGGTCATCCTCGGCATCCACGCGCCCCAGTCCGGCGAGCTGCTCGTCGGCGGCGTGCCGCTGACGCAGCTCGGCCTGCGCGCCTGGCGCGACATGATCGGCGTGGTGATGCAGGACGAGCCGCTCTTTTCCGGCTCGATCTCCGACAACATCAGCTTCTTCGACCTGCAGCCCGACATGGACTGGGTGGTGCATTGCGCCCGCGTGGCCTCGGTGCACGACGAGATCGAGGCCATGCCCATGGGCTACCACACGCTGATCGGCGACATGGGCTCCAGCCTGTCCGGCGGGCAGAAGCAGCGCATCCTGCTGGCGCGTGCGCTGTACAAGCGGCCGAAGATCCTGCTGCTGGACGAGGCCACCAGCGCCCTCGATGTCGAGGGCGAGCGGCTGGTCAACCAGGCGGTGCGGCAGCTGGCGCTGACGCGTGTGATCGTGGCGCACCGGCCCGAGACCATCGCCAGCGCCGGCCGCGTGGTGGCGCTGCATGGCGGGCGCGTGTCGCAGGACCTGCGCAGCGTGGGGCACCCGGCGAACGCCGAGCGCGAAGCCTGAAGCGCATGCGCTTCTGCCAAGGCCCACATGGCGCCAGCGGTGGAAAAGGCCGCAGCCTAAAATTCCGGCCTTTCCACGAAAGGCCCGTCCCTTGTTCTACCCGCGTGAGTTCGACCTGATCGTCGTCGGTGGCGGCCATGCCGGCACCGAGGCGGCGCTGGCCGCCGCGCGCATGGGCTGCCGTACATTGCTGCTGACACACAGCCTGGAGACGCTGGGGCAGATGAGCTGCAACCCGTCGATCGGCGGCATCGGCAAGGGCCATCTGGTCAAGGAGATCGACGCGCTGGGCGGCGCGATGGCCGCGGCCACCGACGAGGCGGGCATCCAGTTCCGCATTCTCAACGGCAGCAAGGGCCAGGCGGTGCGTGCCACGCGCGCGCAGGCCGACCGCGTGCTCTACCGCACGGCGATCCGACGCCGGCTGGAGAACCAGCCGAAGCTGTGGCTGTTCCAGCAGGCGGTGGACGACGTGGTCGTCGAAGGCGATCGCGTGGCAGGCGTCGTGACGCAAGTTGGCGTTCGCTTCCGCGCGCGTGCGGTGGTGTTGACCGCCGGCACCTTCCTGGATGGCCGGGTGCATGTGGGGCTGCAGAATTACAGCGCCGGCCGCGCGGGTGACCCGTCGGCCGTGACCTTGTCGGCCCGCCTGAAGGAGCTGAAGCTGCCGCAGGGCCGCTTGAAGACCGGCACGCCGCCGCGGCTGGACGGCAAGACCATCGATTTCTCGCGTCTGGCCGAGCAGCACGGCGACCGCGACCCGGTGCCGGTGTTCAGCTTCATGGGTGAGGCGTCTCAGCACCCGCGTCAGTTGCCCTGCTGGATCACCCACACCAACGAGCGCACGCACGAGATCATCCGCTCGGGCTTCGACCGCAGCCCGATGTTCACCGGCGTCATCGAAGGCACCGGCCCGCGCTACTGCCCGAGCATTGAGGACAAGGTCAACCGCTTCGCCGACAAGGACGCGCACCAGATCTTCCTGGAGCCGGAAGGCCTGGAGACGCACGAGATCTATCCCAACGGCATCTCCACGTCGTTGCCCTTCGACATCCAGATCGCGGCGGTGCGCTCGATGGTCGGCCTGGAGCAGGCCGACATTCTGCGGCCCGGCTACGCCATCGAATACGACTACTTCGACCCGCGTGAGCTGCGGCCGACCTTCGAGACGCAGGCCATCCGCGGCCTGTTCTTCGCCGGGCAGATCAACGGCACGACCGGCTACGAAGAGGCGGCCGCGCAGGGCCTGTATGCCGGCGTCAACGCGGCGCTGCAGGTGCAAGGCCGCGAGCCGCTGCAGCTGCGGCGCGACCAGGCGTACCTGGGCGTGCTGGTCGACGACCTGGTCAGCAAGGGTGTGACCGAGCCCTATCGCATGTTCACCAGCCGCGCCGAGTACCGGCTGCAGCTGCGCGAAGACAACGCCGACCTGCGCCTGACCGAGCTGGGCCGTGGGCTGGGCTTGGTCGACGATGCCCGCTGGCAGGCCTTCGAACGCAAGCGCGAGGCCATCGCGCGCGAAAGCGAGCGCTTGAAGAGCACGTGGGTGCAGCCGGCGCGCCTGCCAGCGGCCGATGCGGAGCGCCTGCTGGGCAAGGCGCTGGACCACGAACACCGCCTGGTCGAACTGCTGCGCCGGCCTGGCGTGAGCTTCGACACCTTGAGCGAGCTGAGCCGCATCGCGGGGATCCAGCCGCTGGTTTCACGTGAAACACTGACCGCCGAGTGGGGCACGCGCCTGGCCGACGCCGTCATCGAGCAGGTCGAAACAGCGACCAAGTACGCCGGCTACATCGACAAGCAGAGCGATGAGGTGGCCCGGGCGCAGCACTTCGAGAACCTGGCGCTGCCGGAGGATCTGGACTACGGCCAGGTGACGGCGCTGTCCTTCGAAGTGCGCCAGAAGTTGTCGCGCCACCGCCCGCAGACGCTGGGGCAGGCGTCGCGCATCTCGGGCGTCACGCCCGCGGCGGTTTCGTTGCTGCTGGTGCACCTGAAGAAGAAGCGCCTGTCGGCGACCCGCGCCGGGCGGACGGCGGAACTGCCGGACGCGGCCTGACGCCCGATGGCTGCCGCGCCAGACCCGCGGGCCGTGGCGCTGCGTGCCGGGCTGCAGGCCTTGGCGCTGCCGGCGGGTGACGAGTTGCAGCAGCGGCTGCTGGCCTACCTCGATCTGCTGCACAAATGGAACCAGGCCTACAACCTGAGCGCCGTGCGCGAGCCGCAGCAGATGCTGTACCAGCATCTGCTGGACTGTCTGGCGGTGTTGCCGTCTCTGGATCGGCATCTGCAAGAGGGCCGTGCCCGCATTCTGGACGTCGGCAGCGGCGCCGGATTGCCCGGTGTCGTCTGGGCGCTGATGAGACCCGGCTGGGCGCTGTGTTGCGTCGACGCCGTGGCCAAGAAGGCCACTTTCATCCGGCAAGCGGCCGCCGAGCTGGCGATCAGGAATCTGAGCTCCGAACACGCGCGTGTGGAGCAGCTGCAGGCCCCGCCCTTCGACGTGGTCACGTCGCGCGCTTTCGCCTCCCTGTCCGACTTCACCCGCTTGACGCAGCGCCATCTGGCCCCCGGGGGCTGCTGGCTGGCAATGAAGGGCAAGGTGCCGGACGATGAGATCGCCGCCCTGGGTGCCGAGGTCAACGTGTTTCACGTGGAACCTCTGCAGGTGCCGGGGCTGGAGGCCCAGCGCTGTCTTGTCTGGATGCGCCCAAGCTGATGGCAACGCGCCAGGACCCCGGCGAGGTGCCGAATCTGGGTTAACCTTGCCGCTGGCGCGGGCAGGGTCCGCCCCCCACACCAACCCCCTGAACCATGTTTGGCATTGCCGACTACGGCGCCTTCTGCGCCGCGATCCTGTTGTTCCTGGCACTGCCGGGCCCGGGCACCTTCGCGCTGCTGACCTCCACCGGCAAGGGCGGGTTCCGCGCCGGCGCGGCGGCCACGGCCGGACTGATCCTCGGTGACCAGGTGCTGCTGTGGCTGGCTGTCGCGGGGGTGGCCGCCGTGCTGGCAGCACATCCGGCCTGGTTCAAGGCGGTGCAGTACCTGGGCGCGGCCTACCTGGGCTGGATCGGCCTGCGCTTGTTGCTGGCGCGCGGCGAGGGCGGCGCTTCGCCGATCCGTATCCAACCTCGCCACTATCTGCGGCAGGCGCTGCTGATCACCCTGCTCAACCCCAAGGCGATCATCTTCTACATGGCCTTCTTCCCGCTGTTCATCGACCCGCTCAAGCACCAGGGCGCGCCCACCTTCGTGGCCATGGCGCTGACGGTCGCGGCGATCACCGCGCTCTACTGCCTGGTTTTGTGCCTCTTCGCGCAAGCCGTGTCGCAGCAGGTGCGCGCGCATCGCCGCCTGGCGCTGGCGCTGCAACGCGTGGCGGGGTTGTTTCTGGTCGGCTTCGGTCTGCGGCTGGTGCGCGATTGAACATGGCGCGCGTCTTCTGCGTCGCCAACCAGAAGGGTGGGGTCGGCAAGACCACCACCGCGGTGAACCTGGCCGCCGGCCTGGCGCAGGCCGGCCAGCGCGTGCTGCTGATCGATCTGGACCCGCAGGGCAACGCGACGATGGGTTCGGGCATTGACAAGCGTGCGCTGGCGCTGTCGGTCTACGACGTGCTGCTGGAGTCGGCCAGCGTGGCCGAGGCGCGTGTGCGCTCGGAGAAGGGCGGCTACGACCTGCTCGGGGCCAACCGCGAACTGGCCGGCGCGGAAGTCGAACTGGTCTCGCTGGAGCGGCGCAACCAGCGGCTGCGCGGCGCCCTGCAGGCCGTCGCCGCGGACTACGACTTCGTGCTCATCGACTGCCCGCCGTCCCTGAGCCTGCTGACGCTGAACGGCCTGTGCAGCGCGCACGGCGTGATCGTGCCGATGCAGTGCGAGTACTTCGCGCTGGAGGGCCTGTCGGACCTGGTCAATACCATCAAGCAGGTGCACGCCAACCTCAACCGCGACCTGCAGGTCATCGGCATCCTGCGGGTGATGTTCGACCCGCGCATCACCTTGCAGACCCAGGTCAGCGAGCAGCTCAAGGGCCATTTCGGCGACAAGGTCTTCGACACCGTCATTCCGCGCAACGTGCGGCTGGCCGAGGCGCCGAGTTATGGCCAGCCGGGCGTCGTCTTCGATCCGCAGTCCAAGGGCGCGGCGGCTTTCGTCGCCTTCGCCCAGGAGCTGGTGCGCCGCATCGCGTCGATGTGATTTGAAAGCGGACGCTCACATCGTGAGCGTGGGGCGGCCGGGGCCGCCGGCGGCTACAGGCCGGTGCCTTCGTCGACGCCCAGGTGCACGTTCATCGACTGCACCGCCGCGCCGCTGGCGCCCTTGCCCAGGTTGTCCAGACGCGCCATCAGCAGCGCCTGCTGGTCGTTGGCAAAGACGAAGATGTCGACGCGATTGCTGTCGTTGGCGCCCATCACGTCGAAGAAGCCGCTTTCCAGCGTGGCCGGGTCGGACAGCGGCAGGGTGCGGATGAAGCGTTCGCCTTCGTAGCGCTGGGCCAGCGCGCGCTGGAGGGCCCGGCCGTCCGTGCCCGCGGCCAGCTGGCTGAAGCTCAGCGGCACCGTCACCGCCAGCCCCTTGTAGAAGTTGCCGACCACCGGCATGAACACCGGGTTCGACTGCAGGCCGCCATGCACGCGCATCTCGGGCAGGTGCTTGTGCTTCAGGCCCAGGCCGTATGGGCGCGGCGCGGTCAGCAGCGGGTCGTTGCCGCGCTGGTACTGCTCGATCATCTTCTTGCCGCCACCCGAATAACCGGTGATCGAGGTGGCCGATACCGGCAGTGACGCCGGCACGATGCCCGCGTCGACCAGCGGGCGCAGCAGCAGGATGAAGGCGCTGGCATGGCAGCCCGGGTTGGCGATGCGCTTGGCGCCGCGGATGCGCTCGCGCTGCTCCGGTGCCAACTCGGGCAGGCCGAAGACCCAGCCCGGCGCGGTGCGGTGCGCGGTGCTGGCATCGATGAGGCAGGTGCGCGGGTTGGTGACCATCGCCGCGGCCTCGCGCGCTGCGTCGTCCGGCAGGCACAGGAAGGCCACGTCCGCCGCGTTCAGCAAGCGCGCGCGTTCGGCGGGGTCCTTGCGGCGCTCGGTATCGATGCTCAGCACCTCGATGTCCGCGCGCTGCGCCAGGTACTCGTGGATGCGCAGCCCGGTCGTGCCTTCCTGGCCGTCGACAAAAACCTTGTATGCCATCTGCCTCTCCGCGTTGCTGCCGCGCAGCATACGGCATGGGCCAAACCGATGCCCGACAATGGGCCCATGGCGACCAAAAAACCGAAAGGCCTGGGCCTGGGCCTCGAAGCATTGCTCGGCCCGAAGGTCAGCGACGCACCTGCCGCAGCCGGTGCTCCGGGCACCTTGCGGCTGGGGCTGCTGCGCAGCGGCCGCTACCAACCGCGCACGCGCATGGACGAGGGCTCGCTGTACGAGCTGGCCGAGAGCATCAAGAGCCAGGGCGTGATGCAGCCTGTGCTGGTGCGGCCGCTGCCCGGCGGCAGCGGCGACTACGAGATCATCGCCGGCGAGCGCCGCGTGCGCGCCGCGCGCCTGGCGGGCCTGGACGAAGTGCCGGTGCTGGTGAAGGACGTGCCCGACGAGGCCGCCGCGGTGATGGCGCTGATCGAGAACATGCAGCGCGAGGACCTCAACCCGCTGGAAGAAGCGCAGGGCCTGCAGCGCCTGGTGCACGAATTCAGCCTGACGCACGAGCAGGCGGCCGCGGCCGTGGGGCGCTCGCGCAGTGCGGCGAGCAACCTGCTGCGCCTGCTGAACCTGGCGCCGCCGGTGCAACAGATGCTGATGGCCGGCGACCTGGACATGGGGCATGCGCGTGCGCTGCTGTCGCTGGACAGCGCGCAGCAAATTCTGTCGGCCAACCAGATCGTCGCGCGCAAGCTGTCGGTGCGCGACGCCGAGAAGCTGGTCGCGCGCGAGCAGAACAACGGCCGCCAGTCGCCGCTGTTGCGCGTCAAGAAGGACAAGTCGCGCGACCTGGTGCGGCTGGAAGAACAGCTGGCCGACAAGCTGGCGGCGGCGGTGGAGATCCGCGTGCACCGCAAGACGCAGCGCGGCGAGCAAGGCGAGATCGCCATCGCCTTCGGCTCGCTGGACGAACTGAACGGCCTGCTCGACAAGCTCGGCCTGGCCGAGCGCTGAGCCGCGCCTACCCGCGCCTACCCATTGCGCACGCGCTGCACCAGCGCGCGCGTGAAGGCGGCGGTGCCGGCGCTGCCGCCCAGATCGCCGGTGCGCACCTGGTCGACGTTCAGCGTGTCGTCGATGGCCTGGCGCAGGCGCGCCGCCAGGTCGCCGCGCTGCACGTGTTCGAGCATCATCGCCGCGGCCAGCAGCAAGGCGCTGGGGTTGGCCATGTCCTTGCCGGCGATGTCCGGCGCCGAGCCGTGCACCGCTTCGAAGATGGCCGCGTCGGCGCCGATGTTGGCGCCCGGCGCCATGCCCAGCCCGCCGATCAGGCCCGACACCAGGTCGGACAGGATGTCGCCGAACAGGTTGGTGGTGACCAGCACGTCGAACTGCCAGGGGTTGAGCACCAGCTTCATCGCGCACGCATCGACGATGACGCTGTCCACCGCGATGCGGCCCTTGTACTTCTGCTCGTGCAGCTCGAGGCCGGTCTCCAGGAAGATGCCGGTCAGCGCCTTCATGATGTTGGCCTTGTGCACGATCGTCACCTTCTTGCGGCCGGTGGCGATGGCATGCTCGAACGCGTATTCCAGGATGCGCCGGCAGCCGGCACGCGTGTTGATGCCTGTGGCCATGGCCACCGCGTGCGGATCGCCGTCGATCTCGACGTAGTGTTCATGGCCGATGTACAGGCCTTCCAGGTTCTCGCGCACCACCACCAGGTCGATCTTGTCGAAGCGGCCGCCGGGCACGATGGTGCGTGCCGGGCGCAGGTTCGCATAGAGCTTGAACTCCTCGCGCAGTCGCACGTTCGATGAGCGGTAGCCGCCGCCGGAGGGCGTTTCCAGCGGGCCCTTCAGCGCCAGCCGCGTGCGGCGGATGCTGTCCAGCGCGGCCTGCGGCAGCGGGTCGCCGGCGGCCTTGACGCCGGCCAGCCCGGCGACCTGGTGTTCCCAGTCGAAGGGCGCGCCGAGCGCATCGAGCACGGCCAAGGTGGCGTCGACGATTTCAGGGCCGATGCCGTCGCCGGGAATCAGGGTGGCGGGAATGCGTTGTGTCATGGTGCAGAGGGGCCGCAGCCGTAAGAGGTCATCAGCATAGGCGCCGATGATGCCGGGAGCCTTACACGATGCGTGCCAGCACCATCGACGCGCTCGATGCCGGCGTGCGTTGCGAAGCACACGAATCGACGATGGATATACGGTGCGTTGTCAGCCGGTGAGGCCCCATCTGCGTTTAAATCACCAAGCTGGTGTGACATGCACCTGGAGAATGCTGGAACGGGTCTTGCAAGCATCGATCGGGAAATGCACCGCCTTATGGCAGTTTCTCGACGAGTCGATGCTCTCAATTTCAACGACGCTGCGAATGACGACATGACACGCTGCTGACTACCGGAAAGCTCTGATGGCGCCCTGGCCCCGTAACGCCGGGACTCCATCAGATCTTCCCAGATGGCGAGGGCTCGGCTGGCGCTCGACATCTTCCTGAACCAGGAGGTCCGCATGGACGTGATCAGCAGCTTCACCGCCCGCTACGAGCGCAGTCGCGAGGAGGAGATGTCCCTCGAGGACTACCTCGCCGAGTGCAAGCGCAACCCGCTGGCCTATGCCACCGCCGCCGAGCGCATGCTCAAGGCGATCGGTGAGCCGAAGACCATCGACACGCGCAACGACCCGCGCCTGTCGCGCATCTTCGCCAACAAGGTCATCAAGGTTTACCCGGCCTTCGCCGAGTTCTACGGCATGGAGGACTCGATCGAACAGGTCGTCTCCTACTTCCGCCATGCGGCGCAAGGGCTGGAAGAAAAGAAGCAGATCCTCTATCTGCTGGGCCCGGTGGGCGGCGGCAAGAGCTCGATCGCCGAACGGCTGAAGCAGCTGATGCAGGACGTGCCTTTCTATGCGATCAAGGGCAGCCCGGTGAACGAATCGCCGCTGGGCCTGTTCGACATCGCCGAGGACGGGCCGATCCTGGAGTCCGAATACGGCATTCCGCGCCGCTACCTGAACCGCATCTTGAGCCCCTGGGCGGTGAAGCGGCTCGAGGAATTCGGCGGTGACATCCGTCAGTTCAAGGTGGTCAAGCGCCATCCGTCGATCCTCAAGCAGATCGCCATCAGCAAGACCGAGCCGGGCGACGAGAACAACCAGGACATCTCCTCCTTGGTCGGCAAGGTCGACATCCGCAAGCTCGAGACCTACGCGCAGGACGACCCGGACGCCTACAGCTACTCCGGCGGCCTGTGCCTGGCCAACCAGGGCCTGCTCGAATTCGTCGAGATGTTCAAGGCGCCGATCAAGGTGCTGCACCCGCTGCTCACGGCCACGCAGGAAGCCAACTTCAAGGGCACCGAAGGCTTCGGCGCGATCCCCTTCGACGGCGTCGTGCTCGCGCACAGCAACGAGAGCGAGTGGAAGAGCTTCCGCAACAACAAGAACAACGAGGCCTTCCTCGACCGCATCTACATCGTCAAGGTGCCCTACTGCCTGCGCGTGTCGGAAGAGGTCAAGATCTACGAGAAGCTGCTGCGCGGCAGCTCGCTGGCCGAGGCCACCTGCGCGCCGGGCACGCTGAAGATGATGAGCCAGTTCGCCATCCTGACGCGGCTGAAGGAGCCCGAGAACAGCAGCCTGTTCAGCAAGATGTTGGTCTACGACGGCGAGAACCTGAAGGACACCGACCCGCGCGCCAAGAGCTACCAGGAGTATCGCGACTACGCCGGCGTCGACGAAGGCATGAGCGGCGTGTCCACGCGCTTCGCCTTCAAGATCATCTCCAAGGTCTTCAACTTCGACAGCACCGAAGTCGCGGCCAACCCGGTGCACCTGATGTACGTGCTGGAGCAGCAGATCCAGCGCGAGCAGTTCCCGCCCGAGCTGGAGCAGAAGTACACCGCGTTCATCAAGGAGCACCTGGCGACGCGCTATGCCGAGTTCATCGGCAAGGAGATCCAGACCGCCTACCTGGAAAGCTACAGCGAGTACGGCCAGAACATCTTCGACCGCTACGTCACCTATGCCGACTACTGGATCCAGGACCATGAGTACCGCGACACCGATACCGGCGAGGTCTTCGACCGCGCGGCGTTGAACGCCGAACTGGAGAAGATCGAAAAGCCCGCCGGCATCGCCAACCCGAAGGATTTCCGCAACGAGATCGTCAACTTCGTGCTGCGCGCGCGCGCCAACAACGCCGGCAACAACCCGGTGTGGACCAGCTACGAGAAGCTGCGCACGGTGATCGAGAAGAAGATGTTCTCCAACACCGAAGAGCTGCTGCCGGTGATCAGCTTCAATGCCAAGGCCAGCGCCGACGAGGCCAAGAAGCACGAGGACTTCGTCACCCGCATGGTCGCCAAGGGCTACACGCAGAAGCAGGTGCGGCTGCTGTGCGAGTGGTACCTGCGCGTGCGCAAGAGCAGCTGATGGCACTGCAGAGCATCATCGATCGGCGCCTCGCCGGCAAGAACAAGTCGGTGGGCAACCGCGAGCGCTTTCTGCGCCGCCACAAGGTGCAGGTGCGCGAGGCGGTGAAGCGCGCCATCGACGGCCGCAGCATCCGCGACGTCGAGCGCGGCGAGGACGTGCACATCCCCAAGAAGGACCTGAGCGAGCCGGTCTTCGGCCACGGCTCGGGCGGCATTCGCGAGGTGGTGCACCCGGGCAACAAGGACTTCATCCGCGGCGACCGCATCGGGCGGCCCAAGGGCGGCGGCGGGCAGGGCGGCGGCAGCGGCCAGGCCAGCGATTCCGGCGAGGGCGAGGACGACTTCGTCTTCACGCTGAGCAAGGAAGAGTTCATGCAGGTCTTCTTCGAGGACCTGGCGCTGCCCAACCTGGTGCGCACGCAACTGGCCGAGACACCCGAATGGAAGAGCCAGCGCGCCGGCTTCAGCAGCGACGGCACGCCGAACAACCTGCACGTGGTGCGCTCGCTGCGCGGCGCCATCGGCCGGCGCATTGCCATCGGCGCCGGCTCGCGTGCCGAGCTGCGCGTGCTGGAAGAGGAGTTCGAGGCGCTGCAGGCCGAGCCCAAGACCGACGCGAAGCTGGCGCGGCTGAAGGAGCTGGAAGCCGCCATCGCCGCGCTGCGCGCGCGCGTCGCGCGCATCCCGTACCTGGACCCGATCGACCTGCGCTACCGCAGCCGCATCAAGGTGCCGGTGCCCACCAGCAAGGCGGTGATGTTCTGCCTGATGGACATCTCCGGCTCGATGGACGAAGGGCGCAAGGAACTGAGCAAGCGCTTCTTCATCCTGCTGTACCTGTTCCTGACGCGGCACTACGAGAAGATCGACTTGGTCTTCATCCGCCACCATACGCAGGCGCAAGAGGTCAACGAGGACGACTTCTTCCATGCGCGCGAGACCGGCGGCACCGTGGTGTCGAGCGCGCTGGTGCTGATGGAAGAAATCATCCGCGAGCGCTACTCGCCCAGCGAGTGGAACATCTACGGCGCACAGGCCAGCGACGGCGACAACTGGCATCACGACAGCGGCCGCTGCCGCGAGCTGCTCAGCGAGAAGCTGCTGCCGCTGTGCCGCTACTACGCCTACGTGCAGGTGGCCGAGGAAGAGCAGAACCTGTGGGACGAATACGCGCAGCTGCCGCCGCTGCATGCGCACTTCGCGATGCGCAAGGCGGTCAGTGCCGACCAGATCTACCCGGTGTTCCGCGACCTGTTCAAGAAGGAAGGGGCGAAGGCGGCATGAGCGTGCGCGGCCGCCCCGCAGCCCAGGTTGCGCAGCGCCACGCGCGGAGGGACTTCGCATGAGCGCCGTGTTGCGCAATCCGCTGACCGAGCCGCTGCCGTTGAAGGAACGGCCGGCGACACCGCTGCCCGGGCCCAGCGACTGGTCCTTCGAGCTGATCGAGCAGTACCACAAGGTCATCCGCGACACGGCCGAGCGCTTCGGGCTGGACACCTATCCGAACCAGCTGGAGATCATCACCGCCGAGCAGATGATGGACGCCTACGCCAGCGTGGGCATGCCGGTGAACTACCGGCACTGGAGCTACGGCAAGGAATTCATCGCCACCGAGAAGAACTACAAGCGCGGCCACATGGGCCTGGCCTACGAGATCGTCATCAACAGCAACCCCTGCATCAGCTACCTGATGGAGGAGAACACGATGGCCATGCAGGCGCTGGTCATCGCGCATGCCGCGTACGGCCACAACAGCTTCTTCAAGGGCAACTACCTGTTCCGCATGTGGACCGACGCGGCGTCGATCATCGACTACCTGGTCTACGCCAAGAACTACGTCGCCAAGTGCGAGGAGAAGTACGGCCTGGATACCGTCGAGGAGTTTCTCGACAGCTGCCACGCGCTGCAGAACCACGGCGTCGACCGCTACCGCCGGCCCAGCCGCAAGTCGCTGGCGCAGGAGCTGGCCGACGCGCGCGACCGCGAGGCCTATGCGCAGGCGCAGGTCAACGACATGTGGCGCACCTTGCCGCGGCGCGCCGACAAGGACACCGCCGAAAAGGAACACAAGCGCTTCCCCGAAGAGCCGCAGGAGAACCTGCTGTACTTCATCGAGAAGAACGCGCCGCTGCTCGAGCCCTGGCAGCGCGAGATCGTGCGCATCGTGCGCAAGGTGGCGCAGTACTTTTACCCGCAGCGCCAGACGCAGGTGATGAACGAAGGCTGGGCCACCTTCTGGCACCACCGGCTGCTGAACCAGATGTACGACGACGGCTTCCTGACCGACGGCGTGATGATCGAATGGCTCACGTCGCACACCAACGTGGTCTACCAGCCGCCGGTGGGGCACCGCGCCTACAGCGGCATCAACCCCTATGCGCTGGGCTTCGCGATGTACACCGACCTGAAGCGCATCTGCGAAGACCCCACCGACGAAGACCGCCAGTGGTTCCCCGAGATCGCCGGCACGCCCTGGCTGCCGGCGCTGGACCAGGCGATGCGCAACTACAAGGACGAGAGCTTCGTCGGCCAGTTCCTCAGCCCGAAGCTGATGCGCGAGCTGCGCCTGTTCGCCATCGTCGACGACGAGAAGGAAGAAGAGCTCGAGGTCTCGGCGATCCACGACGAGAGCGGCTACCGCCGCGTGCGCGAGGCGCTGTCGCGCCAGTACGACCTGGGTTCGCGCGAGCCGAACATCCAGGTGTGGAACGTCAACCTGCGCGGCGACCGCTCCTTGACGCTGCGCCACTTCCAGCACAACAACCGGCCGCTGCACGACACCGCCAACGAGGTGCTCAAGCATGTCGCCCGGCTGTGGGGCTTCGGCGTGCAGATGGAAAGCGTCAACGCCGCCGGCGACGTGAGCAAGCGCTGGAGCGTGCCGGCGCCCGCGGCCTGAGCGCCGCGCTCAGCGGTTCTTCAGCAACTCGCTGACGAAGCGCACCGGTATCGCGTAGCTGATGCCGGTGGGCTGCGACAGCGCGGTCTCGCGGCTGCCCTTGACCAGCACCATGTTGAGCACCGCCACCACCTCGCCGGAGGCCAAGTCCAGCACCGGCCCGCCGCTGTTGCCCGGGTAGGCGGTGGCGTCCAGCTGGTAGACCTCGAAGGTCCCCTGGCGCAGGCGGTTGATGGCCTGGTTGCTCAGCGACTGCGAGCTCGGCGCGGGCAACGCGATGGTCGTCACCGAGGCCACGATGCCGCGATGCGTCACCGGGCTGAAGCCCAGCACGCCGCCGATCGGGAAGCCGATGAGGGCGATCGATGTGCCTTCGCGCGCGCCAGCTTCGGCCAACTGCAGCGCCGGCAGCGGCGCCCCGTCGATGCGCAGCAGCGCCAGGTCGTGTTCACGGTCCGTTGCCACGACCTTGGCACCGCGCCCGCCCGCGCTGTCGGCGCTGCCCAGGCGCGGCGCGACGACGGCCAGGCTGCCTTCGGCGCCACCAGGCGGAATGACGTCCGGCAGCACGTGCAGGTTGGTGACGACGAAGTTGCCATCGCCGACCACGAAGCCGCTGCCGCGGAAACCGAAGCGGGGGTTGCCGGTGGGGTTGTAGACGCCCACCGCCACCACCGACGGCTTGGCCGCGACGATCAGCTCTTCCAGCCCGGCGCGGGCCGCGGGCGCACTCAGCAGGCCCAGCGCCGCCAGGCCGCCGGCGTAGACCAGCGTGCGCCGGCGCGGCCCATGCCTCACAGCGTGAAGATCTTGCCCGGGTTCATGATGTTCTTCGGGTCCAGCGCGCGCTTCACCTGGCGCATCATCTCCACGGCGCCCGTGCCCGCCTCTTCCACCAGGAAGTCCATCTTGTGCAGGCCCACGCCGTGTTCGCCGGTGCAGGTGCCTTCCAGCGCGATCGCGCGCTGCACCATGCGCTGGCTCATGCCTTCGGCCAGCGCACGCTGGGCCGCGTCGCCGTCCTTCACCAGGTAGGCCAGGTGGAAGTTGCCGTCGCCGACGTGGCCGACGATGTAATACGGCAGGCCCGAGGCATCGACCTCGGCCACCGATGCGTCGATGATCTCGGCCAGCCGCGAGATCGGCACGCAGGTATCGGTGGTCACGGTGCGGCAGCCCGGGTTCTGCGTCATGCCGGCGAAGTAGGCCTTGTGCCGCGCGGTCCACAGGCGCGTACGCTCTTCGGGCGTGCTGGCCCATTCGAAGGCCTCGCCGCCCAGGTCGGCCGTGATGGCCTGCACCGTCTCGGCCTGTTCCTTGACGCCGGCTTCGCTGCCGTGGAACTCCATCAGCAGCATCGGCGATTCGCGCAGCCCCAGCTTGCTCTGCGCGTTGATGAAGCGCACCGCGTTGCGGTCCAGCAGCTCGCAGCGCGCGATGGGCACGCCCATCTGGATGATCTGGATCGTCGCGTCGACCGCCGAGCGCACATCGGCAAAGTGGCAGATCGCCGCGCTCACCGCCTCGGGCAGCGGGTACAGCTTCAGCGTCACCTCGGTGATCACGCCGAGCGTGCCTTCGCTGCCGACGAACAGGCGCGTCAGGTCGTAGCCGGCCGAGGACTTCCTGGCGCGCGTGCCCGTGCGGATGACTTCGCCGGCGGCGGTGACCACGGTCAGCCCGAGCACGTTCTCGCGCATGGTGCCGTAGCGCACGGCGTTGGTGCCGCTGGCGCGCGTCGCCGCCATGCCGCCCAGGCTGGCGTTCGCGCCGGGGTCGATGGGAAAGAACAGCCCCGAGTCCTTGATCTCGCGGTTCAGCTGCTCGCGCGTCACGCCGGCCTGCACGGTCACCGTCAGGTCCTCGGGGTTCAGACGCACGATGCGCGTCATGCCCGACACGTCGACGCTGATGCCGCCCTGCACCGCCAGCAGGTGGCCCTCCAGCGACGAGCCGGTGCCGTAGGGAATGACCGGCACCGCGTGCTCGGCGGCCAGCTTCAGCACCGCGGCCACGTCGTCGTTGCTGTCGCAGAACACCACCAGCTCCGGCGGCGTCACCGGGAACGGCGACTCGTCGCGGCCGTGCTGCTCGCGCACCGCGGCGGCGCTCGAGCAGCGCTCGCCGAAGCGCTGCTGCAGCGCGGCCAGCATCGCCGCCGGCACCGCGCGCTTGTCGAAGGCGGGCAACACATGGGTCGGGACCGGGGCGTTCATGGGGCGCACTCCTTCGCTGGGCGGGAGCCGATTTTAGGCAGTGCGGGCTGGCCACGCCCGGCCCGCGCGCCCGGCGGTCAGGGCCGCACCATCTTGCACTCGCTGCCCTGCGCCAGCTCGTTGCCGCTGTAGAGCGCGTCGGTGCGGAAGCCGTAGTTCGTGCCTTCCCAGCCCACCTTGACGGTTTTGCCGTCGACCGGCGCGATGGTGTTGACCACCTGCGGCAGCAGCAGCTGGTGATCCTGCGCGCGCATGCGCACCGGGCCGAAGGACGATTCGTAGCTCATGTCCTCCATCGCCAGCGCAATCTTCTTCGGGTCGGTCGATTGCGCCTTGTTGATCGCCGCGGCCACGAAGTGCGGCGTCATTTCGATGCGCGGCGCAAGGAAGTCCCTGCCCATCTTGGTCTTGTAGGCCTTGGCCAGCGCGTCGACCTTCGCCGAATCGGCCTGGCCGGGGTGCCATTCGGCGACCCAGGTCACGCGCCCGATCTTGGCCAGCGCAATCGCCGTCACCGTGCCAGGAAACGAACCCGCGCTGTGGTTGAAATAGCGCCAGTCGACGCCGGCCTCCCCGGCGGCGCGCAACAGCAGCGTCAGGTCGTTGCCCCAGTTGCCGGTGATCAGCGTGTCCGCGCCCGCTGCTTTCATCTTCGACACGTAGGGCGCGAAGTCCTTGACGCGGCCGATGGGGATGAAGTCCTGGCCCACGAACTTCACGTCCGGCCGCGCCAGGGTGAACATCTCCTGGCCGTAGCTGGCCCACTGCTTGCCGTGGGCGTAGTCCTGGTTGAACAGGTACACGTCCTTGATGTCGGGCTGCTTCTTCACGTAGTTGGCCAGCGCCTTCATCTTCATCGCCGTGTTGGCTTCGGTCTGGAAGTACCAGAAGTTGCAGCGCTTGCCCGTCAGGTCAGGGTCGATCGACGAATGGTTGACGACGATGACCGGGCGGTCCGGGTTGCGCGTGTTGTGCTTGGCCGCGGCCTCGACCAGCGCGCCGACCACGGTCGAACCCGAGCCGCCGGTGAAGATGACTTTCGCGCCCTGGTCGATCGCCGACTGCAGCGCGGCCAGGCTCTCGGCCGCGGCCAGCTTGCCGTCGAATTTCTGCAGCTCGATCTTCGTTCACTTGAGCACGCCGCCCTTGGCGTTGATGTCGTCGATGGCGAACTGCAGGTGCGCGAGCATCAACTCGCCGACGTTGGCGAACGGCCCCGACAGCGGGTCGATGTAGGCCACCTTGAAGGTTTCCTGTGCCGCCGCGGGCGCGGTGACGAGCAGCGTCGCCGCAGCCAGGGCGGTCAGCCTGGCAGCAAAGCGGGCGTGGGGGCGGGCGGGGGAAATCATGTCTGGCTCCTTGATGAAACACGCTTCGTCGGGCGGGGGGATGGCGGCCGGACGCGCCGCGCTACGGGGTGATGCACGCCGATCACGCGCATCGCGATGGCCACCATCTCACGCACCACCTCGGCGGGCGGCAGGCGGCCATCGGGGCGGTACCAGGTGTGCATGAAGCCGGGCAGGCTGAACGCGGCCAGCGCGGTCAGGCGTGCTTCGCCGAATTCGAGCGTGCCGTCGCGCCGGCCTTGTTCGAGCAGCGCACACATGTGCGCGTAGAAGCTGCGCGCGAGCTTCGTCTGGGCGGCGATGTACTCGGGCCGGAACACCTGCGGTTCGCGGTAGTACAGGAAGGCGGCGGGGTAGTGCCGCACCATGTTCTCGATCAGCCGCGTCAGACCGGCCTCGAGCTTGACGTGCGCCGGGCGCTCGTCGTCCGGCGCGAAGTCCATGACGGTCAGGCAGTCGACGGTGGGGCGCCAGGAGATCGTCTCGAAGATCTCCAGCTTGTCGCGGAAGTAGTAGTACACGACCGGCTTGGTCACGCCGAGCTCGCCCACGATCTGCTCGATCGTGGTGTTGGCATAGCCCTGCTCGAAGAACAGTCGTTCCGCGACCTTCAGGATCGCCTCGCGCCGCGGTTCGGTGCCCAGCGTCGAGACGCGCTGGCGCGGTTGGCGGTCTGCCGTCATCGGACGAGGGAGGATGCGCTCGTTCACGTGCTGGTCCCGATCGGTGGTGGGTGTCTGGCTACTTCTTGTCGCCGGCGGCGGCCGCCAGCTCCGCAAGAATTTGCTGGCGCAGCTTGTACTTCTCGACCTTGTTGGTCGGCGTGCGCGGCAGGTCGGCGACGATGCGCACGTGCGCCGGACGCATGAACTTCGGCATGGTCGCGGCCGCGAAGGCGTGGATCGCCGCGACCTCGAGCGTCTGCCCGGCGACGGGGACGACGAAGGCAACGACATCGTCCTCGTGGCCTTCCTGGCTGGCAATCGCCACCGCGGCGCTCATCTGCACCTGCGGGTGCTGGTTGATCATGTCCTCGACCTGGAACGAGGACAGGTTCTCGCCGCGCACGCGGATGCGGTCGCCGAGCCGGTCGACGTAATAGAACATGCCATCGTGGCCCCGCAGCGCCGCATCGCCGGTGTGGAACCACAGGTTGCGAAACGCCGCCACCGTGGCGTCGGGCTTGCCCAGGTAGGCGTGCATCAGGATGCCGGGCAGGCGCGGCCGCAGCGCCAGGTGGCCGGCGACCTCCGGTGCGCACAGCTCATCCGACGCGTCGCGCACCGACACCTCGAAGAACGGCGGCGGCAGCCCCATCAGCCCTTTGCGCGTGGCCTGCGCACCCGGCGTCACCACCATGTCGTAGCGCCGCGCCAGCTCGTGCAGTTGCGCGTGGCTGAGGCCGCGGTACAGCGACTCCGGCGTGCCTTCGTCCTGCGCGGTCTCCTCGATCACGGTCCACAGGCCCAAGCCGCTTTCCGTCTGGCCGAAGCCCGCGGTGACGAAATCGATGCCGAAGCGTTGCGCGAATGCGTGGTGCTGCAACGCCAGCGGCTGCATGTGCACCTTGTTCAGCGTGTTGAGGCGGTCGTCGTCCTTGGGCTCGGCCTTGTTCAGCCACGGGATCATCACGTCCAGCAGGATCGCCGAGGTGACCTTGCGCGCGGCAATGCGCGGCCAGAAGCCGTCGGGGCTGAAGCGGTTCCACACCGCGACCTCGCAGCCGACCCAGGCCGCGCGGCAGATGTTGGCGATCGCGCCGCCCACGTGGTACATCGGCAGGTCGTTGTAGATGACGTCGTCTTCGGTCATCAGCACGCGCATGCAGAAGGTGTATTGCGCCATCCAGCGGTGCGGCTGCAGCACGCCTTTGGCCGGACCGGTGGTGCCCGAGGTGTAGATCAGGTTGGCCACATCGTCGAAGCCCAGTGCGACCGCCGGCGCCGCACATTCGCGCGTCAGCTCGTCCCACGCCACCGCGCCGAAGGCCGCGTCCACCGCCACGGCGGGGCCGGCGGCATCGTGCGCGCCTGCGGGCGCGCGGTAGACGGCGAGCTTGGGCTTGTGTTGCAGCGCGGCCGCCACGTCGTTCAGCGCCGGCAGCAGGTGCGCGTCGGTGACGATCAGCCGGGGCGCGGTGTCGTCCAGCTGGTACGACAGCAGCCGCCCGGTAAACGAGAAGTTGACCGGGGCATAGACCGCGCCCGCCTTCCAGATGCCGAACATGAACAAGGCGCTGACCAGGGCGTTGCGTGTCATCACGCTGACGCGATCGCCCTTGCCGATGCCCAGGCGCGCCAGATTGCCCGCGATGTGGTCGGCGCGGCGCGCGAACTCGGCATAGCTCAGGGCAACGTCATCCTCTCCGTAGTAGAAGAACACCCGCTCGCCGGCCGTCCGGGCCCAGTGGTCGAGCCGCTCGGTGACCAGTTCCCCGTGCTCGCGCAGCAGGGCGGTCAGGGTCTGTTCGTTCAGGTCGGCAGCATTCATCGCGAATCTCCTTGGGCGTGGACCGCCCTCAGGGGCGCAGGCCGAAAGCCGGCCTGCCGAGTTGTTCGGGCAGCACTGCATAGGCGTCGTGCACCCAGTCGCACAACAGCGCGCGGCTGTCGCGCGGGTCGATCACGTCCTGCACGCCAAAGCGCTCGGCGGTGCGCAAGGGCGACTCGATGCGTTCGAGCTCGGTGGTGATGCGCGCCAGCGTCGCTGCGCGGTCCGCCGCCTGCTCCAGCTCGGCGCGAAAGGCCGCTTCGATGCCGCCTTGCGGCGGCAGCGAGCCCCAGGTGCCCGAGGGCCAGGACCAGCTGCGCGAGGCGCGATGCCGGTTCACGGCGCCCGCGCCGCCGACGCCGAAGACGCGGCGCATGATGAGTTCGGCCTGCGGCACCCGCGCCTGATAGATCGCGCTGATGGCGCGCGCGCCGAAGCGGATGGTGCCGCGGCGCTCGGCTTCGGAACCGATCGACACGCCGGCCTGGTCGGTCAGGCTGACGATCGGCAGGTGGAAGGTCTCGCACAGATCGACCAGCCGGGTCACGGCCATGGCGCCCTCGGCCGTCATGGTTGCGCCCTTGTGCGGATCGGTGCTGATGACGCCCACCGGATGACCGTCGAGCCGGGCCAGCGCCGTCACCGTGGAGCCGCCGTACTCGGCATAGGGCAGGACCGAATCGCGATCGAAGATCGCCTCCAGGATCGGCTGGATGTCGTAGGTCTGCCGCGGGTTGCGCGGGATCGCCGACAGCAGCGCGTCGGCGCGCAGCGGCTGCGCCTCGCCACCGCCCGCCGCAACGGGCGGCAGCTGGAACACACTTTGTGGCAGGTACGACAGAAAGCGCCGGATCACGTCGAAGGCCTCGGCTTCGCTGGCGACGAAACGCTCGACCACGCCGTTGCGGCGATGCACGTCGACGCCGCCGAGCGCGTCCTTGCTGAGCGCCTCGCGTGTGGCGCCCAGCACGATCGGCGGCCCGGCGGTGAAGACCTGGCCGATGCCGCAGACCATCACCGACAGGTGCGACATCACCAGACGCGCCGCGCCGAGGCCGACCGTCGGCCCCAGGGCAGCGGCCACCACCGGCACCAGCGAGAGGTTGTCCACCACCGCATCCCAGCCCGGGTTCACCGGAAGGTAGTGGAAGCCCGCCTGCTGCGCCATCTTCACGCTGCCGCCGCCGCTGGCGCCGTCGAGCAGCCGCACCACCGGCAGGCGCATCTGCCCCGCATAGTGTTCGGCGAAGATCTGCTTGGCATGGATCGCGGCGTCGCCCGAGCCCGCGCGCACGCTGAAGTCGTCGGCACCGATGACCACCTTGCGGCCATTCAAGCGGGCGGTGCCGGCGACGAAGTTGGCGGGCAGCAGCGACCTCAGTTGGCCATCGTTGTCATAGGTGGCAAAACCGGTCAGCGCGCCGAGCTCGTTGAAGCTGCCCGCATCCACCAGCGCGTCCACCCGCTCGCGCACGGTCAGCTTGCCCTGCTGCTTCTGCTTGGCCACCTTGTCGGGGCCGCCCAGGGCCAGCGCCAGCGCCTTGCGCCGGGCGATCTCGGCCACCTCGGCGCGCCAGTCGGGCCGGGCTTCGTCGTCGGCGCGCTGCGGCGCGTGCGGTGCCGCGTCGGCGGGCCGGATCACGCACAGCGCAGCGCCTTCGGCCACCGCGTCGCCCAGCGCCGCGCCCAGCCACACCACCGCACCCGGCGCGGCGGCGCGCACCAGGTGCTCCATCTTCATGGCCTCGATGACCATCAGCGTGTCGCCGGCGCGGACCTCGCTGCCGGCGTCGACGCTCACGGCCACGATCGTGCCCGGCATCGGCGCGGCGACCACCAGGTCGCCGTCCTGCGCCGGCGGCCGCGCGTCGTCGCGGCGCTGCGGCGCGGGCCGCGCGTCGGCCGCACCGGGCTGGGCGAGCGCCGGATGGCCGGTGGCCGAGGCCAGCAGGGCGGGCAGATGCGTGGCCACCAGCGACGTGTCGAAGTGGCCGGATCGGAACGCCGGCAGGCGCAGGATGCTCATCAGCAGCGGGATCGTCGTCTGCACCCCTTCGATGACGAACTCGCCCAGCGCGTCGTAGGTATTGGTGGCCGCGCTGTCGAACGTACTGCCGCGTGCGATCACCTTCGCCAGCAGCGAGTCGTAGCGCAGGCTGGTGGCATAGCCGACGTAGCCGTAGTCGTCGACGCGCACGTCGGGGCCGCGCGGTGGCGCATAGGCGGTCAGCGTGCCGGCCTGCGGCACGGGCATGCCGTCCTCGCGCAGCGCTTCCAGGTTCACCCGCGCCTGGATGGCGAAGCCGCGCGTCGGCGGCGGCTGGTCCAGGCCCAGCGGGGCCAAGCGTTCGCCCAACGCGATGCGCAGCTGGGCCTGCACCAGATCGATACCGGTGATCTCTTCGGTGATGGTGTGTTCGACCTGCAGGCGCGGGTTGGCCTCCATGAACCAGAAGTCCTCGCCCCGCACCAGGAATTCGAAGGTGCCGAGGCTGCGGTAGCGCACGTGCCGCGCCAGGCGGGTGGCCGCGTCCAGCAGGCGATCGCGCAGCGCGGCAGGCAGATCGGGAGCGGGCGCGACCTCGATGACCTTCTGGTGGCGGCGCTGCACGGAGCAGTCACGTTCCCACAGGTGGCACACCGCGCCGCTGCCGTCGCCGACCACCTGTACCTCGATGTGCCGCGCGGCCGTGAGCAGCTGCTCCACGTACAGGTCGCCGATGCCGAAGGCCGCCAGCGCCTCGGACCGGCAACTCGCGTAGACCGCTTGCAACTGCGCGACGTCGTGCACGGCGCGCATGCCGCGCCCGCCGCCGCCGGCCAAGGCCTTGAGCATGACCGGGCCGTGTTCCACGGCAAAGGCCATGGCCTCTTCCATGGAAGTGGCATGGGTCGTGCCAGGCAGCACCGGCAGGCGCAGTTCCTGGGCCAGCTTGCGCGCGCGAATCTTGTCGCCGAACAGCGCCAACACCTCGGGCGCAGGCCCGACGAAGCGCAGCCCCTGCGCGGCGCAGCGACGCGCGAAATCGGCGTTCTCGCTCAGGAAGCCGTAGCCCGGGTGCACCAGCGTGCAGCCGGTGTCGGCGGCGATGCGCAGGATCGCTTCCTGGTCCAGGTACGCCGCCGTACCGCTGCCGGGAAGCGCCACGCACGGGGACATGTGCGCGACGTGCAGCGAGCCGGCATCGTCGGTGGCATGCACACCCACCGAGGTCCAGCCGAGCTTGCGCGCGGCGCGTGCGACGCGGATCGCGATCTCGCCGCGATTGGCGATGAGCAGCCTCTCCACCTGTCCCCCCGTGCGGTTTTGGGGTGCACCCGGCCGAAGCTGCCGTGGGTCACCTACCGATCGGTAGCAAGTTTCTACCAATTGGTATATTTGCGCAAGCCCCGCACGCGTCCAGCGCGTCGTGGTTTACCCTGGACCCTCGCAAATTCACAGGAGACACCGGTGACTGACTCCTCCGACGGCACGCTGCAGCCGCTGCACGAATACCTGCGCCGCCACGCGCGCACCACGCCCGACAAGCCGGCCTACCTGTGGTACGGCGCGGCGCTGAGCTACGCCGAGCTCGACCGCATGAGCGACGCCTTCGCCGCGCGGCTGGCCGACGTCGGCGTGCGCAAGGGCGAGCCGGTGGCGCTGTTCATGAGCAACTGCCCGCAGTACGTGATCGCGCATTGCGGCATCCAGAAGCTGGGCGCGATCGTCTGCCCCTGCGGGCCGCTGAACAAGGAGCACGAGCTCGCCTACCAACTGGGCGACCTGCGCGCGCGGGTCATCGTCGCCGCCGACGTGCTGTTGCCGGTGGTCGACAAGGTGCGCGCCGGCTCGACGCTGGAGCGCGTGTTCGTCGTGCGCTACGCCGACCTGCTGCCGGCCACGCCGAGCATCGACGTGCCGGCCGAGCTGCTGCAGATGCGCGCGGCACCGCTGCCGCTGCCTGCCGACTGCGAGGACTTCCTGGCCGCCGCGCGCAGCGGCGCGGCCTGCCCGCCGGTCGCGCTGCACATGGACGACATCGCGCTGATGACCTACACCTCGGGCACCACCGGGCTGCCCAAGGGCGCGATGCTCAGCTACGACAACGCGCTGTACAAGTCGGCCGCGGCGGCCGACTGCAATGGCGTCAGCGCCGCCGACGTGCTGCTGGGCATCGCGCCGATGTACCACATCGCCGGCATGGTGATGTCGGTCAACGTCACGCTGTACACCGGCGCCACCACGGTGCTGCTGTACCGCTTCGACCCGCTGGCCGCGCTGCAGGCCATCGAACGTCACCGCGTGAGCTGGTGGTACAGCATCGCGCCGATGAACGTCGCCGCGATGCAGCTGCCGGGGGCCAAGGGCTTCGACCTGACCAGCCTGCGCGTCAACCCGGTCACCAGCTTCGGCATCACCTTCACCGACGCGCTGGCGCGCCAGTGGCGCGAGTACGCGCCCAATTGCAACTCCTTCGAGGCGTCCTACGGCTTGTCCGAAACCCACACCGTCGACACCTACATGCCCGCCGACGCGGTGCGCTGGGGCACGCAGGGCAAGGCCATTCCGGGCAACCACATCCGCATCGTCGACCCGGCCACCGGCCGCGATTGCGCCGCCGGCACATCGGGCGAGATCGTGCTGAAGAGCCGAGGGTGCTTCAAGGGCTACTGGAACAAGCCCGAGGCCACCGCGCAGACGCTGCGCGACGGCTGGGTGCATACCGGTGACGTGGGCACGCTCGACGCCGACGGCTACCTGACCTTCAGTGGCCGCTTCAAGGAGATGATCAAGGTCTCGGGCTACAGCGTCTTCCCCGAGGAAGTCGAGACCATCCTGATCCGCCACCCCGCAGTGGCGCAAGCGGCGGTCATCGGCGTCGCCGACGCACAAAAGGGCGAGGTGGTGCGCGCCTTCATCGTCTGCAAGCCGGGGCAATCGGTGGGCGAGGACGAGCTCATCGCCTGGTCGCGCGAGCAGATGGCCACGTACAAGGCGCCGCGCAGCGTGCGCTTCATCGACTCGCTGCCCGCCACCGGCGCCGGCAAGGTGCTGCGCCGGCTGCTGCACGACGCGCCTTGAGCCACGCCCCATGCCTCCGGCTCGGCGACGGCCGCTGGATCGCATCGACTTCGCCGCGACCCTGATGTCGCGGAGCCATGGACCACCGATAAGGAGCACCCGCCGATGTTTCAGAAGATCCTGATCGCCAACCGCGGCGAGATCGCCGTGCGCCTGATCCGCGCCGCGCGCGACTTGGGGCTGGCCACGGTCGCGGTCTACGCACGCGACGACGCCCAGGCACTGCACGTGCGGCTGGCCGACGAGGCGGTGGCGCTGCAGGCCACCGGCCCGGCCGCGTACCTGGACATCGGTGCGGTGGTCGCCGCCGCGGTGGACAGCGGCTGCGACGCGGTCCATCCGGGCTACGGCTTCCTCAGCGAACGCGCCGACTTCGCGTCCGCCTGTGCCGCCGCGGGCATCGTCTTCGTCGGCCCGGCCGCCGAGCACCTGGCGCTGTTCGGCGACAAGGCCCGGGCCCGCGCGCTGGCCAGCGAACATCAGGTGCCACTGTTGCCCGGCACCGGCGCGGCGACGCTCGAGCAGGTGCAGGCTTTCCTGGCGGCACAGCGCCAGCAGCACCCCGGCTGTGGCGTGATGCTCAAGGCGGTGGCCGGCGGCGGCGGGCGCGGCATGCGCGCGGTGTTCGACGCCGACGCGCTGCCCGAGGCCTACGCACGCTGCAGCTCCGAGGCGCAGGCCGCGTTCGGCGTGGCGGCGGTGTATGCCGAGCGGCTGATTCCGCGCGCGCGCCACATCGAAATCCAGCTGCTCGGCGACGGCCGCGAGGTGGTGTCCTTCGGCGAACGCGAATGCACGCTGCAGCGGCGCTTCCAGAAGCTGGTGGAGATCGCGCCGAGCCCGACCCTCGACGCCGCGCTGCGCGAGCGCATGACGGCGTGTGCGCTGCGCCTGGCGCGCGCGGTCGGCTACCGCAGCCTGGGCACCTTCGAGTTCCTGCTCGACGACGAGCGTGGTGACTTCGTCTTCATCGAGGTCAACCCCAGGCTGCAGGTCGAGCACACGGTCACCGAGGAGGTGACCGGCGTCGACTTGGTGCAGGCGCAGATCGCCATCGCCGCCGGGGCGTCGCTGGCCTCGCTGGGCCTGAGCAGCCCGCCGCCGGCACGCGGCTTCGCCGTGCAGTGGCGCATCAACGCCGAGACGCTGGACGAAGCCGGCCAGGCGCGGCCCTCTTCCGGGCGCATCACGCGGCTCGAATGGCCCAGCGGGCCGGGCGTGCGGCTGGACACGCACGCGGTGGCCGGCGCGGCGCCATCGCCGCACTACGACACGCTGCTCGCCAAGCTGATCGTCAGCCACCGCGGCGCGAACTTTGCCGAAGCCTTGCGGCGTTCACGGCGCGCGCTCGACGAGTGCCGCATCGACGGGCTGGCGACCAACCTGCCGCTGCTGCGGCGCCTGGCGGCGCACCCCGCGCTGGCGGCCAACGCGGTGCACACACGCTGGCTCGAACAACAATGGCCGAGCCTGTATGCCGAGATCGCCGCCGCGTCCGCATCCGCATCGGCACCGGCCGCCGAAGCCGAGCCCGACGCGCCGGCCGACGCACAGGCGCTGGAGGTCGGCGCCGGGTTGGTCGCGCTGCGGGCACCGATGGCCTGCAAGCTGGTCGAGCTGTCGGTGGCCGAAGGCGACCTGGTGGCGGCCGGCCAGCCGGTCGCGGTGCTCGAGGCGATGAAGATGGAACACCTGCTGCATGCGCCGGTGGCCGCGCGCATCAGCGACGTGCGCGCGTCGGTCGGCGACTACCTGGCCGAGTCCCACGTGCTGCTGGTGCTGGAGCCGGTGGATGCCGGCGCCGAGGCCGCCGCCGCGGTGCAAAGCGAGGCCGCCGAAGGCATCCGCGCCGACCTGCAGCGCCTGCTCGACCGCCTGGCCTTCACGGCCGATGCCAGCCGGCCCGAAGCGGTGGCGCGCCGCCATGCCGCCGGTGGCCGCACCGCGCGCGAGAACGTCGCCGAGCTGTGCGACCCCGGCTCCTTCGCCGAATACGGCGCGCTGGCCGTGGCCGCGCAGGCCAGCCGGCGCAGCGTCGACGACCTGGTGCGCAACACGCCCGCCGACGGCATGGTCACCGGCATCGGCACCGTCAATGCCGCGCACTTCGGCCCGGAGGCTTCGCGCTGCGTCGTGCTGGCCTACGACTACACCGTGCTGGCCGGCACGCAGGGCTGGCGCAACCACCACAAGAAGGACCGCATGTTCGAGCTGGCCCACCGGCTGAAGCTGCCGGTGGTGCTGTTCGCCGAAGGCGGCGGCGGTCGGCCCGGCGATGTCGACATGCCCATCGTCGCGGGCCTGAACAACCATACCTTCAGCCGCTTCGCCGCGCTGTCGGGCAAGGTGCCGGTGGTCGGCATCGTGCATGGCCGCTGCTTCGCCGGCAACGCGGCGCTGCTCGGCTGTGCCGACGTCATCATCGCCACGCGCGCCAGCAACATCGGCATGGGCGGGCCGGCGATGATCGAAGGCGGCGGCCTGGGTAACTTCCGCCCCGAGGACATCGGACCGAGCCCGGTGCAGCACCGCAACGGCGTGATCGACGTGCTGGTCGACGACGAAGCCGGCGCGGTGGCCGCGGCGCGGCAGTACCTGGCGTACTTCCAGGGCCGGCTGCCAGAGTGGGAAGCGCCCGATGCGCAGCGCCTGCGCCACGCCGTGCCGGAGAACCGGCTGCGCGTCTACGACGTGCGCAAGCTCATGCTGGACCTGTTCGACCGCGGCTCGCTGCTCGAGCTGCGCTCGGGCTTCGGCAGCGGCATCCTGACGGCGCTGGCGCGCATCGAAGGCCGGCCCATCGGCGTGCTCGCCAACAACCCCATGCACCTCGGCGGCGCCATCGACGCCGAGGCAGCGGACAAGGCAGCGCGCTTCATGCAGCTGTGCAACGCGCACGGCCTGCCGATGCTGTCGCTTTGCGACACGCCGGGCTTCATGGTCGGCCCCGACATCGAACGCCAGGCCCAGGTGCGGCATGTGTGCCGCATGTTCGTCGTCGCCGCGCACCTGAGCGTGCCCTTCTTCACCGTCGTGCTGCGCAAGGGCTATGGCCTGGGCGCGCAGGCCATGGCCGCCGGCGGCCTGGACGCGCCGGTGTTCACCGTGGCCTGGCCGACCGGCGAGTTCGGCGGCATGGGCCTGGAAGGCGCGGTCAAGCTCGGCTACCGCAAGGAGCTCGAAGCGGCGCCCGAAGGCGCGCCGCGCGAGGCGCTCTACAAACAGCTGGTCGAACAGCAGTACGCGGCCGGCTCGGCGATCAACATGGCGACGACGCTGGAGATCGACGCGGTGATCGACCCGGCGAGCACCCGCGACTGGCTGCTGCAGGGGCTGGACAGCGCGGCGCAGATGCCGCGCCCGCCCGAGGCGGCCCGCTTCGTGGACACCTGGTAGGCAGGGCCGAAACAGCGGGTACCTTGCCCTGCACTTCGGCGCGCACCCAGGCTGCCACGGTGCGACCATAGGGCTACCGCACTGCCATACCCGAAGGTGAGCGAAGGTGAGCACGCCAACCATCATCCCCAACCGCGGCGAATTCATCGACGCGCTGCAGGCGCTGCGCAAGGGCCGCGTGATGGTGCGCGTCAGCGACATCAGCGGCGGCTGCACCCTGGACGGCGCGCCGGTGTACAGCGCGCACCGCACGCTCATCGCCTATGGCCTGGTGCGCGAGTTCGAAAACCCGCACGGCTTTCCCAGCGTGCGCTACTACCGGCTCAGCGAGCGTGGCCGCGACTTTGCCGAGCGCGCCTGCGAGAACTGGCGCCAGCGTCCGCTGCTGCAGCGCCTGGCGGTGCGTCTGGCCGGCTGAAGGCCGACGCCAGGGGCACAATGGCCCCATGGGACAACGCCTGACGCAGATCGCCACGCGCACCGGCGACGATGGCAGCACCGGCCTCGGCGACGGCACGCGCGTGCCCAAAGACCACCTGCGCGTGCAGGCCATGGGCGACGTCGACGAGCTGAACTCCAGCCTCGGCGTGCTGCTGGCCGAGCCGCTGCCGGCCGACGTGCGCGAGCTGCTGGTGACCATCCAGCACGAGCTATTCAACCTGGGCGGCGAGCTGTCGATCCCCGGCTACGAGCTGCTCAAGGCCGAGGCCGTGCAGCGCCTGGACGAGGCGCTGGCGCACTACAACGCGCAGCTGCCGCGGCTGCAGGAATTCATCCTGCCGGCCGGCACGCGGCCCGCCGCGCTGGCCCACGTCTCGCGCACCGTCGCGCGCCGCGCCGAACGCGCGCTGGTGGCGCTGGCCGGCCAGGACAAGGTCCACGACGCACCGCGGCAGTACCTCAACCGCCTGTCGGACCTGATGTTCGTGCTGGCGCGCGTGCTCAACCGCGCGCGGCTCGACGGCCTGGGCGGCGACGATATCTACTGGCACAGCGACCGCCTGAAGCGCGACGCAGGTTGAAGGACGGGCCGGCTTCGCGCCGGGCGGCGCGCCGGCGGGACGGGGCCTTCCGTGCCACGCCGGTCAGCGCGCGGGCAAGGTCGAGAGCGCCAAGCTGCGCCAGGACCTGACCGAGCGCATCCGCATCGTGCGGCGGCTGGACCTCACGCGCGCCGACCGCATCCAGGCCACCCGCGCCGAGCACGCCAATCCTGCGCGCGGCGGCTGAGGAGCCCTCCCCCAGTTCGTTGGTCGCCCCTGGCCGCGGCCGCGGCGTGTGCCACGCCGGCCGCACCGTTTTGGTACGAGAATGCGAATGCCAACAAAGACAACGAGGGAGCGGTTCGAGTCGATGCAAGCCATACCCAGCCAGCCGGTCACGGCCGACCTGACGCGCTCGGCGATCTTTCTCGTCGCCACCCTCAACGAAGGCGCGCAGAGTGCGCAGACGGTGCGCGCGTTCTGCGCGGACCTGTCGGCCATCGTGCGTGCCGTGGGCTTCCGCGATTCAAAAAACAGCCTGTCGTGCGTGCTGGGCTTCGGCTCGCAGGCCTGGGACCGGCTGTTCGACGGGGCGCGGCCGAAAGAGCTGCACCCGTTCCGCGAGATCCACGGCGTGCACCACGCGCCGGCCACGCCCGGCGACCTGCTGCTGCACATCCGCGCCGCGCGCATGGACCTGTGCTTCGAGCTGGCGACGCAGATCATGGCGCGCATCGGCGCGGCCGTCACCGTGGTCGACGAGACGCAGGGCTTCAAGTACTTCGACGCGCGTGATCTGCTCGGCTTCGTCGACGGCACCGAGAACCCGGTGGGCCCCGGCCGCGACGCCGCCGTGCTCATCGGCGACGAGGACCCGGCCTTCGCCGGCGGCAGCTACGTCATCGTGCAGAAGTACCTGCACGACCTGCCGAAGTGGAACCAGGTGCCGGTGGAGCGGCAGGAAGGTTTCGTCGGCCGCGAGAAGTTGTCGGACATCGAGCTGTCGGACGCCGTCAAGCCCTCGTTCGCGCACAACGCGCTGACCTCGATCACCGACGAGGACGGCAACGCGCTGGAGATCCTGCGCGCCAACATGCCTTTCGGCAGCATCGCCGGCGGCGAGCACGGCACCTATTTCTGCGGCTATGCGCGCGCGCCGCAGCGCATCGAGCGCATGCTGGACAACATGTTCATCGGCAACCCGCCGGGCAACTACGACCGGCTGCTGGACTACAGCCGCGCCGTCACCGGGACGCTGTTCTTCGTCCCCACGGCGGGCTTCCTCGACGACGTGCCGCAGCCTGCGCCGGCCGCGGCGGCGACCGCCGACGCCGCCGCACCGCCGCGCAACGACGGATCATTGGGCATCGGATCTTTGAAGAACGGGAGCTGACATGAACAACCTGCATCGCGCCTTGGCGCCCATCTCCGACAGCGCTTGGCAACAGATCGAGGAGGAGGCGGCGCGCACCTTGAAGCGCTACCTGGGCGCGCGCAAGGTGGTGGACCTGATCGGCCCCAAGGGCGCCGACCTGGCGGCCATCGGCACGGGGCACGTGCGTGAGGTGCCGCCGCTGTGCAAAGGCCTGCGGGTGGCGCAGCGGCAGGTGACGCCGGTGCTGGAGCTGCGCGTGCCCTTCACGCTGACGCGCCAGGCCATCGACGATGTCGAGCGCGGCTCCAACGACTCGGACTGGCAGCCGCTGAAGGACGCGGCCAAGACCATCGCCTACGCCGAAGACCACGTGGTCTTCGAAGGCTATGCCGACGGCGGCATCGAAGGCATGCGCCAGCTGAGCAGCAACCCCCAGCTGAGCCTGCCGGCCAACATCGGCGGCTACCCCGAGGCCGTCGCCCGGGCCGTCGAGGCGCTGCGCCTGGCCGGCGTCAACGGCCCCTACGCGCTGGTGCTGGGCGCCGAGCCCTACACGCGGCTCACCGGCGGCAGCGACGACGGCTACCCCGTGCTCAAGCACATCCAGACCCTGGTCGACAAGGAAGTCGTCTGGAGCCCGGCGATCAAGGGCGGCGTGGTGCTGAGCACGCGCGGCGGCGACTTCGAGCTGACGCTCGGCCAGGACCTGGCGATCGGCTACCTCAGCCATTCGGCCAACACGGTGGAGCTGTACCTGCAGGAGACGCTGAGCTACCGCACGCAGACGGCCGAGGCCTCGGTGATCCTGGCCCCGCCCGCCAAGAAGTGACGGCCGCCGGCGGCGCAGCGCCGCCGGATCGGCATCGAGGTCACGAGGCGCTGCGGCGGTAGCGCCCCGGCGGCGAGCCGGTCCAGGCCTTGAACGCATGCTGGAACGACGACGAGTCGGCGAAGCCGAGCTCGGCCGCCAGCTTGGCCAGCGGCACGCGGCTGGTGTGCAGCCGGTAGATGGCGATCTCGCGGCGCAGCTGGTCCTTCAACGCCTGGAACGAGGTGCTTTCTGCGGCCAGGTGCCGCTGCAAGGTGGCGGCCGACATGTTGAGCGCCTGCGCGCTGCGCTCCAGGTCGGGCCATTGCGGCTGGCTGCGCTGCAGGTGCAGCCGCACGCGGCCGCTGATGCCGTGGTCGCGGCGCGGCAGCACGATCTGCACCGGCCCTTCCTTCAGGTACTGCGCCAGCGCGGCCTCGTCGCGGCAGATCGGCATCTGCAGGCGCCGGGCCTCGAACCAGATCGTGCTGACTGCGGCATCGAAGCGCCACGGCGCCGGGAAGATGCGCCCCAGGCCCGCCGAGTAGTGGGGGCGCGGGAAGGCGAAGTCCACGCGCGTGGGCGGCAGTTCGCCGCCGACCAGCCAGGCGAACAGCCGCCAGTAGGCGCGCAGCAGGAACTCGTGCAGGAAGGGGTTGCGCTGCACCGCGGCATCGTGGAACTCCAGGCCCAGGCCGCCTTCGTCGCCCGACTGCAGCAGGCGCAGCGACACGTCGTCGTGCAGCAGCCCGAACACATGCGCGATGCGGCGGATCGCCGTCTCCAGGTTCGGCGCGCCGAGCGCGCTGCGTGCCTGCAGCAGCGAGCTGCCGGGCTTGGACTTGCGCGTCAGGAAGCCCAGCGTCTCGTCGTCGAGCCGCACCATCAGCACGCGCAGCAGGTCGCCGTACTGCTGCAGCGTGACGTGCGCGTCGTCGTCGGCCAGCGCCTCCGGGGCGATGCCGGCTTCGCGCAGGAAGGCGTCGCCGTCCAGCCCCTTGGAGCGCACGCCGGACAGCAGGTTGCGCACGAACACCACGCCCACCGTCAGCGGCGGAGTCGGCGGCGTGCGGTCCTCGGGGGCGGGGCGGTCCACGGCGGGCGAGCATACGCGCCCGGCCGGCACAGGCGGCACGCGCGTGTCGTGCGAGTTCGCGTTCGAAGATGCAAGCCGTATGCGGGCAGTCGGCAGCAGTGCTGACGCACAGACTGCGTTGCAGATTCTTCTTGAAGATCGCGGCGTGGGACCCTGACCCGCCGTCCGGGAATCTGAAAAGTAGCCGTACCGTTGGCACGCAGCTCGACGGGCCGTCCTACAGGAGACAAGCGGCAAGATTTGCATGGCACGATCAACGAATGAAGCGCAACAAGCACAAGCGGCCTAGCGTTCGCACCGCAGCACACCAACCCGACGAGGTCTTCAGCTCCGGTCCCCTTCGCATGATGCGGTTCGGCCGTCACATCGTCTCGCAGAGCAACTGGTCGCCAGGTGAGTTCGACAAGCTCCAGGCGCGCCTCGTCGCGAGCTATGACGAGGTGGTGCGCGAGATTGACCGAGACATCGCCGACGCCGCGGCCCTGGTAGCAACGCTGAACCCATTGGAAATGCTGCACCGAGCCTGGTGGGAGCGAACCGCCGCGACCCTGGGGATTGAGAGCGAGGTAGAAGTCGGGCACGAACACGCACATGCTGCGCGAATGCTCGACTATGTTCAGAGCCTGGTTGCCGGCACGCCGCCCACTGCTGACCGGTCGAGCGAGCTGACCGATGAAGCCTGGGGCAAGCTGCAGCACCTGGTCGAGTCCATTTTTCAGAAGCTGAACTCGCGGTACTTTTTGTGCGCTACAGCCGAGCACCGAAAGAGCGGTCCGGCCGTCGACGCCGCATTCGAGGAGTTCCACTTTCGGACGCAGCTCTACTGGTGCAATGTCACAGGAGAGCAGTATCAGAACCATCAGGTCCAAGCACTACGCGAACTGCTCACACCACAGACTGGCGTGGTCCAGCAGCTCTACGGGCTGAGCAGCGAGCAACTGTGCGATGAGCTCGCCAAGATCTGGCACTCGCTGACCAGGGGCCTCGCCGATGCTTTTGACGCTATGGACACGTTCAAACGGAAATCTCTCGCAGCGCTGGACTCAGATATCAAAGCTGGCATCGCGAAGGATGGTGACCCAGGAGAACTGCTGCGCGCATCAATCGTCCGTCACGGGCTTGAGGCAGAACAGAACCGCGCAGTAAGGCTCTTTCTTCTCCACGACCTCTTCGACTTGCAGAAGGTGACTAACTTGCCACCTGCGTTCCTTGAGGACTTTGCTTGGGCGCCGGGCCAGGATGGAGAGTTCTTTGCCGATGGACCCTTCAAGGGGTGGCCGTTGCGTGTCTGGCCCATATTCAAGCGGCCCTTCATCAAGCTGGATGGAAAGTACTACTGTTTCGATCTGAGCGGCTTGTTCGACCACTTCTACCGCCAGCTTGAAAAGCGCGTGTTCGCTGAGGACCAACGCCTCAAGCAAGCCTGGATCGACGCCCGCAAAGGGGCTACCGAGACTTTGCCGTTCGAGTACCTGCAACGACTACTGCCCGGCGCAACGTGCTTCAAGGAGATCTACTATCGGCTGTGCGAGGCCGGGGCAGCGGCTGCTCGCTATGAAGCGGACGGCGTACTTTTGTTTGATGGACACCTGTTCATCGTCGAAGTTAAGTCTGGCTCATTCACCTACACGTCGCCCGCCACTGATGTCGACGCGCACGTGCAGTCAATCAAGAACCTTGTGTCTGCGCCCGCCAAGCAAGGCAACCGGTTCCTTCGATACCTGCAAACAGCCGATGAGGTTCCCTTGCTGAACCACGCGGGAAGCGAAACCGCCCGCCTGAGACTGAGGGACTATCGCCAAGTCACGATCTGCGCTGTCACGCTTGATCCATTCACGGAGATTGCAGCCCAAGTTCAGCACCTGTCGTCCATCGGGGTAGACGTTGGAGACAAGCCCGTGTGGTCACTGTCACTGGATGACCTGCGCGTGTACTCAGACATCTTTACCAATCCGCTCGAGTTCCTTCACTTCGTCCAGATGCGCCGAGAGGCGCTTACGTCGGACACTCTCCAACTCGACGACGAGCTAGACCATTTGGGTCTGTATCTCCAGCACAACCACTACCCCAAGCATGCGGCTGAACTTCGCGGTGGAGCGACGGCTCATCTGCAGTTCATCGGCTACCGGCAGGAGATCGACAAGTTTTTCTCCGCGCGCTTGGCGGAACCGGCACTTCCATCCCCTCTTCATCAGAAGATGCCTGCGGGTCTGACGGCCTTGCTTGAGTTCTTGCGCGTGAGCGACAAGAACGGTCGCTCCGCTATCGCGGCCTACCTCCTCGACATGAGCGGAGACTGGCGAGATCGGATGTTCAACACGCTGGCGCAAGAGCTGGGGCGGTCAGACGCGAAGCAACCTCGTCCGTTTTCGACCTTCGGGGAGGTGCGCTTGACAGCTTTCGCATTGACGCCCCGGTGGTCACTCCCTTCGGCAGATGAGATGCGCGACCACGCACGGGCAATCATGGTGATGCATGACGAACCGGAGCGGGTGCTCCTTGAACTCTCCTACGATGACGCGGGCATGCTCCTCCATGCCGAATGGCACTTCTTGCGACTCGCAGACGTCTCAATCTTCGAACTGCCGGCGCTCCGAGCACGGGGCGAGGCTCTGCGCGAAGCACGACTTCAGAAAGCGGTCGCGACGGGCCGACGCATCGGGCGAAACGAGCAGTGCCCATGCGGATCAGGTAAGAAGTTCAAGAAGTGCTGCGGCCCAGAGATGAAGGTGAAGTGACCCAGGCGAAGCCACTCGCGCGACGCAGACAAACCAGGAAGTGGCACCGTCTGGCGCTTCGCCTCCTCGCCGACACTCAGTCGAACGGCCGCTGTGCGCCAGCCGCCCTAGTCTTCTGGGCGCTCGATCGCAAATCAGTACTAGCGCCCAACAAAACGCGGCGCTCGCCTCTCGACGAAGGCGGCCGCGCCTTCCTTCAGGTCCTGCGTAACGAACGCGCGCGACTGCGCTTCGGCCTCGGCGTCCAGCGCGGGGGCCAGGTCGTCGGCCCAGGCCCGGTCGAGTTGCTGCTTGATCGCCGCGATGGCCAGCGGCGGCCCGTCGGCCAGCCGCTGCGCCATCTCATGGGCCGTGGCCAGCAGGTGCTCGTCGTCGACACAGCGCCAGACCAGGCCCCAGTCGGCCGCGGTCTGCGCCGGCAGCGCTTCGCCGCTGAGCGCCAGCGCGCGGGTGCGTGCCGCGCCGATGCTGCGTTGCAGGAACTGCGAGGTGCCACCGTCCAGCACCGCACCGAGCTTCACGAAGCTCAGGATGAAGCGCGCCGAGCGCGCGGCGAACACGATGTCGCCGGCCAGCGCCACGCCGACGCCCGCGCCGGCCGCGGCGCCGTTGACCGCAGTGACCACCGGCTTGGGCGACGCATGCAGCGTCTCGATCAACGGGCTGATGCGCTCTCGCATCATCGCGCCCACCGCGTCGCCCTGGTCGAAGATGCCGGCGCCGAACTGCGCGCCGGAGCAGAAGCCCTTGCCCGCGCCGGTGAGCAGGATCACGCGCACCGCGGGGTCGGCGATCGCCTGGTCCAGCGCCGCGTTGAACTCGCCCAGCAGATCCAGGCCCAGCGAGTTGTAGGACTTGGGGTCGTTGAGCGTGAGCCGCGCGACCGCGCCCTCGCGTTCGCTCAGTACCAGTGGCATGGCAAGCCTTTCACACGATGCCTCGGAGATGGAATGCCCCAGGGGGAAACGTCGCCGCAGGCGACGAGGGGGCAGCGTGGCCCAAGCGGGCCGAACCGGATCCGGGTCCCCCGGTCCGGTTCGGTAGCCCCCGCGGGGGGCGGCCGCCAGGCGGCCGGGGGCCGTCATATCCCCGTGAGCCCCCCGCTGCACACCAGCGTCTGGCCGCTGACGTAGTCGGATTCGGGGATGCAGAACAGGTACACCGCGCCGGCCGCCTCGTCGGGCGTGCCGCCGCGGCCCAGCGGGATCATCTTTTCCATCGCGTCCATCAGCCCGGGGTTGACGCCGACCTTGATCTCGCGCCCCTCGATGTTCGCGGTGGCGCTGGCGTCGTTGGTGGCCACGGTGAGCCGCGTCTTGATCAACCCGTAGGCCACGGCGTTGACGGTGACGTTCAGCCGGCCCCATTCCTTGGCCAGCGTGCGCGTCATGCCTTCGACGCCGGCCTTGGCGGTGGCGTAGTTGGCCTGGCCGGCGTTGCCGAACAGGCCGGCCATCGACGAGATGTTGACCACCTTGCGCACGTGGCGCACGCCGGCCTCGCCGTCGGCCTTGGCCAGCGCGCGGATCACCGGCTGCGCCGCGCGCAGGATGCGGAAGGGCGCGGTCAGGTGGCAGTCGAGGATGGCGTACCACTGCTCGTCGGTCATCTTCTGGATGACGTTGTCCCAGGTGTAGCCGGCGTTGTTGACGATGATGTCCAGGCCCTTGAACTGGTCCACCGCCGTGCCGACAAAGCGCTCGGCAAAGTCCGGCGCGGTGACGCTGCCGATGCAGGCCACGGCGTCAGCGCCCAGCGCGCGCACGGCCTGCGCCGTGTCCTGCGCGGGGCCGTCGTCCAGGTCGTTGATCACCAGGCGGGCGCCTTCGCTGGCCAGCTTCAGTGCAATGGAGCGGCCGATGCCGCGGCCGGAACCGGTGACCAGCGCCACCTTGCCTTCGAGTTTGCGGGATGTCATGGGGGTTCCTCGTTCAGGCCAGCGCGACCAGCGCCTCGCCGGCGATGCGCACCTGGCCGTACTGGTTGCTGGTGCTGATTTCGATGCGCGCACAGCGCTCGCCGTTGAAGTCGACGATCTCGGCCACCTTGCCGCGGCAGGTGATGACGTGGCCCACCTGCGTGATGCCGGCGAAGCGCGCGTCCACCTTGCGCAGCTGCTTCTGCGGCGCCCATTGCGTGAGCAGACGGCACATCCAGGCCATGCCCAGCATGCCGTGCGCAAACACATCGGGCATGCCGGCCTTGCGCGCGAAGTCGATGTCGATGTGCACCGGGTTGTGGTCGCCCGACGCGCCGGCAAACAGCGCCAGCGTCGTGCGGTTCACCGCCGGCAGCGTCAGCGGCGGCAGCTCCTGGCCGACTTCGGCGTGGGAAAGGGTTTTCATCGCGGCGTTCCTCAATGACGGCAGACAATGACCGTGCGCAGCTCGGCCACCAGTTCGTCACGCTGGTTGCGCGCCTCGGCGGTCTTCACCACGAACTCCAGCGCGCCGGCCTTCTTGTCGTAGATGTCGGTGATGCGCGGGCGCACGGTAATGGTGTCGCCGGCGCAGGCCGCGCGGTGGTAGGTGAAGCCCTGTTCGCCGTGCAGCAGCTTGGACAGCGGAATCTGCAGCAGCTCCAGCAACGCCATCGACTGGCCCGATTCCAGCTCGGCGGCAAACAGAAAGGTCGGCGGGGCCGGCAGGTCGGCATAACCGGCCGCACGCGCCGCGTCCAGGTCGGTATAGACCGGGTCGGTCTCGCCGATGGCCTGCGCGAAGAAGCGCAGCCGGCCGCGCTCCAAGGTCAAGGTCGAGGGCGCCAGCTCGCGCCCGATGAAAGCCTTGTCGATCATCGTCTTGGTCTCCGTGGGGTCAGACTTTTTCGTACATCGTCACCACGCAGGCGCCGCCCAACCCCAGGTTGTGCTGCAGCGCCAGGCGCGCGCCTTCCACCTGGCGCTTGTCGGCGCTGCCGCGCAGCTGCTGGACCAACTCGGTGCACTGCGCCAGGCCGGTGGCGCCCAGCGGGTGGCCCTTGCTCAACAGCCCGCCCGACGGGTTGGTGACCACCTTGCCGCCGTAGGTGTTGTCGCCGTCGTCGACGAACTGCTGTGCGCCGCCCAGGCCGCACAGGCCCAGTGCTTCATAAGTGAGCAGTTCGTTCTGCGCGAAGCAGTCGTGCAGCTCCACCACGTCCATCTCTTCGGGGCCGACGCCGGCCGCGTCGTAGACCTGCTGCGCCGCGGCGCGCGCCATGCTGAAGCCGACCACCTCGCGCATGTCCTGCGCGTCGAAGGTGATGGGCGCGTCGGTGGTCATGGCCTGCGCGCGGATGCGCACGCTGCGGTCCAGGCCGTGGCGCGCGGCGAAGGCTTCGCTGCACAGGATGGCCGCGGCCGCGCCGCAGGTGGGCGGGCAGGCCATCAGCCGCGTCAGCACACCCGGCCAGATCGCCGGCGAGGCCATCACCTCCTCGGGCGTGACCACGTTCTTGAACAGCGCCAGCGGGTTGTTGGCCGCATGCCGGCTGGCCTTGGCGCGGATCTTGGCGAAGGTCTCCAGCGGCGTGCCGTACTGCTGCATGTGCGCCAGGCCGGCACCGCCGAAGTAGCGCAGCGCCAGTGGCACCTTCGCATGGCCCACCAGCTCGTCGGCCGCATGGTCGAAGCGCTCGAAGGCGCTGGGCCGGTCGGTGTAGACCGAGCCCAGCGCGCCGGGGTTCATCTGCTCGAAGCCCAGCGCCAGCGCGCAATCGACCGCGCCGCTCTGCACCGCCTGGCGCGCCAGGAACAGCGCGGTCGAGCCGGTGGAGCAGTTGTTGTTGACGTTGATCACCGGGATGCCGGTCATGCCCACCTCGTACAGCGCACGCTGGCCGCAGGTGGAGTCGCCGTAGACGTAGCCGACGTAGGCCTGCTGCACCTGCTCGTAGCCGACGCCGGCATCGGCCAGCGCGCGGCGCAGCGCTTCGGCGGCCATCTCGGGATAGGGCTTGTTGGCGCCCGGCTTGGCGAAGGGAATCATGCCGACGCCGACCACGTGGACAGGGGTGCTCATGACGAGGCCTTTCAATGGGGGGTGGGGGACCAAGGGCCGCGATCTGCGGCCAGCGGCGGCGATGGTAGGAGCGCCGCGTCACGCGCGCACCGGCCACCACGGCGGGTTGAGGCCGCAGGCCAGCAAAACGAGGCGATCCGACATCGCGCGCCGGCCGCGGCTTCGGGACACTGGCGCCCGACCCGCGCGAACCCACCGCGCCCCGGCCCGCGACCACCAGGAGACGACGATGTACCTGACCCAATCCCTGCACCGCAGCGTGCAGCAACACCCCGAGCGCCCGGCCATCCGCGCCGGCGCCCTGGTGCGCAGCTACCGCGAGCTGGCCGAGCGTGTGGCGCGCCTGGCCGGCGCGCTGCAGACGCTGGGCATGCAGCCCGGCGACCGCGTGGCGATGCTGGCGCTGAACTCCGAGCGCTACATGGAATACCAGTTCGCCGTGCCCTGGGGCGGCGGCGCGCTGAACCCCTGCAACATCCGCTGGTCGGCGGCCGAGATCCTGTACTCGCTGGACGACTGCGCGTCGACGATCCTGCTGGTCGACGACACCTTCAAGGCCATGGCCGAAGGCTTCCGCGGCGAGGCGAAGACGCTGCGCGAGATCGTCTACTGCGGCAGCGGCGACACGCCGGCCGGCATGCACGACTACGAGGCGCTGATCGCCACCAGCGCGCCGGTGCCCGATGCCGCGCGCCGCGGCGACGACCTGGCCGGCGTGTTCTATACCGGCGGCACCACCGGCTTCCCCAAGGGCGTGATGCTCAGCCACACCAACCTGTGCAGCTCGGCGCTGGCCTTGCACAGCGAAGGCACCGCGCCGGCCGGCAGCTGCTACCTGCACGCGGCGCCGATGTTCCACCTGGCCGACATGGGCATCGCCGCGGCGCACTGGATCGAGGGCAGCACGCACAGCGTGCTGCCGGCCTTCAACCCCGAAGCGGTGCTGCAGGCCATCGAGCGCGACCGCGTCACGCACGTGCTGCTGGTGCCGACGATGATCCAGATGCTGGTGGACCATCCGGCAATGAAGCAGGGCCGCGACCTGAGCAGCCTGCGCTCGGTGATCTATGGCGCGTCGCCCATCTCCGAGGCGGTGCTCGACCGCGCCATGGCCGCACTGCCGGGCGTGGAGTTCGTGCAGGCCTACGGCATGACCGAGCTGTCGCCGCTGGCGACGCTGCTGCCGCCGTTCTTCCACACGCCGGAGGGCCGCAAGCTGGGCAAGCTGCGCGCCGCCGGGCGCGCCAGCTACTGCACCGAGGTGAAGATCGTCGACCTCGACGACCGCGAAGTGCCGCGCGGCACGGTGGGCGAGGTGGTGGTGCGCGGGCCGAACGTCATGCTCGGTTACTGGAACAAGCCCGAGCAGAGCGCCGAGGCGCTGCGCGGCGGCTGGATGCACACCGGCGACGGCGCCTACATGGACGACGACGGCTTCATCTTCGTCGTCGACCGCATGAAGGACATGATCATCAGCGGCGGCGAGAACGTCTACTCGGCCGAGGTGGAGAACATCGTGGCCCAGCATCCGGCGGTGGCCGCCTGCGCGGTGATCGGCATCCCCAGCGAGCAGTGGGGCGAGACGGTGCACGTGATCGTCGTGCTCAAGCCCGGGGCAGACGCCACCGCCGAGAGCCTGATCGGCCACTGCAAGCAGCTGATCGCCCACTACAAGTGCCCGCGCAGCGTCGACTTCGTGGCGCAGCTGCCGCTGTCCGGCGCCGGCAAGGTGCTGAAGTCGGTGCTGCGCGAGCCGTTCTGGAAGGCGCAGAAGCGCGGCGTGGCGTAGCGCTTGAGCGGCCGCGCGGGTCGCCCGCACGGCCCCACGCGATGGCGTCGGCCTCGGCGGCGCACCGGGGCCGGCTTGTCGTCCTCGTCCACAATCGCGCCCGCTTCGGGACGGACCCGTCCCTTCCTATGTCAGGCCGCACATGAGCTCCATCGCCGTACTCGGCGCCACCGGCAACCTGGGCCGGCACGTCGCCCGGCAAGCACTGGCGCACGATTGGCGCCTGTCCGTTGCCGTCCGCGACCGCGGCCGGCTCGCCCCCGAGGTGTCGGCGCAGGCGCGGGTCACCGACCTCGATCTGAGCGCCGCGACGAGCCGGCAGATTTCTTCGTTCGCGGCGGGCCACGAGGTGTTCGTCTCGTGCGCGGGCGTGGTTTCAGAAGGCGAAGCCTTCGTCCGCCTGGTCGACCGGGTGGTCAGCGCGTTGGAGACACTGGGATCCGATCAACGCCCCGTGTGCTGGTTTCTGGCCGGGGCGGCGCTCCTGCCGCTGGATGCCACAGGCCGAATGGGGGTCGATCTGCCGAAGGTCCGCGAGACGTACTGGCCGCACCGCAAGAACTTCGAACGCCTGCAACGATCCGACCTCGACTGGCGCCTTCTGTGCCCGGGGCCCATGGTCGAACAGCCGGCCATCGGCCTGGAGCGGCTGCGCACGTCGATCGACAGCTTGCCCACGCCACTGCCATCGATCGCTCGAGCGTTGCCGCCGCTCCTCGTGCTTCCGCTGTTCGCGATGAAGATTCCCGAGATGATCATTCCCTACACCGATGCGGCCTCAGTGATCCTGGCGAGGGTGCGCCCCGGGGATGCGGCGTCGAGGCACCGGATCGGCGTGGCCCTGCCTGTGGGCATGAAGGGCAAGAAGGACCAGTGGGCGGCCCAGCCTCGCCATGTGGCTTAGCTCCTCGGCCCTGGACGCCCCGCCAACGCCAGCGATTGATCGGCCGTTGCGTTGAAGTGCCCCAAGGATCGAGCCTGCAGTCGTGTGGCCGGCATCTGCGGTGGGCTGAGTGATGACAGCCCGCGCCGACATGGCATCTGCAATCGCGCGGCCCCGCCTATGTCGAACTTGAGCCGGCGGCAAGCGCCACGGCGTACCTCGGGAAGGCCTTCAGCAGCTTGGCGTCCATCGTCACGAGCTTCACGCCGAGCGTCATCGCCAGCGCCACGAACTCGCAGTCATACGCGGAGCAACCGCTGTCTCGCACAAGTTCCAGCACCAGGCGCGAGTCCACCTCGTGCTCGCCTCCGGCCAGCAGACTTTCGGCTTCCAGTTGCAGCTCGCGTGCCGCTTCAAAGGTGAGCGTCTTGCGCCGCATGTAGCCCGCCAGAATGTTGCGGAACTCACTGCGCCACAGTAGCGGGGCCGCCCAGTCCGCGTCATGCTCCAGCAGCGCTTCCGCCTGGTCGGTGTAGTCCCCGGGCAGGTACAGGTAGGCGACGACGTTGCTGTCAACAACGATCACTGCCGCCCTTCGCGCTTGTAGGCATCCATGTCCTTGGCCCGAAACTTCGCCTTCGGAAGACTGGCACGCAGTGCCCGCGCTCTTGCCAGGCGTTCGCTCACCGCCACGCGCCCAGGCACCAGCACCGATTCCAGACACACGATCGCTTCGCTGTTCAGGCTGCGCCGGTGCGCTGCCGCGGACGCCTTGAGCCGCTCGTACACCTCGTCCGGAATGTTCTTCAAAGTCAGCGTCGTCGGCATCGCGGCACCTCCTTGGAGGTTAAATTATGGTTGCACTATGGTGCCAAGGCAAACGGCCAGCCAACGTCTCGCTCGCGGGGACGGCCACCGGCACGGCACTCGGCCCGCAAGGGCGTCGTGCAGCTGCATCGGGGCGAGGGCTGCCCGCTGACAGACTTCTGTGTCTGACCGCGGTCGCCGGATGACGAGACGCCGTCCCCGCCTGTCGAAGGCGCTGCCGCCGGAATTCCTCCCCTAGGAGCCTGGGCGGCAGAGATCGGCACCCGCGTTGGGGCTGATTCGGGATGCAGGCAAGGCGCAGTGCGCAGCCCGGGCGGGTCGCCCGGGCAAGCGCTGCAACGCTGCATGCGCCCGAATCAGCCCCAACCCGAAGGGCCGAGGTGCCCAAGGCCGCTGGCGGGTGTTGCGCCGCTTGCGTGGGCGGCGAGCCCGCGCTGCGCGACGCGCCTACGCCAGCGGCCTTGGCCACCTCGGCGCGGGTGCCGATCTCTGCCGCCCAGGCTGCTAGGCACTGCGCCGTGACTTCGCGGCGTCGCTCAGCACGCGCAGCACCTCTTCCGAATCGTCCCAGCCCAGGCAGGCGTCGGTGATGCTCTGGCCGTAGGCCAGCTTGGACGGGTCGTCCTTGCCGGCGCTGAACTTCTGCGCCCCGGCGACGAGGTGGCTCTCGACCATCACGCCGAAGATGCAGCGGCCGCCGGCCTTCATCTGCGCGGCCACGTCGCGCGCCACGTCGAGCTGCCGCTCGTGTTGCTTGCTGCTGTTGGCGTGGCTGCAGTCGACCATCAGCGTGCAGTCCAGCTTGGCCGCCTCGATCTCCTTGCAGGCCGCGGCCACATGCGTGGCGTCGTAGTTGGGCGTCTTGCCGCCGCGCAGGATGACGTGGCAGTCCTTGTTGCCGCGCGTTTCGACGATCGACACCTGGCCGTTCTTGTGCACCGACAGGAAGTGGTGCGGCCGCGCCGCGGCCTGGATGGCGTCGATGGCGATGCGCACGTTGCCGTCGGTGCCGTTCTTGAAGCCCACCGGCGCGGAGAGGCCCGAGGCCAGCTCGCGGTGCACCTGGCTTTCGGTGGTGCGCGCGCCGATGGCGCCCCAGCTGATCAGGTCGCCGATGTACTGCGGGCTGATCACATCCAGGAACTCGCTGCCCGCCGGCACGCCCAGGCGGTTGATCTCCACCAGCAGCTGGCGCGCGATGCGCAGGCCTTCGTCGATGCGGTAGCTCTCGTCCAGGTAGGGGTCGTTGATCAGCCCCTTCCAGCCGACGGTGGTGCGCGGCTTCTCGAAGTACACGCGCATGACGATCTCCAGCGTGTCGGCATAACGCTCGCGCAGCGGCCGCAGGCGGCGCGCATAGTCCAGCGCCGCGGCGGGGTCGTGGATCGAGCACGGGCCGATGATCACCAGCAGCCGGTCGTCCTTGCGCTGCATGATCTGCCGCACCGCGTGGCGCGTGCGGCCGATCAGCTTTTCCACCGACGTGCCGGCGATCGGGAAGAAGCGGATCAGGTGCTCGGGCGGCGGCAGGGGCGTGACGTCCTTGATGCGCTGGTCGTCGGTCTCGCTGGTCTTCTCGCTGAGCGCGTGGCGCGCTTCGGCATTTCGGGACTGCATGGCGGGGCTCCTTCTTTCGATGCGGCAACAAAAAACCGCCGGGGTTGCCGGCGGTTCTTCTGGATCGGTTGCGTCGTTCGGTTCACGCGCGCCACGGAGTCCAGCCGCCGGGTGGGGCCGTAAACCAGTAGCTCGTAAAGCGGAACGGGGCGCGGGTCATGGGCTGGAAATGTATCACGCCATGCTAAAAAGTCGCGGCCAGCGCGCGGCGATCGCTCAGGGGAGGCGCTTGGAAGCATTCAACCGGCCCTTCCTGACCGGCAGGGAATTCGACTACATCGCCGAGGCGCATGCCCACGGCATGCTCGCCGGCGACGGCCGCTTCACCTCGCGCTGCCATGCGCGGCTGGAGCAGGCGCTGGGCTGCGCCAAGGCGCTGCTCACGCATTCGTGCACCGCCGCGCTGGAGATGGGCGCACTGCTGGCCGGCGTGGGCCCGGGCGACGAGGTGATCCTGCCGTCGTACACCTTCAGCTCCACGGCCAACGCCTTCGTGCTGCGCGGCGCGGTGCCGGTGTTCGTGGACATCCGGCCGGACACGCTCAACCTGGACGAGCGCCTGGTCGAGGCGGCGATCACGCCGCGCACGCGCGCCATCGTGCCGGTGCACTATGCCGGCGTGGCCTGCGAGATGGACGCGTTGCGGGACATCGCGCAGCGCCACCGGCTGATGCTCATCGAAGACGCCGCGCAGGCCTACGGCGCGCACTACCGCGGCCGCCCGCTGGGCACGCTGGGCGCGCTGGGCTGCCTGAGCTTCCACGAGACCAAGAACGTCATCTCCGGCGAAGGCGGCGCGCTGCTGGTCAACGACGCCACCTTGCTGCGGCGCGCCGAGATCCTGCGCGAGAAAGGCACCGACCGCAGCGCCTTCTTCCGCGGCGAGGTCGACAAGTACCGCTGGGTCGACGTCGGCTCGTCCTATCTGCCCGGCGAGCTGGTGGCCGCCTTCCTGCTGGCGCAGCTGGAGCAGGGCGACGAGATCCGGCGGCGCCGGCTGGAGATCTGGCAGCACTACCACGACGGCCTGGCCGAGCTGGAGGCGCGCGGCTCGCTGCGCCGCCCCGTGGTGCCGCCGCACTGCGCGCACAACGCGCACATGTACTACGTGCTGCTGCCGTCGCTGGCCGCGCGCCAGGCGGTCATCGGCCAGCTGCGCGACGCCGGCGTGCAGGCGGTGTTCCACTACGTGCCGCTGCACTCGTCGCCCGCGGGGCAGCGCTTCGGCCGCGCGGCCACGCCGATGCCGCACACCGACGCCGCCGCCGAGCGCCTGCTGCGGCTGCCGCTGTGGATCGGCGTGGACCGCGAGCGCGTGCTGCGCAGCCTGGTCGACGCGCTGCAGGCGATCAGCGCGCCGCGTTGACGGCGCGCCCCGCCAGCACGCCGATCAGATGCGCGCGGTAGCCGGCGCTGGCATGCAGGTCGGTGTTCAGCTCGTCGGCCGGCACCGCCAGGCCGGCCAGGGCCTGGGCCGACCAGTCCTTGGCCAGCGCGGCTTCGAAGGCCGCGACGCGGAAGGCGCAGGCCCCGGCGCCGGTGACCGCGACGCGCGTGCCCTGCGGCCCCTGGCTGACGAACACGCCGACCAGCGCAAAGCGCGAGGCCGGCTGCTTGAACTTCACGTAGGCCGCGCGCTGGGGCACCGGGAAGCTCACCGCGGTGATCAGCTCGCCCGGCTCCAGCGCGGTCTCGTACAGGCCCTTGAAGAAGTCGTCGCCGGCGATCTGGCGCCGGTCGGTGTGCACCGTGGCGCCCAGGCCCAGCACCGCGGCCGGGTAACACGCGGCCGGGTCGTTCTGCGCCAGGCTGCCGCCGAGCGTGCCGCGCGTGCGCACCGCCGGGTCGCCGATGCCGTCGGCCAGCGCGGCCAGCGCCGGGATGCGCTGGCGCACGTCCGCCGATGCGGCGACCACCGCATGCGGCGTCATCGCGCCGATGCGCAGCCGGTCGCCGTCGACGGCGATGGCGTTGCCGCCGGGCAGCTGCGCCAGCGCGATCAGGTCCGACGGCGCGGCCAGGCCGAGCTTCATCGCCGGCAGCAGCGACTGGCCGCCGGCCAGGTAGCGGGCGTCGTCGCCCGCCTGGTGCAGCTGCAGGGCCGCGGCCTGGGAAGTGGGGCGGTGGAAGGCAAAGGGGGTCATCGAAGGCTCCTCAGGCAGTGCGGCCGTGCAGCGCCGACCACACACGTTCGCTGGTCAGCGGCATCTGCAGCTGGTCGGCACGCGCGCCGGCACCGGCGCGCTGCAGCGCATCGACGACGGCATTGACCACCGCCGGCGTGGCGCCGATGGTGCCCAGCTCGCCCACGCCCTTGACGCCCAGCGGGTTGGTCAGGCACGGCGTGCTCTGGTCCAGCTGCGTGTTGAAGCGCTGGATCAGGTCGACGCGCGGCAGCGCGTAGTCCATCAGCGTGCCGGTCTGCAGCTGGCCCGACTCGCGCTCGTAGACCACCTGTTCGCACAGCGCCTGGCCCAGGCCCTGCACCGCGCCGCCGTCCAGCTGGCCGATGACGATGGTCGGGTTGATGGCACGGCCCACGTCGTTCACCGACGCATAGCTGGCCACCTGGACGACGCCGGTGTCCGGGTCGATCTCCACCTCGCAGATGTGGCAGGCGTTGGGCCAGCTGGGCGCCTGCACCGCGCTGGTCGAATCGACGAAGACCTGGTGCTCGGCCTGCTTGGCGGCCAGCTCGAACAGGCCGATCTGCCGGTCGGTGCCGGCGACGCGGAACACGCCCTCGCGGTACTCGATGTCGCGCGGCGACGTTTCCAGCGCCTCGGCGGCCAGGCCTTGCGCCTTTTCCACCGTGCGCTGCGAGGCCACCTGGATGGCCGAGCCGCCGACGAAGATCGAGCGCGAGCCGGCGCTGCCGAAGCCGACGCCGCGGTCGGTGTCGCCCTGCACGATGCGCACCTTCTCGATGGGCACGCCGAACACGTCCACCACCAGCTGCGCATAGCTGGTGGCGATGCCCTGGCCCATGGCCTGCGTGGCGCTGAAGACCTCGATGAAGCCGTCGCCGGAGACGTTGACGGTGACGCGCTCCTCGAAGACGTTGCCGCCGGTCCATTCCAGGAAGGACGCGAGGCCGCGCCCGCGCAGCTTGCCGGCCTGCCTGGAGGCCGCGGCGCGCGCGTCGAAGCCGGCCCAGTCGGCCAGCGCCAGCGCCTGCGTTTGCACCGACTCGAACTTGCCGCTGTCGTAGACCTGCCCCATCGGGTTGGTGTAGGGCATCTGCTCGGGGCGGATCATGTTGCGGCGGCGCAGCTCGGCCGGGTCCATGCCGATCTGCCGCGCGGCGGTGTCCATCAGCCGCTCGATGATGAAGATCGCCTCAGGCCGGCCGGCGCCGCGGTAGGCACCCAGCGGCGTGGTGTTCGTCAGCACCGCGCTGAGCGTCAGGTCGATGGTCTGGATGTCGTAGATGCTGGTCGTGACCCACGGGCCGATGAGCAGCTGGATGATCACGCCGGTGGTGGTGGCATAGGCGCCGACGTTGGCCAGCGTCTGCGTGCGCAGGCCGAGCACGCGGCCGTCGGCGTCCAGCGCCATCTCCACGTGGCTGCGGATGTCGCGACCGTGGCTGGAGGCCAGGAATTCCTCGCTGCGCTCGGAGATCCACTTCACCGGTCGCTGCAGCGTGTGCGCGCCGTGCGCCACCAGGATGTCTTCCGGATAGGCGCCGGTCTTCATGCCGAAGCCGCCGCCGACGTCGCCGACCAGCACGCGCAGCTTGTCCGTGGGCCAGCCGAAGGCCTCGTTGCACAGCGTGTCGCGCACGCCGCCGGGCATCTGGCTGCTCAGGCGCAGCGTCACGCGGCCGTTCTCGTAGCTGCCGAGCACGCTGCGCGGCTCCAGCGAGGTCGGCGCCAGGCGCTGGTTCACCAGGTCCAGCGTCACCACGTGCGCAGCCTTGGCGAAGGCCGCCGCGCAGGCCTCGGCATTGCCGTGGCGCATCTGTGCGGCGTAGTTGTCGGCCGCATCGGCCCACACCTTGGGCGCGCCGGCCGCCGTGGCGTCGTCCAGGTGCGTGACGTTGGGCAGCTCTTCGTAGTCGACGATCACCGCGTCGCGGCCCGCCCGCGCCGCGTCGGGGCTGGTGGCGATCACCGCCACCACCGCTTCGCCGACGAAGCGCGCCTCGCCCACCGCCAGCGCGTGGCGCGGCGTCTGCGGCGCCTTGGCGCCGCCGGGGCCCGGAAACACCGGCTGCGAACTCAGCGGCTTGACCCCCGCCTTCACCAGGTCGTCACCGGTGTACACCGCCACCACGCCGGGCAGCGCCCGCGCGGCCGAGGTGTCGATGGCGACGATGCGCGCATGCGGGTAGGGCGAGCGCTGCACGCTCATCCAGGTCTGGTTGGGCAGCGTCACGTCGTCGGTGAACTGGCCCTTGCCGGCGACCAGCGCCGGGTCCTCGATGCGGCGCACCGACTGGCCGCTGCCGAAACGCTGGGCGATGGCGCTCATTTCGTGGCTCCCGCGGCCAAGGTGGCCGCCGCCTGCTTGACCGCGGCGACGATGTTGACGTAGCCGGTGCAGCGGCACAGGTTACCTTCCAGCGCATGCGCGATCTGCGCGTCGCTGGGGTTGGGCGTGCGCTGCAGCAGCGCCGCGGTGGACATGATCATGCCCGGCGTGCAGAAGCCGCATTGCAGGCCGTGGCAGTCGACGAAGGCCTGCTGGATGGCGTGGCGTGTGCCGTCCTGGGCGGCCAGGCCTTCGACGCTGGTCACGCGGCAGCCTTCGGCCTGCAGCGCCAGCGTGGTGCAGCTCTTCACGGGCTGGCCGTCGAGCAGCACGGTGCAGGCGCCGCACTGGCTGGTGTCGCAGCCCACGTGCGTGCCGGTCAGGCCCAGCTGCTCGCGCAGCACCTCCACCAGCAGGCGGTGGCTGTCCACCTGCAGCTGCACGGCCCGGCCGTTGACTTCGAGGTTGAGTGAACTCATGGAAATGCGTCTCCTTCGGCGAACGGCAATCGTAGCGTGACCGCCGCGGCGCGGCCGGCGTAAGCTGCGGCCGTCCACAGAACGGAGCCGGCCTTCGCCGAGCTTCGCCGCCGAAGGAGACGACCCATGAGCCCATCGATCGACGCGCTGCGCGGCGAGCGCCTGTCTGCCGTGCTGGCCCTGGCCGCGCCGCGCCTGCCGCCCGAGCAGCGGCCGCTGCTCGAAGCCTTCGCCCGCGCCTGCTTCCACCACCTCGACGACGACGACCTGGCATCGCGCTCGCCGGAGGACCTGCTCGGCGCGCTGCTGTCGAGCTGGCAGTTCGGCGCCGAGCGCCTGCCCGGCACGACGCGGCTGCGCGTCATCAGCCCGTCGCTGGCCGAGCATGGCTGGGCGTCGCGCCATTCGGTGATCGAGGTGGTCAACGACGACATGCCCTTCCTGGTGGACACGCTCACCATGGAGATCTACCGCCAGGGCCTGACGATGCACCTCATCGTGCACCCCGTGCTGCGCGTGCAGCGCGACGCGCAGGGGCGGCTGCAGTCGCTGCACGAGCTGGGTGCGCAGGCCGACGATGCGCCCGCCAGGAACGAGTCGTGGATGCACATCGAGGTCGACCGCCTGGTCGACCCGGCGCTGCGCGCCGAGCTGGCGGCCGGCCTGGAACGCGTGCTGGGCGACGTGCGCGCGGCGGTGCAGGACTGGAAGCCGATGCTCGGCCGGCTGCAGCAGGCGATCGGCGAGCTCGACACACCGCCGCCGACGGTGCCGCTGCCGCTGGCGCAAGAAAGCCGGGCCTTCCTGCAATGGCTGGCCGACGACCACTTCACGCTGCTCGGCTACCGCCTGCACGACCTGGTGCACGACGAGCGCGGCGAAGACGCGCTGCACCTGGTGCCGGGCAGCGGGCTGGGCGTGCTGCGCGAGGCGGCGCACGAGGTCTCGGCCAGCTTCGCCGCGGTGCCGCCGCAGGTGCGCGCGATGGCCCGCGCGCCGGTGCCGCTGCTGCTGGTGACGCGCTCGAACACGCGCTCCACCGTGCACCGGCCCGGCTACAGCGACTATGTGGGCATCAAGCGCTACGACGCGGCCGGCCAGGTGATCGGCGAGCACCGTTTCATCGGGCTGTTCAGCTCCAGCGCCTACAGCGCGCGCGTCAACGAGGTCCCGCTGCTGCGCCAGAAGACCGCGGCGGTGATGCGCCGCGCCGCGCTGCCCGCGGGCGGCCACCTGGCCAAGGCGCTGGAGCACATCTTGGCCACCTACCCGCGCGACGACCTGTTCCAGATCGGCGAGGACGACCTGTTCGACACGGCGTTGGGCATCCTCGCCGCCGGCGAGCGCCAGCGGCTGCGCCTGTTCGTCTGGCGCGACCCCTACGAGCGCTTCGTCTCCTGCCTGGTCTACGTGCCGCGCGAAGCCTATTCGACCGAGCTGCGCAAGAAGTTCCAGGCCATCCTGATGGCCGCCTTCGATGGCCAGCGCGCCGACTTCAACGTGCTGCTGGGCGACACGCTGCTGGCGCGCGTGCACTTCACCATCCGCACCGCGGCGGGCCAGGTGCCGGCCTACGACGTGCGCGCCATCGAAGCCCAGCTGGCGGCGGCGTCGCGGCGCTGGGACGACGAGCTGCGCGACGCGCTGGTCGACGAAGCCGGCGAAGCCCGCGGCATGGCGCTGTACAAGCGCTGGGGCGCGGCCTTCCCGCAGGTCTATCGCGAGATCCACCGCGCCCGCGCCGCGGTGCCGGACCTGCTGGCCGTGGACGCGCTGACCCCCGCGCAGCCGCTGGGCCTGGCGCTGTACCGGCCGCTGGGCGGCGGCCCGCGCAGCCTGGGCTTCAAGGTCTACCGGCTGGGCGGGCCGGTGGTGCTGTCGGACAGCCTGCCGATGCTCGAGCACATGGGCGTGCGCGTCATGGGCGAGGACAACTTCCGCATCCGCCAGGGCCACGACGACGGCGCACGGGTGTCGATGCACGACTTCAGCCTCGAGGCGCCGGCCTCCGACGACGCCGAGCCCGAGGGGCTGGCGCGGCTGTTCGAGGACAGTTTCGGTCGCGTCTTCCGCGGCGAGGTCGAGAACGACGACTTCAACCGCCTGGTGCTGCGCGCCGGCTTGGGCGCCGACGACATCGTCGTGCTGCGCGCCTATGCCAAGTACCTGAAGCAGATCGGCTTCGCGCTGTCGCAGGCGGCCATCGAGGCCACGCTGTCGGCGCAGCCGCACATCGCGCACATGCTGGTGCGGCTGTTCCATTTGCGCCTGCACCCCACTGCGCACGACGACGCGGCCGCCGCCGAGCAGGTGCGCGCCATCGAGCTGGCGCTGGACCGCGTGGCCAACCTCAACGAAGACCGCGTGCTGCGCCAGCTGCTGGCGCTGGTGCTGGCCACGCTGCGCACCAACCACTGGCGCACCGGTGTCGGCCATTCGGGCGCGCCCGGGCCGCGGCGCGCGTTCCTGAGCTTCAAGTTCGACTCGGCCCAGGTGCCGGGGCTGCCCAGCCCGCGGCCCTTCGTCGAGATCTTCGTCTACTCGCCGCGCTTCGAAGGCATCCACCTGCGCGGCGGCAAGGTGGCGCGCGGCGGCCTGCGCTGGAGCGACCGGCCCGAGGACTTCCGCACCGAGGTGCTGGGCCTGGTGAAGGCGCAGATGGTGAAGAACACCGTCATCGTGCCGGTGGGCAGCAAGGGCGGCTTCGTGCTGAAGAAGGCGCCGCCGGCGAGCGAGCGCGACGCCTTCCTGAAGGAGGGCGTGGCCTGCTACCAGGACTACCTGCGCGCGCTGCTGGACCTGACCGACAACCTGGTGGCCGGCCAGGTGGTGCCGCCGCCGCTGGTGCGCCGCATCGACGGCGACGACCCGTACCTGGTGGTGGCCGCCGACAAGGGCACGGCCACCTTCTCCGACCATGCCAACGCCATCTCGGCCGAATACGGCCACTGGCTGGGCGACGCCTTCGCCTCCGGCGGCAGCGTCGGCTACGACCACAAGGCCATGGGCATCACCGCCCGCGGCGCGTGGGAAAGCGTCAAGCGCCACTTCCGCGAGCGCGGCCTGGACACGCAGAGCCAGGACTTCACGGTGGTCGGCGTGGGCGACATGTCCGGCGACGTGTTCGGCAACGGCATGCTGCTGTCGCGCCACATCCGGCTGGTGGCGGCCTTCGACCACCGCCATGTGTTCATCGACCCGCAGCCCGACGCGGCCGCGTCCTTCGCCGAGCGCGAGCGGCTGTTCAAGCTGCCGCGCTCGTCCTGGGCTGACTACGACACCGGCCTGATCTCCGCCGGCGGCGGCGTGTGGTCGCGCGCGCAGAAGTCCATCCCCGTGTCGCCGCAGGCGCGCGCGGTGCTGGGCATCGCGTCGGACAGCGACGACCTGCGGCTGTCGCCCACCGAGCTGCTCAGCGCCATCCTCAAGGCGCCGGTGGACCTGCTCTACAACGGCGGCATCGGCACCTACGTCAAGGCGCGCAGCGAAAGCCATGCCGACGTCGGCGACCGCGCCAACGACGCGCTGCGCATCAACGGCGCCGAGCTGCGCTGCCAGGTGGTGGGCGAGGGCGGCAACCTGGGCTTCACGCAGCTCGGCCGCATCGAGGCGGCACAGGCCGGCGTAGGCATCTACACCGACGCCATCGACAACTCCGCCGGGGTCGACACCTCCGACCATGAGGTCAACATCAAGATCCTGCTCGGCCTGGCGGTGGCCGACGGCGAGATGACCGAGAAGCAGCGCAACGCGCTGCTGCCGCAGATGACCGACGACGTGGCCGACATGGTGCTGGCCGACAACTACCACCAGACGCAGGTGATCTCGCTGACGCGCGGGCTGGGCGTGTCGCTGCTCGACCAGCAGGCGCGTTTCATGCGCCACCTGGAAAAAGCCGGCCGGCTGGACCGCGCCATCGAGTTCCTGCCGGGCGACGAGCAGCTGGCCGAGCGCCGCGCCCAGGGCCGCGGCCTGACCAGCCCCGAGCTGGCGGTGCTGCTGGCCTACAGCAAGATGTGGCTGTCGGACGAGCTGGTCGACTCCGACCTGCCCGAAGACCCGTGGGTGGCCAGCGCGCTGCAGCGCTACTTTCCGCGGCTGCTGCGCGAGACCTTCGCGGCCTACATCCCGCGCCACCCGCTGAAGCGCGAAATCATCGCCACGCACGTGTTGAACCGCATGGTCAACCGCGTCGGGCCGACCTTCGTGCACCGGCTGACCGAGATCACCGGCGCGCGGCCGGCGCAGATCGTGCGCGCCTTCCTGGCGATGCGCGAGGTCTTCTGTTACGGCCGGCTGTGGAAGCAGATCGAGGCGCTAGACAACCGCGTGCCCGACGCCGTGCAGGCCGAGATGGCGCACCACCTGCGCGGGCTGAACCTGCGCGCCACCACCTGGCTGCTGCATCCGCGGCGCCTGGCCGAAGGCCTGCAGGCGCAGATCGACCGCTACACGCCGGCGGTGGCCCTGCTGCGCGCGCAGCTGGAGCCGGCGGCCGCCGGCACGCCGCAGGTCAGCGCCTGGGTGCAGGCCGGCGTGCCGCCGGACCTGGCGCAGGCGGTGGCAGCCACCGACGGGCTGTTCGATGCGCTGGACATTGCCGAGATCGCCGAATCGTCCCAGGCGCCGCTGGAGCAGGTGGGCGCGCTGCACCGCGAACTGGGCCTGCGCCTGGGGCTGACCCGCGTGCACCGGCAGATCGAGGCGCTGGCCGCCGACGGCCACTGGGACATGCTGGCCAAGGCCGCGCTGGGCGACGAACTGCGCGAGCTGCAGACCCAGGTGGTGCTGGAGGTGCTGCACCGCGGCCAGGGCGACGTGCCGCAGAGGCTGCAGGCCTGGGAAGACGAGAATCCGCAGGCGCTGCAGGAAGCGCACCGGCTGCTGGCCGAACTGGGCGACGCCAAGTCGGCCGACCTGGCGATGCTGTCGGTGGCGCTGCGCAAGCTGCGGCAACTGGTCTGAAGCAAGGAGCTGGGGTGGTCGAACTGGTGCTGGCCGGCGCGGTGCTGGCGGTCTGCGTGGCGCTGCTGCTGCGCCTGGTGCTGCCCGTGGCGCAGCGCCGCCGCATCGACGCCGCCGGCCAGCGGGCCTGGTGGCGGCTGCGCTGGACGGCGCGGCAGGCGTGGTCCAGGCGCAGCCATCGGCGCGACGCCGAGCGCGTGGCCGACGAGGCCATCCGCCGCGCGCGACGCCGCCCCGGCGGCCAAAGCCACATGGTTTCGCCGGACGCCGCCAAAGGCCCGCGCAAGCCGCACTGACGCGGCCTGCCCCGGGGCTCAGGGCCGCCCGCTGCCGCGGTCGCCGAAGCGCGGGATCCAGCGCGCCAGCTGCCAGGCCGCGGCGATGCCGATCAGCCCGGTGGCGGCAATGCCGGAGGCCAGCGACAGCACGGCAGCCAGCAAGGACAACAAGGCCGGTCCGCCGGCGGCGCCGATGTCGGCCATCAGCCGCCACAGGCCGAGGAAACGCGCCCGCCCGGTGCGTGGCGCGTGGTCGGCGCCCAGCGTCATGATCAGCCCGGAGCTGATGCCATTGCCGAAGCCGATGACCGCCGCCGCCAGCAGCAGGCTGGCCGGGCCGGTGCTCAGCGGCGTCAGCAACAGCGCCACGCCCATGATCAACATCGACGGCAGCGCCACCCAGAGCCGGCCCTTGCGGTCCATCAGGTGCCCGGCCGGGTAGAACACCAGCATCTCCAGGCCAGCCGCCAGGCCGTAGATCAGCGACGTGACCGAGGCCTGCAGGCCCAGGTGGTCGGCCCACAGCGGGATCACCGCCTGGCGCGACGAGCGCACCGCGCTCACCAGCAGCACGCCCACGCCCAGCGCGGCGAACACGCGGGCGTGGTCGCGCAGCGTCGCCAGCCAGGTCGAGTCCGGTGCGGTGGGCGGGGCCGGCGCGGACGGGTCGTGCGCCTCCAGGTCGGGCAGGCGCGCCGACAGCAGCGCCGACACCAGCAGCACGGCGATGCCCACGCCGTAGGCGCCGGCCAGGCCGAAGCGGTGGATCGCCGCAGCCCCGGCAAACGGCCCGATGAACAGGCCGATGCGCATCACGCCGCCCAGCGTGGACATCGCGCGGGCGCGGTAGTGCGGCGGCGCGGCGTCGGTCAGGTAGCTCTGGCGCGCCAGGCTGAACACGGCCTGCGCGGCGCCGATCAGCAGGCAGCCCACGGCGAACAGCCACAGCTGCTGCGTCCACGCACACAGCGCCATGGCCAGCGCGCACCACAGCGACGCCGCCACCAGCGCCCAGCGTTCGCCGCGGGCCAGGGTCAGCATCGACGCCGGGATGTTGCTGAGCAGCGAACCGATGCCGATCAACGTGACCATCAGCGCCGCGGTCGGCACCGACGCGCCGAGCTCGCGCGCGCTGAGGGCGACGATCGGCAGGATCGCCCCTTCGCCCAGGCCGAACAGCAGGGTCGGGCCGAACACGGCCACCGCGATGCGGCGCAGGTTGAAACTCTCGGCAGGCACGGCCCATTGTGGCGCGAGGCCATGCCGCGCCGGCCCGGCATGACATCCCCTTCGCCACCATGGCGGGCTAACAAAGTTCGTTGAGGGACAGGCCCGCAGTCGGCGGGAAAAAACTGGCGGGCTGCCGGGCGTCCGCTCACACCAATGCACCCGCAAATCGATGCCGACGCCGGATGATCACACTCATAAGAATCAATCACTTAGGTCGATTGTTCTCTCGATTTCAGACTCTCCCTAGCATGACTCATCGACGCGACTTGCGTCTCACAAGGAGCATCAACATGCTTACGAAGTCCACCCTTGCGGTGCTGAGCCGAGCTGCTGACGAAGGGCTTCCACGGACCATTGATGAAGCTGATCCGAGAGTCGACTTGGCGGCGTTCAGGGAGTTGTATCGGGCAGGATTGATTGAGGCCATCGATGCCTCAGGTGATCGAGACGTCTACCTCGAGGCAACCATAACGCTGAAGGGGCGAGAAGTGCTGCGCAGCGAACTCGCGGCGCGCCAACCATGGTGGGCTGCCTTCGATCGGCGGGTTGCCGTGGTCGCACTGATCGTCGCAGTCCTGAGTCTGGCCGCCGGGGTCGACATGCTCAAACTCAAGTAGGCGGTCGCTGGGAGCGAGGCTGGACACCTCGCTTCAGGCGGTGCCCCGATGCGCCCGCCATCAATTGGGCGCTGCCTGAGGCCTTCTTCCGGGGTGCAAGTCTCAGCCCTCGCGTTTGGCCGCCTTGCGCGCCATGAAGTCGCCCATCAGCGCCTGCGGCTCGCCGGTGGCATAGGCCTGCGCGAACTCGCCGATGCTGTCGCGCACCGCCTGCGCCAGCGGCACCGTCTGCCAGTGGCGCAGCAGGCGCTTCTGCTGGCGCAGCGCCTGCGGCGGCAGCGCCGCCAGCGCGGCGGCGCGCCGCTGCACCAGCGCGTCCAGCGCGCCCACCGCGCAGCGCTCGTGCACCAGGCCCCAGGCTTCGGCGCGCGCGGCGTCGATGTTCTCGCAGCACAGCAGCAGCCAGTCGGCGCGCGACTGGCCCAGCAGCCGCGGCAGCAGCGCCGCGTGGATCACCGACGGGATGCCGACCTTGACCTCGGGCATGCCGAACATGGCGCTGTCGTCGCACAGGCGCAGGTCGCAGGCCAGCGCCACTTCCAGCCCGCCGCCCAGGCACCAGCCGGGGAGGCGCGCGATCACCGGCACCGGCATCTCGGCCACGGCGTCGCACAGGCTCGCCAGCCGGGTGATGAAGGCTTGGGCCGTGGCCGGCGTCAGGCCGACCATCTCGCCGATGTCGGCGCCGCCGATGAAGGCCCGCTCGCCGCTGCCGCGCAGCACCAGCACGCGCAGCGCGGGCTCGGCGGCCAGTGCCTGCAGCGCGGCGCGCAGGTCGGCAATGGCCGCGCTGCCGATGATGTTCAGCCGGCCGGCGTCGAGCACTTGCAGCGTGGCGACGCCGCCCGCGTCGAGCGTGGCGCGCGCGTGCCTTGCCTCGTGGATGACTTTCATGACCGTTCCTCCTCAGGCGGCACGCCGGCGACGTGCCCTTGGCACACGCCGTGGGCTTTAGGCCGTGCCGCCCACCGTCAGCCGGTCGATGCGCAGGGTGGGCTGGCCCACGCCCACCGGCACGCTCTGGCCTTCCTTGCCGCAGACGCCCACGCCGGTGTCCAGCGCCATGTCGTTGCCGATCAGGCTGACGCGCGTCATCGCCTCGGGGCCGTTGCCGATCAAGGTGGCGCCCTTCACCGGGTACTGGATCTTGCCGTTCTCCACCCAGAAGGCCTCGCTGGCACTGAACACGAACTTGCCGCTGGTGATGTCCACCTGCCCGCCGCCGAAGTTGGTGGCATACAGCCCGCGCTTCATGCTGGCGATGATCTCTTCCTTGGCCAGGCTGCCGCCCAGCATGTAGGTGTTGGTCATGCGCGGCATCGGCACGTGCGCATAGCTCTCGCGCCGGCCGTTGCCGGTGGGCTTGACGCCCATCAGCCGCGCGTTCATCGAGTCGTGGATGTAGCCCTTGAGGATGCCGTCCTCGATGAGCACGTTGCGCTGCGTGGCGTGGCCTTCGTCGTCGATGTTGAGCGAGCCGCGACGGTCGGCGATGGTGCCGTCGTCGAGCACGGTCACGCCCTTGGCGGCCACGCGCTGGCCGATGCGGCCGGCGAAGGTGGACGAGCCCTTGCGGTTGAAGTCGCCCTCCAGCCCGTGGCCCACGGCCTCGTGCAGCAGCACGCCGGGCCAGCCGGGGCCCAGCACCACGCTCATCTCGCCGGCCGGCGCGGGGCGCGCCTCCAGGTTGGTGAGCGCCGCGTTGACGGCCTGCTCGACATAGGACTTCAGCATCTCGTCCTGGAAGTAGCCCAGGCCGAAGCGGCCGCCGCCGCCGCCGGTGCCGACTTCGCGCCGGCCGTTCTGCTCGGCGATCACCGTCACCGACACGCGCA
>JAHBZS010000049.1 GCA_019635285.1 Rubrivivax sp. | reverse complement strand
GGCGAGCACCGCAGTGCAGTCGGACCGCAGGGCCGACTGCCGCAGCATGAGCCCGTGGCAGGTGCCGCCTGGCGCGATGCGCTGAACTCTCGCAGGGGTGGCTGTTGCCACCGACCGCAATGCGCCGTCAGCAGCCACAGCTTCCTTTCGCCGCCGGCCACTGGTGGCGCTGCCGGTACCATGCGGCGCATGCCGGACGCCTCGCCCAGCCCTGCCGATGCCCTCGACCGCTTCGTGCGCGAGATGCCGAAGATGGAACTGCATTGCCATCTGCTCGGCACGGTGCGGCGCCGCACCTTCGAGGAGCTGGCGCGGCGCGCGCAGGCGCCGCTGTCGGCGGCCGAGATCGACGCCTTCTACACGCGCGGCGAGAAGCCGGTGGGCGTGCTGCGTGTGCTGCGCGCGCTAGACCGCTGGCTGCTGACGCGCCCCGACGACTTCCACCGCCTGAGCTACGAGTACCTGCAGGATGCGGCCGGCCACGGCGTGCGCTACGCCGAGTTCTTCTGGAATCCGACCGGCACCGCGCAGGTCGGGGGCCTGGCCTATGCCACGGTGCTGCCGGCGATCCGCCGGGCGATCGCCGATGCGCAGACCGACTTCGGCGTCATCGGCCGGTTGGTGCCGGCGATCGACCGCGAAGCCGGCGCCGACGCGGCGATGGAGATGCTGCAGTGGGTGCTCGAGCACCGCGCCGACGAAGTGCCCGGGATCGGCATCGACTACCAGGAGGCCGTCGGCCCGCCGCAGCAGTTCGTCCAGGCCTATGCCGCGGCGCGCCGCGCCGGGCTGAAGACCACCGCGCACGCCGGCGAGTTTGGCCTGCCCGCCGCCAACGTGCGCTGCGCCATCGACGAGCTGCGCGTCGACCGCATCGACCACGGCTACACCATCGTCGACGACCCGGCACTCACCCGCCAGGCGCTCGCCTCGGGCATGGTCTTCACCGTCGTGCCGACCAATTCGTACTACCTGCGCACCTTGCCGCCCGAGCGCTGGGCCGCCGAGCACCCGATCCGCCGCATGCGCGAGCTGGGCTTGCGCGTGCACCCCAACACCGACGACCCGACGCTGCACCACGTCACGCCGAGCCGCGCCTGGTCGATGATGGTGCGCGACTTCGGCTATTCGATCGCGGATCTGCGCCAGTGCCTGCACAACGGGCTGGACAGCGCCTGGATCGACGCGGCGACGCGCGCGGCCTGGCGCGCCGACTGGAGCGCACGCTTCGACGCGCTGCGCGCCGAGCTACCCGACCTTTGACCATTTGACCCTCGACCCTGACTCTTGCCTGGAGCCCGCCTTGAAGCCGTCCCGCCGCCACACCACCCGCCTGCTGATCGCCGCTCTCGTGGGCAGCGCCGCCTTCGCCGCCGCGGCGCAGCCCGCTTGGCCGACGCGCCCGGTGACGCTGATCGTGCCCTACAGCGCCGGCGGCAGCCTGGATGCGACGACGCGGCTGGTGGCGCAGAAGCTGTCCGAGCGCATCGGCCAGCAGGTGCTGGTCGAAAACGTCACCGGCGCCGGCGGCGCGCTCGGCTTCGCCAAGGTCATCCAGTCCGCGCCTGACGGCTATACCTTCCTGATGGCCGGCGATGCGCCGCTGAACCCGAACGCGCCGCCCGGCGGCCCCTACTACAAGGTCGACGTGCTGAAGGAGCTGCAGCCGGTGGTGCTGGTGAACACCGCGCCGATGGTGCTGGTGGCGCAACCGGCGCTGCCGGCCAACAACCTGGCCGAGCTGGTCGCACTGGCAAAGAAGCAGCCGGGCAAGCTGTCGTACGCCACCTCTGGCGTGGGCACGCTGCCGCACCTGGCCACCGAGATGATCAAGCAGGTGGCGCAGATCCACATGGTGCACATCCCCTACCGCGGCGGCTCGCAGATTGCCAACGACGTGGCCGGCAACCAGGTCGAGCTGGCGATGCTCATCGCCGCGTCGGCCGCGCCCTACGTGCAGGCCAAGACGGTCAAGGCACTGGCCGTCACCAGCGACAAGCGCCTGGCCCTGCTGCCGGACGTGCCGGCCGCGGCCGAGACGCCGGGCTTCAAGGGCTTCAACGTCGTCAGCTGGGCCGGGCTGTACGCGCCGGCAAAGACGCCCGTCGCGGTGGTCAACCGGCTGAATCATGAGGTCGACGAGGTGCTGAAGACCGCCCAGGTGCGCGACCCGCTGGCCAAGGCCGGCGCGCTGCCCGGCGGCGGCTCGCCGGCAGCCTTCGTGTCGTTCATCGAGCAGGATCGGGCCAAGATCGCCAAGGTGCTGCAGCAGACCTCGCTGCGCGAATGACGCCGTCAGGGGCCGCGGGCTCGGGCACATGTCCCCAAGGAGGACCGGCCGCGGTACGCCGCGGACGCGGGGCCGGCGTGACGCCGGTCTGGCTCGACGCCGACCCCGGCTTCGACGACTGGCTGACGATGCTGATGCTGGCGGCGCACCCGCGGCTGCATTGGCTCGGCATCAGCGTCGTCGCCGGCAATGCGCCGCTGGACGTGACGCTGGCCAATGCGCTGCGCATCCGCCAGCACTACGGCCTGCGGGTGCCCGTGCATGCCGGCAGCGCGCTGCCGCTGTGCGGCACGCTGGAAACGGCGCAACGCGTGCTCGGCGCACAGGGCATGCGCAGCACCGGCGCCGCGCTGCCCGAGGTGGAGGCACACGCCGACAGCCCCGATGCCGTGGCCGCGCTGCGCGCCGCGCTGCATGCCAGCGCCGAGCCGGTGATGCTGCTGGCGATCGGGCCGCTGACCAACATCGCACGCACGCTGCAGGCCGAGCCGGCCCTTGCCGCGCGCATCGCCGAGTTGGTGCTGATGGGCGGCTCCACCGAGCGCGGCAACCACACGCCGGCGGCCGAGTTCAACATCTACGCCGACCCCGAGGCGGCCGACATCGTGTTCAATGCGCCGGGGCTGAAGCGCCGCATGTTCGGCCTGAACCTGTGCCGGCAGGTGCTGCTGGAGCGACGTCACGTCGAACAGGTGCAGGCCTGGCCGGGGCCGCGCGCGGCGTGGCTGGCCGGCCATCTGGACGCCTACCAGCGCATCCGCAGCGCCGACGGCCAGGTGCCGATGCCGCTGTACGACCCGGTGGTCGCCGCCTGGCTGTGGCAGCCCGAGCGCTTTACGTTCCAGAGCGCGCGCGTCGATGTCGAAGTGCACGGCCGCTTCACGCGCGGCATGACGGTGTGCGACTTCCGCGTGAGCGAAGCGCGGCCCGCGAACGCCGAGGTGGCGATGGGGGCCGACGGGCCGGCGGTGGTCGAGCAGGTGCTGCAGGCGGTGCAGCAAGCCCTGCAACGGATCTAGGTCAAGAGGGCAGCCCGGCACGCCGGCTACAGTGACCCCCCTGGCAGCGCGCGACACGCGCGCCGCCCACAACGGCGGACCAGGCGCGCTCCTGGCCCGCCCCAACGACAGGGAGGAAACCATCATGCGCATCGTTCCATTCGTCGCCCGACTTACCGCCGTGGCCTTCGTCGCCGGCCCGCTGGCCACGCTGGCCGCCTCGCTGGCGCCGGTGGCCGCCGAAAACGGCATGGTCGTGACGGCACAGCATCTGGCCACGCGCGCCGGCGTCGACGTGCTCAGGGACGGCGGCAACGCGGTCGACGCCGCGGTGGCGGTCGGCTACGCGCTGGCGGTCGTCTATCCGGCCGCCGGCAACTTGGGCGGCGGCGGCTTCATGACCATCCAGCTGGCCGACGGGCGCAAGACCTTCCTCGACTTCCGCGAGAAGGCGCCGCTGGCCGCCACCGCGAACATGTACCTCGACAAGGACGGCAACGTCATCAAGGGCGCCAGCACGCACGGCTACCTGGCGGTCGGCGTGCCGGGCTCGGTGTCGGGCATGGAATACGCGCGCGCCAAGTACGGCACGCTGCCGCGCGCGGCGCTGCTCGCCCCGGCGATCCGCTACGCGCAGGACGGCTTCGTGCTCGACCAGGGCGACGTGGACATGCTGTGGACCGCAACCGCCGACTTCCGCAAGGACCCGGCCAGCGCGGCCATCTTCCTCAATGCCGGCGAGCCCTTCCAGGCCGGACAGAAGCTGGTGCAGAAGGACCTGGCGCGGACGCTGCAGGCGATCAGCGACAAGGGCGAGGACGGCTTCTACAAGGGCACGGTCGGCGCGGACATCGTCGCGGCCAGCCGCGCCGGCGGCGGCATCCTCACGCAGGCCGACCTCGACCAGTACAGGACGCGCGAGCTGAAGCCCATCGAGTGCGACTACCGCGGCTACCACGTGATCTCGGCGCCGCCGCCGAGTTCGGGCGGGGTGATCATCTGCGAGATGCTCAACGTGCTGGAAGGCTACCCGCTGAAGGACTGGGGCTACCGCTCGGCGCAGGGCGTGCACGTGCAGATCGAGGCCATGCGCCACGCCTACGTCGACCGCAACAGCTACCTCGGCGACCCGGACTTCGTGAAGAACCCAACCGAGCGGCTGCTGTCCAAGGACTACGCGACCAAGCTGCGCGCAGCCATCGACCCGGCCAGGGCCGGCGTGTCGCAGAACATCAAGCCGGGCGTGGCGCCGCACGAAGGCAGCAACACCACGCACTATTCGATCGTCGACAAGTGGGGCAATGCGGTTTCGGTGACCTACACCATCAACGACTGGTTCGGCGCCAAGGTCACCGCGCCCGGCACCGGCGTGCTGCTGAACAACGAGATGGACGACTTCACGGCCAAGGTCGGCGTGCCCAACCTGTACGGCCTGGTGCAGGGCGAGGCCAACGCCATCGCCCCGGGCAAGCGGCCGCTGTCGTCGATGAGCCCGACCATCGTCACCAAGGACGGCAAGCCGGTGATGGTGGTCGGCACGCCGGGCGGCAGCCGCATCATCACCGCGGTGCTGAACACGATGATCAACATGATCGACTACGGCATGAACGTGCAGGAAGCCGTCGACGCGCCGCGCTTCCACCAGCAGTGGCTGCCCGAGCCGACCAACCTGGAGCCCTTTGCGCTGAGCCCGGACACGCGCCGCATCCTCGAGGGCATGGGCCACAAGTTCGCCGGTGCGCAACCCGCCAACCACCTGGCGGTGATCGTCGTCGGCGCGCCGTCGCTGGACGGCAAGCCGGTGGGCAAGAACCGCTACTACGGCGCCAACGACCCGCGGCGCAACACGGGGCTGGCACTGGGCTATTGACGCCGGCCTCGCGGTGCCGCGCGTCTTCGGCTCGGCCAACCTGGAGACGCCTGCCACGACGCGCGGCGCGCCCGTTGCGCCGCGAAGCCGTGGTGATGCCGATGCGCGCCGCCAGGCGGCACCGCATGGTCAGCGTTCGACCGGCACCTCGCCGTTGTCGACGTCCCGCTGCAGCCGGCGCACTTCGTCGAGCAGCTCGATGAAACGTCGGCCGAAGGGCGTGAGCGTGTAGTCCACCTCGACCGGCGGCTTGTCGCCGATGACGGTGCGCCGCACGATGCCGAAGCGCTGCATCTTCTGCAGCCGCTCGTTCATCACCTTGGCCGACAAGCCCGGGCAGCCGCGCAGCAGCGCGCTCGGCCGGCTGGTGCCGTCGGCGGCCAGCCGCAGCAGGCTGAGCGACCACTTGCAGCCGACGATGCTCTCGACCATCGATGCGACGGGTATGTCGCCGCGGTCGCCGTCGTCACCCACCATCGTCTCACCACCTTACCCAAAAGTGCCTTCTGGCGCCGCCCGACGATGCTTCCTATCGTTCGGCAGCGGCGGCAGCGTAGTGCAAAGCCGCAGCCCGCACAAACGAAAGGATTCGAACGATGGCCTCTACGAACCCCACCTCCAACGCCGCGCGCTCGCCGGTGACCCCCGCCGAATTCGAGCTGATGAAGAAGACCGCCCTGTTCGGCGACGACGACGTGCGCGCGCTGCGCCTGTCGCACGACGTGCTGCACGACCAGGTGGAGGCAATCCTCGATGTCTGGTACGGCTTCGTCGGCTCGCAGCCCCACCTGCTGGCCAGCTTCAGCCACCCGGTGTCCGGCCAGCCGCAGGGCGAGTACCTGGCCGCGGTGCGCAAGCGCTTCGGCCAGTGGATCCTGGACACCGCCCAGGCCAACTACGATCAGCGCTGGCTCGACTACCAGCACCAGATCGGCCTGCGCCATCACCGCACGGCCAAGAACCGTACCGACGGCGCCGAAGCCAGCCCGATCGTGCCGTTCCGCGACCTGTTCGCGCTGATCTTCCCGGTCACCGTCACGCTCAAGCCCTTCCTCGCGAAGAAGGGCCACTCGGCCGAGCAGGTCGAGCAGATGCACGCGGCGTGGCTCAAGTCCGGCCTGCTGCAGCTGACGCTGTGGAGCCATCCCTACGTCAAGGACGGGGACTTCTGATGCCGCCGCCGGCGCCGGCCTGGCACACCACGGCGTGGCTGAATTCGGAGCCGCTGGACCTGGAGCAGCTGCGCGGCCACGTGGTGCTGCTGCATGCGTTCCAGATGCTGTGCCCGGCCTGCGTCTCGCACGGCCTGCCGCAGATGCAGCGCGTCGCCGCGCTGTTCTCCGGCAGGCCACTGACCATCGTCGGCCTGCACACGGTGTTCGAACACCACGCGGCAATGGGGCTGCAGTCGCTGCGCGCGTTCGTCCACGAGTACCGCATCGGCTTCCCGGTGGGCGTCGACGCGCCGTCGGACGACGGCCCGATCCCTCGCACCATGAGGGCCTACGCGATGCAAGGCACACCGACGCTGGTGTTGATCGACGCACAGGGGCGGCTGCGGCGCCAGGTGTTCGGCATCCACGACGACCTGCTGCTCGGCGCCGACCTGGCCCTGCTGCTGGCCGAGGCCGGCGCGCCGCCGCGTTGAGTGCCGGCGCGACACCGCCGGCAGGACCCAGCGTCAGGCCGGCAGGTGCGGCGCGGCGCCGTGGGCTTGCGCCCCGTCCTCGGCCGGCGTGGTGATTTCGCCCGGCACACCCTTGCGCGCGAGCAGCGTGTACATCGTCGGCACCACGAACAGCGTCAGCAGCGTGCCCAGCGTCATGCCGCCGACGATGACCCAGCCGATCTGCTGCCGGCTCTCGGCACCCGCACCGCTGGCCGTGGCCAGCGGCAGCGCGCCCAGCACCATGGCGCCGGTGGTCATCAGGATCGGGCGCAGCCGCAGGCTCGAGGCCTCGACCACGGCCTCCGTCAGCGAACGCCCCTGCTGGCGCAGCTGGTTGCTGAACTCGACGATCAGAATGCCGTGCTTGCTGATCAGCCCGACCAGCGTGATCAGGCCGATCTGCGAATAGACGTTGAGCGTGCCGCCGGTCCAGGTCATGGCGAGCAGCGCACCGACCATCGACAGCGGCACCGCCAGCAGGATGATGAACGGGTCGACGAAGCTCTCGAACTGCGCCGACAGCACCAGGAAGATGAACATCAGCGCCAGCACGAACACCAGGCCCAGCGCGCCGGACGATGAGCGGAACTCGCGGCTGACGCCGTTGAGTTCGGTGGCATAACCCGGCGGCAGCAGCTTGGCGGCCGTCTGGTCCATGAACTGCAGCGCCTCGCCCAGCGCATAGCCCGGCGCCAGGTTGGCGGTGATCGAGACCGAGCGGCGCTGGTTGAAGTGGTTCAGCTCGCGCGGGCTGACCGCCTCGCGCACCTTGATCAGCGAGCTCAGCGGCACCATCGCCTCGCCGCGGCCACGCACGAACAGCTTCTCGATGTCCTCGGGCGTGGTGCGGCCGCGCATCTCGGTCTGCACGATCACGTCGTACTGGTCGGCGTCGCGCTTGTAGCGCGTGACGGCACGGCCGCCGAGCATCGTCTCCACGGTGCGTGCGACGGCGTCGACGTTGACGCCCATGTCCGCCGCGCGCGCGCGGTCCACCTCGACGAAGATCTCCGGCTTGTTCAGCCGCAGGTCGGTGTCGGGTTGCACGAAGCCCGGGTTCTTGGCCATCTCGGCCAGGAACTGCTGCGACACCTTCGCCAGGTTCTCGTAGCTGTCGCTGGTGACGATGACGTAGTTGATGGCGCGTTCGCGGAAGCCCTGCCCCAGACTGGGCGGCGTGATCGGGAACGCGGTGACGCCCGGCAGCCCCATGAACTGCGGCTGCAGCGCGCGCGCCAGTTCCTGCGTGCTGCGCTTGCGCTCGTCCCAGTCCACCGTGCGCATGAAGGACACGCCCTGCGAGACCGTCGGGTTGCCGGCGACGACGAACACGCGGTCGAACTCGGGGTAGTTGCGGGCGATGGTCTCGATGGCCTGCAGGTAGCGCGCGGTGTAGTCCAGCGTGGCGCCGTCCGGCGCATTGACCGTCGCCAGGATCACGCCGCGGTCTTCCAGCGGCGCGAGTTCGCTCTTGGCGTTCTTGTACAGCCACCAGCTGCCACCGCCGGCCGCCACCATGACCAGCAGCACGATCCAGCGCTGCGTCAGCACCCAGGCGAGCGCGCGGCCGTAGCCGTTGCCCAGCGCCACCAGCACGCGCTCCATGCCGCGGTCGAAGCGGTTCGGCGACGGGTTGTGGCGCAGCAGCTTGCTGCACATCATCGGCGTCAGTGTCAGCGCGACGAAGCCGGAGACGATGACCGCGCCGGCCAGCGTCAGCGCGAACTCGGTGAACAGCCGCCCCGTGCGACCCGGCGTGAAGGCCAGCGGCGCATACACCGCGGCCAGCGTCAGCGTCATCGCCACCACCGCGAAGCTGATCTCCTTGGCGCCCTTGAGCGCCGCCTGGAAGGGCTCCAGCCCCTCCTCGATGTGGCGGAAGATGTTCTCCAGCACGACGATGGCGTCGTCGACCACCAGGCCGATGGCCAGCACCAGCGCCAGCAGCGTGAGCGTGTTGATGGTGAAGCCGGCCGCGGCCATGATGCCGAAGGCGCCGATCAGGCTGACCGGGATGGTGACCATCGGGATGATCGACGCGCGCAGCGTGCGCAGGAACACGAAGACCACCAGCGCCACCAGCACGATGGCCTCGGCGATGGTGTGGTACACCGACTTGACCGAGCGGTCGATGAAGACCGCGTTGTCGTTGGCCACCTGGACCGTGATGCCCGGCGGCAGCTCGGCCTGGATCTGCGGCATGATCTTGCGCACCGCCGCCGAGATCTCCAGCGGGTTGGCCGTGGCGTTGCGGATGATGCCGGTGCTGATCGACGGCACGCCGTTCAGCCGCACGCTGCTGCGCTCGCTGGCCGGCGCCTGCTCGATGCGCGCCACGTCGCGCAGCCGCACCGTGTAGCCGTTGACCGACTTCAATGCGATGTCGGCGAACTGCGGCACCGTGTTCAGGTCGGTGCGCGCGGTGACGCTGAACTCGCGCTGCTGGCTTTCGATGCGCCCGGCCGGCACCTCGAGGTTCTGCTTGCGGATGGCGTCCTCGACGTCCTGCACCGTCAGCTTGTAGGCGGCCAGCTTGTCCGGGTCGAGCCAGATGCGCATCGAGAACAGCCGGTCGCCGTTGATCTGCACGTTGGACACGCCCGGCACCGTCTGCAAGCGCGGCTTGACGATGCGGTTGATGATGTCGGTGACTTCCAGCGGGCTGAGCGTGTCGCTGGTGAAAGCCAGCCAGATGGTCGGCGTGGCATCGGCCTCGACCTTGGCGATCACCGGCTCGTCGATCGCGTCGGGCAGCTTGCCGCGCACGCGCGACACGCGGTCGCGCACATCGGCGGCGGCATCGTCGGGGTTCTTCTCCAGCTTGAAGCGCACCGTAATCTGGCTCTGCTCGGAGCGCGAGATCGAGGTGATGATGTCCACGCCGTCGATGCCGGCGATCGAGTCCTCCAGCGGTTTGGTGACCTGCGACTCGATGACCTCCGACGAGGCGCCGATCAGCTTGGTGCTCACCGTGACCACCGGCTCGTCGATGCGCGGATATTCGCGCACCGCCAGCCGGTTGAAGGACACCAGGCCGATGAGCACGATCATCAGCGACATCACCGTCGCGAAGACCGGACGGCGGATCGAAGTTTCCGAAATGCGCATCGCCGCGTCCTCGTCGTGTCAGGGCGCCGGCGCGCGCGCGCCCGAGGCCGCGCTGGCCGGGCGCGGCCCGCCGCCCGGCGCGCTGGCGGCCCGCGGCCGAGAGAGATCCACCACGCTCACCGGCACGGCGTCGCCGCGGCCCAGCCGGGCCTGCCCTGCCGTGACCACCAGGTCGCCGGGCGCCAGCCCGTCCAGGATCTCCACCTTGCCGGGCAGGCGCAGGCCGATGTGCGCCTCGATGCGGCTGGCCACCTTGCCGTCGCGGCCGTTGAGCACCTTGAACAGGTACTGCTTGCCGCCCTGCGGCACCAGCGCCTCTTCAGGCACGACCAGCGCGTTCTCGCGCGTGGAAAAGACGATGCGCGTGCGTGCGAACAGGCCCGACTTGAGCACCCCGCCCGGGTTGTCCAGCCGTGCCCGCACCAGCAGCGAGCGGCCGTTGGCATCGATCACCGAATCCAGCGCGTCGATGCGCCCGGTGAAGCGCTGGTTGGGCAGCGCGTCCAGGCTCACCTCGACGACCTGCCCGGTCTTCACGCGCGCCACGAAACGCTCCGGCAGGCGGAAATCGACCAGCACCTGCGACAGGTCCTCGATGTTCACCAGGTCGGCACCGTCCTTGACGTAGTCGCCCAGGTTGACGCTGCGAATGCCGGCCACGCCGTCGAAGGGCGCCACGATGCGCATGCGCTCCACCTGCGCCTTGGACAGCGCCACCTGCGCCTCGGCCACCTCCAGCGACGCGGCGCTCTGGTCGACCGCGCTTTGGCTGACGAAGTTCTCGAGCACCAGCTCGCGGTTGCGCTGCAGATTGGTGCGCGCGATGCTGGCCTGCGCCTGGGCCTGCTTCAGCTGCGCCTGCTGCAGCGTGTCGTCCAGCTGCACCAGCAGCTGACCGCGCCGCACGCGCTGGCCTTCGGTGAAGCCGATCGCCGCGACGCGGCCGCTGACCTCGGGTCGCAGCATCACGCCCTGGCGCGACCGCAGCGAGCCCACGGCCTGGGCGTCGTCGGCCAGCGCCATGACCTCGACCTTGCCGACTTCGACGCTGGCCGGGCCCGCGGGGGCGTTGCCCGCTGCCGCCTTGGGCGATGCGCCCGCACTATCGGCGGGTGTCGCCGTCGGCGACTGGTTCTGCCACCACCAGGCTCCGGCGGCCAGCACGGCAATGCCCAACGCGGCTACCCATGTATGTACTTTTTTCAAGGTTTGCCCTTCATGCCACCGCGCACTGTATCGGCAGTCGGCCGATCGCGTCAGACCCGGGTCACGGGGTCGGCACGCCGCGATTGGCCAACGCGTCGGCGCGCTCGTTGCCCGGGTCGCCGGCGTGGGCCTTGACCCACTGCCATTGCACCTGGTGCTTCTGCACCAGCGCATCCAGCCGCTGCCAGAGGTCGACGTTCTTCACCGGCTTGTGATCCGCGGTCTTCCAGCCCCTGCCCTTCCAGCCGTGGATCCACGTGCTGATGCCGTTGCGCAGGTACTGGCTGTCGGTGTAGATGGTCACCGCGCAGCGTTGGTTCAACGACGCCAGGGCCTCGATCGGCGCGGTCAGCTCCATGCGGTTGTTGGTGGTCAGGCGTTCGCCGCCGAAGAGCTCGCGGGTGTGTTCGCCGGAGCGCATCCAGGCGCCCCAGCCCCCCGGCCCCGGATTGCCCTTGCAGGCGCCGTCGGTGTAGATCACCACTTCCTTCACTCGCAGATCTCCTCGGGCTGCCGCCGCTGCCGGTTGGCGACCACCGCGTTGCTGGCGCGCGCCTTGCGCGCCTCGTGCCGGGCCAGGCCGACCAGGCGCATGCCGCGCACGCGCTTGACGGCCACCAGAAAGTACGCCGCGCCGAACACCGGCCACCAGCGTTCACCCACGCCCTCCATCCAGGCGCTGCGCTCCAGCCAGCGCGCCGATTTGTAGGGCGGGCGGAAGCAACCGAAGCAGCCGCCTTCGACCTCGAAGCTCAGTAGCCGCAGCCAGTCGCGCATGCGCCAGTAGCCGAGCATCTCGCCCGCGCGCGGCAGGAACAAGCCGCGCCGGCTGCCCAGCCCCACCGCGCCGCGGGCACGGCCGAAGCGCTGCCGCAGGCCCCACATGCTGGCCGGGTTGAAGCCGAGGATCATGACCCGCCCCTCGGGCACCAGCACACGCTCGACCTCGCGCAGCGTGAGGTGCGGGTCGCGCGACAGCTCCAGCGCGTGCGGCAGCAGCACCAGGTCCAGGCTCTGGTTCGGGAACGGCAGCGCGTCGAAGTGGCAATGCAGCGCCGCGGTGGCCGCCGGCGGCGCATGGGCCAGCTCGTCCACCACGGTTTCGGCGGCCAGCCAGCGATGCGGCATGCGGTTGCTGCGCAGCCCCTGCAGCTGCGGCAGGCCGAGCTGCAGCGCGTGGTAGCCGAAGACGTCGGTCACCGCCTGATCGATTTGTTGCTGTTCCCAGTGCAGAAGACACTGGCCCGGCGGGGTTTGCAACCAGGAGGCCAACTCTATAATCGTTGTATCGATGGACATGACGACCACAGCCTCTACCGCTTCCGACCCGGGTCACGCGCGCCACACAGGGGCAGCGCCCCGGCCGCAGACCGCGCGAATTCTAGTGGTCGCCGCCCACCGGGCCGTGGCCCGCAACGCGTGGCTGAAGCGGCGATGAATTGCGCCGGCCCGGGCCTGCCCAGTGGCCCCGGCCGACGCCTCGGCGCACTGGGCATGCTGCTGTCGGCGCTGCTGGCCGCCGGGTGTGCCACCCAAGCGCCGCCGGCGTCGCCACCCACTCCGCCCGCCGTGGCGGTCGAGACCCCCAAGCCCGCACCGACCCGGGCCGCCGCGCCGCCGGTGGCCGCAGCATCCGCAGCGCAGGCCGACGTGCAGCCCTACGCGTTTGCCACCGACCCTCTGCGGCCGTCGGTCGTCGTCGACCCGGACGACGCCGTGGCACGCGTCGACCTGTGGATCCGCGTGCGCAAGGGCTTTGCGATCCCCGACCTGCAGAACACGCTGGTGGTGAAGTGGGAGCAGTGGTATTCGTCGCGCCCGGACTACGTGCAGCGCATGACCGAGCGCGGCGGCCGCTACCTGTACTACGTGGTCGAGGAGATCCAGAAGCGCGGCATGCCCACCGAGCTGGCGCTGCTGCCCTTCGTGGAGAGCGCGTTCAACCCGCAGGCCATGTCGGTGGCACGGGCCTCGGGCATGTGGCAGTTCATGCCCGCCACCGGCAAGGACTTCGACCTCAAGCAGAACCTGTTCCGCGACGACCGGCGTGACGTGCTGGCGTCGACCCGTGCCGCGCTGGACTACCTGCAGATGCTGTACGGCCAGTTCAACGACTGGCAGCTGGCGCTGGCGGCCTACAACTGGGGCCAGGGCAACGTGCAGCGGGCGGTGGACCGCAACCTCAAGGCCGGACTGCCGGCCACCTACGAGGCGCTGCGCATGCCGGAGGAGACGCGCAACTACGTGCCCAAGCTGCAGGCGGTGAAGAACATCATCCTGCAGCCGCAGGACTACGCCATCGCGCTGCCCCCGCTGCAGAACCACCCCTACTTCCTGTCGGTGCCGATCACCAACGACATCGACGTGGCGGTGGCCGTCAGGCTGGCCGGCGTCACGCACGACGAGTTCCAGCTGCTCAACCCGCAGATGAACAAGCCGGTGATCCTGGCAGCCGGCACGCCGCAGGTGCTGCTGCCGTACGACAACGCCACGCTGTTCGTGAAGAACCTGCGCGCGCACCGCGCGCCGCTGGCCACCTGGACGGCCTGGGTCGCGCCAGCGACCTTGAAGCCCTCCGACGTGGCGCGGCAGGTGGGCATGAGCGAGGAAGACCTGCGCAGCGTCAACCGCATTCCGCCGCGCATGCTCGTCAAGGCCGGCTCCACGCTGCTGGTGCCGCGCAGCTCGCACAAGTCGGACGACGTGTCCGGCCGGGTCGCCGACAGCGCCATGATGCTGCTGGCGCCGGAGCCGCCGCCGGGCCGCCGCATCGCCTTCAAGGCCGGCAAGCGCGGCGACACCGTGACCGCGGTGGCCAAGCGCTACCGCGTCAGCGCCGAGCAGGTGGCGTCGTGGAACGGCGTCTCGCCGCAGGCGCGCTTTCAGCCCGGCCAGACGATCATCGTCATGCAGCCGGTGTCGGCCAAGAGCAGCACCCGCGCGGCCAAGGCGGCCGCGCCGACGAAGCGCGCCGAGGCCAAGGCCAAGCCGGCGTCGCGCACGGCGGCCGCCAAGCCGACCCCCGCGTCGTCCAGCAGCAGGGTGGCCGCGTCGAAGGGCGATTCGAAGCTGTAGCGCGGTCCACCGGACGTTAGCGCCGGTCCACCAGCGCGTGCGCGATGGTGCTCAGGTCCACGTACTCCAGTTCGCTGCCGGCCGGCACGCCGCGCGCCAGCCGCGTGACCTTCAGGCCGCGCGAGCGCAGCGCCTCGCCCAGCGCATGCGCCGTGGCCTCGCCCTCGGCGCTGAAGCCCGTGGCCAGGATGACCTCGGACACCACGCCGTCGCAGGCCCGCTCGATCAGTTGCCGCGCCCCGATGTCGTCGATGCCGACGCCGTCCAGCGGGCTGAGGCGCCCCATCAGCACGAAATACAGGCCGCGGTAGCCGCCGCTGCGCTCCAGCGCGGCCTGGTCGGCCGGTGCCTCGACCACGCACAGCTGGCGCGCGTCGCGCGCCGCGTCCTGGCAGGTGGCGCAGATGCGGTGTTCGGTGAAGGTGTGGCAGCGCTCGCAGTGCTGCATGCGCGCCAGCGCCTGCTGCAGCGCCAACGCCAGCCTGCCGGCGCCGGCGCGGTCGTTCTGCAGCAGGTGGTAGGCCATGCGCTGGGCCGACTTCTGGCCCACGCCGGGCAGACGGCGCAGCGCTTCGATCAGCTCGTCGAGGCTGGCTTCGGCCATCCGCAGCCCGTCAGAACGGGAACTTCATGCCCGGCGGCAGCGGCATGCCGGCCGTCAGCGCGCCCATCTTCTGCTGCGTCACGTCTTCGGCACGGCGCACCGCGTCGTTGAAGGCTGCGGCCACCAGGTCCTCGAGCATGTCCTTGTCGTCGGCCAGCAGGCTGGGGTCGATGGCCACGCGCTTGACGTCGTGCTTGCAGGTCATCACGACCTTGACGAGGCCGGCGCCGGACTGGCCCTCCACCTCGATGCTCGCCAGCTCTTCCTGGGCGCGCTTCATGTTGTCTTGCATCGCCTGCGCCTGCTTCATCAGGCCGGCCAGCTGGTTCTTCATCATGATCGGGTTCCTCTCGGTGTCAAAGCGGTTTGATCGACCCGGGCACGATGCGCGCGGTCTTGAACTGCGACATCAGGTCGAGCACCAGCGGGTCGTTGCGAATGGCGTCCTCGGCGTGGCGCTGCCGGCGCTCGCGTTCGGCCGCGTCGCGGCGCGCCGGCGAATCCTGCGGCACCTCGGTGCTCAGTACGAGCTGCAGCGGCTCGCCCAGCTCGGCCTGCAGCGCCTGGCGCAGCTTGTCGCGCAAGGTGTCGGTGCGCAGCGAATCGCGCTCGACTTGCAGATGCCAGGTCGGCGGCTGCGTGTCGCTGTCGATGCGCTCCAGCCCGGCCTGCTGCGCCAGCTCGCGCACCAGGGCCGTGACGGCGCCTTTGCCCAGCAGGCGCCCCACGACCTCGGCCCAGCGATCGCCCATCGGCGACGTCACCAGCGCCGTCGGCGGCGGAGGCGAGGCCGGCGCCACGGCCAAGGTCGGCGGCGCGGGGGCGCGCAGTGCAGCGCTGCCGCCGGAAGGCAGGGCTTCGGGCGGCGGCGCATCGTCCAGCCACGGCGGCGGCTCGGACACCCTGCTCGCGCCGCGCGGCGTTGCCGACGACGGGCCCGATGATGCGGCCGGTGGTGCTGCGCCCGCCGGCGGGCCGGACGGCGCGCCCGACGGTGGGCTCGGCGCTCGGCGCGGCGGCGTGCTCGCCGGCAGGCTTTCCGGCCGCGCCGGTGCCGCCCCCTGCGATGCCCCACCCGCCGGCGCGAAGGCCAGCATGCGCAGCAGCACCATGGTCAGCGCACCGTACTCGTCGGACATCAGCTGCAGTTCGCCGCGGCCCTGCAGCACGATGCTGTAGAGCAGCTGCGTCTCGTCCGCGGGCATCGCCGGCGCCAGGCGCAGCACATCCGCATGGTCGGGGTCGGACGCGTCCAGCGCGCCCGGCACCGCCTGCTGCACGGCCATCTGCTGCAGCAGCCGGGCCATCGCCTCCAGGGTGCCGTCGGCCGACACGCCCAGCGCGCGCAGCGCGTCCAGCCGCGCGAGCAGCGCCGGGCCGTCGCGCTGCGCCAGCGCCTCCACCAGCCCTGCGGCGTCGCCCTGGTCCACCGCGCCGAGCATGGCGCGCACACCGGCTTCGTCGAGCCGGCCCGCGCCGTAGGCGATGGCCTGGTCGGTGAGCGACAGTGCGTCGCGCATCGAGCCGCGCGCGGCGCGCGCCAGCAGCCGCAGCGAGCCGTCGTCGTGCGTCACGGCCTCGGCCTGCAGCACACGTTGCAGGTGCTGCTGCACCACCTCGGGCGGCATCGGCCGCAGGTTGAACTGCAGGCAGCGGCTCAGCACCGTGGGCAGCATCTTCTCCGGGTCGGTGGTGGCCAGCACGAACTTCAGGTACTCGGGCGGTTCTTCCAGCGTCTTCAACAGCGCGCTGAAGGCATCGCGCGTGAGCTGATGCGCCTCGTCGATCATGAAGACCTTGAAGCGGCCGATGCCCGGCTTGTAGGCGGCGCGCTCGAGCAGGTCGCGCGCCTCGTCGATGCCACGGTTCGATGCCGCGTCGAGCTCGACATAGTCCATGTAGCGGTCTTCGTCGATCTCGACGCAGGCACTGCACACGCCGCAGGGCGACGCCGTGATGCCGCCGCGGCCATCGGGCCCGGTGCAGTTGAGGCTCTTGGCCAGGATGCGCGAGACCGTGGTCTTGCCGATGCCGCGCGTGCCGGTGAACAGATAGGCATGGTGCAGCCGCTGCTGCTGCAAGGCACTGCTCAGCGCGCGCACGACGTGCTCCTGCCCGACCATCTGCTCGAAGCTGCGGGGCCGGTACTTGCGGGCAAGCACGACGTAGGACATGCGCTTCATTCTACGGGCGCCCCCCGTCTGGCCTGGGGTCGTGCCGGATAATGCGCACGCATGAACCTGCCTGCCAGCCCTTCCGCGGACACGCCACTCAGCTACCGCGCAGCGGGCGTCGACTACGAGCTGATCGACCCGCTGAAAGTGGCCGCGCAGCGGGCTGCCGCGGCCACCGCCACGCAGTTGCAGGCGCACGGTTTTCGCGAAGTGGGCGAATCGCGCGGCGAGTCGGCCTATGTGGTGGACGTGGGCCCGTTTTACCTGGCCAGCATCGTCGAATGCCTGGGCTCGAAGGCCCTGGTGGCCGACGAGATGGCGCGCCTGACCGGCCGCAGCTGGTACGACGCCATCGCGCAGGACACCATCGCCATGGCCATCAACGACCTGATCACCGTCGGCGCCACGCCGCTCGTGGTGCAGGCCTACTGGGCGGCCGGCGGCTCCGACTGGTTCGGCGATGCGACGCGCGCGCAGGCGCTGGTCGCCGGCTGGAAGCAGGCCTGCGAGCGCTGCCAGGTGGCCTGGGGCGGCGGCGAGACGCCGGCGCTGGCCGGCATCGTCGAGGCCGGGCGCATCGACCTGGCGGCGTCGTGCACTGGCCTGGTGAACCCCAAGGAGCGGCTGACGCTGGGCGACAAGCTCGGCCCGGGCGATGCCATCGTGCTGCTGGCGTCCAGCGGCATCCATGCCAACGGGCTGAGCCTGGCGCGCAAGCTGGTCGAACGCCTGCCGCGGGGCTACCTGACGCCGGTGCAGGCCGGCCTGGGCTATGGCGAGGCATTGCTCGCGCCGACGCTGCTGTACGCACCGGTGACCGAGGCGCTGCACCGCGCCGGCATCACGCCGCACTATGCGTCCAACATCACCGGCCACGGCTGGCGCAAGCTGCTGCGCCACCCCAAGCCGCTGCGCTACCGCGTGCACACCCTGCCCGAGGTGCCGCCGGTGCTGCGCTTCATCCAGCAGCAGGCGCAGATGGACGACCACGAGGCCTACGGCACGCTGAACATGGGCGCGGGCTTCGCGCTGTTCGTGCCGGCGGCGCAGGCGCAGCGCACGGTCGAAGTCGCCGCCGCCCAGGGCGTGGCCGCCACCTGGGCCGGCAACGTCGAGGCGGGCGACAAGGAATTGCTGATCGAGCCGCTGGGCCTGCGCTTCGCCGCGGACGAGCTGCAGCTGCGCTGAGGGCACTCGCCTACAATCGTCGGCGACGGGCCTCCCCGCATGGAAGCGCGGCCAACCGGGTCAGGTCGGGAACGAAGCAGCCCCAACCGTTGTGACCAGTGCCGGGGGTAAGGCTCGTCACCCTCCCCCGTCTCTCATCTCGCATTTCAGGGCTGGCCCGCTGCCGCCGCCGGCGGCTGGTGGGTCGTGCCGGCCTCCGCCACGGCATCCTGCAGGTCGCGCAGGCCGATGCGCAGGGCGCGCCCATAGCGTTGGGCCACGCGGCGCAGCGCGTCGGTGCGGCCCGCCTGCGGCAGCGACAGCGCATCCATCGCCTCGTTGGCGCAGCTGGCCACGGCACGCAGCAGGTCGTCGTCGTTGTCGATGGCGCGCGGCGTGGTGGACAGCGGCATGCGGCGGATCAGGTGCAGCACGGCGTCGTCCAGGCCCCAGTGGCGCGCCACGGCCGCGCCGACGGCCTCGATGTCGGCACCCAGCACGGCGTAGGACGCCGCCTGCTCGGTCATGCCCACCTCTTCGGCTCCGTCGGGTTGCTCGGCCGGGGCCGACTGCATCAGGCGGCGGATCTGCTGCAGCTCGTCGGGGAAGTGGTAGGCGGCGATCAGCCGCCCCAGGTTCTGCAGCAGGGTAATCAGGTAGACGACCTCGGCGTCGTAGCCGGCTGGCCGCAACGCCTGGGCAATGCGGCCGGCGCGCTGCGCGGCCATGACCAGCGCACGCAAGGCCTGCGCCGCCGTCTCCGACAGCGGGCCCGGCCAGGGGCGCAGGCCCAGGGCCGCGCGGCGCACGCCGTCGACGCCCAGCATGGCGATGGCACGCCGTACCGTGAGCACCGGTCCGTTGCCGCTGGCCTGCGCGCCACGCACCTGCGCGCTGTTCACCCAGCGCAGCAGCTCGAAGGCCAGGCCCAGGTCTTCCAGCACCAGCAGCGCCAGCTCGTTGGTGCGTTCGTGGTCCATCGAGGCGAGCCGGGCCACGCGCACGGCGTTGCCCGGCGACGCCGGCAGGCTGCCGACGCTGTGCAGGCGGTCGACCAGCAACGCCAGCGGTCCGCCCCCGGCGCGGCCTTCGGCCTGCAGCCAGCCGTCCAGCGCCCGCGCCAGTGCCCGCGCGCTGCCGTAGCGCTGGCGCGGCTGCCGGTCGGTGGCGCGGTTGGCGATCGCGCGCAGGGCTTCGGGCACCGGCAGCGGGGTGTTCCAGGGCAGCCGCACCAGGTCGCGTCCGGCAGGCGGCAGCCGCTCGGCCGCTGTGGCGATGTCCGCGTCGCCCAAAGGCGGCTGGCCGCTGAGCAGCTGGTGCAGCAGCAGCCCCATGCACAGCACGTCCACCTGTGCCGCCGCGCGCTGGGCGTGCAACTGCAGTGCGTCCATGGCGGTGCGCGGTGCGCGCTCCGCCGACATGCCGCCCGGTGCGCCGGGTGGCGTGGACTGGCCCAGCTCCAGGCCCATCAGGCGTGGCGCATCTTGTTCATCCACCAGCACCATGTAGGGCTGCAGGTCGCGGTGGGCGATACCGCCTTCGTGAGCGAAGGCCAGGCCCTGCAACACCAGGTCCAGCAGGCTGGCCGCGTCCGGGGCGCTCATGGCGCGGCCCTGCGTGCGCTCAGCCAGCGTCTGCAGCCCTGTGGCGTCGTACAGGACGTAAGGCCAGTGCTGCCAGCTGCCGATCTCCAGCGGCTCGGCCAGCGCCGGGTGCTTCAGGCGCGCGGCGCGGCGCATCGCCTGCTCCCACTGCAGGGCCGCGTCGGCGTCGGCAGGCTGCACCCGCGGCAGCAGCAGGAAGCACTCGCGCCCAGGCGCGGACGCCCGACCGTCGCGCACGCGCCAGGCCATGCTGCGCCGGCTCTTGCCGGCCAGCGCATGCAGATGGAAGCGCCCGAACTGCGGCAGCGCGGCAGCGGCGTTGGCGGGGGACTCGGTCGATATCACGGCGGCGACTTCGCAGGCCCTGCAGATTGGACTGCGCGGCGACCGGCGGTGGTATCCGGAACTGGCCGGCAAAGCCCTCGCAGTTCATACCCGCCAGACCCTTGTGCCAGAATGGCTGCGCAATGGCGGCAGGCCGCCGCGGGCTTCAGAGGTGTCCCCATGAGCAGCGAACTGATCAAGCATGTATCCGACTCGTCCTTCGAAAGCGACGTGCTTCAGGCCGACAAGCCGGTGCTCGTGGACTACTGGGCCGAGTGGTGCGGCCCGTGCAAGATGATCGCCCCGATCCTGGACGAAGTGTCGAAGGACTACGACGGCCGCCTGCAGATCGCCAAGCTGAATGTCGACGAGAACCGTGACGTGCCCGCCAAGTTCGGCATCCGCGGCATCCCGACGCTGATGCTGTTCAAGGGCGGAGAGCTCGCCGCCACCAAGGTGGGCGCGCTGAGCAAGGCGCAGTTGACGGCCTTCATCGACGGTCATCTATAATCTTTTTCATCGAAAGGGGCGTGAGCGGCAGGTTGCCGCTGCCTCCTCCGATCGAATCGCCACCACACCCCGTCCTCGCGTCGTGAAGACGAATGACCGTCGGGTGATTCGTGGATTCGGCCTGACTCTCCAGCGTTCGGCTCCCGGATAGCCCGCTCCTCGAAAGCGGCACATCCGATGGATGTCGCGCTGCAGCGCGCGGCGCCGAATGATCGACGCTGCCCTTGGCGGGGCGCGCCGCGTGTTGCCGGGAACCCACCGATGCACCTTTCCGAACTGAAGGCCCTGCACGTCTCGCAGCTCATCACCATGGGCGAGGCGCTGGAGATCGAAAACGTCAGCCGCCTGCGCAAGCAGGAACTGATGTTCGCGATCATGAAGAAGCGCGCCAAGGGCGGCGAGCAGGTCTTCGGCGACGGTGTGCTGGAGGTGCTGCCCGACGGCTTCGGCTTCCTGCGCTCGCCCGACACCAGCTACATGGCGAGCACCGACGACATCTACCTGTCGCCCAGCCAGATCCGCCGCTTCAACCTGCACACCGGCGACATGATCGAAGGCGAGGTGCGCGTGCCCAAGGACGGCGAACGCTACTTCGCGCTGGTCAAGGTGGACCGCGTCAACGGCGTCACGCCGGAGGAGAGCAAGCACAAGATCATGTTCGAGAACTTGACGCCCTTGTTCCCCAAGGAGCACTTCAAGCTCGAACGCGACAACATCAAGGGCGAAGAGAACATCACCAGCCGCATCATCGACCTGATCGCGCCCATCGGCAAAGGCCAGCGCGCGCTGCTGGTGTCGCAGCCCAAGAGCGGCAAGACGGTGATGATGCAGCACTTCGCGCACGCCATCGTCGCCAACTACCCCGACGTGCACCTGATGGTGCTGCTGGTCGACGAGCGGCCCGAGGAAGTGACCGAGATGCAGCGCACCGTGCGCGGCGAGGTCATCAGCTCGACCTTCGACGAACCCGCGGCGCGCCACGTGCAGGTGGCCGAGATGGTGATCGAGCGCGCCAAGCGCCTGGTCGAGATGAAGAAGGACGTGGTCATCCTGCTGGATTCGATCACCCGGCTGGCGCGCGCCTACAACAACGTGCTGCCGTCCAGCGGCAAGGTGCTGACCGGCGGCGTCGACGCCAACGCGCTGCAGCGGCCGAAGCGCTTCTTCGGCGCGGCGCGCAACATCGAAGAAGGCGGCAGCCTGACGATCATCGGCACCGCGCTGATCGACACCGGCAGCCGCATGGACGAGGTCATCTACGAGGAATTCAAGGGCACCGGCAACTGCGAGATCTACCTCGACCGCCGCATGTCCGAAAAGCGCGTCTACCCGTCGATCCTGCTCAACAAGAGCGGCACGCGGCGCGAAGAGCTGCTGCTCAAGCCCGAGATCCTGCAGAAGACCTGGATCCTGCGCAAGCTGCTCTATCCGATGGACGAGATCGAGGCGATGGAGTTCATCCTCGAGAAGATGAAGGCCACGAAGAACAACCTCGACTTCTTCGACATGATGCGTCGAGGCGGCTGAGCTATAATTCGCGGTTTTCCCGCAACAGGCAAGTGCGTCGAGCTGTCGGCGTGGCTACCGCAACCGAGCGAAGAGGCTTCCGATGAAAGAAGGCATCCACCCCGAATACCGCGAAGTCTGCTTCGTGGACCTGTCCAACGGCTTCAAGTTCGTCACCCGTTCGTGCGTGACCAGCAAGGAGACGACGAAGATGGACGACGGCCGCGAACTGCCGCTGATCAAGCTGGAAACCACCAGCGAGACGCACCCGTTCTACACCGGCACGCAGAAGAGCGTGGACAACCTGGGCGGCCGCGTCGAGAAGTTCCGCACCAAGTTCGCCCGCGTCGGCATCAAGAAGTGAGGGGCCTGCGCCCATGCAAAAGGCAGCTGCGGCTGCCTTTTTTGTTGGGCGCGGACCAAGCGCAACGCTCGGGCATGATGCGCGCGTGAACACACCCACCCCGGCGCTGGTGACCAAGCGCGGTGCGCGGCGCATGCCGCGCATCGCGCTGTTGCTGCTGTGCGCGGCCTACGTGCTGCCGGGGGTGTTCGGCCGCGACCCCTGGCGCAACGTCGACAGCATCGCCTTCGGCTACATGCTCAGCCTGGCCGAAGGGCGCAGCAGCTGGCTTGCGCCGTCGCTCGGCGGCATCCCGGCCCATGCGGCGCTGCTGCCGCACTGGCTGGGCGCCCTCTTCATCCAGGCGCTGTCGCCGTGGGTCGACCCGGCGCTGGCCGCACGCGTGCCCTTTGCGCTGCTGCTGACCTTGGTGCTGATGCTCACCTGGTACAGCGCCTTCCATCTGGCCCGCACCGAGGCCGCGCAGCCGGTGGCCTTTGCCTTCGGCGGCGAGGCCGAGCCGGTGGACTATGCCCGGGCCATCGCCGACGCCGCCGTGCTGGCGCTGATCGCCAGCCTGGGCCTGCTGCAGCTCGGTCACGAGACCACACCGGAGATGGCCCAGCTCTTCGGCGTCAGCCTGTTGCTGTGGGCCATGGCCGCGGCCCCCTACAGGCGCTGGCGAGCACGCCTGGCGGCACCGGCGGCATTGGTCGTGCTGGCCGGCAGCGGTGCCCCGTCGATGGCGCTGGCCATGGGGCTGCTGGGCATGGTGGTGTGCGCCAAGTCCACCTATGCGCAGGTGCGGCGTCTCGTGCCCTGGCTCGCGCTGGGCCTGGTGGCGGCCTCGCTGCTGGCCTGGCGGCTCGGCGCCTGGGCCTGGCGCGTCGATTTCGACTCCAGCCCGAGCGAACTGCTGCAGACCGGCCGCATGTGGATCTGGTTCATGTGGCCGGCCTGGCTGCTGGCCTTATGGACCCTGTGGCGCTGGCGGCACCACCTGCAGCATCGCCACGTGTCGGTGCCGCTGGTGGTCGCCGGCGTGGCGCTGGCCAGCAGCTTCGTGATGGGCGGCTCGGACCGCGCGCTGCTGCTCGGGCTGCCGGGGCTGGCCGTGCTGGCGGCCTTTGCGCTGCCCACGCTGCACCGCAGCACCAGCGCCGCGATCGACTGGTTCTCGATGATCCTGTTCACGCTGATCGCCGGCACGCTGTGGGTCATCTACCTGTCGGTGCAGACCGGCGTGCCGGCCAAGCCGGCGGCCAACGTCGCGCGCCTCGCGCCCGGGTTCACGCCGCAGTTCAGCCTCATCGCGCTGCTCGCGGCGCTGGCCGCCACCGCCTGCTGGATCTGGCTCGTGCGCTGGCGCACCGGCCGGCACCGCGAGGCCTTGTGGAAGAGCCTGGTGCTGCCGGCGGGGGGCGTGGCACTGTGCTGGCTGCTGTTGATGACGCTGGGCCTGCCGATCCTGGACTACGCGCGCAGCTACCGCCCGCTGGTCGAGCGCATTGCCAGCCACGTGCCGCCGCGGTCCTGCCTGGCTGCACCGGAGCAGGCGCCGGCGCTGGTCGCCGCGCTGGAGTACTTCGGGCCCTACCGCGTCGACGCGCGCAGCGCCGTGGCGCAGACGCGCTGCGACTACCTGGTGCGCGTCGAGCCCGTCAACAGCACGCGGCCCGCGCCCGAAGGCTGGACGCGCATCGCCCGCGAGCGCCGGCCCACCGACCGCAGCAACCTGACGTCGATCTACCGGCGCGACGCGGCGTCGCGCTGAACTCAGCTGGTGGTGGCCGCAACGCCGGCCGCCGGCGTGGGCGATGTGTGACCATGCCTCACCCGCGACGGCGGCAGCAGCAGCCTGAAGGTCGAGCCGCGGCCGGGCTCGCTCTGGATGTCGATCTCGCCGCCGTGCCGCTGCACCACGTGCTTGACGATCGACAGCCCCAGCCCGGTGCCGCCGGTATCGCGTGAACGGCTGCCGTCGACGCGGTAGAAGCGCTCGGTCAGCCGGGGCAGGTGCTCGCGCGCGATGCCGATGCCGGTGTCGCTGACGCGCAGCACGCCCCAGCCGTCGTCCTGCACCGTCCATTGCACGTCGATGCGGCCGCCCGGCGGCGTGTAGCGCACGGCATTGAGCACCAGATTGCCCAGCGCGCTGTGCAACTCCGCCTCGTTGCCCGCCAGCTGCGCGTCGCCGCCGCCGTCGAAATGCAGCGCGTGCCGCCCTTCGGACAGCGCGGCGGCGTCGGCCTGCGCGCGCGTCATCAATTCGCTCACCGCCAGCCAGCGGTCGGCCGGCGGGCGCGGGCTGCCTTCCAGCTGGGCCAGGGTCAGCAGGTCGGCCACCAGCGCCTGCATGCGCTGCGCCTGCGCCGTCATCAGCACCAGCACGCGCTGGCGCTCCGCTTCGCTCAGCGGCAGCTGGGTCATGGTCTCGACGAAGCCGGCCAGCACCGTCAGCGGCGTGCGGATCTCGTGCGACACGTTGGCCACGAAGTTGCGGCGCATCATCTCGGCCCGTTCGCGCTCGGTGATGTCCTGCGTCAGCACCAGCTTCAGGCCGTCGCCATAAGGCTGCACCAGCGCCGAGATGCGCATGCCGCCGACCCCGGGGAAGATCACCGGCTGGCCGTTGGGCCCGGACAGCATGTGCTCCACGAAGGCCGGCGCGCGCACCAGATTGGTCACCGGCTGGGCGATGTCGCGCCGCGGGTCCAGGCCCAGGTGATCGGCCGCCACGCGGCTGCACCAGGTGATCTGGTGGTGGGTGTCGAGCAGCAACACGCCGATGGGCGAGGCTTCCACCGCGGCCAGGAACTGCGTCAGCCGCTGCTGCTCGTGCGCGATCAACTGGTTGCGGCGCCGCAGCAGCTTCTGCACCTGGTGGCCGATGTCGCCCCACACACCGGTCTGCGCCGGCGGGGCGTCCTGCGCGTCGCCGCGCAGCCAGGCCAGCAGCTGCGCGCCCATCAGCGATTCGGACACGATCATCGCGCCCAGGCCGAGCACCGCACTGCACAGCAGGCCGGCCAGTACCGCGCCGGTCAGCCACGCCACCAGCACGCCGGCCGCCACGCAGGCCAGCAGCACGCCGAGCACCGCACCCAGCCGCAGCAGCCGGCCGCTCATGGCTGCGCGTCAGGCTGGCGCCGCATGCGCCTGTTCGCTGATGCGGTAGCCGGCACCGCGCACCGTCTCCACCAGATGCGCGCTCTGCACCGTCGACAGCGCGTCGCGCAGCCGCTTGACGTGCACGTCGACCGTGCGTTCCTCGATGAACACATGGTCACCCCAGACGCGGTCCAACAGCTGCGAGCGGCTGTGCACGCGCTCTGGGTGCGTCATCAGGAAGTGCAACAGCCGGAATTCGGTGGGCCCGAGGCGCAGCTCCTGCGCCGCCGCGCCGCCGTGCCGCGTGACGCGGCGTGTCGACGGGTCCAGGCGCAAGCCGCCCAGTTCGACCACCGCGTCCAGCGTCTCGGGGGCCTTGCGGCGCAGCACCGCGCGGATGCGCGCCATCAGCTCGTGGGTGGAAAATGGCTTGGCCAGGTAGTCGTCGGCACCGGCATCCAGGCCGGCAATCTTGTCCGACTCCTCGGCGCGCGCGGTCAGCATGATGATCGGCATGGCCCGCGTGCGCGACCCTTCGCGCCACTGGCGCGCCAGGTTCAGCCCGGACTGGCCGGGCAGCATCCAGTCCAGCACCACCAGGTCGGGCAGCACCGCGTCCACTTCGGCCTGCGCCTGGGCGGCGTCGCCCGCCAGCGTCACCTCGTGCCCCGCATGCCGCAGGTTGATGGCCACCAGCTCGGCGATGGCCGATTCGTCTTCGACGACCAGGATCCTTGCCATGCTGCTCAGCGCACCATCGACTCGACCGAGTCGACCGGGCTGTGGCGCACATCGGTGCCCTTGACCACGTAGATCACCGCCTCGGCCAGGTTCTTGGCATGGTCGCCCACGCGTTCGATGGCCTTGGCCACGAACACCAGGTCGATGCTGGCGGAGATGGTGCGCGGGTCTTCCATCATGAAGGTGATCAGCTTGCGGATCAGGCCCTCGAATTCCTGGTCGATCTGGTCGTCGGACTTCAGCACCTCCAGCGCCCGCGTGACGTCCAGCCGGGCGAAGGCGTCGAGCGCCTTGCGCAGCTGGTTCACCGCCAGGTTGGACTCGTAGTCCAGGTCGGCCAGCAGCAGCTTCAGCCGGCTGGACACGCCGGCGTCGATGAGCCGCTGCACCGTGCGCGCGATGCGTGCGGCCTCGTCGCCGCCGCGCTCCAGGTTGGCGATGGCCTTGGAGATGGCCACCAGCAACCGCAGGTCGCGTGCCGTGGGCTGGCGCCGCGCGATGATGGTCCACAGATCGTTGTCGATCTCGACCTCCATCGCGTTGACGCGCTCCTCGGCCATCAGCACCTGCTGCGCCGTCTCGTGGCTCATGTGCGACAGCGCGTAGACCGCCTGCCCCACCTGCGATTCCACCAGCCCGCCCATCTCCAGCACGCGCGTGGAGATGGCGCTGAGCTCGGCGTCGAACTGCGATGAAAGATGTTTGTCGCTCATGCCTGACCTCTCAGCCGAAGCGTCCGGTGATGTAGTGGCTACGGCCGCTGCGCTTGACTTCGCTGCGCGAAGTGAGCCTTCGCCGCTTCATCACGGGTCGGTTCATCCGAACCTCCCGGTGATGTAGTCCTCGGTATCCTTTTTCTTCGGGCTCATGAACAGCTCCTTCGTGGGACCGAACTCCACCAGGTCGCCCAGGTACATGTAGGCGGTGTAGTCCGAGCAGCGCGCCGCCTGCTGCATGTTGTGCGTGACGATGGCCACCGTGTAGTCGGACTTCAGCTCGTGGATCAGCTCCTCGATCTTGCCGGTGGAGATCGGGTCCAGCGCCGAGCACGGCTCGTCCAGCAGCAGCACCTCGGGCTTGATGGCAATGCCGCGCGCGATGCACAGGCGCTGCTGCTGCCCGCCCGACAGGCCCGAGCCGCTTTGCATGAGCTTGTCCTTGGCCTCGTTCCACAGCGCGGCCTTCTTCAGCGCCCATTCCACGCGTTCGTCCATCTCGTCGCGCGACAGCGTCTCGAACAACCGCACGCCGAAGGCGATGTTGTCATAGATCGACATCGGGAACGGCGTCGGCTTCTGGAAGACCATGCCCACCTTGGCGCGGATCAGCGTCACGTCCTCCTTGCTGACCAGGATGTTCTGGCCGTCGAGGTTGATCTCGCCCTCGGCGCGCTGCTCGGGGTACAGCTCGAACATGCGGTTGAAGGTGCGCAGCAAGGTGCTCTTGCCGCAGCCGGACGGGCCGATGAAGGCCGTGACCTTGCGCTCGGGGATGTCCAGGTTGATGTTCTTCAGCGCCTTGAAGGTGCCGTAGTAGAAGTTCAAGTTGCGCACCGAGAGCTTGGCGCGCTCGACGACGGGAAGTTCGTACATGGAGCCCATGGAAGAGTCCTCGGGTCAGTGCTTGTTCTTGAAGAGCACGCGGGCCAGGATGTTCAGCAGCAGCACGCCCACGGTGATCAGGAACACCCCGGCCCAGGCCAGTTGCTGCCAGTTCTCGTAGGGGCTCATCGCAAACTTGAAGATGGTCACCGGCAGGCTGGCCATCGGCTGCGTCAGGTTGCTGGTCCAGAACTGGTTGGACAGCGCCGTGAACAGCAGCGGCGCGGTCTCGCCGGCGATGCGCGCCAGCGCCAGCAGGATGCCGGTGATCACACCGGCGCGCGCCGCCTTCAGCGTCACCGACAGGATCACCTTCCACTTCGGCGTGCCCAGCGCATAGGCGGCCTCGCGCAGCGCGTTGGGGATCAGGCTCAGCATGTTCTCGGTGGTGCGGATGACCACCGGGATGACGATCAGCGTCAGCGCCAGCACGCCCGCCAGCCCGGAGAAGCCGCGCATCGGCGCCACCACCACCGCATAGATGAACAGGCCGATGACGATCGACGGCGCCGACAGCAGGATGTCGTTGATGAAGCGCACGGCATTGCCCAGCCAGGTCTTCTGGCCGTACTCGCCCAGGTAGATGCCGGCCAGCACGCCGATCGGCGTGCCCAGCGCGGTGGCCAGCGTGACCATCACGGCCGAGCCGAAGATGGCGTTCGCCAGGCCGCCGGTTTCGGCCTGCGGCGGCGGCGTCATCTCGGTGAACACCGACAGCGCCAGGCCGCCCAGGCCCAGACGGATGGTCTCCCACAGGATCCAGGCCAGCCAGAACAGGCCGAAGGCCATCGCGCCCATCGACAGCGTCAGCGCGATCACGTTGACGCGCTTGCGCGCGCGGTGCTTGGCCAGCTGGGCCGAGCTCAGCGTGGCCGGAACGATGGCGCTCATGACGTGGCTCCCTCGCCCTTCTTCAGCCGCAGCAGCAGCAGCTTGGACAGCGCCAGCACGACGAAGGTGATAAAGAACAGCACCAGTCCCAGGTAGATCAGCGACGCCTGGTGCAGGCCCGGCCCGGCTTCGGCAAATTCATTGGCCAGCGCCGAGGTGATGCTGTTGGCCGCCTGGAACAGCGACAAGGAGTCCAGCTGGTTGAAGTTGCCGATGACGAAGGTCACCGCCATCGTCTCGCCCAGCGCGCGGCCCAGGCCGAGCATGATGCCGCCGATGACACCGGTCTTGGTATAGGGCAGCACCACCTTGGACACCACCTCCCACGTGGTGGAGCCCAGCGCATAGGCCGATTCCTTGAGCATCGGCGGCGTCACGTCGAACACGTCGCGCATCACCGCGGCGATGAACGGAATGATCATGATCGCGAGGATGATGCCGGCCGACAGGATCCCGATGCCTACCGGCGGCCCGGAGAACAGCGCCCCCAGCAGCGGCACGTTGCCGAGGGCCGCCTGCAGCGGCGCCTGCACGTAGGTCGCCAGGATCGGCCCGAAGACCAGCAGGCCCCACATGCCGTAGACGATGGACGGCACGGCCGCCAGCAGTTCGATGGCGATGCCCAGCGGGCGCTTCAGCCAGCTGGGCGACAACTCGGTCAGGAACAGCGCGATGCCGAAGCTCACCGGCACCGCCACCAACAGCGCGATGAACGAGGTCGTCAGCGTGCCGTAGATCATCACCAGGCCGCCGAACTTCTCCTTCACCGGGTCCCATTCGCTGGACCACAGGAAACCCAAGCCGAAGTGCTGGATGGCCGGCGCCGCGCCGAAGAGCAGCGAGACGATGATGCCGGCCAGCAGCAGCAGCGTCAGCCAGGCCGCACCATGGGTCAGCAGCGCGAACAGCCGGTCGGCCCAGGGGGCCACGCGGCGGCGCTGCGGCGGGCGCCCTTGCGGAATCGAGCGCTCCATCGCGGCGTCGGGGTCGTAGGGAGTGGCGGGGAGTGTAGCGGCCACGCAGCCTCCGCTGGGGTTGTGGACTGGGGCGGCTGGCCGCGTCAGTTCATCGCCAGCGGCTTGCCGGCGGCATCCTTCAGGCTGTCGGACCACAGCTTGCGCGCCAGGTCCTTGACCTTCGGCGGCAGCGGCACGTAGTCCAGATCGGTGGCCGTCTTGTCGCCCTGGGCGTAGGCCCAGTCGAAGAACTTCAGCGTGCCCATGCCGGCGGCCGGCTTGTCCTGCACCTTGTGCATCAGGATGAAGGTGGCGCCGGTGATCGGCCAGCTGTCCTTGCCGGGCTGGTTGGTCAGCACCTGGTAGAAGCTCTTCGACCAGTCGGCGCCGGCCGCGGCGGCCTTGAAGGTGTCGTCGTCGGGCGCCGCGAAGTGGCCGTCCTTGTTCTTCAGCAGCACGTAGCTCATCTTGTTCTGCTTGGCGTAGGCGTACTCGACGTAGCCGATCGCGTTGGGCAGCCGCTGCACGAAGGCCGACACGCCTTCGTTGCCCTTGCCGCCCACGCCAGTGGGCCACTTCACGGTCGTGCCCTCGCCGACCTTGTCCTTCCATTCGGCGTTGGTCTTGGACAGGTAGTTGGTGAACAGGAAGCTGGTGCCGGAACCGTCGGCCCGGGTGACCGGCGCGATGGCCGCATCCGGCAGCGCCAGGCCCGGGTTCAAGGCGGCGATCGCCGGGTCGTTCCACTTGGTGACCTTGCCCAGGTAGATGTCGCCCAGCACCGCGCCGGTCAACTTCAGCTGCCCCGGGGCCAGGCCCTTGATGTTGACCACCGGCACGACGCCGCCGATGACGGTCGGGAACTGGATCAGGCCGTCCTTGGCCAGCTGCTCGTCGGTCAGCGGCGCGTCGGAGGCGCCGAAGTCCACCGTCTTGGCGGTGATCTGCTTGATGCCGGCGCCTGAGCCGACCGATTGGTAGTTGATGCGCGCGCCGGTGGCCTTATGGAAGGCATCGGCCCACTTGGCATAGATCGGCGCGGGGAAGGACGCGCCGGCACCGGTCACGTCCTGCGCCAGCACCAGGCCGGACAGCGACCAGACAACCGAAGCGGCCACCGCGCCGCGAAGGAATGGCTTCAACATGGGGTTGCACCTGAAGTGAAGTGTTCAATGACCTCACTTTAGGTACCCCGCGTGACGGCTTTGTGACAGCGCCGGGCCCCGTCCCGGGGTCACCGCAGCGTCGTCAAACTGTCATATCAGGCCATCGCGGCCGCCACCAGCCGTTCGGCTGCCTGCCGGCCCAGGTCGGCATCCCGCGCTTCCACCATGATGCGCAGCACCGGCTCGGTGCCGGACGCGCGGATCAGCACCCTGCCCCGGTCTCCCAGTTCGGCGTCCACCGCCTGCTGGGCATTGGCCAGCACCGTGTTGGCACGCCAGTCGCGGCCCTCGGGCAGGCGCACGTTGAGCAGTGTCTGCGGGAACAATTCGACCTCGCGCAGCAGCTCGGACAGCGTGGCACCTCCGTGCTGCAGCGCCTGCATCACCTGCAGCGCGCTGACGATGCCGTCGCCGGTGGTGTGCCGGTCCAGCACCAGCAGGTGCCCCGAGCCTTCGCCACCCAGGTGCCAGCCGCGCTCGCTGAGCTCCTCCAGCACGTAGCGGTCGCCGACCTTGGCGCGCACCAGCGGGATGTCGCGCTGGCGCAGCGCCAGCTCCACCGCCATGTTGGTCATCAGCGTGCCGACGACGCCCGGCACGGCCTGCCCGCGCGACAGGCGGTCGACCACCATCACGTAGAGCAGCTCGTCGCCGTTGTACAGGCGGCCCTGCGCATCGACCATCAGCAGCCGGTCGGCGTCGCCGTCCAGCGCGATGCCGTAGTCCGCGCCTTCGTCGAGCACGCGCTGGACCAGGGCCTGCGGCGAGGTGGCACCCACCGCCTCGTTGATGTTGATGCCGTCCGGGCTGCAACCGATGGCCACGACATCGGCGCCCAGTTCATGGAACACGTCGGGCGCCACGTGGTAGGCCGCACCGTGGGCCGCATCGACCACCAGTTTCAGGCCCTTCAGCGAGAGCTCGCTCCCGACCGTGCTCTTGCAGAACTCGATGTAGCGGCCGCGTGCGTCGTCCAGGCGGCGCGCCCGCCCCAGACCGGCGGCATCGACCCAGTGCGGCGGGTCGCCCAGCGCGGCTTCCACCGCCGTCTCCCATTCGTCGGGCAGCTTCTCGCCCTGCGCCGAGAAGAACTTGATGCCGTTGTCCGCAAAGGGGTTGTGCGACGCGCTGATGACCACGCCCAGGTCCAGGCGCAGCGCGCGCGTCAGGTAGGCCACGCCCGGCGTCGGCAACGGCCCGCTCAACAGCACGTCCACGCCGGCCGATGCGAAGCCGGCCTCCAGCGCGGACTCGATCATGTAGCCGGAGATGCGCGTGTCCTTGCCGATGATCACCGTCGGCCGCTGCGCCGTGCGGCGCAGCACGCTGCCCACCGCATGGCCCAGCCGCAGCATGAAGTCGGGCGTGATCGGTGTCATGCCGACCGTGCCGCGAATGCCGTCGGTACCAAAGTAGCGTCTGCTCATCGTGTGTCTCCGTGGGTCGGGCTCGGCGGTGGCGGATCGATTTCCAGTGCTTGCCAGGTTTTCAGTGCGTCCACCGTTGCCGCGACATCGTGCACCCGCAGCACGGACGCACCGCGCTGCGCGGCGGCCAGCGCGGCCGCCACGCTGGCGGCCCGGCGCTCCTGCACCGGCTTGCCGGTGATTGTGCCCAGCGTCGATTTGCGCGACCAGCCAACAAGCACCGGAAAGCCCAGCTTCAGCAAGGCAGGAATGCCGCGATGCAGCTGGAGGTTGTGGGCCAGCGTCTTGCCGAAGCCGATGCCGGGGTCCAGCACGATGCGCGCCGAGGCCACGCCCAGCGCCTGCAGCCGTGCCGCGCGCTGCGCCAGGAAGGCAGCCACATCGGCGACGACATCGTCATACTGCGGCGCGTGCTGCATCGTCGCCGGCTCGCCGCGCATGTGCATCAGGCAGACACCGGCGAGAGGATGTGCCGCCAACGCGGCCTCGGCACCGTCCCCACGCAGCGCCATGATGTCGTTGACGATGTCGGCGCCGGCATCCAGCGCCTCGCGCATCAGCAGCGCATGGCGGGTGTCCACCGACACCGGCACGCCCAGCTGCACGGCATGCCGCAGCACCGGCATGACGCGTGCGCGCTCTTCCTCCAGGCTGGGCGGGCGGGCACCGGGGCGGGTCGACTCGCCGCCGATGTCGAGCAGGTCCGCGCCTTCCTGGCACAGTTGCTCGCAATGGGCGATGGCCGATGCCGCGTCGGCATGTGCACCGCCGTCGGCGAACGAATCGGGCGTGACATTGACGATGCCCATCACCCGCGGACGGGCGAGGTCGATGCGAAAGCGGGCCGTCTGCCAGTACACGGAATGGGCAGCGGGGCCCGCAGGCCCCGCATGCATCAACGCAGCTGCAATCGCCCCTCAGGCCGTGACGTGCGCCCCATCGGGGTTGACGGGCGGCGGTGCGCCCGGCGAGCGCGACGCTGCGGGCGACCAGTCCTTCGGCGGACGCGGCGGCTTGCCGCCCATGATGTCGTCGATCTGGTCGCTGTCGATGGTCTCCCATTCGAGCAGCGCGTTCGCCATGGCGTGCATCTTGTCCTGGTTGTCCTCGATGATCTTGCGCGCGATGGCGTACTGCTCGTCGATGATGCGGCGGATCACGAAGTCCACCTTCTGCATCGTCTGCTCGGACACATTGACGTGCTTGGTCACCGAGCGGCCAAGGAAGACCTCGCCCTCGTTCTCGGCATAGACCATCGGACCGAGTTCGTCGGTCATGCCGTAGCGCGTGACCATGTCGCGGGCGATCTGCGTGGCGCGCTCGAAGTCGTTGCTGGCGCCGGTGGTCATCTGGTTCATGAACACCTCTTCGGCGATGCGCCCGCCGAACAGCACGCTGATGGTGCTGAGCATGCGTTCCTTGTCGAGGCTGTAGCGGTCGCCCTCGGGCAGCTGCATGGTCACGCCCAGCGCGCGGCCGCGCGGGATGATCGTCACCTTGTGCACCGGGTCGGTCTTGGGCAGCATGCGCGCCACCAGCGCGTGGCCGGACTCGTGATAGGCGGTGTTCTTCAGCTCCTCGGCGGGCATCGTCATCGACTTGCGCTCCGGGCCCATCATGATCTTGTCCTTGGCCTTCTCGAAGTCGCCCATCTCGACGACGCGGCCGTTGCGCCGCGCGGCGAACAACGCCGCTTCGTTGACCAGGTTGGCCAGGTCGGCGCCGGAAAAGCCCGGCGTGCCGCGCGCCAGGATGTCGGCGCGGATGTCCTGCCCCACCGGCACCTTGCGCATGTGCACGTTGAGGATGGCCTCGCGGCCGCGCACGTCGGGCAGCGACACGAACACCTGGCGGTCGAAGCGCCCCGGCCGCAGCAGCGCCGGGTCCAGGATGTCGGGCCGGTTGGTGGCCGCCATGACGATGACGCCGACGTTGGTCTCGAAGCCGTCCATCTCGACGAGCATCTGGTTCAGCGTCTGCTCGCGCTCGTCGTTGCCGCCGCCCAGTCCCGCCCCGCGGTGGCGGCCCACCGCGTCGATTTCGTCGATGAAGATGATGCACGGCGCGCTCTTCTTCGCCTGCTCGAACATGTCGCGCACGCGCGCCGCACCGACGCCGACGAACATCTCGACGAAGTCGGAGCCGGAGATGGTGAAGAACGGCACCTTGGCCTCGCCGGCGATGGCCTTGGCCAGCAGCGTCTTGCCGGTACCCGGCGGGCCGACCAGCAGCACGCCGCGCGGGATGCGACCACCCAGCTTCTGGAACTTCTGCGGGTCCTTCAGGAAGTCGACCAGTTCCTTGACCTCTTCCTTGGCCTCCTCGCAGCCGGCGACGTCGGCGAAGGTGGTGGTGTTGTTGGCCTCGTCGAGCATGCGTGCCTTGCTCTTGCCGAAGCTGAACGCCCCCCCCTTGCCGCCGCCCTGCATCTGGCGCATGAAGTAGACCCACACGCCGATCAGCAACAGCATCGGCCCCCAGCTGACGAGGATGCTCATCAGCAGCGACGGCTCCTCGCGCGGCTTGACGTCGAACTTGACGTTGTTGGCGATCAGGTCGCCGACCAGCCCGCGGTCCAGGTAGGTGGCGGTGCTGCGCAGGCGCTTGTCGTCGTTGGTGACGGCCAGGATCTCCGTGCCCCCCGCGCCTTCCTGCAGCGTGACCGACTTGATGCGCTTGCTGCGCACCTCCTCCAGGAAGTCGGAGTAGCCGATCTGGTTGCCCTGCATGGCCCCCCGGTCGAACTGCTTGAAGACGGTGAACAGCACCAGGACGATCACCAGCCAGACTGCGACTTTAGAGAACCATTGATTGTTCACCGCGGCTCCTGTTCCACTTCGGCATGCGCCGGCCAAGCGCGCATGCCTGCGCCGGATTCCACGGCATATAGGGTCAATTCTAGTGCAGACAAGGCTCCAGCCACCCTCGCCCGGGGCCGGCGCCCCCGTCGCCGAAGTGTGCAACTGTGCGCATCCCGGTATCGATGCGGCGACCTCAGCCTCCCTTCAGACCGATGCCGATCAGAAAGGTTTCGGCCGACTTGTCGCGCGAGGCCTTCGGCTTGATCGGCTTGACGACGCGGAAGCTGTCCTTGAACAGCTTGACCAGCTGGCTGTAGCCGCTGCCGTGGAAGACCTTGCAGACCAGCGCGCCGCGCGGCTGTAGATGCTGCAAGGAGAACTCCACCGCCAGCTCCACCAGGTGCGCGATGCGCGCCGCATCGGCCGATTCGATGCCCGACAGGTTGGGCGCCATGTCCGACACCACCAGGTCGGCACGCCGGCCGTCCATGGAAGCCACCAGCTGGGCCAGCACCGCCTCGTCCCGGAAGTCGCCCTGGATGTAGTGCACCCCTTCGATGGGCTCGAAGTCCAGCAGGTCCAGCGCGATGATGCGTCCGTTCAACTCGCCCGCCGCGGCCCCGGCGCCAGCGAATTTGCGGCGCAGGTACTGGCTCCAGGCGCCGGGCGCGCAACCCAGGTCGATGACCAGCTGGCCGGGCCGCACCAGCGCCAGCGTCTCGTCGATCTCCTTCAGCTTGTAGGCCGCGCGGGCGCGGTAGCCTTCCCTCTGGGCCAGCTTGACGTAGGGGTCGTTGACGTGGTCGTTGAGCCACGCCTTGTTGATCTTGCGGCTCTTGCTGTGGATCTTCATCGCCAAAGGATAATGTCGC
>JAHBZS010000048.1 GCA_019635285.1 Rubrivivax sp. | reverse complement strand
CACATGCCTGCATCGAGGTCTACCTCGCTCCATGCCATGCTCGCGACGTTCGACCGCCGCTGGCCCGTGAGCAGCAGAAGCTGGAAGTAGTCTCTTGGGTCTGTCGCCATTGTGTTGAGCGCGGCGTGCAGCACCTTGAGCTCGCTGGCGTCGAGGAACACGTCCCTTGACTGCCCCGCGTTGATCCGCACTCGCTTAGCAGCGTTGCGGACGCCGCCTTCCAGCAGCCCGTCGGCGTAGTTGAACAGAGTGCGGAGCGCCTTCACAGCGTATGCGGCGACCGCGCGCCCTCGCTTTACCGCGATGGAGTTGTGCGTCTCCTGCAACTCCGCGGCCGTGATGCTGGCGACAGTGCGAAGCTTCAGCCCCGCCCAGGACTTGTCCACGGCGTCTCGCACGTAGTACGGCTTCCGGTTGCCAGCCGCCACGAGCTGAGCCGTGTACAGGTCCGACAGCTTGCCGAGGGTGAGCTTCGCCTGCTCCTTCGCCTTGACCTGCGCCCTCGTCTCGAACTCGCCGCGGTCTTGCGCGACGACAATCTGCCGTGCCTTCTCGCGTGCTGCTGCAACGCTGTAGGAGGGCCACCGGCCGATAGTAGTTTTCACCGGTCGATTCTTCACGGAGCGGTAGACAACCCATACTTTCAGGCCGGAGGTTCGGCACTTGAGGGCTAGATGAGGCTGGCCGGCGTCCCAGTGCATCGTGGTCTTTGTCGGTAGGGGCAGCGCGTCGATGAATGCTTTCGTAAGGTGCTGAGCTATGTTCGGGCTAGAGGCCATGATGGGTCCGGATGGGTTACGCTGTAGCCATGCTCAGTCCTAAGTCCTTGCCGTCCAAGAGCTTTCTCGTAACTCGCGTACCCTCATGAGCCTCCATGTAGCTCGGCGAATCAAACGATGATCTACAAGTTCAAGTCCAAGGCCAGTGGCGACCTCATCATGCTCGGCCCCAACGGCGACGAGATGCTGCGCATCCTGGGCCGCCAGCCGGCGTGCAAGGGCATCATCGAGGTGGCGCAGATGCCGGCCGCCATCGCCGCGCTGCAGCGTGCCGCGAAAGAGGCCGCCGCGCCGAAGGAAGAGGAAGACGATACCCACGGCAAGGGCGTGTCCCTGGCGCAGCGGCTGTGGCCGGTGATCGAGCTGCTCGAGCGCTCGCTGGCCGCCCGCGAGCCGGTGGTGTGGGGCGTGTGACCGGCAGCCCGGCGGCCGGCGAAGCCACCCGCATCCTGGCGATCCGCCACGGGCAGACCGCCTGGAATGCCGACAGCCGCATCCAGGGCCATACCGACATCGAGCTGGATGCGCTGGGCCTGCAGCAGGCCCAGCGGCTGGCGGCCGCGCTGGCCGGCGAGCCGCTGCACGCGGTCTACAGCAGCGACCTGGCGCGCGCGCGGCAGACCGCGGCGCCGCTGGCCGCGCGCGCCGGGCTCGCACTGCGCATCGACAGCGGGCTGCGCGAGCGCCACTTCGGCGACTTCGAGGGCCTGAGCTTCGCGCAGATCGAACAGCGCTGGCCCGAGCAGGCCTTGCGCTGGCGCCGCCGCGAGCCCGACTTCGGCCCCGGCGGCGGGGAGGTGCTGCGCGACTTCCGCGCGCGGGTCGTCGCCACCGTCGAGCGCCTGGCACGCGCGCACCGCGGCCAGTGCATCGCGCTGGTCACGCACGGCGGCGTGCTCGACCTGCTGTACCGCGAGGCCACGCGGCTGGCGCTGGACGCGCCGCGCACCTGGGAACTGGGCAACGCCGGCATCAACCGGCTGCTGCACCACGGCGAGGGGCTGGTGCTGGTCGGCTGGGGCGACATGGGGCACCTGGAGGGGGCGTCCCACGCGCCCGGCTGAGCCGTCCCGCGGCTACTGTCTGCGGATCTCCATCCAGGCGTTCTTGCCGGGCAGGATCGGCGAGCCCGACGTGATGTCGCGCTCCCAGGGCTTGCCGTCGGCGTCCTGGCCGGCGCCGACGATCTTCTGGCCGGTGGTCAGCAGCGCGGTCACGCCCGAGGACGTGGAGGTCTGCGACACCGCGGTGGCCACGAACTTGGCGCCGCTGAACTTCTTGCCCTCGAGGGCATCGACCACGTACAGGTATGAGTTGGCGCTGCAGTCCGTCTTGCCGTTGACGTTGCTCACGAAGGCCAGTCCGCCGTAGGCCAGCGTCGGCCGCGTGTTGATCTGCTCGCCGGCCGGGATGTCGAAGTACCAGCCGCGCTGGGTGGCCCAGTCGACCTTGTTTTCGCTCATCGTGTCGTTGGCGCGGTTGTAGGTCTGCTTGACCAGCGAGGTGCGCGCATTCACCAGCGTCGCCGCGCCGTCGACGTCGGCGATCGCGTAGATCGACTGCACTTTGGCGTTGCCGAAGTCGGTGATGTCCATCAGGCGGCCGGTGCCCACGAAGACGATGCGCTTGCCGTCGCGGAACATCAGCTCCGGCGCCGCCGTGACCGGCTGCGCCGTGCCGTCCGGGCCGAGCAGGGTGGCCATCTTGGCCGGGGCGTCTTTCTTGTCCAGGTCGAAGCGCCACAGGTTGCCCAGCAGGTCGCCGCCGTAGGCATAGCGCACCGTGCCATTGGTCTCGCCAAAGGCCACCACATGGGCCAGTCCGACCTCGGAGCCGGAGGTGCCGGCGGCGACCACGAATTCCTGGATCACCGCGCCGGTGTCGGCATTCAGCATCCACAGGCGGCCGCCGCTGGCGCTGCTGTTGTAGCCCGAGCTCACCAGCACCACGTAGCCGTCCTTCTCGGTCTTCACGAAGACCGGGCGGCCCAGCGTCTGCCCGACCTTGGCCTGGGTGGCGGCATCGCCGGCGGCAGGGAACTCCCACTTCAGCTTGCTCGCCAGGCCGGCTTCCGTCAGCCCGCGCGGATTGCTCACGTCCAGCGCGAAGTAGCCGCTGCCGGCGGCGCCCATGCCGGTGACCAGCAGCTTGCCCGCCGCGCTGTACTTGCCCAGCACCGGCGAGCCGTCGAACTTGGTGTGGAAGGCATAACCGCGCTCGGCGGTCTTGCCGACTTCGCCCAGCGCCTGGCGCGGCACGAAGGCCCACAACTCGGTGCCGGCGGTGGCACCGCCGGTATCGAATGCATGCAGCATGCCTTCGCCCGAGGCGACATACACCACCGAGTCGTCGCGCGCCACGGCCGGTTCGGAGTTGATGACCGCGCCCATCAGGCTGGTGCGGGCGCGGAAGGCCGTGCCCTCGCCGGAGCGGTCGCCACGCAGGTAGTTGACGAGTGCGTCATCGTCGCCGTATTTCCCGCCCGGGTTGACGATGGCCTTGACGTTGTCCTTGGTGAAAGGCGCGCCCGCGCCGCTGACCGACGTGGCGATGACGCGCGTCGTCCAGTCGCGATCCAGCAGCTTCTTGCCGGCCGACCAGGTGGGGTCGATCTTCACCGAGCCCGACTTCGCGTCGATCTCGTTGGCCGTCAGGTCGCCGGCCCAGCCGGCCGGGTTGTAGGTGCCGAAATAGGCCTTGGAGTCGCCGCGCGCCAGGTTCACCGTGCTCACCGCAATGCCGCCCTGCGCACCCTTCTGGTTGAGGATGTCGTTGAGCACGTTGCGGATGCCGGTGATGGTCTCGTCCGGCGTGGTGGCCAGGAACATCAGGCCGCGTCCGTTGATGGTGGCGTGCCACTGGTCGTCGATCATCGACGGGTCGTCGGCCACCGGCTTGGGCCAGACCGGCGCCACCGTGAACGGGTCCACCGTGTTCGGCCACAGCGAGCCGCGCACCCCCAGCGTGATGGCGTAGGTGTTGATGTGCAGGTCGGTGTTGGTGTCGGCGTTGGCGGCGGCCGACGTGCTCTTGGGCACCTTGCCCGCCGCAAGATCGGAAGCACGCAGCCGGTTCGTGTAGTAGCGCAGCGCCAGGTCCGCCAGCGAGCCGTCGGTGATCGTCTGGTACGGGTTGCTCTTGCCCCAGGTGTCGGCCGACTTGCCGACATCCCAGGACGGCGTCGCGATGCTCGTCGTGTTGGAGAAGCCGTCGGTGACGATGAACATGCTGTTGCGCTGGCAGGCGTACTCGACGACCTTGCTGTTGGTGTCGAACTGCCCGGCGATGTATTTGACGGTGGCGTGCGTCGGCGTGCCGTCGGCATCGAGCGCGTTCTTGTAAAACAGGCCGGCGGTGGCGCGCGCGTTGTTCGACGCCAGCACGGCGTCGGTGTCCTTCATCGTCACGGCCGCCTGGTCGTTGAAGTACACCACGCCCAGGCGCAGCCCGGTCAGGCCCTCCAGCACCTGGCCCATCGACCCCGCCAGCATCAGCTTGCGCTTGCGGTAGTAGGTGAACCAGTTGGCGAAGTTCCTCATCTCGCCGGCGTAGTCGCGGCCGCTGGGATACGCCGCCGTCCCGGCCTTGATCTCGTAGCGCTTGAGCTTGGTCACCCCGTCCGGGCCGAGCACGCAATCGGCGCCGACGACACAGTTCTCGGCATTCCAGAAGGTCGCCGGGTAGTACGGGATCGACGCGTAGCACGAATCGCCGGCGGCCACGGTCAGCTCGGCCGTGGTGGTGCGCGCGGTGCCGCCCTTGCATGCGCCCGAAGCGTCGGTGGTGGCGTTGAGGTACGAGCCCGCCGGCACCTTCATGCCGCCTTGCAGGAAGAAGCGGTAGCCGTTGCTGCTCCACTTGGTGGCGGTGGAGTCCCAGTTGGCATTGAGCTTCAGCGAGGGCCCGGACGCGTACAGCGGGTGGGACAGCGCCGCGTTGGGGTCCGCATTCGCATAGGCCGGCAGGTCGTTGCCATCCAGGTAGGCCGGCGACCAGGGCTTGTAGGTGGCCTTGCTGTCGTAATAGACCGGGTTGAATCTGTTCGACCGCATCCAGGCGAACTGCGTGGTCGGCGGCAGCGCGCGGCCGTAGATGCTGTTGTAGGCGTAGAGCGACCCGCCGGTGTCCGAACCCACCGGGAACAGGTAGGTGCGGATATCGTTGTTGCTGCCGGTGGCGCTGGCCGGCTTGCCCTTGACGCTGTTCCAGCCGTCGTCGCCGTCCCACCAGAACATGCCGGACGAGGTGTCGAGCAGCACCTCCCAGTCCATCGAGCCGGAGTCGTCCAGGCCGAAGATGACGTTCGGCTTGGCCAGCACCGAGGCCTTCAGCGGCAGCGTCGCGATGTCGGTGGCGTGCGCGCCGGTGGCCATGCCGAGCAGCGTCCCCAACGAGAGCACGGAGGCGATGAGTTGTGCGGCAGTCTTCATGGGTGCTTCAGCCTTTGGTCACCATCGATTGCACCCAGGTCTGGGTGCCCTTGGGCCCGGTGACGCGGATCGTCACGCGGAACTGCTTTGCGTTTGGCGGGTCGAGCTTTTCTTTGTTGAAGTCGGCACTGGCCAGCTGCGGCATCTGCTTCACCAGGCACTCGCGCAGCGGGTCCGTGGGCTTGGCCGCCTGGCAGATGCGATCGGAGAAGTAGCGCACGCGGTACTGGCCGATGACCATCTCGGGCATCGTGTCCCAGTCGATGTCCGGCAGTCCGTCGGCAGTGGTGGCCGCCACCGAAGGCTGGTACCAGGTGCCCACCGCGACATCCTCGTCGGGCACCACGCCGGCATTGCGCAGCTGCGCGAAGACCTCGTTGAGGCCGATCTCCGAGGCCTGCAGCGCGGCTTCGCGGTACGCCGCGTTGCCGGCGGCCATCGAGCCGATCTCGGTCATGCGCGCCATCGCCAGGCCGCCGAGCAGCATCACCGACAGCAGCACCAGCACCACGACGATGGTGACGCCGCGGGCGGGCGCCCGGCGCGTGCCGGCACGGCGGCCGCGGGGGAAGTCAGGCCGGTTCATCACTTGATCCCCATCACCAGGTTGCGCAGCGGCAGCACCGCGTTCGCCGTGCGGTAGCGGTAGCACTGCCAGTCGGCGACATCGGGCTCGACATCGGCGCCGAAGAGTTGCGGCTTGGCGTCGCTGGCCACGCAGTTGCCCGCCGAGTCGGGTTTCTCGCGTTGCGGGCTGCGCGTGGCGATGCCCATGCGCAGCGCGCGCACGCGGCCGATGGTGGCGCTGTCCAGCGCGGCGAAGCCGCCGTCCGCGTCCTGCCAGGTGTCGATGGTGGTGCTGCCGGCCGCGCCGTCGGTGATGCCGTACTGCGCGCGAAAGCCGATGACGTTGCGCGCGAGCACCGCCGTCTCGCCGCCCATCGGCTGCTCCAGCACCAGGTTGCCGTCGATCACGCGGTAGCGATGCCAGCGCAGCTCGCCCAGCACCGCCAGGCGCGAGCGCTCGGGGTAGGTGACCGCCGTGGTGAAGGCGGCCGCGTTGTGCTTGCCCGCCGCGCCGAAGGTCAGCACCTGCGGCGTGACCGCGGTGCTCGGCGTGTTGGCGGTGACGGTGCGCACCACGCACGGGTCGCCGGGCGTGGCCGGCGCCATCAGCACCGCCTGGCCGACACCCACGGGCAGCAGGGACATCAGCTCGGCCGTGTCGCCGGCGGAGGCCTTGTTCAGCAGCACGTTGGCGCCGGCCTGCACCCGCGACGAGTAGACGACATCGATGCGGTCGTTGGCGCCCTCGTTGGTGATGCGCAGCGGGGCGAAGCTGGCGTTGTCGGCGACCAGCAGCGCGTTCACGCTGAGGTTCAGCGCGTTGCACAGGAACTGGCTGTCGCCGAAGAAGCCCAGGCCGGCGTTGGCCGCGTCGTTCTTCAGTGCGGCCATCACCGTGCCGACGTTGACGGTGGTGCCGCCGGTGCCGATGCCCTGGCGCTGCGAGGCCGTGAACATCATGGCGCTGCCGGCGGCCGCCACGCCGACGAGCAGCGCGACGACGATGCCGACCATCAGCTCGACGATGGAGATGCCGCGTTGCCGGGACGCGGTGTGGGGGGGGCGGCGCGGCTTAAGGGCGTACATCGGTGACCGCCACGAGGGTGCGTGTTTCGCCGGATTCCTTGCCGGTCCAGGTCAGGGTGACGGTCATGCGGCCGGTGGCCGCGTCGAGCACGGCCCCCGCGGTGGGCGCGCCGGGCAGCGCCGCCTTGCTGCGCACCGCCCAGTCGGCGGCGTGCGCCTTGGCGGTGGCCTTGCCGCACGCGCCCACCTGGGGCACGGTGTAGCAAGCCGCATTGGCCGTGTCGACCAGCGCCGAGTTCAGCAGCTCGTCGCCGAACTGCATGGCCGTCATGCGCGTCTGTGTCTCGGTGGCCTGGGCCACCATGCGCGCCTGCAGCCGCGTCATGCCGAGCATGCCGAACGCCAGGATCGCCATGGCGATCAACGCGTCCAGCAGGCCGACGCCGCGGCTCAATCGCAATTGACCGTGTGGTTTCCGCATAGTCTGGTGGCTCCGCCGGCGTCGACACGCAGGCCTGGGCAACGGTTGTCGTCCGAACAGGCGACACCGGTCATCGAAAGGTTGATCGAGCCGCTGGTAGGGAAGGGTGTGGGGCGGCCTTCGCTGCCGAAGTCCAGCGTCGCGGCCGGTGCCACCACGTCGCCCGTCATCTGCCGTTCGCGCAGCACCACCTCGGCGTTGATGTCGCTGCGGTCGATGACCTGCAGCGTCGCCCCGTTGGTCGACAGGCGCACCGTGGTGTTGCGCTTGATGGCCTCGCTCTGCGCAAACAGGCTTTCGCCGAGCAGCAGGTTGCCGGCTTCGCGCAGGCGCGAGTTGCGCATGTAGTCGCCGAAGAAGGGCACGCCCATCATCATCAGCAGCGCGCCGATGGTCAGCCCGACCATCAGCTCGATCAGCGTCAGGCCGCGCGGGGCTTTCATGTGTCGCATGTCTTGCCTCGCGCGCTCCAGCAGTTGGCCGCGGGTACGCCCTTCGGGTGCGCGGTGGTGGCGCGCGTGCCCTGGTGGTTGATGGTGTAGGTGTAACCAGCCACCGGGCCGTTGCCCGTGGCCGTGGCGGTGAAGCCCTGGCCGGCGTTGCTGAGCGCGCAAGTCACGGTGAAGTCCCCCGCGACCGGCACGGCGACCGCACAGTTGGCGCCGTTGGCATAGTTGCCGACGTCCTGGTAGCGCTGCTCCATGCGCGTGAGATAGGCCGACAGCGCGTCCAGCGCGACCGGCACGCGGGCACGCTGCACATAGGCGGTATACGCCGGCAATGCCACGGCGGCGAGGATGGCAACCACGGCGATGGTGACCATCAGTTCGATGAGCGTGAAGCCGCGTGTTGACTTCGATTGCATGGCTGGCCTTCGTCCTTGCTGCAGGTCCCGGTCGACGCGTGTCACCGGGCCCAATTCGGTTCGCGTCGATCCTATTTATCGGCCCAGCGCGTCGCAAGTTAAGCGGCCCGCGAAAGCGGCATCCGTTAACGCCGCACGGTGACGCTTACAAACTTCAGATGCAGCCTGTGACGCAGGTCACGGCGGATACAACTCGCGCGGCGCGCGATCAGCGGCGCACCAGCGTGATCGCATCCTCGGGGCAGGCGCCGACGCACAGCCCGCAGGCGCGGCAGGCGTCGCCGTTGACGATCAGCGCCTGCTGCCAGCGGTGCCCGATGCCCTTGAGCTTGCCGATGAAGCTCAAGCCGCTGCGCTCGGCGCGCGGCAGCGTGCCCACCTGGAATACGTCGTAGGGGCAGACCTGCTGGCAGGCGGCCTTGCCCTCGCAGCGATTGCGATCGATGCGCGGCCCGAACGTGCCGGGGCTCGCCTTGCAGGCGGCGCCGGTCTCGCTCATGTGCCGGACACCCAGCGCTGCAGCACCAGCGTGAGTACGAAGGCCAACAGCGCAAGCACGGCGGGCAGCACCAGCCCCGCACCGGCGAGCACGACCGCGTCGAGCACCGACATGCCGGCGATCAGCGTGACCACGGCGCGCGGCACGTCGCCGGGCGCACGGCGCCCGAGCCGGTGCAGCGCATAGGCCAGCAGGGCGCCATACATGGCCAGCGGTGCCCAGGCCCGGGGTTGCGACATCGCCAGCACCAGGCCGTAGAGCAGTGGCACCGCCAGGAAGCCCAGCGGCCACAGGTTGCCGATGCGCGCCAGGTGTTCCTGCTTGGCGATGTAGGTCAGGCCGATCAGGTGGCACAGCAAGGCCACGGCCGCCAGCAGCACCGGCGCCGGCAGGGACGGGGCCATGCTGAAGGCCGCCGTCAGATAGACACACACGCGGCACAGGCCCATGACCAGCGGGCTGAGCGGGTTGTTCTTGTGGTGCGCGTCGTAGAGCACGATGGCGCCGCCCAGGGCCGCGGCCGCGGCCAGCGCGCGCCAGGCGGGCAGGCCGTCCGCGGTGCGGCTGGCCCAGGCCACGCACAGCATGCCGGCCGTCAGCAGGCCGAAGCCGATGGTGAACACCTCGCGTGCAGACACCTGGCCCGAGGGGATCGGACGCTCAGGCCGATGCGCGGCATCGAAGTCGCGGTCGAAGGCGTCGTTGAGGAACATGCCGCCGACATAGAACAGCGACAGCGCCAGCATGAGCAGCGGCAGGCGTGCATCGGCGAGGCTGCCGCCGGCCAGCAACGCACCCACCAGCACGTTGGTCCACACGGTGGGCAGGTTGGAGATGCGCCCGAGGCGCAGCGCGAGGCTCAGCGTCAAGGTTGCAGTTCCTTTAGTGCCCAGGCCAACTCGCGCGCCACCGCCTCGTCCACCGTGCCGCTGCGCAGCGGCTCGGGCAGCACGCCCCAGGTATAGGTTTCCACCTCGAGATGCGTGGACACCGGATGCGCGCGCTGCAGCGCCAGCATCTCGCGGACGAAGGCCTGCGTGGACGCAAAGGGCGGCAAGCGGTCGAGAAAGATCGGCACGTGGAAGTGCACGCGCCATTCGCGCTGCGCGGCGTGACCATCGAGCGCCGCGAAGGCCTGCGGCAGGTCGGGGTAGCGCACCAGCCCGGCGGGCCCGCGCTCCACCACCTGATGCAGGTAGACCGGGTCGTCGAAACGCTTCAGGGACTCGAGAGCCTCCGGCGTCAGCGTCGGCAGCTGCAGGCCGGCGCTGATCTGCATCTTGTGCACGCGAATGCCGGCGTCGTGCAGGCGGCGCAGGCAGTCGGCCGGCTGTTCGTATTCGACGGCGGCGTGGCACAGGTCCAGGCACAGGCCGAGATGGTGGCGCAACGCCTCGGCCGCCTCGGCCGGGCCCAGCCCCGTCAAGGCCATCAGGCGGCGGACCGCCGCCGGGCCATGCAGGTCGCGCGTGAAAAAGGCGACGGTTTCGTCGATGGTTTCCAGGAAGCAGTCCGGCTCGGGTTCCAGCGCCAGTGCGATCGAACGGCCGCTGCGCTGGCGCAGCGCGACCAGATGGGCCACGTGCTGCAGCAGGTGCTCGACCATCGTGGCCACGTCCTGCGGCCCGGTGAGCGCCGCTTTGTAGGCGCCGGGCGCGGTGCTCACGCTGCCTTCGAGGGCCGGTTCACCCGGCGGGCCTGCCGGCAGCAGCGCGGCCAGCAGGTCGGCAAGCAGGTTGGTGTAGCGCAGCCGTTGCGGGTCGCGCCAGTCCGGCAGGTACACCTCGTCCTTGACCCGCGTGCCGTGGAAGGTGCCGTACGGGAAGCCGTTGAAGGTGAAGATGTACAGCCGCTCGCGCGCCAGGAACTGCCGCAGTTCCTCCAGCGCGCCGGGGGCGGCCAGCTCCTGGGCGGCGCGCGCCGACAGGCGCAGGCCGATGCCGAACTCACCCCCGGTCATCAGCCGGTCGCGCACCGCCGGCACGTAGCGGCCGAGGTTGGCGCGCACCTCCGCCCACGATTCGCCGGGGTGGATGTTGCTGCAGTAGGTGAGGTGGATGCCCTCGCCGAGCTTCAACTGCCGATCTCCCGCTGCCGCAGCCAGGTCATGGCACGACGGATCTCGTGCAGGTCCATGTGGTGCACCTCTTCGCCCACGCCGATGTCGCGCAGCAGCGTGACGGTGAGCTCGCCGCCGAGGTGTTCGCGGAATTCCTCCAGCCCGCGCAGCAGCAGCCAGTGGCCTTCGGCGTCGCGGGCCTCCAGCGCCTGATGCCACAGGTGGAAGCCCAGCCGCTTGAGCAGCGCGTGCACCCGGTCGTCGCTGCCCGGGGCGAGCATCTGCACCTGCACCGAATAGCGCGTGTCGAGCGCCAGGCCGATGGCCACCGCCTCGCCGTGGCGCAGTTCGTGCGAGGTCAGCGCCTCGAGCTTGTGCGCCGACCAGTGGCCGTAGTCCAGCGGGCGGGCGCTGCCGCTCTCGAAGGGGTCGCCGCCCTGGGCGATCTGGCGCATGTGCAGTTCCGCGCAGCGCCGGATCATGCGTGCCATCGCCGCCGGTTCGCAGGCGCGCAGCGCGTCGGCCCGGGCTTCCAGCCATTCGAAGAACACGCGGTCGCGGATCAGCGCCACCTTCACGGCCTCGGCCACGCCGGCGATCTTGTCGCGCGGATGCAGGGTGCGCAGGAAGTCGGCATCGTTGAGCACCGCGAAGGGCGGGGCGAAGCTGCCGATCAGGTTCTTCACGCCGAAGGCATTCACGCCGTTCTTCACGCCGACGCCCGAGTCGTTCTGCGCCAGCACCGTGGTCGGCACGCGCACATGCCGGATGCCGCGATGCGTGGACGACGCCACGTAGCCGATCAGGTCCAGGAAGGCGCCGCCGCCGATGCCGACGACGAAGGCATGCCGGTCGACGCCGAGCTCCACCAGCCGGTGCTGCAACTGCGTCAGCAGCGCCGGGTCGTTCTTCACCTGCTCGCCCCCAGGCACCCGCTCGGGGTGGGCCACCAGCTCCATGGCGTCGTCGTGCACGCCGGCATAACCGGCGATGTCGTGTTCCAGCGCCGGAAACGAGGCGGCGACGTTGGCGTCGATGAAGACCACGAAGCGATGCCGCTTGCCCGGCTCGCGGCGCAGCAGCGCCTGCCGGAACACCGGGTTGTCGTGGGCGAACAGGTGCTCGGTGAAGTACACCGGGTACTCGTAATGCACCGCGAACGACTGCAGGTACGCCGCCGCGCCCTGCGGGTCGCGCTGCGGCAGGGCGGCGATCTCGGCGCTCACGACGCAGCCGCCGCGGCCACCGGCACGTCGTCCACGCGCGGCGCCTGGCCGCGCAGCACCGAGTTGCCTTCGAACAGCACACGCTGGTCGATGGCCTCCGGCGTCTGCCAATGCGCCTCGTCGAACTGGCCGCTCTGCCCGTAGGCGAGCAGCGCGTTGCCGTAGCAGGTGGCTTCGACGTCCTTGCGCGCGATGCCGCGCTCGAGCATCAGCCCCGCCGTCTTCGGCACGGCCAGCGGGTCGGACACGCCCCAGTCGGCGCTGGAATCGATGAAGATGCGTTCGGAGCCGTACTGCCGCACGACTTCGACCATGCGCTCGTTGCCCATCTTCGTCTGCGGGTACAGCGTGAAGGCCGCCCAGAAGCCGCGGTCGAGCACGTCGCGCACGGTCTCTTCGTTGTTGTGGTCGATGATCACCTTGCCCGGCGCCAGGCCCATCTCCAGCGCCACCTCCATGCTGCGGATGGTGCCGGCCTTCTTGTCGCGGTGCGGCGTGTGCACCATCACCAGCATGTCCAGCTCGCGCGCCAGCTGCAGCTGCGCGCGGTAGTAGCGGTCTTCCAGCGCGGTCTGGTCGTCGTAGCCGATCTCGCCGACCGCGACCACGCCTTCCTTCGACAGATAGCGCGGCAGGATGTCCAGCACCGCCTCGGCCAGGGCCTCGTTGTTGGCCTCCTTGCTGTTCAAGCCGATGGTGCAGTAGTGGCGGATGCCGAACTGCGAGGCGCGGAAGCGCTCCCAGCCCACCAGGCTGGACAGGTAGTCGATGAAGCTGCCGACGTTGGTGCGCGGCTGGCCCTGCCAGAACGCCGGTTCGATGACCGCCACGATGCCCGCGTCGCGCATGCGCTCGTAGTCGTCCGTGGTGCGCGAAGACATGTGGATGTGCGGGTCGATAAAGCGCATGGTGTGCTCCCTGCCGTCAGTGGAATTGGTGGGTGGTGGTCCAGCCGATGGCGCCGGCTGCCACCCGGTCGCGCAGGCCGGCGTGGCGCGCCAGCAGCCGTTGCGCCTGGGCATCGCCGGCGCTGCCCAGCGCCAGCACCGCCGCGGCCTGTTCGGGCGGCGTGCCGCGCTCGAGCAGGCGCTGCAGGTCGTCGAGCAGCGGGCCGGCGGCAAAGGGCCCCACGCAGCGCCACAGCTCCGGGTTCACCGGCCGCCGCGCCGCCCAGCGTTCGTGCGCGTAGTCGCTGAGCATGCGCGCCAGCGCCGCGTTGGCGCGCTGGTCGAGGCCGACGATGGGGTCGAGCGCGCTGCCGACGAACAGCGCCTTCAGCACCATCTGGTTCCAGGCGTCCTGCGCCAGCTGTTCGGCCGGATAGGGGTTGCCGTGGGCGACGGCCTCGAACACGACCTTCATGTTCGAACGCAGGCCTTCCGCGGCGCGCAGGCGATGGCGCGGCGCATCCGGATAGAGCGGCAGGCCGCGGTAGAAGGCCACCAGTTCATCGACGTCGGCCGTGGCACACAGCTGGTCCAGGCGGCGCACGAAGCGGTCGCTGTCGGTGGCCGCGGCCAGCAGCAGGCGGACGCGGGCCGCCTGGTCGATGCGCCAGGACGACGGGTCCCAGCCCGGCCGCAGCGCGGCGGCCGTGGCAAGTGCCTCGCGGTCCAGGCCCAGCGGCGCCTTGCCGAGCTTGCGCGAGGCCAGGCTCACGCAGCGGAACAGCTCACGGTCGGTGCCGCCGCCGGCCATGCTGGCCACGGCGTCGCGCAACCACTGCGCGCCGGCGTCGTCCAGCCGCGCCTCGAGCCACTGCTGCAGGGCCAGCGCGGCGCTCATGCGGGGGACCTCGGGCATCGCATGGCTCATTCTGGGCCGCTTCCTCGCGGCGTGCCGGGGAACAGATGGGCCAGCAGCAAGCTCTTCACGGAAGTGGCCGGCACCGGCCCGGGCGCCAGCAGCTCCGGCGCCGAGGTGATGAACAGCGGGCCGTCCTCCTCGCGATCGGTCGGCCGGCCGTGCGAGCCGCGCACCACGGTGGCGTCGAGCCCGATCACGTCCATCAGGTAGCGCATGCCGAGCGCCTTGCGCGCCAGCCGCGAGGCGACCGCCAGCTTGGGGAAGCGGATCTTCGGGTCGATGAACAGCTCGGCCGGGTCGTAGCCCGGCTTGCGATGGATTTCCACGGTGCGCGCGAAGTCCGGCGCACGCGCGTCGTCCAGGAAGTGGTAGTAGGTGAACCAGCTGTCCGCCTTGGCCACCGCCACGAGTTCGCCGGAGCGCGCATGGTCCAGGCCCGCCGCCTTCTTGCCGGCGTCGTCCAGCACGGTGTCCACGCCTTGCAGCGAGCGCAGGCACGACGCCACTTCGGGCAGCAGTTCGGGCCGCGCCACGTAGACATGCGCCAGCTGGTGGTCGGCCAGCGCGAAGGCATCCGACGCGCCGGCGTCGAGCAGTTCGCGGCCGCGCTCGACGCGCACCTTCAGCCAGCCGGCCTGGCGCAGCGCCCGGTTGATGTGCACCGGACGCGACACCTCGGTGATGCCGTACTCGGACAGCACGACCACATGTGCGCCCATTGCCCGCGCCTTGTCGATCAACGGCTCGCACAGCGCGTCGACCGCGGCCACCTGCGCGGGGATGCCCGGATGATGCGGGCCGAAGCGCTGCAGGTCGTAGTCGAGGTGCGGCAGATAGACCAGCGTCAAGGTCGGCCGCTGCGCGTCCAGCACCTTCAGCGCGGCCTGCGCGATCCAGCGGCTGGACACGATGTCGGCACCGGGGCCCCAGAAGCGGAACAGCGGGAACTCGCCCAGCGCGCCTTGCAACTCGTCGCGCAGCCCGGCGGGGTGGGTGTAGATGTCCGGCAGCTTGCGCCCGTCGGCCAGGTACATCGGCCGCGGCGTGACGGCGATGTCCACGCTGGCGTACATGTTGTACCACCAGAACAGCTTGGCGCAGGTGAACGCAGGGTCGCGGCGCTTCGCCGCCTCCCAGACCTTCTCGCCGCCGACCAGGTGGTTCGATTGCCGCCACAGCCAGATTTCCGACAGGTCGCGGAAGTACCAGCCGTTGGCGACGATGCCATGGTCCTGCGGCAGCAGGCCGGTGAGCAGGGTCGACTGCACGGTGGTCGTCACCGCCGGCAGCACGGTGGTCAGCGGGCGCATGGCGCCCTCGCGCGCCAGCGCCTGCAGGCGCGGCGCATGCGCGAGCAGTCCGGGCGTCAGCCCTACGACATTGAGTACGACGGTCGGCGTCATGTTGGATCGCGCTGCAGGCGCACGCCTGCGCGAGCCCGTTCAGGTCGCCAACCGCTGCCCGAGGGTGAGGCTCCACGCTGCGTGCACGAAGGGTCCCAGAGTTGAGGCTGAGTTTAGCGGCCGGTTACAACACCCGGCACCCTCAGGTTCGGGGGGGCGCCGGTCCCTGATGGACGGCACCCCCAGAGCAAGGGGTGCGGCGGGCGCGGCCCGCATGCCACACTCCCACAGCTGGTCGATTTGAATAAGGGAGTGTCGCGGTGGCGGAACTGAACGGTCGATGGATTCCGGGCTTGCTGGCGCTGGCCTGTGCATTGGGTGCGACGACGGCCAGCCTCGCGCAGCAGCGCGAACTGCGCGTCATCTCCGACCGCACGGACCAGGGCACGCTGCGCCCCATCCTCGACGCCTTCGAGGCGCGCAGCGGCGCCAAGGTGGTCGGCGTGTTCATGGACCAGGGGCTGGTGAATCGCCTCGAATCGCGCCCCACCGAGGCCGACGTGGTGATCACCAAGGACGCCGAACTGCTGGACATTGCCGCCGAGCGCAACCTGCTGGACCCGATCAAGTCGGCCAAGATCAGCGCGGCCATTCCGCCCGAGTTCATGGATGCAAAGGGGCGCTACTTCGTCGACGCCTACCGCGCGCGGGTCATCTTCTTCTCCAAGGACCGCGTCAAGCCCGCCGAGTTGTCGACTTACGAGGACCTGGCCTCGCCCAAGTGGAAGGGCCGCCTGTGCGTGCGCTCGGGCAGCCACGACTACAACCTGGCGCTGTTCGGCATGATGTTCACCTCATGGGGCGAAGCCAAGGCGCGCGAGGTGATCTCCGGCATCAGCAGCAACCTCGCGCGCACGCCGCGCGGCGGCGACCGCGACCAGGCGCGTGGCATCTTCGAAGGCAAGTGCGACGTGGCGCTGATGAACACCTACTATCACCCGATGATGGCCGCCAACCCGGAGCAGAAAGCCTGGGCCGACGCCGTGGGCGTGTTCTTCCCCAACCAGGCGGCCAAGGGCACCTTCATCATGCGTTCCGCCGCGGGCCTGACCAAGGCCACCGCCAACCGCGACCTGGCCGTCGAACTGCTGGAGTTCATCGCCTCGAAGGAAGGGCAGCAGCTGATGGTCGGCCGCACCAAGCAGTATTCGGTGCTGCCCGATGTGCCGCCGGACCCGCTGATGGTCAAGCTCGGTGCCGAGCAGGGGCTCGTCGGCGGCAAGTTCAAGATCGATTTCATCCCGCTCGACAAGATGGCGGACAAGCGTGAGGCCGTCATCAAGTTTGTCAACGAGATCCGTTTCGACGCCGAGCGCTGAGCCGCTTGGACCGCCGCGGCGCGCGCGCGCGGCGCTGAGTGCCGCCGACGTGGCGCGGCTGGCGCTGGCGGTGGCGTTGGCGGTGTGCGCGCTGCTGCCGGCCGGCTATCTGCTGCTGGCGGCGCTGCCCATTCTCTTCGACGGCGGCTGGCTGGCGCACTTCGCCAGCACCAGCCTGCCGCATCAGGCGCGCACCAGCGTGGCGCTCGCGCTGCAGGCCGCGGTGGTGGCCTTTGCGGTGGGCGCGCTGCCGGCCGTGGCGGTGTCGCGCTTTCAGTTCGCCGGGCGCCGGCTGGTCAGTCTGCTGGTCCTGCTGCCGCTGCTGTTTGCCCCCCATGTCACCGCCGGCATCTGGACCGTGACCTTCTCGGCGCCGTTCTTCGAGAGCCGCCAGGCGCTGGCGATCCAGCACGGGCTTGCCTGCGGGCCCTATGTGTTCGTCGTCTTCCTGGTGGCCGGTGCGCGCATCCCGAACGCTTTCGCCGAACTCGCGGCCGGCCTGGGCCTCGGCCCATGGCAACGGCTGCTGCGCGTGCACCTGCCGGCCTATGCGGTGCCCGCGGCGGCCAGCCTGATGATCGTTTTCGCGCAGGCCATCGGCGACTACGCGGCCGCCGAGCGCCTGGGCGTCGGCACCGTCAGCGTGGGCCTGCACAACCTCTGGCTGGCGAGCCAGAGTTCGTCGGTCGCGGCGATCGTGTCGGTGGTCATGATCGTGCCGTCGGTGCTGCTGGTGGCGGTGGCGGCCTGGGCATCCACGTCGATCATCAGCCAGAACCCGGTGCCGCCGGCGTCGGCGGCGCGCAAGCCGCTGCCCCGGCTGGCCGCGTGGGCGCTGCTGGCCTGGAGCGTGCTGTGCTCGTTGCCCGGCTTCTGGATCCCCGAGGCCCTGACGCTGCGCTGGGTCTGGCTCAAGTGGGACGCGACGCGCTTCGCCGCGATCCCCGGTGACATGCTCAATGCCGCCGGCACGGCGTCGTGCACCACGCTGGTGGTGGCTGCGGTGTGCACGCTGACGGCGCTGCTGCTGCGCTCGGGCGGGCGCTCGCAGCTGGCCGAACGCGTGCCCTGGCTGTTCCTGAGCAACTACTTCCTGCCGTCGCTGGTGCTGGCGCTGGCCTTCGTCATGCTCAGCCGTGACGGCTCGCTGGGCGCGCAAGGGCTGGGGCCGATGCGCGACACCCGCGTGCTCATCGTCGTCGCCGAGGCGCTGCGCTTCATGCCCTTCGCCATGCTGCCGGTGCTGGACGCGCTGCACCGCACGCCGATGGCCACCATCGAGGCCGCGCGCGCCTTCGGCGCCGGTCCGGTGCGTGCACGGTGGGTGGCCTTCGCCGGGCACCTGTGGCCGGCGCTGGGGCTGGGCTGTGCCCTGGTGTTCATGGAGGCGCTGAAGGAACTGGACCTGAGCCTGATGTTGCAGCCCATGGGCTATTCGTCGCCGGCGCTGAAGATCTACGCCTTCTCGCGCTTCCAGAACATGGACCGCGCCTCGGTCTGGGTGCTCATCACCCAGGCGCTGATGCTGTTGCCGCTGCTGCTGTGCTGGTGGCGCATGAACCGCCTCGGCGCCAACACACCGGTCGGCGCCTGAATGGAGACGCCATGCTTGCAGTGAGATCGTTGTCGCGCGCGGTCGGAGCGCGCTCGGTGGTGTGCGAGGTGTCCTTCGACATGGCCGCCGGCGAGGTGCTCGCCGTGCTCGGCCCATCAGGCAGCGGCAAGACCTCGCTGCTGCGCATGATCGCCGGCTTCGACGCCCCCACACAAGGCAGCGTGCGGCTGCACGGCCGCGAGGTGTCGGCCGCCGGCAAGGTGCGGGTGGCGCCCGAGCAGCGCGGCCTGTCGCTGGCCTTCCAGGACGCCACCTTGTTTGCCCATCTCGACGCGGTGGGCAACGTGGCCTTCGCCGTGCGCGCCGCGGACAAGGCCACGCGCCTGGCGCGTGCGCGGGCCGCGCTGCAGGACATGGGCCTGACGCAGACCGAGGGTCGCGACATCGCGTCGCTGTCGGGCGGCGAGGCGCAGCGCGTGTCCTTGGCGCGGGCCCTGGCCGCGGACGCGAAGCTGCTGCTGCTCGACGAGCCCTTCGGCAACGTCGACCGCCTGACGCGCATCGACCTGCTGGCGCGGCTGAAGGCCCGGCTGGCCCACGGCGTGGGCGCCATCGTCATCACGCACGACCCGCAGGACGTCATCGAGCTGGGCGCGCGCGTGCTGCTGATGCGCGAAGGCCGGCTGGTGGCCGACGGCTCGCACGCGGCCATCGCCAGCGGCCAGCTCGGCGCCTGGGCGCGGAGCTTCCTGCTCGCCGGCGCCGCCGCCTGACGGTCAGCGCCGCGGCGGCCGGCGCCATGCCAGCCCGCGGGCGCGGTCGACCACGATGCCCGCCAGACACAGCAGCAGGCCCAGCACGAGCAGTGAGCGGTCGAGCGGCCGGCGCGCTCGCACGCCGTCACCCGTCGCGCGCAGTTGCCGCGGGTTCCAGGCCGACGCCAGCCCCTCGGCCTGCCACGCGGCCAGTGCCGGACTCACGCCCCAGGTGCGCGTCTCGTCACGCGGCTGGCGCAGGTGCCGCTGCTGCCGCACGCCGCGGTCGTCGGCGAGCATGACGCTGTAGAGCCCTGGCCCGGCATCGGGCAGCAGGGCACGCCAGCGCCCCGGCGCCACCGGCTCCATCGCCAGCACCTGGCCCTGCGCCCCGGGCGTGTCCACCGTCAAGGACAGCGCCTGCGCGCCGGGGGCGCCGGCCGCGAAAGGCTGGTCGGCCTCGATGCGCAGGCGGTCGCGCAGGTCGGCGATGCGCAGCGGCTGCGCTTCGCTGCCCAGGCTCCAGTCGGCCAGGCCGCCGGCCAGGCGCGGCCACTCGGGCCACGACAGCCATTGCGGCGTCCAGGGCCCGAAGCCGCCGGGCACGGCCGCCACGCGGCCGCGGCCCGCCGCCTGGAAGGCGATCAGCGGGTCGCCGCGGGCGCTGCGCACGCTCACCCGCGCTTCCGGCCGCGCCCGGGTCACCGCATAGGCCGCGATCGGCGGCCAGTCCTGCAGCCTGCCGGGCGGGAACGGCAGCGCCTCGGCCTGCACCACGGCGATGGGGCCGCGTTCGATGCGCGCCCGGCGCCGTTCCAGCCCGGCGCGCATGGCCAGCGGCAGTTCCGCCGCCTGGCCGACGCGCTGCACCAGGCCGGCACCGCCGCCGACCAGGCGCTGCAGCGCGGCCACATCGGCGTCCGGCCCGACGGCCAGAGCGAGGGTTTCGATGCGCGCGCGCTCGAGCCGCGCACGCCACTCGTCCACCGGCGTGTCGTCGACGAAGCCGTCGGTGACCAGCACCAGCACGCGGCGCGCGTTGCCGGCGCGTTCCAGCTCGTCGATCGCCGCCTGCAGCGCCGGCGCGAGGCGCGTGCCGCCGTGTGGGCTGACCGGCCAGTCGCGCTGCAGGGTCGGCAGCGCGGCGGCGGCCGGGCCCAGCGGCAGCAGCACACGCGGCGCCACGTCGAACACCAGCAAGCCCAGCGCGTCGCCGGCGCCCAAGGTGCGCGCGCTGTCCAGCACGGCCTGCTGCGCCAGGCGGAAGCGGTCGACGCCGCCGCTGCCTTCGCCCATGCTGCCCGACTTGTCGACGGCGAAGACCACCGCCGTCGGCTGGCCCAGCGCGGGCGGCTCGGCGCGCACCGGCAGCAGCGCTTCGAGCGTCGAGTCGCGGTAGCCGCCGCGCGCGAAGGCGCGTTCGCCGCCCAGCACCAGCAGGCCCAGGCCGCGCTGGCGCACGGCCTGCGCCAGTGCGTCCCAGAAGCGCGGGCTGGCGTCCGCCACGGCCACGTCGTCGAGCACCACGGCGCGGTAAGCCGGCAAGGCGTCCGCCAGCGCATCGAGGCGCGCCGCCGGCACGCGGTCCAGCGTCCAGCCACCGCGCTGCAGGCTGTCGCCCAGCGCGCCCGACGCGCCCGACGCGCCCGACGCGCCCTGCGCGTACAGCATCGCGGCACGCGGGGCGACGTCGATGAGCGCCGCGTCGGGCCACTGCGCCAGGGTCTGGCCGGATGCGGCATCCTCCAGCGCGACATCCACGCGCCAGGCCCCGACCCGGTCCGCGTCGAAGGCCAGCGGCGCTTTGCCCGAGGCGTCGGCTGCGCCGGCCACCTCCGTCGGCGGGCCGTCCCCGGCGCGCAGCCTGGCCTTGACCCGCGTGGCCTTGTCGACCTGGCCCGCCAGTTGCACGTCCACCTGCACGCGCTGGCCCAGCGTGGCCTGCGATGGCGCGCGCACTTCGGCCAGGCGCACCGGGGGCTCGGGCCGCGCCACCGGCAGCCATTGCAGCGGCAACCCCGCCTGGCGCACGGCGCGCAGCGCCTGCGCGGCGTGGCCGGTGGTCTCGAAGGCATCCGACACCACGACCACGCCGTCCAGCGGCCGGCGGGCGTGCGCCAGCAGCGCGGCCTGCAGCGCGGCTTCGATGTCGGTAGCCCACGGCTGCCGCTGCGCGGCGTCGCCGCCGGCGCGGCCGGCGAACTCGATCGACTGCGGCGCGGCCAGCCCAGCGGCGGCCGCCGCTTGCCGCACTTCGCTCAGCGCCTGGTCGGCCGCGGCGCGCGGCATGCTGTCCGAACGGTCGATCAGCACCAGCCACAGGGGCTGGCTGCGCGGGTCCAGCCAGGCCGCGCCGAGCAGCGCGGCCACGATCGCCGCCGCCGCAGCCAGTTGCAGCGCCAGCGCCCACGCGGTGCGAGCCGCCGGCCTCATGCGGCCTCCGGCCGCAGACGCCACGCCTGCCGCGCCAGGGCGGCCACTTCCCACAGCAGCACCAGCAGCGCGGCCCACAGCAGGGGACGGGACCGGTCGCGCAGCACGCCGGTCGTGTCCGTCTTCGATGCCGGGGCGGCCACAGCAGGTGGTGCCGATGCGGCCACCTGGCTTGCCGTGGGGCTGCGTTCGACCAGCGCGATGGCATCCAGCAACGGCACGTCGAACAGCTGCTCGAACATCAGGTTCAGCAGCAACGGTGTCTCGGGGCCGGCGGCGGCGGCCATCGCCGCGAAGTCCAGGGACGTCTCGATCGTCTTGGGCGGCCCGGCCCGGGCGACGATCAAGGCCTCGTCACCTGCCGCCAGCAGCACGGTGTCGCCCGGCCGCGGCGGCAACTGCGCAGCCGTGCGCAGGCGGGACGGGTCCAGGTCGACCCGCTGCGAGGGCGCCATGTCGGGCGACCATGACGGCGCCGCGGCCGGCCGCTGCGGCGTGCGGTCGGCGCGCACGAGCACGGCCGGCCCGCTTGCCTGGCGACCCATGCCGCCGCAGTCGAGCGCCGCATCCACGGGGGCCGCGTCGGCGGCCACGGCCTGCAGCGCCGGATGCGCGCGCAGCGCTGCCAGCAGCGCCTGCGGGCAGCGCGCATCGACGGCAATGCGCCGCGGGCGCAAGGTGGCCAGCGGCAGTTCGAGGGCGTCGTCCTCGGCCAGCGCATCGCCGGGCTGCAGCCTGGCGCGCAGTTCGGCGGAGCGCGGCACCGTGAAGACGGCGAAGGCCGACGCGCCCGCATCCAGGCGCTGCGTCGAGCGGGCCAGCTCACCGGCTTCGCTGGACAGCAGCAGCTCCCGCGACTCGGCCACTGTGCCGCCGTTGTGCAGCTTGACCAGCACGTCGATCCGGTCCGGGTCGTCTGCGTGGCGTCGCGCGGACAGGCGCTCCAGGCCGACGTTGCGCGTGCCGCCGGCGACCAGGACGACACGATCCGGGCGCCGGCCTGCCGGCCAGTCGAGCAGCGCCGGGTGCGCGCCGTCGGTGACCAGCCAGTGCAGGCGGTCGGGCCCGAGCAGCGCCGCCGGCGGCGCCGTGGGCTCGCCACGCCCGGCGCCCGCGGCCAGATTGGCGACGCCGGCCGCATCGGGCGCGCCACGCTCGCGCCACGGATCGGACAGCGTGCGCACGGTGATCTCCGCCGGGGCCAGTTGATCGAGTTGTGCGCGCGCCTGCGCCAGCCCTGCGGCAAGGCGCATCTCGGCGCCGGGCCCGGCGTCGCGGGCGCGCATGCTCAACGAGTCGTCGACCCACAAGGTGATCGCCGCATCGCGCTGCGCCAGTTGCGGGCCGGCCAGCGCGATGCACAGCAGCGCCGCCAGCAGCGCGCGGCGCCGCCAGGCCGGATCGGGCGGCAGGCGCTCGCCTGCGGTCGCCGGGTTGGCGCGGCGGCCTTGCCACAGCGCCAGGCGCGACACGCGCAGCACGCGGCGCTGCCGGCCGCCGCGGTGCAGCCAGCGGATCAGTGGCAGCAGCAGCAGCCCGCCCAGCCACCAGGGGGAGGCCCAGCTCAGCAATTGGCGCGGGCCCGCAGCAGATGCCGCAACAGCGCCTGCTGCCACGGCTGGGTGATGTCCCAGTGGCTGAAGGCCGCGCCGTGATGGATGCAGAAGCTGCGCAGCCGGGCCGTCATCGCCGCGCGCTCGGCGGTGGCCAGTGCGTTGGCCTGGGCGCCGCCGTGCCACGGCCAGCGCGCGCCGGTCTCGGCGTCCTCGAGGTCCAGCTCCTGCGTCGACGACAGCCGGGTTTCGGCGGCGTCGCTCACCTGCAGCGCATGCAGCGACGTGCAGCGCTGCAGCGTGGCGCCGAGGTCGCGCCGCATTTCGTCGTCGGCCAGGAAATCGCTGAGGGCAAACACCGAGCCGGCGCCGTGCAGGTGGCCCACGCAGGCGCCCAGGTCCGAGCGCTCGCCGGCGGCGCGCGGCTGCAGCGTGGCCAGCCGGCCGGCGATGGCCGCGTAGTGCGGCTGCCCGCGGCCGCGCGGGAAGTGCCACAGCACGCGCGCGCCGAACACCACCAGCCCGACCCGGTGCCCGGCCTGCAGCAGCGCATAGGCCAGCCCGGCCGCCAGGCATGCGGCGGCCTGCCACTTGGCGGCGCCGGGGCAGGCCATCGACGAGCTGGCGTCCAGCAGCAGGGTCCAGTCGGACACCGATTCGGCTTCGAAGCGGCGCACGATCGGCTGGCGGCGGCGCGCGGTCTGCCGCCAGTCGATGTGGCGCACCTCGTCGCCCGGCGCGTAGTCGCGGTGGTCGAAGTGCTGGATGCCGACGCCGGCGCGCCGCGACACGGTGCGTGCCCCCGGCGTGCGCGGCTGCCGGTCGACCAGCAGATGCGCCGCCGCGGTGGCGAAGGCGCGCAGCTCGGCTTCGGCCGGCAGCGCGACGGTGGTCAGAGGCGGCGCCGCCATGCGTCGACGATCGAGCCCAGCGTGCCGTCCGCGTCCAGGCCGTCCAGTTCGCTTTCCAGGCGCAGCAGCACGCGGTGGCGCAGCACCGGCAGCGCCACCGCGTCCAGGTCGGCCACGTCGACATGGGGGCGGCCGGCCAGCAGCGCGCGCACGCGCGCGGCGCGCACCAGCGCCTGCAGCGCCCGCGGGCTGGCGCCGTAGCGAATGTGCCGCCGTGCGTCGGCCGCGGCGCCGTCGAGCGCGGGCTGCGTGGCCACCACCAGGTCCACCGCGGCATGGCGGCAGCGCTCGCCGACCAGCACGTGGCGGCACAGCTGGGTGATGTGCCGCACCTCGGCGGCGTCGGCGATGGCCTGCAGCGTGTCCGCCGGCTCGGCGTCCAGCGACACGTCGAGCAGTTGCAGCAGCGTGTCCCGGGCCGGGAAGGGCACCGTCAGCTTGAACATGAAGCGGTCCAGCTGCGCCTCGGGCAGCGGGTAGGTGCCTTCCAGCTCGATCGGGTTCTGCGTGGCCAGCACGCAGAAGGGCTGGGGCAGCGCATGGGTGGTGCCGGCGTGCGTCACCTGCCGCTCCTGCATGGCCTCCAGCAGCGCCGCCTGCGTGCGCGGCGTGGCGCGGTTGATCTCGTCCACCAGCACCAGCTGGGCGAAGACCGGGCCGGGCCGGAACTCGAAGCTCGATGCACCCGTGGCGGTGCTCACGTAGATCTCCGCACCCGTCACGTCGGCGGGCAGCAGGTCGGGCGTGCATTGCACGCGCGCCCAGTGCAGGCCCAGCGCGGCGGCGAGCGCCTTGGCCAGGTGGGTCTTGCCCAGGCCGGGCAGGCCTTCGACGATGACGTGGCCGCCGGCGAAGACGGCGGTCACCAGGTGGGTGATGAGCTCGTCCTGGCCGACGATGACGCGGCCGAGCAGGGCGCGCAGGTCCTGCAAGCGGCGGTGCGCGTCGGCGAAGGCCTCGTCGCCCGGCGCGGCGGCGGTCGTCAGCGGTGTGCGTTGGCCCTCATCCATGCTTGTACGTAGGTGGTTTCGGTCGGGGTCAGACGTGTGGCCGCGCCCGCGGCGGGCGGCGTGGCGGCGACGGCGGCAGGCAGGCGGCCGGCGCCGCTGCCCTCGGGCCGTTGCAGCGCTTCATCGTACGTGGCCGCTTCGCCCATGTCAGCCTGTGTGGCGGTGCGCGCGGGCGCAGGCGTGCCGGATGTTGGCGTCGCGGCGGGCGCCGCTGCGGCCGCCGCGCGCGAGCGCCCTTGCGCACTGCGCTCGTCGCGCGTCGCGCCGGCGTCGCGGCCGGTCGCGCTGCCGGATCTCCGGCGGCCGCCGCGGACGGGCGGCGGCCGCTGTGGCAGTCGTGAGGCCGGCGCGCCCGCGCTTATCCGTCGCTGGCCGTGCGGGCCACCGCCAGCGGGTTGAAGGCGTCGGCGGCGTCGGCCGGCCGGGGTCGTGCATCGGGCAGGCCGCCGTCCGCACGGCGGGGCGGCGCGGCCGAGGCATCGGCCTGCGCGGGGCCGATCGCCGGCGTATCGGCCGGCTGCCGTGAGGGGTCGGCACCCGCCGCCGGCGACGCGGCGTCCGCCAGTGCCCGCGCCGGCTCGGCGTGCCACAGCGACTGCACGAGCACGGCCAGGGCCGCAGACACCAGCATGACGAGCAGCGGCCGCACGAGGTGCATCGAGATCTGGCGCTGGGCCAGCAGGCGCCGGCTCTGCACGGCCTGCGCGCTGGCCCAGGCGGTCAAGCGGCGGCCCGCGGCGTCGGACCTGGCGGCGTTGCGCGCTTCGAGCCAGGTGCTGAAGGCCGACTGGCCCTGCAGATGCCGATCGGCCCACAGCGCGCACTCGGCCGGGGACGGCATGCGCAGCGCCGCCCGGCCCAGCATCAGCAACCACAGCAGCGCGGCCAACCCCCACACCGGCTGTGCGGGCACGCGGCGCGTGGCCAGGTGCAGCGCCACGGCCGCCAGCAACAGCGCGGCCGTGCTCCAAAGGGCCACGCGCACGGCGTCGCCGGCGCGCTGGCGCCAGAGATGCCGGCGCACGGCCAGCAGCAGGCTGGGGATCTCGGCGCTGCCCATGGCGGCGCTCAAGGCAGCGCCGCCATCCAGGCGTCGCGGTTGCGCCAGAGCGCCGCCACCAGGGCCACGCCGGCCAGCATCGCCAGGCCATCGGCCAGATCGCTGCGCGGCAGCCGCCGGCCCAGGCGAGCGCCCACGGCTGGCAGGCACACGCCGACGGCCAGCAGCAGCAGTTCGGCGCCGACCACGCGGGGCCAGGACCAGGCGCTGGCCGACCACGCAAGCGCCATCAGCGGCCACGACGGCGCGCACAGCGCAAAGGCTTCCAGGGCGCCGCTGCGCGCGCCGCGCAGCAGGCCGGCACGCAGGCCCCACAGCAGCAGCGCGCCGCCGCGCACGAACCAGACCAGCCACAGCGCGTCCGCGGCGCTGCGGCTGGTGTCGGCGCCATCGTCCAGCGCGAGTCGCGCGCTGCCCAGCCACCAGGCCGCGCCGAGCGCGGCCCAGGCCAGGCCCGACAGTGCCGCCAGGCGCAGCGCCGGTGTGCGCGTCATGGCGCCGCCGCCGTGACGAGCAGCCAGCCCTGGGCGTCCGTGGGGATGCCGCTGACGCCGCCCAGGTCGAGCTGCCACAGGGCGGCCGACCTGCCGCCCGGGACGCGCGCCGACGCCGTGCGCAGCGCGGCGCTGTCCGGCGGCAGGCCAGTGTCTGCGGCCACGGCGACACGGTCGCCCGCGCCGAGTGCGGGCAGCGGGTACATGCGGCCCCCGCCGAGCAAGCTGCCGCGCGGCCAGGCACCGGCGCCGACGTTGCGGACCTCGCGTGTACCGCTGCGCTCGTCGATGACCAACGCCCGCGTCATCGGGAAGGTGCCCGAATAACACAGCCATACCTGACGGAACAGCCGCTGCTCGAACTCGGCCACCACCGCCTGCCCGCTGCGGGGGTCCAGGTCGAAACGCATCGGCTGCGCCGCATCGCAGGCCTGCACGCCGCTGGCCAGTTGCGGCGGCAGCGGCACGCGCAGGTGTTCGCGGCGCACCCCGGCGACGCGCTGCCAGCCCTGGTAGCGCGCGATCTGTGCGCCGGAGTCACCTTCGCTCCACACCAGCAGCCGCGTGGGCGCGGGCATCGCCTGCAGCCAGGCCAGAGAGGCCACCCCGGCCAGCGCGGGTGCCAGCAGCCACACCCACGGCGGCGTGCCGACGATGAGCAGCAAGGCCATGGCGGCGACATACACGCCCAGCATCACGGCCACCTGGTGCCATGCGGCCAGATCGGGGCGGGTCAGCTCGCCGATGCCGGCAAACGCCAGCGGGCGCGGCTGGCTGGTGGCCAGCGACGACCTGAGCAGATCCAAGGCCTCGGGCAGGGAGTCCGCGCTCATCAGCGGGCGGCCGCCGCAGCCGGCAGCGCCATCGAGCGCGCGGCGTGCGGCACGCTCGATGTTCAGCACCACGATGCGGTCACAGGCCGCGGCCCGCGCCAGCAGCGCGCCGAGCTGGCGTGCGTCGAGCCCGTCGAGCGTGGGCGCATCGATGAGCAGCGCGTCGATGCTGGCGAAGGCCGAGGCGTTGCGCGGCACGTCGTCCGCCGCGACGACGATGCTGTGGAAGCCTTCGAGCCGGGCCGTGTCGCCCGAAGCCAGCCCCACGGCGAGGATCGGCGATTCGGAGCGCAGCAGGCGCAGCTCGCGATGCAGCGCCGGCCCCTGCGCGGGGGTGAGGTCCACGGCCACCAGGTCGGCGGCCTCGACGGGCCACTGCAGGCGCAGCGCACGGGCGGGCTGCAGGTCAAGCGCCGCCTGCGCCGATCGGCGGCCAGCCGTCACCTCGAGCGTGGCCGCCGTGGCGGCATCGACCGTCACGCGCAGGTCGACCTCGGTGGTCCGCCCCGGGCGCGTCCAGCCCTTCCAGGCCGCCGTGGCCGTCAGTTCGAGCTGGGGGGGCGGCGCCGCGTGCGCGATGCCGCACAGGGCCAGTCCGAGCAGTAGGTACAGGCGGCCGGGCACCGGATCACTTGATCACGTGTTCCAGCGCGATGACGGACCATGCGGTCACCAGCTGCGGCCGATCCTCCCACCATGCGTTGGAGTCGCGGTTGGACCAGCTGCCGTCCGGTGCCTGCAGGCTCAGCAGCTTCTGCCCCAGCTCGTTGCGCCAGTTGTGGCGCTGCCCGTTGCCGTCGACGAAGGTGTCTTCGCCGTAAGCCGACATCACCTTGGCGAAGGCGTTGTAGAAGTAGAAGATGCCGTGCTTCTTGGTCGTGCCGGGATTGAAGTCCAGCGTGTAGTTCGCCGTCATCCACTTGTACGCGGCCTGCACGCGCGGGTCGTTCTTGTCGGCGCCGGCAAAGAGCAGGCTCAGCAGGCCGGCCGCGGTCATGCCGCCGTACGACGAGGTGCCGTTCTCGTACTCGGTCGGGTTCGAGCCGGGACGGTAGGCGAAGCCGCCGTCGTTGCCGGCCCACTTCTGGTCGTTGCTCTCGCTGCGGTTCTGCGACCGGTTGACGAACACCAGCGCCTTCTGCCAGACCGGGTCCTTCGGGTCGGTGGAGGTGGCCTTCAACCCCTCCAGCACGACGTACAGATTGGACATGTCGGGGCGCTCGCCGCCGCCGTAGCCGATGCCGCCGTAGTACTGGTGGTCGGGCTTGTAGCCTTCGCCCTCGTCGGCCTGGTGCGCCAGCAGGAACTTGCGCGCCCCGGCGATCACCGCGTCGTACTTGGGGTTCTTGGTCGCCGCCAGCGCCGCCATGGCCACGGCGGTGTTGTAGGCGGTGGACTGCAGCGTCGTGCTGATCGATCCGTCGGGGCGCACGTTGGCCAGGATGAATTCGACCTGCCGCGTGATGAAGGGGCCGTCGCTTTCGTTGTACTTCTCCGGGCTTTCCAGGAAGGCGCGCAGCGCCAGAGCCGTGATGCCCACCGACTTCAGCACCGAGCCGTCCGGCGCCTGCTGGCCGCGCAGGTAGTGCAGGCCGCCGGCGATGCCGCGCACACATCGGCGGCGCAGGTCGGGGTCGATGTCGGGCGCGGCATGAGCGGCCCAAGCCGGCAACAGCAGACCGGCCGGTGCGCCGAGCAGGTGTCTTCTCTTGATCATCGTGTCTTCTCCATGGGGCGATCCGAGCGGGCTGCCGTCAACGCGAGCATGCCCAGCAGCAGCGCAGCGTAGAACCAAGCCAGGCCGGCCAGTCCGGGATAGTCGAACTGCAGTCCGGCCAAGTTCGAATGCTGGTAGAGCCAGGCGTTGCGCAGCAGGTCGTTGCCGCTGGCCACGGCCAGATGCGTCAGGGGGCTGAGGCCGAGCATCGTGTCGATGGCCGATGCATGGCGGGCCGAGAGCAGTTCTCCCGCCGGCCCGAGCCAGAACGGCAGCGAGCCGAGCAGCGCGAGTGTCAGCGCCACCGCGCGGCCGGCCAGGTCGCGCGCATCGCCTTCGGCAGCATGTGGGGCGTTGCTCCACCAGTGTTCGAGCAACGCAGCAAATGTGTGCGCAAGGAGCAAGATCGCAGCGAGCATGGCACAGCTTTGCAGCACGCCTGACAGCGATTGGCGGCCACCGCCCCAAACGAGCATCGCCAGCGCTGCCATGCCGCAGGCCGCCGCAGACCAGGCGACGACGCGCAGGGCCGTTCTCCGCCGCGACGGTGCGCATCCTGGCCAGAACAGCGGGGCCAGCAGGCCAAACACTGCGCCCGCCATCAGGCGCAGCGCGGACGGCTGCAGGTCGGCATCGGTCGCGCCCAGCGCCACCAGGCTGGTCGCTCCCGCCGCCATCAGCGTGGCGCCTCGCGTGACGATCATTTCGGTGACGCAGCAGCCTGGATCACGAGTTCGATGGGAGAGCCCTGCGGGGGAAGCATCGGATTACCACGGATCGACCCGTAGGCGCCGACGCCGATGGTGTCCACCGAATCGATGATGCAGTTGACATCGTGGATGAACCCGATCAGCGTGCCGGTGTCGTCGGGTGCGAAGCGCGGCTGCATATCCGATACTGGTGCGCCCGTGTACACCCATGCAACCGACTCGGGCTTGACCTCGGCCTCCGCGTTCAGCACCGCCTGTGCCGCCGACATCTGGCGTCGCTTGCCGTTCTCGGTCCAGGCCACGTCGATGAGCACACGTTGCCCGGTCAGTTTGATCTTGGGTTCGGAGAAGCGCTGCCAGGGTACCTGCTTCGGGTCGCGCTCCAGCCCGATGAGGATGCAGGCTAGGTTGAACTCGGTGCCAAAGGTGTCGACCTCGAACAGCGTCTCGTAGGCCTTCATGCCGCCAGGCGCCGTCGCAAGGTACTCCAGCGGCTTGTCGAGCGCATGTACGCGGCCCGGCACGCTGAAGCTGCGGCCGCGCTTGTCCAGCAGGATGCGGCCGAGCTGATAGCGGTCCTGGCCTAGGGACTTCAACTCACCGACGGGAGGGACCGGAGTCTGGGCCGATGCGGACTTGCTGCCCATCGCCGCGGTCCACCCCAAGGCGGCCATCATCGCGCTGCGACGCTTCACGCTTTCTCTCCGATCACCACGCGGTGCGGCATGGGCGGCGGCAGCGGGGCGGCACGCAGCCTGTGGAAGCCGCTTTCGGCCATCCACTGCATCACGTCGGCGTCGGCGTGCACGCCGCCGTCAGCGGCGGTGAGCATCATGTTCAGGCCGAACAGCGCCGCGAAGGCGGGCTGGCATCCGCCCTCGTCGGTAAACACGTCGCTCACCACCAGCAGGCCGCCAGGGTTCAGGCAAGCGGCCGCGCGTTCGATCAAGGTGCGGCAGGCCTGCGCGGTTTCCCGGTGGAACATGCCGGACATCAGCACCACGTCCTTGCCCGAGCCGAAGTCGGCGCTGTGATAGTCGCCGTCGCGCAGCTGGACGCGCTTGCCGGCGCCGGCCGCGGCCACGAGTTCGCGTGCCACGGCGGCGACCCCCGGCAGTTCGATGACTTCGGCGTGCAGGCCGGGGAAGCGCTCGGTCAGCAGCACCGAATACGTGCCGGGCCCGCCGCCGACGTCGAGCATCGTGCGGCGGCCCGACAGGTCGAGCATCGGTACCAGCGCACGGGCGATGCCCAGCGCGCGGTCGTGCATGGCCTGCACGAATGCGCGCGTGCGCGCCGGGTCGTCGCCGAGGTAGGTCTGCGCCGGAACGGCGGGCTGGCCACTGCGCACCGACTCTTCGAGCCTGCCCCAGGCCGCATAGAGCTGGTCGCTGTAGCGGATGACGTTGCCCATAAAGGCGGGGCTGCGCGACACCAGAAAGGTCGCAGCGACCGGTGTGTTTTCGAAGCGCTGGCCGCTTTCGCACAGGAAGCCCAGGCCGACGCAGGCACGCATCAGCAGCGCGGTGCTGCGCGGGTCGAGCTGCAGGCCGGCGGCGACCTCGTCCGCGGACCTGGCGCCATCGGCCAGGAAATCGAAGAGGCGCAGGCGGTTGGCCGTCAGCAGGGCCTGGCTTTCCCAGTAGGCCGTGCTCAGGCGCACGATCGGCGTCGGGTCCGGCATCGCGGCGGGATTCATGCCGCCACCGGTTCTGCGCGGTCCATGTCGCACTCGAGCTGCATGTAGGCGCAGCGGTGGCACATGAAGCCGTCCGACACCGCCAACCCATGGCGCTGGCGGATCTCGCGGTAACCGCTGCTCAGGGTCTCGAAATAGTTGCGGATGCGCGCGTGATAGTCGGAGCGCTGCCGTCCGCCCACCGGCCAGACCAGCGAATAGATGGGGATGATGCCGCGGCGGCACAGGTCGTCGGCACCCTGCAACGCGATGCGCGCGGCTTCTTCCCATTCCAGTCCATGCTCGGGCTCGAGTTCGATGCCGGCCACCATCGCCGAATACACATGGCCGCGGCCCCAGTGGCGCACCGCGGTTTCCAGCGCCTCGATCCAGCGCCCGTAGCCGACATAGCGGTTCTTGCCGGGGCAGACCTTCGCGAACAGCGGCTCCGACCACATCTCCAGGTTGAAGCAGACATGCTGCACCAAGCCCTCGGCATGGAACTGCGCGATCAGGTCGTCCGGCAACGCGCCGGAGCCCAGCGCCACCGGGATGCCGCGCCTGTTGACCTGCTTGACATAGCGCGCGAGCTGCAGAAAGCGCTCGCCCTCCTTGCGCGCGTCGGTGAGCGAACCGCCGACGAGGTAGATGTGGCGAATCTCGGTCTGATCGGTCACGGCGTCCAGTGCCTCGCGCATGCGGTCGAGCGTCGGGGGCGGGATTTCGACCTGGCCCGCCACCTGACCGAGGTGTTTGGTTCGTTCGTCGGGCGCGCCATAGGCGCAGAAGCCGCAGCGCATCGACACGCCGTCGTGCTTGTGCAGGAAATACTCGCAGCCCGGCGCGACGTTGATCACCAGCATGTCGCCATGGGTGGTGACGCCGGCCTGCGCGTAGGGCAGTCCGTCCGTGGTCTTCTGCGTCAGCCAGGGGCGCAGCGGCTCGAATTCGATGGGGATGGTCTGGCCGCTGCGGTCGTCGATCAATCGGTAGCCGAGCGTCGCGTCGCCTTCGACATGCCAGGGCGAGTCGCCATTGCCCAGGATGCGGATCTCGGTGCCGTCGGGCGTGTTGATCAGGTACGGGATGGTTGCGATGCCCCGGCCGGTGGGGTCGGCCTCGCCCTCCTTGAAGCGGTACGGATAGTAGTTGGGCATCGAGTGCGCGGCCGCTGCGCCGAGCGCAGCCGTATAGCGGATGCCCTCGCACATCACCTGGACCTTCAGCGCCGGCGAGCCGGTGAGCGTGACCATCTGGGCAGTTCCTTTTCCTGTATGCACAAAGCGGGAAAGCGGGCCGGCTCGTCGTCGGGCTCTTCTGCTACCGTCGGGAATCATGCCACGCAAAGGCCTGCACACCAGCCTGCTCATTGCCGCCGCCTTGTGTGTTTCGTCACTGCCGTTCCTGCTTGTCGGCGAGTTGCCCGGCGAACGCTGGCTGTCGGCGCAGGACGAGCATGCGGCTCGCTTCGCATTGGTCGGTGCTGCCCTGTTGGCCGCCGATGTGCTGCTGCCGGTTCCGTCCAGCATCGTCGGCACGATGCTCGGTGCGCGGCTGGGCTTCGGCCTGGGTTTCGCGGCGTCATTCGCCGGGATGATGGCCGGCCAGGCTGCGGCCTACTTCGTCAGCCGCAGCCTGCTGCGCGGGCGCCAGGCACAACTGCCTGCCGCGCCGACGCTGGCCGCGGTGTTCCTGAGTCGTCCTGTCCCGGTGCTGGCGGAGGCCGTCGTGTTGAGTGCGGGTGCCGCGCGCCTGCGCTGGCCGCAGTTCCTCGCGGCTTGTGCCGCGGGCAATGCCGTCTATGCCGCGGCACTGGCGCTGAATGGCGCCCAGCTGATGCCGGATGCGCCCATCGGCCCGGGCTTGCTGCTGTCGATGCTGCTGCCGGCCGCCGCCTGGTGGATATGGCGCCGGACGCGCCGAACCGTCGATCGAGGAGACTGATGCCATGCTGTTCATGCTGACCAACCGCACCCGCGCCGGTCTGGGCGCCGCCCAGTACGAGGAACTGGCGACGCTGGCGAAGGCCTTTTACGCGTCGATTCCGGCCGATGTGAAGATCCGCGGAGAGTGGGCCGCGGTCGACCGCACGCACAACATCACGCTGCTGGAGGCGCCCGATATCGACACGGTGCGGCGCATCCAGGCGCCCTTCGAGCCGTTCACGGAGACGGCCATCGTGCCGGTGGTGGCGATCGCTGGCTGGTCGGCAAACTAGCGGAACGACCGCGTGTGCCTTGCCTACGCGGCGACACGTCAGGTCCTCTTTACGAAGGTGGTCACGCGCACGGGCAGTTGGCCGCAAGCGGCGCCACGCCGATCCGGGATGCGATGCCCTTCTACCTTCCAAGAAGCTAAAGGGCGCGATAGGCTGTCTTGCCTACCACGCCCCTTTCGGGCCGCATTGCTGTGCTTCAGGCAGGGATTGCCCTCCGCCCACGCAGCACCAACCCGGCCAATGCGGTACTGACCAGCAGCAGCGTGGCGGGCTCAGGAACGTTGTTGTTGCAGGTTGCCCCTTGCGCCGCGACACATATCTCACCCCGTCTGGCGGCGTTGACAATGGTTTCGTCCCCGTTCCAGAACGACAGGACAACTCCAGCCGAACTACCTATCGCGCCGAAGGTGAGGGGACTCAGGCCGTTGGCTATACCTTCGAAATGCACCGTGGCCAAGACGAAACCATCACCTTGCAGGGCCGCCAGGCTGTCCTGGTCTTCCATCGCATTGGCAATGTAGAAGAGGTCCAGGGAGCCACCGCTGAAGGTGCCACTGAAATCGTTGTTGGCATCGTAAGCGCCCATCTTCGCCCCCGGGTCGACTTCATAGGTCAAGCCCTTCAGGAACGTGTTGTTGAAGTTGAGCAGCAACGAGAAGCCACCCAAGGCATCGGCCGGTTGCGTCAGCCCGCTCACGACGATGTTGACTGATGTCTGCTGCCCGATCGATATGTCTTGACTCGCCGGGTCGAATGTCACCGTCGGCGCCGCTTGCACCTGCCCTCCAAGGAGAGCCGTTGCCGCGGCGAGTGCCCACATGCGGAGCGTCTGCTTGATGCTTTTCATGTCTTCGTTCTCCACTCAATCGATTCGGTCAGATGCCCGTCGACCATACTGCGATTCGGGCTTAGCGTGGGGCCTTGGCGGCCCCCGATACCGGGGGGTATCGGGGGTGGCGCGCGGGCCTCTCGATTGGACTTAGGGGGGCGTCAGCCTCAGTTGGCAGTAACGCACGTCGGCCACGTTGATCTTGCCGTCCTTGTTCGGATCGTAAGGATCATTGGCCCCAGCGAGTTGGCCATTCTTGGCGCGAATCAGAGTCAAGTCTGCCTGCGTCACCTTGCCGTCAAGGTTCACGTCGCAGGTGATCTGGCAGGCGTCAGGATTCTGGTTGGGGTTGGGCACAGACGGGCAGTTGTCGTCCTTGTCGCAGACGCCGTCGCCGTCGGAATCGACACAGGCACCACCCAGCGAGCGCTGCAGCACCAAGATGGCATAGGCGTGATCAACCTGCGGGTAGCCCCAGCTAGAAAGCGGGTTCGGGAACTGCCCCGCGGCGGTCTGCAACGACATCAGGCGGTATGCATAGTCGTAGTACCAGCCGGATTGCGCAGCGTTCGGTGCGCCGTAGTACCCGGCGACGCCAGCGCCACGCGGGGGAGGGCGTACGTCGGTCGCCGGATTGCGATTCTGGATTCGCGAAAGACCGCCGGACGTCAGCGCCGGCAGCGTGCCCATTGCGTCAGGGCCGATATTGCCCGCCGTAGGCACCACTCCCGACTGTTGGATGATGTTGTAGGCCTTCGACGAGGACCACAGAAAGTAGAAGTAGGATTGGGCACCGTAATACCAAGTGCCCGGGTTGGTGTCCGGGTTGTACGCGTTCTGAAGCCAGCGCAGGTAGCGCTGAACAGATGTGTCATTGACATTGCGCGCCCCAACCAACTGGCCCCAGGTACCCGAAGCGGTCTGCTGAGGGACGTTATAAGTGCTGCCGTAGTAAAAGCCGTAGTTCGCTTGGTAGCCGTGGCCGCTACACCCTGTGGCCGTGCAGCTATTGAACAGACCGCCACTTTGCGGACTCCCGTTGGCGGCATAACCGTCGCTGGTGAGGTTGAGCGAGGTCGTGATCAGGGGAATGCGGTTCTTGTCTGCGGATTCGCCCTTTGCGGCATAGAAGCCCTTGGCCGACGCCAGTCCGGCGATCGTGAGCTGGGTGGTTGACGAGTCGCAACCAGTCCCAGCATAGCCCCAATAGCCGGCGCAATTGCCGAACGCAGGGACGCCCGCGCTCTGAGCCGCAATCGTCCGGTCGACGACCTTGTCGATCGTTGCCCGAGCCGACTTGCCGACGCAGTTGTAGCTCCCTGTCCCCGTCGGGGTGTCGGGGCCGCCGGTGTCCAGGTAGACCGACAGCGCCATCAAGACCTGGCCGTCGTAGTACGAATAGAAGCCGCCCCGGCCACCGTAGTTGCCGTCGACCATCAGCATGCAGGCTGCCGCCTGGGCGAGCGTCTTGTCGGAAGCACTCAGCCCGCTATAGCCGGCCGGAATGGATTCCTTCTCCAGCAAGGTCAGCAACGAAAGCCCGTTGCCGTAGTTCATCGTTGTGAAGTAGTTGTTCGCGCGCGAATAGGCCAAGCCGGCATCAATCGCAGCATTGACATCGCTCTTGAAATTGGCCGCGCCATCTGCCATCGCGCCGGTCGCGAAGATCGCGGCAAGCGACGCCGTTGCGACGCTCATTCTGAACAGTTTGATTGCCACAGTTACGTACCTCCGTTTTGAACCGAGCGTCCACTCAATGCTGCCGAGACGGCTACCAACTCTTACGCTCGTTCATGACAGCAGAAACCAAGCAAGTCTGGTGCCAATAGAAAAAATGTCATTAACATCAATAGCTTGAGATTTCTGCGTGCCGCAACTCTTTGTTCAATGTAAAGAAAGGTGACGATGCTGGCATCATCCCGCCAGGAGGCGGCGACCGGCCGTGCAGCTGGCAGCCAAGGCGAAATCTCGTTCCTCAGGGCGATCAGTCGTTAAACAACTCATCTGTGGAACTCGAGGTGGACTTGGGCGACGCGATGCCCAGGTGCCGATACGCCGCCAGCGTGGCGGTGCGCCCGCGCGGCGTGCGCTGCAGATAGCCCTGCTGGATGAGGTAGGGCTCGATCACGTCCTCGATCGTGCCGGCCTCCTCGCCGATCGCCGCGGCCACGTTGTCCAGGCCCACGGGCCCGCCGTCGAAACGATGGATCACCGCGTCGAGCAGCTTGCGGTCCATCAGGTCCAGGCCCAGCGGGTCGACGTCCAGCATGGCCAGCGCACGCTGCGC
>JAHBZS010000047.1 GCA_019635285.1 Rubrivivax sp. | reverse complement strand
GTATATGGACTCCCCCGCCAACGCCAGCGATTGATCGATCGTTGAAGAGCACGAAGGGTTGAGCCTGCAGTCGTATATCCGGCATCTGAGGTGGGCTGAGTGCTGAGTGCCCGTGCCGACATGGAATCTGCGCCAGCGCGGCGCCAATCGCTACGAGTGGCAGGCGTGAAGCTGCCGGAAGGGTTAACGGCGTGTGGCGCTGTGGGGGTGACCCGGGGTGCCATGGTGGGCGATCAATCTCTGCGCAAGGCGCCCCTTGTGACGCCTCGGAGTTAACATCAACCTCATGCAAGTCGCAACCGGCACCGTCGTCAACGGCCAGATCGTCCTTGAGGGCGTGGCTCTCGCAGAGGGGTCGCTGGTCACCGTCGTCTCTCGCGGCGCCGATGAGACTTTCGACCTGTCACCGGAGCAGGAATCGGAGTTGGCAATGGCCCTCGAGGAGGTGGATCAAGGCCACTTCCTGGGCCTCGACCAAGTCCTTTCCTCGCTGCCCAAGACAAAGTAGGCGTGTCGCTGCAAGTCAAGATCTCTGCGCGCGCGGCGCGCGAGGTCCAGCAGGCCGCGGCGTGGTGGCAGGCCAACCGCCCCGCCGCTCCAGGCGCAGTCGGCAAGGACTTCGGCGAGGCAGTTGCGCTTCTCGCTGAGCAGCCTGGCATCGGCGCCAAGTACGCCGGAGCGCGCCTCCCTGCGCTAAGGCGCCTCTACCTGAGCAGACTCGGCTACTTCATCCACTACGCAGCCGACTCCCAGGCCCTGAAGGTCCTCGCGTTCTGGCACTCAAGCCGCGGGGCGCAACCTCGCGTCTGAGCTCGGCGCCGCCTACAGGTCGCCCATATGCACCGTTTCGCCCGCCAACCATCCGTAGAACCCATGGCACGTCATCGCGCGCACTTGCTCCGAACAAGCAGCCGAAGGCACGCTTTGCTGGCCCTTCTGGGGCTCGCCACTTCGGGCGTGTCCCGCGCCCAGAGCCAAGACGCCGTGGGCCGGGTGCCGGCGGGCCCCTGGAAGAGCGCGTTCGCCGACGTCAACGGCATTCGTTTGCACTACGTCGAGCAGGGGTCTGGGCCCTTGGTGCTGCTGCTGCACGGGTTCCCTGAGCTTTGGTATTCCTGGCGGCATCAGATCCCCGCGCTTGCGCAAGCGGGGTACCGCGTCGTGGCGCCTGATCTGCGCGGCTACGGGCAAACCGGTGGCTCGAAGGACGCTGCCGACTACACGATCAAGACGCTGGCTGCCGATGTCGTGGGCCTGCTGGATGCGCTGGGCGAGAAGCAGTGCGTTCTGGTGGGGCACGACTTTGGGGCCGTGCTCACCTGGAACACCGTGCTGCTTGCGCCCGACCGTGTGCGTGCGGTCGTCGCCCTCAGCGTGCCGTACAACCCGCGCCGCGACATCGCGCCCCTGGCGGGCATCCGGCGAGCCGTCGGCGGCAACTTCAACTACATCGTCTACTTTCAGGAGGCCGGTGTCGCCGAAGCCGAGCTGGAACCCGACGTAGCGTCATTCCTCAAGGCCTTCTACTTCCACGCGTCGGCGGACGCCGCACCCGCCCGCCAGCGGCTGGCCCCCAAGTCTTCGAGGGCCAAGCTTCTGGAAACGCTGGTGCCCCCGGGTGATCTCCAGCGATGGCTCTCCGACAAGGACTTGCAGTACTACACGGACAACTTCACCCGAACGGGACTTACCGGCCCGCTCAACTGGTATCGCAATCTCGATCGCAACTGGGAGCTGATGAAGCCCTTCGAAGGCGCAAAGATCACCCACCCGACGCTGTTCGTGGCGGGTGAGCTCGATCCGGTACTGGCGGCTACCAGGGCCAACGTCGACGCGCTCGGCAACACCGTGCCCGGCCTTCGCAAGAGCACCCTCATTCCCCGATGCGGCCACTGGGTCCAGCAAGAGTGCGCCGCAGAGCTCAACGCTGAATTGCTCGCGTTTTTGGCCCAGCAGGTCCGGTGATGCGGCCCAACCGTTGTCCTCGGCCAAGGTTCACTCCTCGGGGGCAGTCGTTGAATTTGTGGCACGGCAAAAGGCGAGCATCCGCCTGTCGCCCGACCTTCAGAAGGAGCTCGAAGACGCGTTGACGAGGCTGATCGGGAAGACGGCATCTCCGCCGAGGAGCTCTTCGCCGAACCCCGCCAGTACGGCCGATCTTGGCACTCGCTGTCAGGATCAAGTCCTCGCGCCCGGCACGAAATCAAGGGGGCGCGGGCCGCACGTCTGATCGCTCGCTGAGGATTCGGCCGGCGGGGACACCCCGGCAGCAGTCGCCGTGATAGACCTTGAGTCTCAGCAAGGGCCGACGCCGGTGACGGCCATTGCTCGACTCGTGACAGCACACGCTGGCTCACAATTGCGACGACCGACCTGTCGTCCATGCCGACCGCGTCGCCCCTTGCCCCATGGACAAGCACTACCTCACCCCGCTGTTCTGCCCCGAGACCATCGCCGTGTTCGCCGGCCGCGCCGACGACCCGGCGTCGCAGACGCGCCATGCGCGCCTGCTGCATGACGCGCTGAAGGCGCAGCGCTTCAGCGGCACGCTGCATTTCCTGGACGTGCAGCAGACCAGCGGCACCTTGGCCGACCTGGCCAACGCGCGCGCCGACCTGGCGGTGATCGCGCTGCCGCCGCAGGACATCGCCGCGGCGCTGGAGCTGGCCGGGCGCATGGCCTGCCGCTCGGCGCTGATCGTCGGCAGCGGCCTCGGCGCCGACCAGGCGCTGGCGCTGAAGGCCATCGCGCGGCGCGAGGGCATCGCGCTGCTCGGCCCCAACAGCCTGGGGCTGCAGCGCCCGCAGGCGCAGCTCAATGCCAGCGTCATCGGCCCGCTGGCGGCGGACGGGCCGCTGGGGCTGGTGTCGCAGTCCGGCGCGCTCACCGTGGCCATGCTCGACTGGGGCCGGCAGAACGCGGTCGGCTTCTCGTCGGTGATCTCGGTGGGCCCGCACACCGGCATCGACATCGCCGAGGCGCTGGACTTCCTAGCCACCGACGCGCGCACGCACAGCATCATCGTCTACCTGGAAGGCATCTCCAGCGCGCGCCGCTTCATCAGCGCGCTGCGCTCGGCCGCCAATTCCAAGCCGGTGGTGGTGCTCAAGTCGGGCCGCCGCTCGGGCGGCAACGACGCGGCGCAGACGCACAGCGGCGCCATCGTCGGCAGCGACGAGGTGTTCGACGCCGCCTTGCGCCGCGCCGGCGCGGTGCGCGTGCGTTCCTTCGTCGAGCTGTTCTCGGCCGCCAAGTGCCTGGCCTCGCGCTATCGGCCCGTCGGGCGGCGGCTGGCGGTGGTCAGCAACGGCGGCGGGCCCGGCGTGCTGGCCGCCGACTGGGCCGCCGAGATCGGCCTGGAACTGGGCCGCCTGTCGGCCGAGTCGGTGGCGGCGCTGGCGCCGCGCTTGCCCGAGCTGGCCTCGCTGCGCGACCTGATCGACGTGTCCGAAGAAGCCGGCCCCGAGCACTACCGCGCCGCCATCGAAGCCGCCGATGCCGATGCGCAGATCGACGGCGTGCTGGCCATCCACGCGCCCAAGAGCGACATCGACGCGGCCGCCGTCGCCACCGCGGTGGCCGAAGGCAAGCGCCGCCTGCGCAAGCCGCTGCTGGCCTGCTGGATGGGCGACGCCAGCGTCGGCACGGCGCGCCAGCTGCTGGGCGACGCGCAGATCCCCAGCTTCCGCACGCCCGAGGCGGCGGTGGGCGCCTTCGGCAACATCGCGGCCTTCTATCAGAACCAGCAGCTGCTGCAGCAGACGCCGCCGCCGATGTCCACGCTGGCCAAGCCGGACATCGAAGGCGCGCGGCTGCTCATCGAAAGCGTGCTGGCCGAGCGCCGCAAGGTGCTCACCGAGCTGGAATCGAAGACGCTGCTGTCGTCGTTCCTGATTCCGGTGACGCCGACCGTGCTGGCGCGCAGCGCCACCGAGGCCATGATGCTGGCCACGCAGCTGGGCTTTCCGGTGGCGCTGAAGATCGATTCGCCCGACATCGCGCACAAGTCCGACGTGCAGGGCGTGGCGCTGAACATCAGCACCGGCACGGCGGCGCGCGATACCTACGCCGACATGGTCGAGCGCGTGGCGCGGCTGCAGCCCGGCGCGCGCATCAACGGCGTCACGGTGCAGAAGATGGCGCCGTCGCGCCGCGGCCGCGAGATCAACATCGGCGTGGTCACCGACGACCCCTTCGGCCCGGTGATCGTCTTCGGCGCGGGCGGCACGATGATCGAACTCATCGGCGACCGCGCGATGGAGCTGCCGCCGCTGAACCAGTTCCTGGCGCGCCGGCTGATCGAGCGCTCGCGCGTGGCCGAGACGCTGGCCGCGTGGCGCGGCGCGCCGGCCGCCGATATCGAGGCGCTGGAGCAGATCCTGCTGCGCGTGTCCGAGATGGTGTGCGCGCTGCCGCAGCTGCGCGAGATGGACATCAACCCGATCATCGTCGACGCGGCCGGCGCGGTGGCGGTGGATGCGCGCGTCGTCGTCGACGGCACGCAGCCCACGCGCGGCGGCCTGGGCAACCCCTACAACCACCTGTCGATCCTGCCGTACCCGGCGCGCTACGAGCAGGTCTGGCCGCTGCGCGGCGGCGGCGAATACACCGTGCGCCCCATCCGCCCCGACGACGCGCAGATGTTGCAGGACCTGGTGCAGCGGCTGTCGCCCGAAAGCCGCTACTTCCGCTTCGTGTCGTCGATGGAGGAACTACCGCCGACCATGCTGGCGCGCTTCACCTTGATCGACTACGACCGCGAGATGGCGCTGGTGGCGGTGCACAAGCAGCGCCACGCGGGCGCCGACGGCGAGATCACCGAGACCGAGCGCATCCTCGGCGTGTCGCGCTACATCACCAACCCCGACCAGAGCAGCTGCGAATTCGCGCTGGTGGTGGCCGACGACTACGCTGGCAAGGGCCTGGGCGCGCGGCTCATGGAAAGCATCATGGACGTGGCACGCGACAAGGGGCTGACGGAAATCATCGGCCTGGTGCTGGCCAACAACAGCGGCATGCTCAGGCTGATGCGCCGCCTGGGCTTCAGCATCAAGCGCCATGCCGAGGACCGCGATTTTTCGATCGTCACGCACGCGCTGTAGCGCGCGCGGTCGCGCGGCGGCCTAGGAGCCTGGGCGGCAGAGATCTGCACCCGCGCCGAGGTGGCCAAGGCCGCTGGCGTAGGCGCGTCGCGCAGCGCGGGCTCGCCGCCCGCGAAAGCGGCGCAACACCCGCCAGCGGCCTTGGGTACCTCGGCCCTTCGGGTTGGGGCTGATTCGGGCGCATGCGGCGTTGCAGCGCTTGCCCGGGCGGCCCGCCCGCGCTGCGCACTGCGCCTTGCCTGCATCCCGAATCAGCCCCAACGCGGGTGCCGATCTCTGCCGCCCAGGCTCCTAGCCCGCGCGGGGCGGCATGTAGCCGGTGCGCAGCGCGTGCGCCCAGTCGGGCAGGCCGTGGCGCTGGGCCAGCGCGGCCATTGGCTCGTATTCGTAAGGCACGCTGATCAGCGCCGCCGTCCAGCCCTGCGGGCCGCGTTCGACGATGGCATAGCGCGCGTCCGGCGAGCCGGTCTCGATGACGTGGAAGTGCGGGCGCTCGTCGTCATAGGCCTGCAGCCCCACGCTGCCCGGGTTGACGACCAGCTGGCCGGCGGGCGAGCGCAGCGCGCGCGGGTGGTGCGTGTGGCCGCACAGCACCAGCGCGGCGCTCACGCCGTCCAGCCGCTGCGCCACCTCGGCAGGGGTGGCCAGGCGCACGCCGCCGGGCTCGACGCTGTCCAGCAGGTACTCCACGTCGCTGCGCGGCGACGCGTGGCACAGGCAGATGTCGTCGCCCAGCGCCATGCGCGGCTGGAGCGTGGCGATCCAGGCGAGTTCTTCGGCGCCCAGCTGCGCATGTGCGCAGGCATCGGCCGCCGACCACTGGCCCGGCCCCTGTGTCAGCAGCTGGCGTTCGTGGTTGCCGGCCAGGTGCAGCCAGCCGCTGGCCATCAGATAGCGTGCCGTCTGCTGCGGCAGCAGCGGCCCGGACAGGCTGTCGCCGAGATTGATCACGCCATCGACGCCGCGCCGCTGGAAGTCCTGCACCACCGCCTGCAGCGCCGGCAGGTTGCCGTGGATGTCGCTGACGACGGCGATGCGCTTCATGGCGCCAGCTCGACCTCCGCCTCGATCTCCACCGGAATGTCGAAGGGCAGCTCGGCCATGCCCACGGCGCTGCGCGCGTGCGCGCCGACCTGCGGCCCGAACAGCTCGAGGATCAGTTCGGAGAAACCGTTGATGACGCTGGGCTGCCGGTTGAAGCCCGGCGCCGAGTTGACCATGCCGAAGACGCGCACCCAGGCGACGATGCGGTCCAGGTCGCCCAGCTCGCGCTGCAGGCTGCCCAGCATCGACAGCGCCGTCAGCCGCGCGGCGGCGTAGCCCTGCTCCAGCGTCAGCTCGCGCCCCAGCTTGCCCAGCGGCGCGGCCAGCGCGCCGTCGGCCTGCTGCGGGCCGTGGCCCGAGACCAGCGCGCGCCGGCCGACGCGGTGCACGAAGCGAAAGGGCAGCACCACGCCGGCTGGCGCCTGCAGCGGCGGCGGCAGGCTCAGGCCCAGCGCCTGCAGTCGGGCTTCGATGCGTGACATCGGCGGTCTGCGCTTCAGCGGGGCGGCAGCAGCGCCGCATGCGCCGCGCCGCGAAAGTCGGTCGGCTCGGGCTGCCCCTTGGCATGCGCCTTGTCGCGGGCGATCTGGTGGTTCATGTCCGCGGGCACGAACTGCACCCGCTTGCCGGCCGCGCGCGCGGCGCGCAGTTCGTCGCGGGCGATCTCGCCGCCGCCGATGCCCACCACGGCATCGCTGTTGGCGACGATGGCGGCCGACGTGGGCGCCAGCCGCTTCGAGCCCGGCAGGCGCCCGCCCCAGGTGGCGTCGCGCACGAAGAACACCTGGTCGACGCAGGGCGACAGCGCCTCGCCGCCCTCGCGCGCCAGCGACGAGACGATGCCCAGCGTGGCGAAGCCGCGGGCCCGGGCCAGCGCATACACCTCGCCGATGCCGACGGCGGTGCCGCCGATGTTGACCAGCGTGCGCGCCGGGTCGTGCGCGGCCAGCACCTGCTCGGCCGCGGCGCGCATCGCGGCCGGGTCCTCGTAGCCGGCGCCCGAGTAGCCGACGAAGGTGAGCACCTGCTGCCCCCGGCTCTTCACGAAGGCGTGGATCTGCCGCGAGCTGGCTTCGCGCGCCGGCGGCGTGCCCTGGCAGGTCTGCGGCTGCGCCTGCGCCGAAGCCAGCCAAACCGACGCGCACAGCAGCACGGGCAGGGTGCGGGCCAGCAGGCGGGGCGTTGTGGCAAGCATGGGGCATCGTAGCCCAGGGGCATCGGCCCGCCGGCCCGCCGGCTCGCGTACGCCGGGGCAGCGCCGGGGCCGGCGGCTCTGCGATGATGCCGCGCCATGCACACCCGCCAGGCGCCCCTGCTCGCCGCCGCGGCCGCCGTCTGCGGCGCGCTGGCCATCCTGTCCGCGCCGTGGGCGCTGGCGCAGCCGTGGCTCAACTTCGTCTTCAAGCCGCTGACCACGCTGCTCATCATCGCCTACGCCTGGCCGCGCGGCCGGGCGCGGCCCGCGGCGCGCCGCTGGGTGCTGGCCGGCCTGTGGCTGTCGCTGGCCGGCGACGTGGCGCTGCTGTGGCCCGATCGCGGCTTCCTGCCCGGGCTGGTGAGCTTCCTGCTCGCGCACCTGGCTTATCTGCGCGCCTTCACGCGCGATGGCGTGGGCCTGGCCGCGCGGCGGCTGCCGTTCGTGGTCTACGGCCTGGTGGCCGCGGTCGTGCTGTGGCAGCTGTGGCCCGGTGTGCCGCCGGGGCTGCGTGTGCCGGTGCTGGCCTACGTGGTCTGCTTGGCGTCGATGGCGGCGCAGGCCGCGACGGTCGGCTGGGTGGCCTGGGACACGCCGCGTCGGCAGGCCGGGCTGTGGCTGGCGCTCGGCGGCGCGCTGTTCCTGTGTTCCGACGCGCTGCTGGCGACCAACCGCTTCGCCGCGCCGCTGCCGCTGTCGGGGCTGTGGATCCTGCTCAGCTACTGGCTGGCGCAGTGGTGCATCGCGTCCTGGCTGGAAGCCTAGAGCAGCAGGCCGCCTAGAGCAGCAGTCCGGCGCCCAGCCCCAGGATCAGCAGCGAGGCCGTCGCGCAGAGCATCAGGCGCAGCATCGTGCGGTCGCGCCGCTGCTCATCCAGCAGCAGGGCCAGCGGGTCGGGCCGTGGGACGCCGCTGCCCACGGCATCGACCAGCGACGGCGACCACAGGCGCGTGTCATCCCGGCTTTGGGTGTTGGCGGCAAGGACTTTCATGGCGGTCGAGCGTGCGGGTTGCGGGGGATGCGGACGCATCTTCGTCGCTGCAGCGGCCGCGAACACGGCCGCGCGCGGCGCAGCGTGAAGGAATGCGCCTAGGCGTCGTGCACGATGTCGCCGTGCAGCCTCAAGTTGCCGCTGGCCACCAGCTCCTGCAACAACTGCTCACACCAGGGCGCCAGGTCGCCCTCGGGGCGGCCCAGCTGCCCCCAGATCGACTGCAGCAGCGGCGTCTGCAGGGTCCAGGCGCGCAGCTCGGCCAGCGGCTGCTGGCGCTCTTCCATCAGGTGGTACTTGAGCAGCACCTTGGCGCCATGGCGCAGGTGCCGCGCCGGGTCGGCGCGGAAGCCGGCCAGCCGCGCGCGGGCGCGCTGCAGCGCGGCGGCCACGTCGTCGAAGGGCGCGCCATGGCCGGGGATGACCCAGCGCACGCCCAGGCCTTCGATATGGTCCAGCACGCGGGCCACGTCGTCGAAGGCGTGTTCGCCTTCCAGCTCGGGGAAGACGACGCCAAAGCCGTTGGCCCACAGCGCGTCGGCGGAGATCAGCACCCCGTGCTGCACGTCGAAGAGGATCACCGACAACGGGTCGTGCCCCGGCGCGGCGATGACCTGCCACTCGCGCGCCCCGATGCGCAGCGCCTGCCCCGGCTGCAGCGCCGCGTGCACCTCGAAGCGATCGCAGCGCTGATGGGTGGCGCGGTAGCTCAGCGCGCCTTCGTCCCAGTCCCGCGCGGCCTGCCAGCTGCCGATGGGCACGCTCACCGCCACGCCCCATTCGCGCTGCAGCGCGGCGTTGCCGCCGCAATGGTCGGAATGCAGGTGGGTGTTGAGCACGCCACGCAGCGGCCGCGTGCCGAGCAACGCGCGCAGCAGCGCCACGGTCTGCGCGGCATGCACGCTGTGGCCGGTATCGACCAGCGTGGCGCCGTCGCCGTCGTCGAGCAGGATGTTGTTGGACGACAGCCAGCCGCGCTCCAGCACGTGCAGGCCGGGGCCCAGGGGTGGCGAGGCGTGGTCCATGCCCGAACTCTAGCGGCGCTACTGGCGCACGCCTTCCACCTGCACGCGCAAGCGCACGCGGTTGTCGACGAAGGGCATGCCGAAGCTCGCGCCGAAGTCGCCGCGCTTGAGCTCGCCTTCGAAGTTGCCGCCGCAGACCTCGCGCGCCAGTTGCGGGTGCAGGTGGCAGCCGAAGTGCCGCGCGCGCAGCTCTACCCGCTGCCGCACGTCGCGCAGGCTCAGGTCGCCCAGCAGCCCGGTGAGCGTCGGCCCGTCGAAGTAGAAGGTCGACGCCGTGAAGTGCGCGTCGGGGTAGGCCTCGGACGCCAGCAGGTCGGGCTGGCGCAGCCGCGCGTCGAACACCGCCACGCCGGTGCTGACGCCGGCCGTGGGGATGCGCAGCGCGACGAAGCCGGCGCCGGCCGTGCGGTCGAGTTCGACCGTGCCCTCCAGCGGGCCGAAGCGCCCGCGCAGCGTGGAGGTGCCGAAATGCAGCACCTCGAAATACACGAAGCTGTGGTCCGGGTCCAGGCGGTAGATTGCCGGCTCGCCGCGTGCTGCCGAGGGCGCGGCCCAGGCCAGCAGGCACAGCGCCAGCGCCCTCATGCCGCGGCTACTGCTTGATCGCTTCCACCTGCACCAGCAGGCGCACCTCGTCGGGGATGCCGGCGTCCACGCCGTAGCCCATGCCCCACTGGCTGCGCTGGATGGTGGCTTCGAAGTCGCCGCCGCAGGTCTCGCGGCGCAGCATCGGGTTGGTGTAGCAGTTGAAGCGCTTGGCCTTCAGCACCACCGGCAGCGTCTTGTCGCGCAAGGTCAGCTGGCCGGCCACCTGCGTCACCTTGTCGCCGTCGAAGCTGAACTTGTCGCCGACGAAGCGGGCGCTCGGGTACTTGGCGGTGTCGAAGAAGTCCGCGCTCTGCAGGTGCTTGTCCAGCATGGCCACGCCGGTGCTGATGGCGCTGGGGTCGAAGCTGATGTCGACCTTGCCGCTCTTGCGGGCGCGGTCCAGCTGCACCGTGCCTTCCTTGCGGTCGAAGCGGCCGCGGTTGGTGGAGGTGCCGAAGTGGCCCACCTCGTAGTAGACGAAGGTATGGGTCGGGTCGACGTGGTAGGTGGCGATCTCGGCCTGCGCGTTCAGCGCCAGGCCCAGCGCTGCGGCGGCAAGCAGGGTCTTCATCGGGTTCTGGGTCATGGCAAGGGAAAGTCTTTCATTGTCGGCCTGGGCGCATGCGGCGCAGCAGGCCGTCGTGGTCTACGAAGTGATGCTTCAGTGCGGCGGCGACATGCAGCAGCACCAGCGCGGCCAGCACGAACGCCAGGCGTCCGTGCCAGGGTTTGATGGCCTCCGCCAGCGCGGGGTTGGCGTCCAGCAGGTTGGGCATCGGCAGCACGCCGTAGACGACGATCTGGAAGCCCGCGGCCGAGCTGTAGGCCCAGCCGACGAGCGGGATGACGATGCACAGCAGGTACATCGCGCCGTGCGTGGCCTTGGCGGCCTGCTGCTGCCAGTGCGGCCCGGGCGCCTCCGGCGGGCGCACATGGCTCAGGCGCCACATCAGGCGCAGCAAGGTCAGCGCCAGGATCGTCATGCCGGCCCACTTGTGATAGTTGAAGAGCTTGACCCGCTGGATCGAAAAAGGCAGGCCGGCCATGTACAGGCCGAAGCTGAAGGAGCCGACCAGCATCACGGCCAGCAGCCAATGGAACGAGATGGCGACGTTGTCATAACGTTCCCTGGGGGTGGGCAGGCTCGTGGGCTGGGGCATGTCGATTCCTTGGCAGTGTGGCCTGGGTCCGCGCCGGCGGGCTTCAGCGAGTTTGTCGCAGGATTTCAGGTGCGTTGAACGTCGGCGATGCGACACGCCTGCCAGCGCGGCTCGAGCTGCTGCTGCACGGCCGCCGGCAGCAGCCCGCGGCGCAACGCGAAGTCCAAGGTGACCAGGGCCGCATCGACGGTCATTGTGTCGCCTGCGGCGAGCTGCAGCGCCTGGGCCAGCGGCAGGCAGGCAAAACCCGCGACCTCGCCGTCCTGGTTGCGCGGCGCCACGCCGGCCGGCAGGGCCAGGTCGTAGACGTGCAGCCATTCATGCTGCAGGCCTTCGGGGATGTCACGCTGCAGGCGCAGCACGCTGCCGGCCCGGGCCTGCTGCAGCTGTTCGGGCGACAGCCCGGCCTCTTCCCAGCCCTCGCGCACCAGCGCCTGCCAGGGCGTCTGGCCGTCGGGCACGCCGCCGCCGATCAGGTTGTCGTGCTTGCCGGGGTCGGTGGCCTTGGTGAAGGCGCGCTGTGCGATCCACAGGTGGGTGGGCCGGCCCGCGGCATCGGCGACATAGCCGTTGGCATGCGCGCCCAAGGTCAGCGTGCCCCAGAAGCGCGCGGCCGCGCGCTCCATGGTGCCCAGGCGCCGGCCGCTGGCCGGATCGAGGATGGCAAAGGGCTCGTCACGCCAGGCCACGATCAGCCCCTGCGCGCGCAGCGCGGCATTCAGCGCGGCCAGCGCGGCATCGCTGGCCTGCAGCGCGATGCCGCCGTCACCGGCCGGCACGCCCAGCGCATGCAGCGCCGCGAGGTGCGCGCGCGCCACCGAGCCGACGCGTCGGCCGTTCAGCGCGAAGGGCACGCGCGCCGCGGCGTCGTGTGCGCCCGCCTGCGCCAGCGCCGGCCAGCTCAAGCCGCCTTGCGCTGCGCGCCGCTGCGCCATTCGGCCATCAGCGCGGCCCACTTGGTGCGCGCGGCCTGCAGATGGCGCTCCTTGACGTGGCCGTAGCCGCGGATCTCTTCGGGGATGCGCGCGATCTGCGCGGCCAGCGGCAGCCTGGCCGCGTCCAGCGTGGTCAGCAGCTCGTCGATGCAGGCGCGGTATTCGGCGATCAGCGCCACCTCGGTCTTGCGCTCGGCGCTGCGCGCGAAGACGTCCAGCGGCCCGCCGCGCAAGCCCTTCAGCTTGGCCAGCACAGCGAAGGCCTTGCGCATCCAGGGCCCATAGGCCTTCTTCACCAGCTCGCCCTTGTCGTTGCGCTGGGCGGTCAGCGGCGGCGCCAGGTGGTGCACCAGCTTGTAGTCGCCTTCGAACATCGATTCGATCTTCGCCAGGAAGGCCGGATCGGTGTGCAGCCGTGCGACTTCGTACTCGTCCTTGTAGGCCATCAGCTTGAACAGGTAGCGTGCAACGGCTTCGCTCAAGGCCTTGCTTTGGCCGAGCTTGGCCTCGGCGGCACGCACCTTGTCGACGAAGGCTTTGTATTCGGCCGCGTAGGAAGCGTCCTGGTAGCCGGTGAGGAACTCCACGCGCTTGGCGACCGTCTCGTCCAGCGACGGCTTCTTCACGAACTCGATGACCTGCGCCGCCTTGAACTGCGCCTGCACCTGGGCCAGGTCGTGCGCGCAGCGCCGGCCCCATTCGAAGGCGCGCTGGTTGTTCTCCACCTGCACGCCGTTGAGTTCGATGGCGCGCATCAGCGCGGCGTGGCTCAAGGGGATGCGCCCCTGCTGCCAGGCGTAGCCCATCATCAGCGGGTTGGTGTAGATGCTGTCGCCCAGCAGCTGCACCGCCACGGCTTCGGCATCGAAGGCGCCGACCAGGCCGTCGCCGACGCTGGCGCGCACCGCGGCCTCGCAGTTGCCGCCGGGGAACTGCCAGTCGGCGTTCTTCACGAAGGCCGCGGTCGGCGTGCCGTGGGTGTTGAGCGCGACATAGGTGCGGCCGTGCTGCATCACCGCCAGCGTGTACTTGGTGGCGCCGACGATCGAGTCGCAGGCGATCACCAGGTCGGCCTGTGCCGTGTCGACCTTGGTGGTGTGGATGTCGGCGGCCGAGTTGGCGATCTGCACGTGGCTCCAGGTGGCGCCGCCCTTCTGCGCCAGGCCGCCGGCGTCCTGCGTGACCACGCCCTTGCCTTCCATGTGCGCGGCCATGCCGAGCAGCTGGCCGATGGTGATGACGCCGGTGCCGCCGACGCCGCCGACGACGATGCCCCAGGCCTTGTCGCAGTTCGGCAGGGTCGGCTCGGGCAGCGGGGCCAGCTTCGACAGGTCGCCGCGCTGTTCCTTCTTGGGCTTCTTCAGCTGCCCGCCTTCCACGGTGACGAAGCTCGGGCAGAAGCCCTTGACGCAGCTGTAGTCCAGGTTGCAGGTGCTCTGATTGATGCGCCGCTTGCGGCCGAACTCGGTCTCCACCGGCTCGACGCTGAGGCAGTTGCTCTGCACGCTGCAATCGCCGCAGCCTTCGCACACGGCCTCGTTGATGACCACGCGCTTGGCCGGCGTGGCCAGCTTGCCGCGCTTGCGGCGGCGGCGCTTCTCGGTGGCGCAGGTCTGGTCGTAGATGATGGCGGTGACGCCCTCGATCTCGCGCAGCTCGCGCTGGATGCGGTCGAGCTCGTCGCGGTGGTGCACGGTGATGCCGGCTTCCAGCGCGGCGCCCTGGTACTTCTCGGGCTGGTCGGTGACGATGACCACCTTCTTCACGCCCTCGGCGACCATGCTCTTCTGGATCTGCATGACGCTGTGGCCTTCGGGCCGCTCGCCCACCTGCTGGCCGCCGGTCATCGCCACCGCGTCGTTGTAGAGCAGCTTGTAGGTGATGTTCACGCCGGCGGCGATGCTCTGGCGGATGGCCAGCGAGCCGCTGTGGAAGTAGGTGCCGTCGCCCAGGTTGGCGAACACATGCTTGTCTTTGGTGAACGGCGCCTGGCCGACCCAGGGCACGCCTTCGCCGCCCATCTGCGTGAAGGTGCTGGTGCTGCGGTCCATCCACACCGCCATGTAGTGGCAGCCGATGCCGGCGGTGGCGCGCGAGCCTTCGGGCACGCGCGTGCTGGTGTTGTGCGGGCAGCCGCTGCAGAACCAGGGAATGCGGTCGCCGGACTCGGTCTTCAGCTCGGTGAGCTCGCGCTCGCGCGCCGTGACGATGGCCAGCCGCGCGTCCATGCGCGCAACGATGTCGTCGCCCACGCCCAGCTTCTTCAGCCGCTTGGCGATGGCCTTGGCGATGATCGCCGGCGTCAGGTCGGCCTTGGCGCGCAGCAGCCAGTTCTCGCTGGGGTTGGGCATGCTCCATTCGCCGCCCGTGCGGTCGCCATCGGGCTCGTCGAACTTGCCCAGCACGTTGGGCCGCACGTCGGGGCGCCAGTTGTAGAGCTCTTCCTTCAGCTGGTATTCGATGACCTGGCGCTTCTCCTCGACCACCAGGATCTCCTGCAGCCCCTGCGCGAAGCCGCGCGTGATGGTCGCTTCCAGCGGCCACACCACGTTGACCTTGTGCAGCCGGATGCCGAGCCGGCGCAGCGTGTCGTCGTCCAGCCCCAGGTCGGCCAGCGCCTGGCGCGTGTCGTTGTAGGCCTTGCCGCTGGCGATGATGCCGAAGCGATCGTTGGGGCCTTCGACGACGTTGTAGTTGAGCTTGTTGGCGCGCACGTAGGCCAGCGCCGCATACCACTTGTAGTCGAAGAGCCGCGCCTCCTGGTCCAGCGCGGCGTCGGGCCAGCGCATGTGCAGCCCGCCCGGCGGCATCACGAAGTCCTCGGGCAGGATGATCTTCACGCGGTCGGGGTCGACACTCACCGACGCCGACGATTCGACGACCTCCTGGATCGTCTTCATGCCGCTCCACACGCCGGAGAAGCGGCTCATCGCAAAGGCGTGCAGCCCCATGTCCAGGATGTCCTGCACGCCACTGGGGAAGAACACCGGCAGTCCGCAGGCCTTGAAGATGTGGTCGCTCTGGTGCGCGGCGGTGCTGCTCTTGGCCACATGGTCATCGCCGGCGATGGCGATGACGCCGCCGTACTTGCTGGTGCCGGCCATGTTGGCGTGCTTGAACACGTCGGAGCAGCGGTCCACGCCCGGGCCCTTGCCGTACCAGATGCCGAAGACGCCGTCGTACTTCTTGCTCTGCGGGTACAGGTCCAGCATCTGCGAGCCCCACACCGCGGTGGCGCCGAGCTCTTCGTTGACGCCGGGCTGGAACACGATGTGCTGCTCGGCCAGGTGCTTCTTGGCCGCCACCAGCGCCTGGTCGTAGCCGCCGAGCGGGCTGCCGCGGTAGCCGCTGATGAAGCCGCCGGTGTTCAGCCCCGCAGCCAGGTCGCGCTGGCGCTGCAGCATGGGCAGGCGCACGAGGGCTTGCACACCGCTCATGAAGGCGCGGCCGGATGCCAGGCGGTATTTGTCGTCGAGGCTGGCGCTTTCCAAGGCCTTGCGGATGGCTTCCGGCAGTGGTGCGTTCATTGCGCGTGCTCCTGATGGGCGGCCTCGACGCCAAATCCCGGCCGTGCGGCTGCGCCGCACGGGCTGTACTTGTGGCTGCGCCGCAAGCCGCTGCGCGGCTTGTCGTCGAGGCTGGCGCTTGCCAGCGCCTTGCGGATGGCTTCGGACAACGGAGCATTCATGCGGCGGCGACTCCTGGCAGGTGGAAGCTGCAGTTTAGGTTTTCTGCGTCGCGATGTCTTTTCTTTGTTTGCTTAAAGAGCGATACTTCAAGCAACGATCTTTCTTGATCATGTCTGTAAAAGAAAAGAAGACATCGCCGGATGCGGGCGAAGAGGCCCATGGCAGCAGCCTGGACCGCTACGACATTGCCATCCTGGGCGAGCTGCAGCGCGACGCGCGGCTGAGCAATGCCGAACTGGCGGCGCGCATCGGGCTGTCGGCCGCGCCGACCTGGCGGCGCGTCAAGTGGCTGGAGCAGCAGGGCTACATCACCGGCTACCGCGCCGAACTCGACCGGCGGCGCATCGGCCTGGGCGTGCTGGCCTTCGTGCGCGTCGATGCCGAGCGCAACAACGCCGAGGCCACGCGCGCGCTGGAAGACGCCATCCGTGCGCTGCCCGAGGTGGTGTCCTGCCACTACATCAGCGGTGCCGGCACCTTCGAGCTGCAGGTCATGGCCACCGACCTGGACGCGTATTCGCGCTGGTCGATGGATTCGCTGCTCAAGCTGCCTTATGTGAAGGACATCCACACCAGCTTCTCGCTGGGCGAAGTCAAGGCCGGCGCGGCCCTGCCGCTGGGGCACCTGCGCTGAAGCGCAGGGCGCAGCGCGAGTCCCTACTCATCGATGGAGGACGAACATGGTTGCCAAGAACACCATTTGCCTTTGGTACGACCGCGACGCCGAAGAGGCCGCGCGCTTTTACGCACGCACCTTCCCCGACAGCCAGGTTGGCGCGGTGCACCGCGCGCCCGGCGACTTCCCGTCCGGCCAGCAGGGTGACGTGCTGACGGTGGAGTTCACCGTGATGGGCATCCCCTGCCTGGGGCTCAACGGCGGCCCGACCTTCAAGCACAGCGAGGCCTTCTCCTTCCAGGTGGCCACCGACGACCAGGCCGAGACCGACCGCCTGTGGGACGCCATCGTCGGAAATGGCGGCCAGGCCAGCGCCTGCGGCTGGTGCAAGGACAAGTGGGGCCTGTCGTGGCAGATCACGCCGCGCGCATTGACGGCGGCCTTTACCGACCCCGACCGGGCGGCGGCCAAGCGCGCCTTCGACGCGATGATGCAGATGACCAAGATCGACATCGCCACCATCGAGGCGGCCCGGCGCGGCTGAGCGGGCCGGGGGCTGCCCGGCCGGCCCCGCCGGCCTCTCTTGCCCACCCCCGGCCGCGCTCAGTCCAGCCGCAGGCCGCGCAGCCGCAGCGCGTTGGCGATGACGCTCACCGACGACAGCGCCATCGCCGCCGCCGCCACCGCCGGCGACAGCAGCCACCCGAACAGCGGATACAGCACGCCGGCGGCCAGCGGGATGCCGGCGACGTTGTAGGCGAAGCTCAGGAACAGGTTCTGGCGGATGTTGCGCATGGTCGCGCGCGACAGCGTGCGTGCGCGCACGATGCCCATCAGGTCGCCCCGCAGCAGCGTGATGCCCGCGCTTTCCATGGCCACGTCGGTGCCGGTGCCCATGGCCAGGCCGACGGTGGCCTGGGCCAGTGCCGGCGCGTCGTTGACGCCGTCGCCGGCCATCGCCACCACGCGGCCCGCGGCCTGCAGGCGCTGCACGACCGCGGCCTTGTCCTCGGGCAGCACGTCGGCCACCACCTCGTCGATGCCGAGCTCGCGGCCCACCGCGTCGGCGGTGGTGCGGCCATCGCCGGTGAGCATGACCACGCGCACGCCGGCGGCCTGCAGCGCGTACAGCGCCTGCGGCGTCGTCGCCTTGATCGGGTCGGCGATGGCCACGAAGCCGGCCAGCCGGCCGCCGACGGCGACGAAGATCACCGTCGCCGCCCGCTGGCGCTGCGCGTCTGCCGCGGCGGCCAGGCCGCTGGTGTCGATGGCCTGCTCGGCCAGGAACCGGGCGCTGCCGCAGACCACGAGCTCGCCGTCCACGCGGCCCAGCACGCCCTTGCCCACGGGCGAATCGAAGTCGCTCACCGGCGACAGCGCCAGCTGGCGCTGCTGCGCCTCGGCCACGATGGCGGCGGCCAGCGGATGCTCGCTCGCCCGCTCGACGCTGGCCAGCCTGCGCAGCACCTCGTCGGCGTCGAAGCCGGACGCGGTCTCGACCTGCACCACGCGCGGGCGGCCCTCGGTCAGCGTGCCCGTCTTGTCGACGACCAGCGTGTCCACCGCCTCCATCTTCTCCAGCGCCTCGGCGTCGCGGATGAGCACGCCGTGCTGCGCGCCCTTGCCGACGCCGACCATGATCGACATCGGCGTGGCCAGCCCCAGCGCGCAAGGGCAGGCGATGATCAGCACCGCCACCGCGGTGACCAGCGCATGGCTGAAGGCGGGCGACGGCCCCCACGCCAGCCAGGCGACGAAGGTCAGCGCGGCCACGCCGATGACCACCGGCACGAACCAGCCGGCCACCTGGTCGGCCAGGCGCTGGATCGGCGCCCGGCTGCGCTGCGCCGCCGCCACCATGTGCACGATTTGCGCCAGCAGCGTGTCGGCGCCGACCTTCTGCGCGCGCATGACGAAGCCGCCGGTCTGGTTCATCGTGCCGGCCGTGACCTTGGAGCCCACGGTCTTGGCCACGGGCAGCGGCTCGCCGGTGACCATCGACTCGTCGACGTTGCCCTGGCCCTCGCTCAGTTCGCCGTCCACCGGCACCTTCTCGCCGGGGCGCACGCGCAGCAGGTCGCCGACCTGGATGTGCTCCACCGGCACGCTCTCGTCGTGGCCGTCGGCATGCACCTTCAGCGCGGTCTTCGGCGCCAGGCCGAGCAGCGCCTTGATGGCGCCCGAGGTCTTCTCGCGGGCGCGCAGCTCCAGCACCTGGCCCAGAAGCACCAGCACGGTGATCACCGCGGCGGCCTCGAAGTACACCGCCACCGCGCCGTCGGCAGTGCGCAGGTTGGCCGGGAAGAGCTGCGGCGCCACCATGGCGACGACGCTGTAGAGCCAGGCCGCGCCCGTGCCCAGCGCGATCAGCGTGAACATGTTCAGGCTGCGGTGCCGCACCGAAGCCCACGCGCGCTGGAAGAAGGGTGCACCGGCCCACAGCACCACCGGCGTGGCCAGCAGCAGCTGGATCCAGTGGGACAGCTGCGCTCCGAGCAGGGCGTGCAGGTCGATCAGGTGGCTGCCCATCTCCAGCACGAACACCGGCAGCGCGAGGGCACCGCCGATCCACAAGCGGCGCGTCATGTCGCGCAGTTCGGGGTTGGGGCCGGTGTCCTGGGTGGCCAGCAGCGGCTCCAGCGCCATGCCGCAGGTGGGGCAGTGGCCCGGGCCGACCTGCACGATCTGCGGGTGCATCGGGCAGGTGTATTGCCCTTGCGCGTCCACCGGGCGCGACGGCGCCGTCGCCTGCGCGTGCCCGTGCGCGGCGTGGAGGTGCCGCCCATGGGCGTGTGGGGTGGGGTCGTGCTGCGTGGTGTCGTGCACGTGAGCGTGCACGTGCCCGTGTGCGTGTGCGTGTGCGTGGCCGTGGCCGTGGCAGGTTGGGCTGGGGTTCGACATGACGCGCTCCAGGGTCGTACAAGGGCGGGCCTGCCCGGCAGGGGCAGGCCAGGCGTGCCGCGTCAGGCCTGCCTTCCACCGGCGGGTGCGGAAGGCGGTTCCTTGGCCGCACCGCAGCCGCAGCCGCAGCCGCCGCTGCGGGTCGTCGCGGCGCGCGCCGGCGGCGCGTCCATCGGGACGGGGCCGTAGCCGGCCGCGACGATGGCCGCGCCCAGCTGCGCAGCGTCGGCCGCCACCGCATCGATGCGCACCTGGCGCTGCGCCAGGTCGACCTGCACCGTCGCCGCGGGGTCCACGCGGCGCACCGCCTCGGTGATCGCGCGGGTGCAGTGGTCGCAGCTCATGTCTTCGACACGGAAGATCGTCATCGTGTGCTCCTTGGCAGTTCGGCAGTTCGGATGCCGGCACTGTGGACCTTGACCTCGCTGGAAGGTCAAGCGCCGCCGTGCCATGCCTTGACGGCGATCAGGCCGCGGGCGTGCCGGCTTGACATTCCCATGGTGGGAACCTTTAGCCTGGGCCGCGATCGATCCACCGAGGAGGGCTTCGACATGCTCAACATCGGCCAGGCGGCCCGCGCCTGCGGCGTGTCCGCGAAGATGATCCGGCACTACGAACAGGTGGGCCTGCTGCCCGCGGCCCGGCGCACCGGCGCGGGCTACCGGCAGTACGACGACGTCGACCTGCACACCTTGCGCTTCATCCGCCAGTCGCGCGACCTCGGCTTCTCGATCCCGGAGATCGCGCAGCTGCTGGGCCTGTGGCGCGACCGGCAGCGCCCCAGCCGCAAGGTCAAGGCGCTGGCCGAGCAGCACATCGACGAGCTCGACCGCAAGCTGCGCGAGCTGCAGGCGATGAAGGCCACGCTCGAACACCTGGTGCACTGCTGCCACGGCGACGACCGGCCCGAGTGCCCGATCATCGAATCGCTGGCCGCGCCGTCCGCGCCGTCATCGCGTGAGGCCGCGGCGCCTGCCCGGGCCGCGCGGCCCGGGCGGCGCGGGTCGCTGCGGCACCACTGAAGGCACTGCGGGCGCGCCGGTGACGCGGCGCGCCGGCGAAGCCCGGCTCCTCGGGGGGCGAGCCGGACCGCGCTGCGGCACGTGATGTCCGCGGCTCCGGCGGGACGCCGCAGGCGCAGACGATGCGGCAACTCGGCCTGGCCGCGCCCCACCGCACGGCGGCGGCCCGAGGGCGGAAATCGACGCGCTATCGTTCGACGTGGCCGCTCGGGCCGATGCGTCGCTTCGTGTCGTTTTTTTGAGGAGGACAGGCCCATGAAGACCCCGCGTTCCAGGTTCGTGCTGCTGGCCGTCGTGGCGGCTGCGGCCGCCTGCGCCGTGTCCGCCCAGGAGCCGGTGCAGGACATCAACCCCGAGCGCCACGGCAACCTGGCCGCTGCGCAGCGGCTGGTCGTGCAGGCCTTCAACCGCCTGAGCGACGCGCAGGTGGACAACCACTACCGCCTGGGCGGCCACGTGGAGCGGGCCAAGGACCTGCTGCGCCAGGCCAACGAAGAAATCAAGATGGCCGCCGAGGCGGCCAACGCCAACCGGCGCTGACGCCGGCGCGCGGCCTGTGCCGCGCACGCCTACGCCATCAGGCAGAGCGGCTCCATCGGCGTGACCCCGGCGCCTGCGCACGGGCCGTGTCAGCGGATGCGGCGCGCCTCGACGTAGAAGCGCTTCTCGTCGGCCTCGCCCATCGAGAAGGTCTTGCGCGGCAGCGGCCCTTCGTGCACCACGCGCTTGAGCAGCTCGCTCTTGGGCACCAGCGGAAAGTGCAGGCCCACGCAGCCGTCGCGCTGCGCCAGCTGCTGCAGCGCGTCGTCGCCGTGCACGTAGTCGACTTCGGCCGCGCCGTGCGCGGCGACGAAGCGGTCGATCACCGGCTGGAAGCTGGCCACCGCCAGCGCGGCCGGCGGCGCGGCCAGCTCGGCCACCGCGAAGCGCGAGCCGGGGCCGATCAGCCCCACCGCCTGGCGCGGCGCCGCGGCGGCCTGCACGCGCTGGCGCATGGCCTGCGCCGTCGGCACGTCGCTCAGGGTGAGCGTCGAGCCGAAGGCCTGGGCCAGCGCCTGGCGCAGGTCGCCCGACACGCCCAGCAGCAGGCGGTGGATGGGCGCGAAGTCCAGCGCCGCGTCGTGGATGTTCTCCACCTCGACCAGCGCATAGCGGCTCGGGTGGTCTGGCCCGACCTGCGCCTTGTGCTGCTCCCAGATGGCCTTGGCGGTGGCCAGCGAATGGTTGCCGTCACCCACCGCGAAGAGCATCGGCGGCGTGCCTGGGGCCACGCCGTAGCGCGTGGCAAACGCGGCGGCGTCGCCCAGCGCAGCCAGGGCCTGCGCCGCCCGCGCGGCGCGTGCCGCATCCACGGCAAAGCCGGCGACGCGGCCGCCGCCCAGCATCAGCTCGCTGTCGTACAGCGCCTGCAGCTGCGCGCGTTCGGCGCCGATCGGCTCGATCACCGTGCCCGCCGGGTCGTCGATCAGCACCAGGATGTGCGGCAGCTCCAGCGCCGCGTCGCGCCGCACTTCGATGCGCGGCGCCAGGCGCTCGACGATGGTGCCTTCGGTGGGGCGGATCAGGCTGGTGGAGTCGGACCGGAAGTCGTAGTGCTCCAGGTCCAGCTCGAGCATCAGCCCGCGGCGCACGCGCGTGCCGATCTGCCGTTCGACATACACCGCGCCGGCATGCTCCTGCAGCAGCCCGTCGTCCAGGTAGCGGCGCATGGCCTGCTGGATGCGTGCGATGCGCGCCGGCGCGTCGGCCTGGTTCAGATAGGCCTCGGGGAAGATCATCTGCAGCGTCGACGGCGCGTCGCCGACGATCTGCTGCACCTGCTGCCAGTACTCGGGCTGCGCGGTGTACTGGTCGCAGGCGATCACCGCCCAGCGCCGCAGGTCGATGCCCGGCCGCGGCAGCAACAGACGCGGTAGACGGAAACCCGGCGCAGCAGCCATCATCGACCCCCCAATGGACAAGGAGCGGCGATGGTAGCGGGCCGGGATCGGGCCGGGGCATGAACTGCCGCGAAGGTTGCGCGGCCTGCTGCATCGCGCCGTCGATCAGCTCGCCCATCCCCGGCATGCCGCAGGGCAAGCCGGCCGGCGTGCCCTGCGTGCAGCTCGACGAGCAGCTGCGCTGCCGGCTGTTCGGCCGGCCCGAGCGGCCGGCGGTGTGCGTGTCGCTGCAGCCGTCTGCGACGATGTGCGGCGATTCGCCGGCGCAGGCGCTGCGTTGGCTGGGCCGGCTGGAAGCCATCACGGCGCCGGGCGGCGGCGCGAGCTGACGGTGCCAGGTGACGGCGGCGGAGGGGCGCAGTGCGCCTGGAGCCTCGGCTTGGCCGATCCACACGGTCGCGAGGCCCGGGTGGCAACGCCGCCGCCGGGCACCCCGAAGGCCGGCGAGGGTGTTTTAGGCCTCGATCCGGTAGATGCGGCGCGCGTTGTCGACGAACAGCTGAGACTGCTCTTGCGCGCCGAGGTCGGCCACGCAGGCGGCAAAGCCGTCGAAGATGGTCTGGAAGGGCGCGCACAGACTGTCCACCGGGTAGTTGCTGCCGAACATGCAGCGGCCCACGCCGAACAGCTCGATCACCTCGCGCACGACGCGCCGGTTGGCCTCCAGGCGCCATTGGCCCCCGGCTTCACCGATGCCGCTGATCTTGATGGCCACGTTGGCGTGCGCGGCCATGCCGGCCAGCGCGGCCCGCCAGGCCCGCAGCCCCTCGTCGCTGCGGTCCGACGGCACGCCCGCATGGTTGATGACGAGGCGTGTTCCGGGGAATCGGCCGGCCACGCGCGCCGCTTCCGCCAAGTGCCACCACGGCGTCTGCAGTTCGTAGTGCAGCCCCAGCGGCTCCAGCCGTGCGTAGCCTTCCAGCCAGGCCGCATCCGTCATGCCACCCGGGGCGCCCCGGGGTGCCGGATTGGCGCGAGGCTTCTGGCGCACCCCGCGCACGAAGTCGAAGGCCGCCAGCTGTTCCAGCGTCGCCGCCGCATCCGGCTGGTGCAGCCAGGCCTGGCCGATGGCCACCGAGGGCAAGCCGCACTGCTCGCGCAGAGACGCGATGAAGCGCATCTCGCCCACCGCGTCGCGCGGGTCCCACTCGGCCTCGACGTGCACGCTGCCCAATAGCTCGACCCCCGCCGTATCGCGCCGGTAGTCCGCCGGCAGATACGGCCGCTTCAGCGCCGAGTGGTCGCCGTAGCGATGCGCGGGAGAGCCCGCGTCATTCAGCCAAGGGTAGTAGTGCGCCTGCGGGTCCAGGAAGTGGTGATGGGTGTCGATCAGCGACAACATGGCCCTCTACTTGACCCACTTCTCCACCACGTCCTTGGGAATGTCGGTGCCGTGGTACTTCTTGAAGATCTCGTTCAACTTGCCGTTGGCGTGGTTCGCCTTGACCCATTCGTTCACCCAGGCCAGCAGCGTCGGGTCGTCCTTGCGCACGCCGATGCCGAGGTCGTTGACACGCAAGACGAACTTCTGCTCGAGCTGGCGGTTCGGCGCCTTCTGCACCATGGTCTGGAACAGCGCGTTCGAGGTCCCCACCAGGTCGGCCTGGCCGGTCACCACCGCGGTGATCACGCCGGCATCGTCGTCGTAGCGGACCACGGTCGCCCCCTTGGCGTTCTGCGTCAGGTCGGTGTCCTGGGTGGTGCTGCGATTGACGGCCACGCTCTTGCCGGCCAGGTCGGCCATGCTCTTCACGTTGAGGCTCTTGATGCCGCCCACCAGCGAGATTTGCGGTGCGTAGGGCACGGAGTAGTCGATCACCTTGGCGCGTTCCGGCGTCCACGCCAGCGTGGAAATGATCAGGTCCGCCTTGCCGGTCTGCAGGTTCGGAATGCGGGTGGCGCCGACGGTCGGCACGACTTCGAGGGCGACCCCCAGGTCCTTGGCCAGCAGCACGGCCACGTCGTAGTCCGACCCGGTGGGCTTCATGTTCGCATCCGTCATGCCCGACGGCGGCACGGCGAGGTCGATGGACACGCGGATCTTCTTGGCCGCCTTGATGTTGTCGAGCGTGTCGGCCTGCGCGCCGAAGAAGGTCGAGGACAGGGCCGCGAGCAGCAGCGTGCGGCGCAGAAGGTTCTTGGATCTCATGGGTGTCTCCAGTGGTTGCGGGCAAAGAACTCTCAAAGGCCGACGCTGAGGAACTCTTGCAGTTCCGCCGTCTGCGGCCGGTCGAACATCTCGGGGCCGCCTTGCTCCCAGACGCGGCCTTTGTGCATGAACAGCGTGGTGTCTGCGACGTTGCGGGCGAATGCCATCTCGTGGGTGACCAGCACCATGGTCATGCCGCCGGCGGCCAGGTCGGCCATCACCTTCAGAACCTCGCCCTTGAGCTGCGGATCGAGTGCCGAGGTCACTTCGTCGAACAACATCACCTGCGGCTCCATGGCGAGTGAGCGAGCGATCGCCACGCGCTGTTGCTGGCCGCCCGACAGCTGCTCCGGATAGCTGCGGGCCTTGTCGGACAAGCCCACCTGCGCCAGCACGCGGGCGGTCAGCTCGTTCGCCTCGGCCTGCGTTTTTCCCTTGCTGTGCCGCGGGGCCAGTGCGATGTTCTCGGCGGCCGTAAGGTGCGGGAACAGGTTGTAGCTCTGGAAGACGATGCCCACGTCGCGACGCAGCTGACGCAGGTCGAGCTTGGGGTCGCTCACCTCGTGGCCGCACACCTGGATGCGCCCCTGGTCGATGCGCTCGAGGCGGTCTATGCAGCGCAGCGCGGTGCTCTTGCCCGAACCGCTGCGACCGATGATGGCGAACACTTCGCCCTTGTTCACGCTGAAGTTCACCCCATCGAGAACCTTCAGCGTCCCAAAGCTCTTGTGTACGTTGTCGAGCAGGATGATGCTCATGCCGCAGCGACCTCCACGCGATGACCCACCAGCAGGCGGCGCTCCAACTGCCGGCTCCACCACGACAAGGGGAAACACAACATGAAGTAGAGCCCCGCGACCAACATGTAGACCAGGAACGGTTCGAACAGCGAGTTGTTCACCACCTGCCCGGCGCGGGTCAACTCGACGAAGCCGACCACCGACGCCAGCGACGTGTTCTTGACGATCTGCACCATGAAACCCACGGTGGGCGGGGTGGCAATGCGCAGTGCCTGCGGCAGGACCACCAGCCCCATCCGCTGGGTCCTGGACAGCGCCAGGCATTCGGCGGCTTCCCACTGCGTGCGCGGCACGGCCTGGATGCAGCCGCGCCAGATCTCGCCGATATAGGCGCTGACATAGATCGTCATCGCGATGCCGGCCGCCACCAGGGCCGGCAAACTCAGGCCGACGATGCTGAGGCCGAAATACGCCAGGAACATCAGGATCAGCAGCGGCGTGCCCTGCACCAGTTGCACGTAGACGGTCGAGATCCAGCGCAGCGGCCGGATGGGCGAGATGCGACACAGCGCCACGATGAACCCGGCCACGCCGCCGCCGACGAACGCGATGAGTGAAAGCACCAGCGTCCAAACCGCCCCTTGCAGCAGGAACACCAGGTGATTCGCGTTGAAGCCGGCGTTCACAGCGGCGTCCCCAGCCGGCGCCGGCGCGTGAACAACGCCTGGCCGGCGACCCAGAAAGCGCCGCGCATCAGCAAGGACAGCAGGAGATAGAACACGGCGACGACGGCATAGGTTTCGAAGGAGCGGAAGGTGTCCGACTGCACCCGGTTCGCGATGGCCGTCAAGTCCTCGGCGGAGATCTGCGACGTGATGGACGTGGCCAGCATGAGCAGCACGAACTGGCTGGTCAGCGCGGGATAGACCCGCTCCATCGCCGGCCGCAGGATCACGTGCCAGTAGATCTGCGCACGCGACAGCGCCAGGCACTCCGCGGCCTCGATCTGGCTCTTGTGGATCGATTCGATGCCGGCGCGCATGATCTCGGTGGTGTAGGCGCCGACGTTGATGACCATGGCCAGCACCGCGGCCACGAAGGCCGGCACTTTCAGTCCGACGCTGGCCAGCCCGAAATACACCAGGAAGAGTTGCACCAGCAGGGGCGTGTTGCGGATCGCCTCCACATAGACGGCGCAGGAGCGCGCGACGAGCGGATGGCGACTGCCGCGCCCGATGGCGCACAAGGTGCCGATGATCAAGCCCAGCAGCGTCGCGGCGACCGACAACTTGACGGTCAGCCAAGCGCCATGCAGGAACAGCGGCCATTGCGCCAGCACGCTGGTGAAGTCGAACTTGTAGGTCACGGCGGCGCGGGCCTTACTGCGGCAGGCAGACCAGCGGGGACGGCGGGTCCACCGGCGGCACGTGTTCCAGCTCGTGGAAGCGCGGTATCGACGCCTGGGCACCGGCCCGGGTGACACACAGCGTGGCGGCCTGGATGCCGCGCATCACCGCAGCGTCCGTGGACTGCCCGGCAGCGCGCGCAGCGCACATGGCGCCAATGAAGGTGTCGCCGGCGGCCGTCGTGTCCACGGTTCGTACGGCAAGCGCCGCAAAGTGCCGGCAGCCCGCGCCGTCGGCCACCACCACCCCTTGGGCGCCCAAGGTCACGATGACCGTCGAAGGCCCGCGCCGACGTATCGAAGACGCAGCCATCGCTGCACTGGGAGCATCGCCGACGGGCAGGCCGGACAGCTCCGCGGCCTCGATTTCGTTGGCCACGATGATGTCGACCAAGGGCCAGAGTTCGGCGGGCAGTTGACAGACAGGGGCCGGGTTGAGCACCACGGTGGCCTGCTTCGCGCGCATGGCCCTTGCCGCCACAACCACTTCGGGCATCGGCACCTCGCACTGCAAGAGCAGGTACTGCCCGACGACGGCGCGCCCGAACGCCGCGTCATCCGCCTTCAACGACTCATTGGCGCCGGGAACGAGGGTGATGCGGTTCTCGCCCTCGTCGTCGACCATCACGACGGCCACGCCGGTGCTCTGCGCCACGGCGCGGACATGCGTGATGCCAATTCCATCCGCAGCAAGCGCGTTGCGCAAGGCCTCGCCAAAGCCGTCCTGACCCACACATCCCACCATGGCGACGCGGGCCCCTTGCCGCGCGCAAGCCACGGCCTGATTGGCGCCCTTGCCGCCAGGGTTCGCCAGGAACCCCAGGCCGCGAAGCGTTTCGCCGCCACGCGGGGCTCTAGGCACACGGACCATCAGGTCCATGTTCAGGCTGCCGAATACGACGATCTGCGGGCTGTCCATGGAACGGCGTCTCAGGAAGCCCGTTGCGTCGTGCGCTTGGCGCTGCGTCGGGGTGCGTCCGCGGCCAGCGCATCCTTGCGGAGGTTGGCACCGATCTCGAAGTGCTCCGTGAGCAGCGAATCCGCTTCGGCTGCGTTCCCGTGCCGGATCGCCAACATGATGGCCTCATGGTGGTCGATGAGGTACGAGTCGAGCTTGGGGACGTTGGCAATGACCTGCCGGCGCGCCATGTGCGACTCACGGAGCAGCTTGGCGACCGCGGCGTAGACGCTGGACAGCGCCGCAGAGTGGGCCGCCTCGACGATCATCGTGTGGAAATGGAAGTCCGCGGCGCCGCCCCGCACCGGATCGTCGATCGTTTGCTTGATGGCCTGCAGGGCCTGCGAGAGTCTTTCCAGGTCCGGCGTGAGGGCGCGTGAGCACGCCAGGCGGATCGCCTGCCGCTCGATCGCGATGCGCGCCTGCATCACGTCATCCACGGCGCCCGCCTGCTGGGCCAGCACCAGACTGAAGTAGTCGGCGAGCGCCGTGAAGTTGGGTTCCCGCACCACCGTGCCATAGCCGCGCCGGATCTCGACCGCGCCCAGGGTGGCCAAGGCCCTCAGGGCCTCGCGGATGACCGGCCGGCTGACGCCGAGCGCGGTGGCCAGCTCACGCTCGGGCAACAGCCGATCACCCGTCTTCAGGCGGCCCGTGAGCAGCTGGTCCCGAAGGAACGACAGCACACGATCGTATCCATCCTCGTGGACGTGGCCCTGCTGGACGATCTCGATCGGCTGGTTCATCGCGTGGACGGCATCAGCTGCGGGCGGGCGGTCTATTTGCTTCCTTGCATCAAGGCCCGCGCGGATTCACGCTCCAGCTCGGCGAGCTTTTCCACGCGCCGGCGGAAATGCTCTTCCGTGCTGAATTCGGAGGCCAGGAAGGTCTCGATGACATCGCGGGCCACCTGCGGCCCGATGATCCAGGCGCCGATGCACAGGACATTCACATCGTCATGTTCGACGGCTTGCCGGGCGACGAAGGTGTCGTGACACACGGCCGCGCGAATGCCCGGAATCTTGTTCGCCGCGATGCAGGCGCCCGCGCCGGTGCCGCAGACGAGGATCACCCGCTTGACCTTGCCCTCGCGAATGAGCGCGATCGCCTTGCGCGTGACGTCCGGGAAGTCGACCGGTGAGTCCGACATCGCGCCGACATCGATGACTTCATCGCAGTGCTGCGCGAGCACCCCCGTGACGAAGCCCTTCAGCAGAAAGCCGGCATGGTCGTTCGCGAGACCGATCGATGGCCACCGGGGCACCGCGATGGTGTGCGGTGAGCGTGCTTCGTCTCTCGACATTCGATCTACCCTTTCATTCCCGTGGACGGTGCGCTGCCTACCGACGAGTCGAGAGGCGGGGAAACGCCACAGCAGAACAGTTCGGCACGCCAGATCAGCGAACTGAGAAGCTGCCTGTCGCATCGACCCTCTGCAGACCCGGGCAAGATACCTTACCGTGGTAAGACCAAGGATAGACCGCGGCCTGGCATCTGTCAACCCACGGCGCGCTCGGAGGGGCGCCTCCGCCTGCGGCCAAATCGTCCTGGGGGCCCTGGGCCTTGGTGCGCTGATGCGCGCGTGGCCGAACCCGAGCGGTCGCTTCGATGCCTTGCCGCGGCGAGCGGTCAAGCGGTCAAGCGTTCAAGCGGTCAAGAGATCCCGCGTCAGGCCATACGGCAGCGCGCGGTCATGCGGGCGTGAGTCCTCAGGCTCAGTCCGACGACGGCCCGAACGTGCGCCGGTAGACCTCGCGCAACCGGTCGCGCTCTTCCGGCAGGCGCAGCGCTTGCACCCCGTGGGCCAGCGCCTGCGCGGCCTGCCGCCTGGCGGCGGCCGCGACCGTGCCGCGCCCGTTCGACGCCAGCGTGGCCATCGCCTTGATCAGGCGCTCCAGCACCTCGCACATCCCGGCGCCGTCGCGGGCGATCGGCGCATAGGCGTCGTGCACCAGCGCCGCCGCGTCCATGGCCGGCACCGCGACGCGGTCGTGGCGCAGCTCGGCCTGCGCCGACGCACCCTTGGCCGCCGTCTCCGCCTGTGCCTCCGCCTGCACCTGCGCGCGCTGCACCAGCAGCGCGGTCATGGTGTTCATCACGACGATGGCCGTGCCGGGGTCGTTCACCGCCGGCGACAGCGCGCGCTGCGCCACTTCGGACAGCACGATCATGCCGAAGCGCGGGTCCTGGTCGAAGGTGCGGGCCCAGTCGATGACGACCGCGTCGCGCAGCGGCGCGGTGTCGACGCCGGCGTGGCCGTCGCCGTGCACCACCAGCATCGGCCGCGACGGCTCCACCGTGTCGCCCGGCCGCACCTGCAGATGCGCGCGGCAGCCGGCCGCGGCCACCGCGGATTGGATGGCCGCCATGTCGACATGGGTCACCACGCCGACGCGTTCGGGGTGCACCGCCGTGCCCTGCGGCGCCTGGGCGGCTGCAGGCACGCCGCCCAGATAAGGGTCCCGGGCCTCGGCTAGCAGCGCCTCGCGCGCCACGCCGCGGATGCGCTCCAGCGTGTCGCTGATGCGCCCCAGCGTCGACAGCGTTTTCACCCACAGCACCAGGATGACCACCAGGTAGGCCAGCACGCCGAGGGTGGCGAGGAACAGCACGAAGCGCCCGGCCGCGCCGTAGTAGCCCATGCCGAGCGCGATCTTGGCAACGATGGCGTAGATGAACGCGGCGACGAAGCTGGCGATGGCGCGCCGTGTGCCGGGGTCGCCCATCACCAGTTCGGTGGCGCGTGGCGTGGCCGTGGAGGCGGTCGACGCGAAGGCCGACACCATGACGCCGAGCGAGAAGGTCGCCACCGCCAGCATGCTCGACGCGATCACCGTCAGCAGGTCGTCGAGCGTCTCGCGCGGCACCGCCGGCACCGCGCCATCGGCGACGAAGCGGTTCGCCACCTTGGCCAGCAGCGCCAGGGCCACGGCCAGCAGCGCCGAGCCGGCGGCGCCGAGCCAGATGCGGTTGCGCCGGCTGCGCAACGCCAGCCACCATCGGAAGATCATGGTGCGAGCCTAACGCGCCGAGCCTGGTGGCGCGCACGACGCTTTGTGCGCGCGAGGGGCGCCTCGGCGTTCACGCAGGCTGCGCCTCAAGGCTTGCGCCACACCGTGCTACCGACCGGTGGGGGGGGCACGTGCCGGTCGCGGAGCAGCGCAAATTCAGACGTGGCGCTCCGGTCATGAGCCTGCGGCGCCTCGATTTAGCGTAGTGCCGACACGTCGAGCCGCCGGTCGTTCGGTGGGATGAAAGATTCGAGGAAGTAAACCGGACTGCTCCGGCCGGCCGCAGCGGCGCTTTCCAGCAGCAACCCGCTGGTGCCTGGCTTCACGCCCATCGCCTTGCACGCGCCGGCATCGAACTTTACGAACGACACATGCTGCTCCACGTCGCTGATGGGCATGGAGACGGCTTCGCCGAGCAATTGCTTGAGGTTTGCGCCGTCAAGCGAGGCGAGCGGGCGGGTCGCAAGGTCGGGGAATTCATGTGCATCGAAATAAAAGCGATTGAAGACGATGAACTCGCCGTTGACGCTCAACTGGCGATCGATGCGCACGATGTCGGTGCCCGCTTCGGGGCGCAGCCATGCGGACCACGCTCCGCTGCCTTGTGCGCGGGTACGCGAGAGCACCTTGGGGTAGAGCGGGAGGAATGTTGGCTCGCCATCCACGCTGCCGCGAAAGCGCAGGTGCAGCGGTGCGTCGATGGCGCCGCCGCGTTCTGCTGCGTATGTGCCGCTGCCCTGACTGCGCACCACGACGCCCCCGTCGGCGAGTTCGCGCAGCGCGCGCTGCACGGTGCCGAGGCTGAAGCCCGTGAGCCGGGTCAGGTCGCTGTCGCTCGGCAGCCGAGCGCCAGGCAGCCAGTGGCCGGCGTCGACCGCAGAGCGCAGCGCCTCGCGCAGCCGCACGTACTTAGGCCGTCCTTGCATTCCTCGCTTGTCGTAGCGGCGCAGGAAGTCGTCGGTGGCGGGTCCGGGCGTGTCGATGACCATGAGCTTCGAATGCTAGCAAGTCGATTGCGCTTGACTAGTCATATATATAACTATAGGATTTCATCATTCATCGCCCGTCGAGGGCCTTGCTGGAGGAAGTCCCATGAATCCGAAGTTACTGATCTGCGCGCTTGTCGCATCGTTCGCCGCCATCACCGCCGCGCCTGCGACCGCTGAGACCAACTGGCCCACCAAGCCAGTGAAGATCCTTTTCGGTTTTCCGCCCGCAAGCGCAACGGACGTGATCGCGCGCGCCGTGGGCCAGAAGCTGCAGGACAAGTGGGGGCAGCCCGTGGTCATCGAGAACCGCCCCGGCGCGGGCGGCAACCTCGGCAGCGAACTTGCGGCACGAGCGCCGGCCGACGGGTACACCATCTTTTTCGGTACGGTCGCGAACGCGATCAGCGTGTCGCTCTATTCCAAGCTGAACTACGACTACATCAAGGACTTCACGCCCATCACACTTGTGGCCACCACGCCGCTGGTACTCGTCGCGCCACCTGACCTGCCGGCCAAGGACGTGAAAGAACTCATCGCGTACGCCAAGGCGAACCCTGGCAAGCTGAACTTCGGGTCAGGCGGTGTGGGTACATCGAACCACCTTGCGGGCGAGCTGTTTGAGAGCGCCACCGGGACGGACCTGGTGCACGTGCCGTACAAGGGCACGCCAGCCGCGTATACCGACCTCATGAGCGGCAAGATCGAACTGATGTGGGACAACATCGTCGCGGCCACGCCGCACTTGAAGTCGGGCAAGCTCAAGGCCATCGCCGTGACCAGCGCGCAGCGCGCGCCGTCCCTGCCTGATGTGCCAACAATGGCCGAGTCTGGCGTGCCGAAGTTCGAGGCCGTTTCGTGGATCGGCGCGCTGGTGCCGACCGGCACCCCGAAGGGGATCGTCGACAAGATCCATGCGGATCTGGTGACCGTGCTGCACATGCCGGAGGTCAAGGAACAACTCGCGAAGTCGGGCGCCGTGGTGGTGGGCAATACGCCCGAGCAGTTCGCCTCCTGGAACCGCAACGAGATCGCCAAGTGGTCCAAGGCCGTGCAACTGTCCGGCGCCAAGGCGGATTGACGCGGCGCACCGCACGCGAATCGGAAACCGGCGAGCCCGCAGGGGCACGCACCCCAACCTACTTCACTGACCGAGCGCCCCTGAGGCGCCCTACGAGGCATTGGCATGCACACGAACCACACACGGACCATCACCGAACCGGCACGCGAAATTCCCGTGCTCATGGAGGCCGACGTTGTCGTCGTCGGCGGCGGCACCACCGGTCCCATCGCCGCGATCGCGGCGGCACGCCGCGGTAAGCGGGTCGTGCTCATCGAGCGCTTCGGCTCGCTGGGCGGCATCCTCACGCTCGGCCTGAACACCAAGCCATCGGGCTCGCTGCTCGGCGGCATCCCGCTCGAGATCTGGAACTTGGCGCGCTCGCTGGGCGGCGCGGGTGACGACTACATGGCCACCACCAAGACCGGCGGCGTGAAGATTGCTTCGCCTACCGATCCGGAGGTCATGAAGATTCTGCTCACGCGTCTGTGCGTCGAGGCTGGCGTGCAAATCCTCTTCGAGACTTTCGTCTCCAACCCGGTGGTTGAGAACGCAGCGGTGACGGGCGTCGTCATTGAAGGCAAGGGTGGCCGCCATTTCGTCGGCGCGAAGGTTCTGATCGACTGCTCGGCCGACGCCGACATGGCCGCGAAGGCGAACGCGCCGTTCCTCATGGGTTCGGGCGAAAAGGAGGCGCGCATGCAACCGGTGTCGATGTACTTCATCATGAAGAACGTTGATCTGGTGCGCCTGGCCGAGTGGGCACGCACCTGCGACGACGTGCCCGCGCGCGCCATCCCCGCAGACGAGGCCGGGCTCGCTTACGGCCTGTGGCTCACCGGCTTCAACGGCATGCTGCGCCGCTTCCAGGAGGAGACCGGCGTGCGTCTGCAGCGCGACAACATCACGCTGAAGACAGCCGATGGGCAGATGTATGTGAACGCCACGCGCGTCCTGGGCGTCGATGTGTTCTCGCCCGAGCAGTTCACCGCGGCGATCCTCGAGTGCTATCGGCAGATCGAGGGGGTTGTGCGCTTCCTCAACGAGCGCGTCCCGGGCTTCGAGTCCGCGCGGCTCGGTCAGGTGTCGCCGATCCTCGGCGTGCGTGAGACGCGCCACATCATCGGCGAATACGCGCTCACCGGCGCGGACTCGCGCGGCGAGGCTCGCTTCGAGGACAGCATCGCCGTAGACGCTTCAGCGCTCGATATCCACGACCCGAAGGGCGGGGACGTCGACTTCCAAAGCCTGCCGCCGTACGAGATACCGTACCGCTGTCTGGTACCCCAGCGCGTCGAGCAGATTCTCGTGGCGGGCCGCTGCATCTCGGCCGACCACGAAGCGCACGCGCGGTCGCGCAATATGCCCGCCTGCATGTCGATCGGTCAGGCGGCGGGAGTCGCGGCGGCCATCGCAATCGACGAAGGCACCACGGTGCGTCGGGTGCCGGTTGCGAAAGTGCAGGCCGTGCTGCGCGACTGGCGCATGCCGCTGCATCCGGAGGACATCGCTGCCTAACGAGAGGCGAGAGGCGCCGAGCATGCCACTCTGCCTGCTGCCATCGCGGCGAGATGCCGGGGGGACCTCCTCGGCACGGTAAGCGCTGGGCCTTTCTTCGCAACCCCGCGCCCTCAGCCGCCGTGCTTGCCGGCGCTCCAGCCGACGGCGCCGATGGCGCGTTCGGCCACCTCGACGGCGCGGGTCTCCAGTGTCGTCGCCATGGTGTCGTTCCAGCGGTTCAGGTAGCCGAACAGCGCGATCGTGGCGACGATCTCGACGATCTGGCCTTCGTCGAAGTGTTTCTTCAGATCGGCGAAGTCCGCCTCGCTGGCCTCGTTGGGCACCAGCGCCGCGTGGTAGCCCAGGCGCAGCGCCGCGCGCTCGGCCGGCGAGAACAGCGCGCTGGTCTCGAAGTCCCACACCGCGCGGATCTTTGCGTCCGACGCCTGGTAGATCGACGCCAGGTTGCTCATGTGCGCCTGGCAGTAGCGGCAGCCGCTGGCCTGGCTGGTGACCAGGCTGACCAGCATCTTCAGCTCCTCGCTCACGGTGCCTTCGTACAGCACCGCGCGGTTCAGGTCCATGAAAGCCTGGGCGATCGCCGGCCGGCGTTGCATGGTCAGGATGCTGTTCGGCACGAAGCCGCGTGTGTCCTGGTAGTGCTGGAAGCGCTCGCGGAACTGCGGGTTGGCTTCCCAGGGCAGGGGGTCGAGGTGGGGCATGGCAGGAGGTGGCGCGCGGTGGCGGCGCGATGTGGCAGCGAATGTCGGCGCATTCTCGCGCACGCTCCCCGCGTGGCTGTGCCAGCATCGCCGCATGCAACGCAGGGTTTTGCTGATCGCCGCCGGGGGCTGGGCCGGCCTCGCGCGCGCCGCGCCGCCGCAGCGCAACCTGAGCGTCGAGATGCGCGTCGGCGAGCAGCAGTCCGACGCGCAGCACGGTGCGCAGGGCGCGGTGGTCATCGGCAGCCGCGGCGGTGCCGCCGAGGTGCGCGGCGCGGTGGTGGTCGGCGCCGGCAGCTCGCGCCAGACGCTGGACACCGCGCAGCGCGTGCTCGTGCTCAACGGCGGGCGCGCCATGCTGCGCGTGGCGCAGGGCCTGCCGGTCGACGACAGCGAGGTCTGGTGGACGCCCTGGGGCGCGGCGGGCGCCGTGCGCAGCCAATGGGTCGAGCTGGTCAACGGCTTCGAGGTGCGCCCGCTGTGGCCGGGTGGCGATGCGCCGGTGACGCTGGAGGTGAGCGCGCAGCGCAGCGCGACGGCCGGCGCGGGTGCCAGCGTCGGCCGCGACGCGCTGCCGGCGCAATGGACGATGCTGACCACCGTGCAGGCGCCGCTGGGCGAATGGGTGACGGTGGCCGAGCTGCGCGGGCGCCAGTCGGCCAGCGTCAGTTCAGGCGGTTTCGGCGCCGCCACCTCGTCGCGGCAGCGGCTGCTGCAGTTGCGCGTCAGCCTGCCCTGACGCAGGTTTCGCGGTTCGCGCCGCTGGGGCGCCTCAGCGCGGCGTCAGCGGGATCGACTTCGGCCACAGCACCCACAGCCGCAGCGGCTGCTTCGTGCGTCCGGCCTGGGCCTCGGCGTCCGCGCCCCAGCCCCAGAAGTAGTCCGCACGCACCGCACCGGTGATGGCGCTGCCGGTGTCCTGCGCCATCACCAGCCGCTGCAGCGGCTTGGCCGACAGCGGCTCGGTGCTGTCCAGCCACAGCGGCGTGCCGTAGGGCACGCTCTTCGGGTCGACCGCGACCGAGCGGCCGGGGGTCAGCGGCACGCCCTGCGCCCCGCGCGGCCCCACGCTCGGGTCGGGCAGCGGCTCCTCGCGGAAGAAGACGACGCGCGGGTTCTGCCACAGCATCTGCTGCACGCGCTGCGGGTTGCGCCTTGCCCAGTCCTTGATCGCCGGCCAGCTGGCGGCGTCGGGCCGGAGTTCGCCCTGCTGGATCAGCCAGCGGCCCACCGACGCATAGGGCTGGTCGTTGTGGCCGGCGAAGGCCAATCTCACGGTCTGCACGGTCTGGGTGCGGCCGTCGGCGCCTTGCAGCCGCAGCCGGCCCGAGCCCTGGATCTGCAGCACCAGCGCGTCCAGCGGGTCGGCCACGTAGGCGATCTCGCGGCCGCGCAGCGCCGCCTGCGCCGCGGGCAGCGTGTCCAGCTGCTGGCGCGTCCAGTAGGGCTTGCGCGTCCCCAGGTCCGGCGGCGGTGCGTACAGCGGCACCTGGAAGGCGCCGCGGCGCGTGCGGCTGGCGTCGATCAGCGGCTCGAAGTAGCCGGTCAGCAGGCCGCCATCGTTGCCGTCGGCGCTTTCCACGCGGTACGGCTGCAGCCGCTGCAGCAGCCAGTCGCGTGCCGCCACGTCGTCGCCGGGCGGCACGCGGCGCGCCTCGGCGCACAGCGCGGCCCAGCCCGGCGCCGGCTTGTCGCAGCCGCGCAGCAGCGCCGGCCACAGCTCGCGTGTCGAGTCCTGCGGCCAGCCGGGCAGCTCGGACCAGTCCACCGGCACCCAGCGCGACCGTGCGCGCACGATCACCGGGCCGGCCGGCGCGCTCGCCGACGCCGCCGGCGCGCCGGCGGCGGGGGGCGTGGACGAGGGCCGCTCGTCCTCCAGGCTGCCGCAGCCGACCAGGCTGCCTAGAATCGCGGCGCCCGTCACGAGCCCCCGCCAGGAAACTTCGACCATGTGGCTGATTCTGCT
>JAHBZS010000046.1 GCA_019635285.1 Rubrivivax sp. | reverse complement strand
CCCTGGTGGGCGGCAACGGCGACGGCCAGACCACCAAAGTCGCCAACCAGATCATCGTCGCACTGAACATCGCCGCCGTCGGCGAAGCCCTCGTCTTCGCCAGCAAAGCCGGCGCCGACCCCGCCAAAGTGCGCCAGGCGCTGATGGGCGGCTTCGCCGCCAGCCGCATCCTCGAAGTGCACGGCGAACGCATGATCAAGCGCACCTTCAACCCCGGCTTTCGCATCGGGCTGCACCAGAAAGACCTGAGCCTGGCGCTGGCCGGCGCACGCGCCATCGGCGTGGCGCTGCCGCAGACGGCAGGCGCCGCGCAGCTGATGCAGGCCTGCGCCGCCAACGGCATGCAGGACCTGGACCACTCGGCGCTGGTGCGCGCGCTGGAGCTGATGGCCGCGCACGAGGTGGCCAAGGCCTAAGATCCGGGGATGCATCCCGACCCCCGGACCCAGCCCAGAGAGTTCCTGCGCAGCCTGTACGACGCCGCGGTGGCGCGCGCGCTGCCGGCGCAGAACACCGCACGCTACCTGCCGCCACCGCCGAAGGGCCGCACGCTGGTGCTCGGCGCCGGCAAGGCCGGCGGCGCGATGGCTGCGGCGGTGGACGCGCTGTGGCCGCAGGACGCGCCGCTCAGTGGCCTGGTCGTCACGCGCTACGACCATGTGCCGCCGGCCTACAAGGCAAAGCCCGGGCGCATCGAGGTGGTGGAGGCGTCCCATCCGGTGCCCGACGCGGCGGGCGAACGCGCGGCGCAGCGCATCCTGGAGCTGACGCAGGGGCTGACGGCCGACGACCTGGTGCTGTGCCTGATCAGCGGCGGCGCCTCGGCCTTGCTGTCGCTGCCGGCGCCGGGCCTGGGCCTGGAGGACAAGCGCGCCATCAACAAGGCCCTGCTGAACAGCGGCGCGGCCATCGACGAGATGAACTGCGTGCGCAAGCACCTGTCGGCCATCAAGGGCGGCCGGCTGGCCGCGGCCTGTGCGCCGGCGCGCGTGGTGACGCTGCTGATCAGCGACGTGCCGGGCGACGCGCCCGAGGTCATCGGCAGCGGCCCCACCGTGCCCGACCCGAGCACCTGCGCCGACGCGCTGGGCATCCTGCAGCGCTACGGCATCCCGGTGCCGGCGGCGGCGCGGGCCGGCCTGGCAAGCGGTGCCTTCGAAACACCGAAGCCGGGCGATGCACGTTTTGCCGGCCATCAGGTGCACATGATTGCCACGCCCCAGCAGAGCCTGGAGGCCGCGGCCGCGCTGGCGCGCGAAAGCGGGCTCGACGCGCACATCCTCAGCGACGAGATCGAGGGCGAAAGCCGCGAGGTCGGCAAGGTGCATGCCGCGCTGGCACGCGCGGTGGCGCGGCGCGGCGAACCCTTCACCCGGCCCTGCGTCATCCTCAGCGGCGGTGAGACCACCGTGACGGTGCGCTCCAAGGGCGGGCGCGGCGGCCGCGCCGGCGAATTCCTGCTCGGCTGCGCCATCGCGCTGCAGGGCCAGCCGGGGGTGCACGTGCTGGCCGCCGACACCGACGGCATCGACGGCATCGAGGACAACGCCGGCGCGGTGGTCACGCCCGACACCCTGGCGCGCGCCGTGGCCGCGGGCATGAAGGCCGGCGAGTACCTGGACCGCAACGACGCCTACAGCTTCTTCGCGCGCCTGGACGACCTGGTGGTGCCGGGCCCCACCTTCACCAACGTCAACGACTTCCGCGCACTGCTGGTGCTGTGACGCACGTCGTCTTCGTCTGCACCGGCAATATCTGCCGCAGCCCCACGGCGCACGCGGTGCTGCGGCAGCGCATCGCCGCGGGCGGGCTGGGCGATCGCCTGACGGTCGATTCGGCCGGCCTGGAAGCCTGGCACGCCGGCGACCCGCCCGATCCGCGCAGCATCCGCCATGCACGACAGCGCGGCTACGAGCTGTCGGACCTGCGCGCGCGGCCCTTCCAGCGCGGCGACTTCGAACGCGCCGATTGGGTGCTGGTGATGGACGAGGGCCACCTGCGGCAGGCGGCGCGCCTGTGTCCGCCGCAGCATGCGCACAAGCTGCGCCTGCTGACCGACTTCTGCCGCCGGCACGAGGCCGGCGAGGTGCCCGACCCGTACTACGGCCAGGCCCAGGACTTCGAACGCGTGCTCGACCTGGTCGAGGACGCCTGCGACGGCCTGCTGGCGCGGCTGGCGCCTTAGCCGTCGCGACCCAGCACCAGCCGCACGCGGTTCCAGCCGTCGGCGTGCTCGTAGTCGAACTGCCGGGCCATTTGCGCCACCAGCGGCAGCCCGAGGCCGCCGACCCGCCGCTCCTCGGCGGGCGCGTCCAGCGGCGGCGCCGCGGCGGCCAGATACTGCAGCGGGTCGAAGGGCGGGGCCCGGTCCTCGAAGCACAGGGTCAGCTGCGTGGTGTCGACGCCTAGCTGGATGCGCACCGGCGCGTCGCTGTCGCCGCCGTGGCCATGCACCACGGCGTTGGTGAACAGTTCCTCGACGATGAGCGTCAGGCGCAGCGCACCGCCGGGCGCCACGCCCTGCTGCTCGCAGAAGGCCTGAACGAAGCCCGTGGCTGGCGCCAGGCTGGCCATGCGCGCGCTGAAAATCTGCAGATCGCTGTGGATCATCGGCGTCCGGAGTTAAGCTTCGGCTTCCTGCACAGACCCCGTCCGGAGCTCCACATGAAGCCTGCCGCCCCGTTCTCCCGCCTGGTCCCGCTGCGTTGCGCCTGGCTGGCGCTGGCCCTGGCGGTCGCGTTGCCTGCCGCCGCCGACATCGGCCAGATCAAGACCCGCAAGGGCCAGGTGTCGGTGGAGCGCAACGGCCAGGTGCTGCCGGCCGAGGTGGGCATGCCGCTGGAAGCAGCCGACACGCTGAAGACCGGCGCCGACGGTTCGGTGGGCATCACCATGCGTGACAACTCCCTGCTGTCGGCCGGGCCCAACAGCATCCTGTCGCTGGAGCGCTTCGATTTCGACGCCACCACCAGCCAGGGCCGCTTCGACGCGCAGTTGCAGCGCGGCACGCTGGCCGTGGTGTCCGGACGCATCGCCAAGCAGTCGCCGCAGGCGATGACGGTGCGCACGCCGTCGGCACAGCTGGGCGTGCGCGGCACCGATTTCGTGGTGAGCACGGGTGAGTAGCGCCTGGCGCGCGGCTTGCGCGCTGGTGCTGTCGCTGCTGCTGGGCGCCTGCGCCACCAAGCCGCAGGGCACGGTGGTGCTGCTGCCTGACGCCCAGGGCCGCGATACCGCAGTGCTGGTCAACCAGGATGGCGGCGCGTTGCTGCTCGACAAGCCCTATGCCGCGGCCGACCTGACGAACAAGGGGCCGCTGAAGGCCACGTCCAGCCCCGAGCAGGTGCAGGCGCAGTTCGGCGCCGCGCTGGCGGCGCGGCCGGCCGCGCCGCAGCAGTTCACGCTGTACTTCGTCGAAGGCAAGGACGAGTTCACCGACGAGTCGCGGCGCGCCTTCGACGGCGTGCTCGGCGAGATCGCGCGGCGCCCGGTGCCCGACGTGCTGGTCATCGGCCATACCGACCGGGTGGGCAACGACGCCTTCAACGACCAGCTGTCGCGCCAGCGCGCCGAAGTCGTGCGCAAGGCGCTGGTGGCGCGTGGCGTGGCGGCGCAGAGCATCGTCGTCGTCGGGCGCGGCAAGCGCGAACCGATCGTGCCCACCGCCGACGGCGTGTCCGAGGCGCGCAACCGCCGCGTCGAGATCCTGGTGCGCTAGGCGCCTGTCGGCCTTCACGCTGCGCCTCCCGCCGGGCCGTTCCAGCGCAGCGCCAGGATCGTCAGGTCGTCGGCCGGCTCGGCGCCGGCCGCGTAGGCCGCCACGTCGGCGTGCAGCGCCTCGACCACCTCGCGCGCCCCGGCGCCGTGGCGCTGCAGCTCCAGCAGGCGCTGCTGCAGGCGGTCGTTGCCGTAGAGCGCGCCGTCGGCGGTCTGCGCCTCGGTGACGCCGTCGGTGATCAGGCAGAGCATCTCGCCGGGCCGCAGCTGGCACGCGGCGCCGCGGTAGTCGTAGCCGGCCATGGCGCACAGCGGCGGGCCGTCGCCGTCTTCGATGCGCTGTGGCGCGGCGTAGCTGGGGTGCAGGCGGTAGGGGTTGTCGTGGCCGGCGTTGCAGTAGTGCAGCAGGCCGCTGTCCAGGTCCAGGATGGCGGCGAAGGCGGTGACGAACAGATCGCCGGGGTTGTCGCGCGACACCTCGCGGTTGGCCATGCTCATGACTTCGCCGATGTCCGCGTCCGGCGTGCGCAGCATGGTGCTCTTGTACAGCGCCTTGCTCACCGCCATGAAGATCGACGCCGACAGCCCCTTGCCGGCGACGTCGCCGATCAGCAGGAACAGGCGCCGTTCGTCGAGCATGAAGAAGTCGTACAGGTCGCCGCCCACCTCGCGCGCCGACTGCAGCGTGGTGTACAGATCGACGCGCGGGTCGCCGTGCAGCGTCTCGGGGCTGGGCAGCGTGGCGGTCTGCACGCGCTGCGCCGCCTGCAGCTCGCCCGACAGGCGCGCGCCGTCCTCGCGCTGCGCCTGCACCAGGCGTTCCAGCGCGCGGCTCTGCTGCGTGCTGTCGGCCAGCGTCAGCAGCAGCAGCACGCCGAAGAACAGCAGCAGGCTCAACGACGGCGTCAGCGCGTCGAACAGCAGGTGCTGCCAGCGGAAGGCGGCAAAGGCCGCCACCATGGGCAGCGCCACGCAGGCCAGCAGCAGCAGCGCGGCCAGATAGCTGCGCCAGCGCGGCACCGCCCACAGCAGCAGCCCGCCCAGCACCAGCGTCACCCCGGCCTCGAAGGCGGAAGCCCAGCGCGGGCGGCGCAGCAGCGAGTCGTCGATCAGGTTCTCCAGCAGCTGCGCATGGATCTCGCTGCCGGACATGCGCTCGCCCAGCGGCGTGTTCTGGTATTCCTGCAGTGCCACGCCGGTCAGCCCGATCAGCACCAGCTGGCCGCGCAGTTCGGATTCGCGCACACGCCCGTCCAGCACGTCCACCGCCGACACGAAGCGCTGCTCATGGTGCGGCGAGAAATACACGCGCACCGCGCCGTCGGCTTCGGTGGGCCAGCGCAGCCGGCCGACGCCGACGGCAGCCACGTCGTGGCCGGACACCTGCATCTGCAGCGCCGGCGCGCCCTGCGCCACGCGCAGCATCTCCAGCGCGAAGGTCGGCACCAAGGTGCCCTGGATGCTGGCCATCGTGGGCATGCGCCGGATCACGCCGCGCGTGGTCTCCACGGACACCAGCCCCCAGCCGGCGGCGCGGCGGTCGAGCTCCTCGATGCTGCTCAGCGCGCCGGCGTACTGCGGCACGCGCGGCAGCACGCCGTCGCCGGCCGCGCCTTGCACCATCACCGGCGCCACGCGCAGCGCGTGCTTGCCGGGCTCGGAGGTGCCGGCCACCGCCAGCACCGTGCGGGCCGCGGCGATGGCCTTGGCCAATTGCTCGTCGTGCGTGGGCAGCGCGCGCAGCGCCTCGGCCAGCGCGCGGTCCTCGACCTGGGCCTGCGCCAGCAGCCGCTCGGGCGACAGCGCGTCCGGCTCGGGCATGAGGATGTTGATGCCGATGGCCGCCGGCTCGGCGCGCTGGATGACGCGCAGCATGCGCGCCAGCACCTGGCGCGGCCACGGCCACTGGCCGATGTCGAGCAGGCTGGCGTGGTCGATGGCCACCACCGTCACCGGCAAGGTGGCCACCTTGCGCGGCCACAGCGCCTGGTGCGCGTCGAACCAGGCGCCTTGCAGACGCTCGGTCCATGGGCCGCCGAGCCAGATGGCCAGCGCCAGCACGATCAGCAACGCCGCGCCGATGAGGCGGATGCGGCCCGTCCAGCCGCCGGGCGGCTCGGGCGCGACGGGCACACTCACAGCAGGATTTCCAACCCGTCGTAGGCCGCGCTGACCTGCAGCGGCGCCGCGCCACGGGTGATCTCCTCCAGCCGCCGCGTCTCGGCGAGCATGGCCTCGATGGCCGCATCGTCGAACACCGGCTCGTGGTGGAACAGGCACAGGCGGCGCGCCCGCGCCAGCTGGCACAGCTCGACGGCGACGACGTTGCTGGAATGGCCCCAGTCGGCCTTGACCGAGATGGCGTCGGCCAGCGAGTACATGGCGTCGAAGATCACCAGGTCGGCGTCGCGGAAGAAGTGCACGAAGCGCTCGGTGTGCGCCGGGTCGGCCAGCGGATGCTCGGAGTCGGTGGTGTAGACCAGCGCCTTGCCTTCCGACTCGAAGCGGTAGCCGTAGGAGTCGCCGGTATGGCGCTGCAGCATGGTGGTCACCGTCATGCCCGCCGCCTGCTGCGGCACGCCGGGCTCCAGGTGCACGAACTCGACGCGGCCTTCGAAGATGGTGTCGAAGCTCACCGGAAAGGACGGCGGCTCCTGCTGGCGCCGCAGCGCCATTTCCAGCTCGCGGTGGCTGCCGTAGACGATGACCCGGTTGCCCGGGATGAAGGCCGGCACGAAGAAGGGCAGGCCCATGATGTGGTCCCAGTGCAGATGGGACATGAAGATGTGGAAGGTCTGGGGCTTGCCGGCGCGCTGCGCCATCGCCGCCTGGCCGAAGGGGCGCAGCCCGCTGCCCATGTCGCAGACCACGTAGTCCGGCCCGCCGGTCTCGATCTGCACGCAGGAGCTGTGGCCGCCGTAGGTGCCGGCCAGCGCAAAGGGCAGGCTGGCCAGCAGGCGCTCGATGTCGGCGTCGGTGTCGAGGGGCTGGCCGCGCGCGGCGCGCAGCACGCCGCGCAGCTTGTTCGCCAGGCCCGCCGAGGTCAGCGCGACCGGCAGCGAGCCGCGCGTGCCCCAGAAGCGAACGCCCTTCATGTGGGCTGCGGCTGGCCGGCGGCGCGCCAGGCGGCCAGCGCGGCGTCGGAGGCCTGGGCCAGCGCCGCCTCGACGGTGGGGTGCACCGTCAGCACCTTGTCGAAGCGGCTGATGCTGAAGATCTCGGCCACCACGCTCTGCAGCGCCGCCACGGACAGCCGCGCCTGGGTGGCGCGCACCTGCTTGGCGGCGATCATCAGCACGCGCAGGCCGACACTGCTGATGTAGTCGACGCCGGAGAAGTCGAGCACCAGCGCGCCCTGGCGCTCGGTGGTCGCCGCCAGCAGCGGCATCAGCGTGGCTTCAAGCTCCGCCGCGCTGAGATGGTCGATGCGCCCGACCGGTCGGACCACGAGGGTATCGGCATACTGATGCGAGGCGATGTGCACGGCGCGACCTCTGGCGGCGGTTTCGGCCCAGTATAGGGACCACCGCGCCGCCGCGGAAGAGAGGCCGCCACCGTGCAGGCGCATGGGCGCGCCCAGGGGCGACGGCGTCACATGAACGGCACGCCGTAGTAGTCGTGGACGCGGCGCGCGTAGGCGTCGTCGTAGTCCGGGCGCTGCTCGGACGGATAGCGCGGGGCTTCCTTCAGGCGGTCCTTGTCGAGCGGCACGACGTAGCCCTCCTTGCTGGTGTCGTACTTCAGCATGTTCCAAGGCAGCGGGAAGCGGTCGGTGCCGATGCCGAGAAAGCCGCCGAACTCCAGGACGGCATAGCGCACCTGGCCGGTGACCTTGTCGATCATCAGGTCGTCGATCGAGCCCAGCTTGTCGCCGGCGGTGTCGTAGACCTTCGTGCCTTCGACATCGTCGGAGGAAATGACGGCGCTTGCGGTGGACGTGTGGCTCATGAAACTCTCCCTCTTGCAGATGGGGCATGCACCCTGCATGCCGTGCCTGCATCGTGGCGTGGCACAGGGGCGCTGGCCATCGGACCGCGGTGCGATGCGCTGTAGGAGCAGGCGCACACGCGTGCGCGGATGGCCTCTATCCTTGATGCGCACAGGCCATCAGGGGGAGCGAGACATGGCGAACTTCAAGCCGGGCCAGCCGCGGCTGAGCCGACACCGATGAGCGACGCCACCGCGCTGACGCTGACAGCCATCGGCCACGTCCGCAGCCCGTTCCGCTCGAAGGTGGGGGTGCCCATCCAGACCGCCGGCGCGCCGGACGTGCCCGGCGAGTTGATCGTGCTGCCGCCGTTCGCCGCCGGGCTGAAGGACCTGGACGCGTTCGAAAACCTCATCCTGCTCACGCATCTGCACCTGGTGGCGGAGGAGTCGCTGGAGGTGGTGCCGTTCCTGGACACGGTGCCGCGCGGCGTCTTCGCCACGCGCGCGCCCACCGCCCGAACCGCATCGGCCTGTCGGTGGTGCGCCTGGTGTCGATCGACGGCCTGCGCATCCGCTTTGCCGGCAACGACATGGTGGACGGCACGCCGGTGCTGGACATCAAGCCCTACGTGCCGGCGTTCGACGTGCGGCAGACGAGCCGCATCGGCTGGTTCTCCGCGCACCTCGACCAACTGCCCGGCAAGCTGTCGGACGGGCGCATGGGCTAGGGTGCATCGCGACAGGCGAAGGCGGCGGCCGCCAGTGCTGCCAGACGCTGGCCCGACTCGGGCCGCTCACCACCTGGCCGAAACCTGGAGCGGCGACGTCGGGCCGTACATCAACCCACTAACGCATGGTCGCGGCCGACGAGCGCGCCTCAGGCCGCGCCCTGCACGTTGACGAACAGCGCGTACAGCGAGTGGCTGGCGGCCATGAACAGCCGGTTGTGCTTGGCGCCGCCGAAGCACAGGTTGGCGCAGCGCTCGGGCAGGTGAATGTGCGCGAGCGCCCGGCCAGCCGGGTCGTAGACGCGCACGCCGTCCAGCGCCGCGGCGTCGGCGCCGGGCGCGCCGCTGCTGCCGAAGCCGCACCACACATGGCCGAGCGCATCCACGGCGATGCCGTCGTAGGCGCCCGGCCCCTGCGCGTCCACGTACAGGCGCTTGTTCGACAGCCGGCCGTCGCTCGCATGGTCGTAGAGCCAGATCTTGCGGTGCGGCTCGGCGCGGCTTTCCACCACATACAGGCCGCGCTCATCGGGCGTGAAGGCCAGCCCGTTGGGCGCGGCCAGGTCGTCGACCATGCGCTGCAGCGCGCCGCCCTGCGGGGCGATGCGGTACACGGCCCAGGGCGTCTCGCTGGGCGCCGGCTCGCCCTCCCAATGGCCGCCGATGCCGAACAGCGGGTCGGTGAACCAGATGCTGCCGTCGCGCGCGCAGACGATGTCGTTCGGCGAGTTCAGCCGCTTGCCGTCGTAGCGGTCGGCGAGCACGGTGATCGAGCCGTCGTATTCGGTGCGCGTCACGCGCCGCGTCAGGTGCTCGCAGGCCAGCAGCCGGCCCTGCCGGTCGCGCGCCAGCCCATTGGCGTAGTTTGAGGGCGCACGGAACACACCGGTGCTGCCGGTGCATTCGTCCCAGCGCAGGATGCGGTTGTTGGGGATGTCGCTGAACAGCAGATAACGCCCGTCGCCGAACCACCGCGGCCCCTCGGCCCAGCGGCAGCCGCTGGCCAGCTGCTCGACGCCGGCGCTGAACAGGCGCAGCTTCAGGAACGCCGGGTCCAGCACCTCGATGGCCGGGTCGGGGTAGCGCGCGCTGGGCGTGAAGGCGACACCAGGCGCTTGCGCGGGCGGCAGGGGGGTCATTTGAGCAGTCCTGGCAGCCAGGTGGAGAACGCCGGCACGTAGGTCACCAGGATCAGCGTCAGCCCCAGCGCGCCGTAGAAGGGCCAGATGGTACGCATCACCTGGCCGACCGACACCTCGCCGATGGCGCAGCCGACGAACTGCACCGTGCCCACCGGCGGCGTGTTCAGCCCGAGCGCGCAGTTGATCAGCATGACCACGCCGAACTGCAGCGGGTCCATGCCGAACTGCATGGCGATGGGCATGAAGATCGGCGTGCAGATCAGGATCGTCGGCGCCATGTCCAGAAAGGTGCCCAGCACGAACAGCAGGACGTTGATCATCAGGAAGATGACCCACGGCGCGCTGGACACCGACTTCATCAGCTCGCCGGTCTTCTGCGGCACCTCGTACAGCGCCAGGAAGTAGCCGAAGGCCGCCGAGATGCCGATCAGCAGCAGCACCACGCCGGTGGTCTTGCAGGCCTTGGCGCAGGCCTTCATGAAGTCATGCCAGCGCAGCGAGCGATAGACCACCACCGTGACCAGCAAGGCCCAGCCGACCGCGATGGCGGCGGACTCGGTGGCCGTGAACATGCCCGACAGGATGCCGCCCAGGATGATGACCACCACCAGCAGCCCCGGCAGCGCGGCCGCGAAGGCCGTGGCCACCGCCGCCCAGCCGGGGAAGCTGCCGTGCGTCGGATAGCCGCGCTTCTTGGCCACCCAGTAGGCCGCGCCCAGGTTGCACAAGGTCAGGATCAGCGCCGGCACCACGCCGGCCAGGATCAGCCCGAGCACGCTGACCGAGGCCAGCCCCGAGGTGGCCAGCGTGAACAGGATCAGGTTGTGCGAGGTCGGCATCAGCGCGCCGACCAGCGCGGCGTGGGTGGTCACGTTGACCGCGTAGTCGGCGTCGTAACCTTCCTTCTTCATCAGCGGAATCATCACGCTGCCCATCGCCGACACGTCGGCCACCGGCGAGCCGACGATGCCGCCGAACAGCGTGCAGCCGAGCACGTTGCTCATCCCTAGGCCGCCGCGCACGTGGCCGACCATGCTGTTGGCGAAGCGCACGATGCGCTCGGCGATGCCTCCGTAGAGCATCAGTTCGCCGGCGAAGACGAAGAAGGGGATCGCCAGGAAGCTGAAGACCTGCATGCCGCCGACCATCTTCTGGAAGACCACGGCGATCGGCAGCCCGGCGGCGAGGATCGTGGCCACCGACGACAAGCCGATGGCAAAAGCCACCGGCACGCCCAGCAGCAGCAGCAGCGTGAAGCTGACGCACAAGACGGTCAGTTCCATGCCGGCTCCACGGTGATGCCGCGCAGGTTGGCGGCGATGTGCTCGATGGAGAACAGCACGATCAGCACGCCGGCGATGATCAGCGGCACGTAGTCGATGCCGTCGGGCACCGGCATCATCGGCTTCTTCTCGCCCCACTTGGCGCTGGCCCAGACCCAGCCGCCGTAGGTCATCAGCGCGCCGAACAGGCCGACCAGCGCGTGGATCAGCAGCTCGATGCGGCGCTGCCAGGCTTCAGGCAGCAGCGCCACCATCGATTCCAGGCCGACGTGGCCGGAGTCGCGCACGCCGACCGCCAGGCCGAAGGCGGTGACGAACAGCACCAGCAGCATGGCCAGCGCCTCGGCCCAGGTGGGCGTGTCGTTCAACACGTAGCGGCCGAAGACCTGCCACTGCACGCACAGGATGACGGCGATCAGGCCGATGGAGGCCAGGATCAGGCTCAGGCGCGACAGCGCCGCACAGAAACGGGTGTACATGGTGGTGCTGCGGGGAGCGCCTTGCGCGGCCTCCGGCGGACCGGCGGCACCGGCCGCCTGGCGGTGCCCCGCGAGGAGGCGCGCGCAATGCGCGGGGGCTGGGCCTTACTTCGTGTCTTGCGTGGCCTTGACCAGGCGCTTCTGGTCGGGCGAGGTCATGAACTTTTCGTAGACCGGCCCCATCACCGCCTGGAAGCTCTTCTTGTCGACCTCGACGATCTCGGCGCCCTGCGCCTTCACGTTGGCCAGCGACTTGGCTTCCTGCTCGTCCCACTTCTGCCGCTCGACGGCCACCGACTCCTTGGCGGCGGCACGGATCATGTCCTGGTCGGCCTTGGGCAGCTTGTCCCAGACCACCTTGCTCATCAGCAGCATCTCCGGCGCCATCGAGTGCTCGGTCTTCGAGTAGATCTTGACGGCTTCGACGTGCTTGGCGGTGTCGTAGGACGGAATGTTGTTCTCGGCCGCGTCGATCAGCCCGGTCTTCAGGCCGGTGTAGACCTCGCCGTAAGGCATCGGTGTGGCGTTGGCGCCCATCGCCGACACCAGCGCCACCCACAGGTCGGACTGCTGCACGCGGATCTTCAGCCCCTTGGCGTCGGCCACGGTCTTGATCGGCTTCTTGGCGTAGATGCTGCGTGCGCCGCTGTCGTAGAAGGCCAGGCCGATGAAGCCGGCGCTTTCGCAGCTCTTCAGGATCTCGTCGCCGATCGGGCCGTCGAGCACCTTGCGCATGTGCTCCACCGAGTGGAACAGGAAGGGCATCGTCGGCACCTGCGTCAGCGGGCAGATGTTGTTCATCGGGCTGATGTTCACCCGCGTCAGGTCGAGCGCGCCGATCTTCACCTGGTCGATGGTTTCCTTCTCGGTGCCCAGCGCGCCCTTGTTGTAGACCTTGATCTTGTATTTGCCGCCGCTCTTCTTGTCGAGCTGGTCGCTCATGTACTTGACGGCGACCACGGTGGGGTAGTCGTCGCTGTTGTGGATGTCGGCCGAGCGGAACTCGGCGGCGTGCGCGCCGAGGCTCACGCCGGCAAACAGCGCGCACAGCAGGCGCGGGATCAGGGAGAAGGTACGGGCCATGGGGGTGTCTCCTGGGTAGGTGGGGGGATGGGGCTCGCGCATCGCTGGCATCAATCGAAGGGGCCCTGGGTGACGAAGCCGCCGCCCTGGTACCGCGTGGCCGGGTTGCCGTGATCCAGCGTCGGCTGCCGGGCCTCGACCTGGGCGCGGAAGGCGTCGGAGCTGTCGCGCGGCCGGTAGCCGATGTGCGCGGCCGGCGTGTTGTCCCACCAGCGCACGGTGTTGTCCGACAGGCCGTAGATCACGCTGTGGCCGACCACCGGCGCGCTCAGGCTGGCGACGACCAGGCGCTCCAGGTCGTCGAAGCTCATCCACGTGGCCAGCATGCGCCGGTCCTTCGGCTCGGGGAAGCTGGAGCCGATGCGCAGGCTCACCGTCTCCAGGCCGTAGCGGTCGAAGTAGAACTGCGCCAGGTTCTCGCCGAAGGCCTTGCTCAGCCCGTAGTAGCCGTCGGGGCGCATCGGCATGCGTGCGTCGATGACCTCGTCCTGCCTATAGAAGCCGGTGACGTGGTTGGAGCTGGCGAAGACGATGCGGCGCACGCCGTGCTTGCGCGCCGCCTCGTACAGGTGGTAGATGCCGACGATGTTGGCCTGCAGGATCGGCTCGAACGGGCCTTCCACCGAGATGCCGCCCAGGTGCACCACCGCGTCCACGTCGTGCAGCAGCGCATGCACCGCGGCGCCGTCCTGCAGCGCCGCGGGCTGGATCTCTTCGCCCGCCGCGGCGGGCCCCAGGGGCGCGACGTCGCTCAGTCGCAGGGTGTCGCAGTAGGCCTTCAGGCGCGTCCGCAGTTCGCGGCCCAGGCCGCCGGCAGCGCCGGTCAGCAGCAGCCGGCGAAAGCGCAGACCGGTGGGGTGGGTGGCGGGCATGATCTTGGGTGGATTCCGGTTGTCATACGTCGTCAGTTGTCGTACAACTACGGCAATGGTGCGAAAAGGGCTCCAGGCTGTCAAGCCGGATCACCTAAGGGTTTGTGCGGAGGGACCACATGGAAACGTCGACCGAACTGCTGCGGCGCCGGCCGCGCAGCCTGGCGCTGGAACTGGTGGAGGCGCTGGGCGACCGCATCCGCGAAGGCCGGCTGGCGGCCGGCGACAAACTGCCCACGGAGGCCGAGTTCATGGCCGAATTCGGCGTCAGCCGCACCGTGGTGCGCGAGGCCATCTCCAAGCTGCAGGCCGCCGGCCTGGTGCTCACGCGGCACGGCATCGGCACCTTCGTGGTCGGCCTGGGCGCGGCCGTGCCCTTCAAGCTGGCGCCCGAGCAGTTCGCCACGCTGCGCGATGTCATCGCCGTGCTCGAGCTGCGCATCGGCATCGAGACCGAGGCGGCGAGCCTGGCCGCGCAGCGCCGCAATGCCGACAACCTGCGGCAGATGCGCGGCGCGCTGGATGCCGTGGCCGCGGCGGTGGAGCAGGGGCGCGACGCGGTCGGGCCGGATTTCCAGTTCCACCTGGAGATCGCGCGCGCCACGCAGAACGCGCACTTCGCCGACCTGATGGCCAGCCTGGGCGCGATGATCATCCCGCGTGCCCGGCTCGACGGCGCGGCCGGCATGAGCGAGGAGCAGCGGCTGTACCTGCGGCGCGTCAATGCCGAGCACGAAAGCATCTACGACGCCATCCGCAACCAGGACGGCGACGCCGCGCGCGCGGCGATGCGCACGCACCTGGCCAACAGCCGCGAGCGCCGCCGTCGTGCCACCGGCGCGGTGGCGGGCTGACGCGGCACGCGGCGCTTGCCATCCCCCGGCGTTGGCTTTATGCTTAGTTGTACGACAACTGATAACTATCGGGAGAACGAGTGATCCGCAGACGACTCGCCACCCTCGCGGCCGCGTTGGCGGCGCTGTGCCTGGCCCCCGCGGCACTGGCACAGGCCTGGCCCAGCAAGCCGGTGCACATCATCGTGCCCTACCCGCCGGGGGGCTCGTCGGACATCATCGCGCGCGCCATCAGCAAGCCGCTGCAGGACGCGCTGAAGCAGCCGGTGATCGTCGAGAACAAGCCCGGCGCCAACGGCAACACCGGCACCGACTTCGTCGCCAAGTCGGCGCCGGACGGCTACACGCTGGTGCTGTGCGACGTGGGCGCACTGGCCATCACCGCGTCGGTGTACAGCAAGCTGCCCTTCGAGCCGTCGAAGGACCTGCGCGGCGTGACCATGCTGGCCTATTCGCCGCACCTGCTGGTGGTGCATCCGTCGGTACCGGCCAACAACCTGGCCGAGCTGGTGGCGCTGTCGCAGAAGCAGTCGCTGAACTTCGCCGTCACGGCCATCGGCAGCGCGCCGCACGTGGCCGGCGTGGCCGTGGAGAAGGCCACCGGGTCCAAGTGGCAGTACATCCCCTACAAGGGCGGCTCGCAGGCCATCGGCGACACCGTGGCCGGCCAGACGCAGGTGCTGATGAACGGCATGCTGGCCACGCTGCCCTTCGTCGAGAGCGGCAAGCTCAAGGTCATCGGCGTCAGCAAGGCCAGGCGCGTGTCGCTGCTGCCCAACGTGCCGACCATCGCCGAGCAGGGCGTCAAGGGCTTCGAGTCCGGCACCTGGCAAGGCGTGCTGGTGCCCGCCGGCACGCCGAAGGCGGTGGTCGACAAGCTGAATGCCGAGCTGATCGCGGTGATCCGCTCGCCCGAGGTGCGCGAGCGGCTGGTGTCGCAGGGCGCCGAGGTGGTGACGATGACGCCGGGCGAGTTCACGCAGTTCTTCGAGCGCGAGCGCAAGAACTGGGCGACGGTGGTGGCCCAGGGCGGTGTGAAAATCGACTGAGCCCGCCGGGCTCGGCGACAAGACCGAGCCCGTCGGGCTCGCCGACAAGACGGAGCCCGCAAGGCTCGCTGACAAGACGGAGCCCGCGGGCTCGCAGACCACACGGAGACGAACATGAGAGAAAACCGGCTGCGCACGCTGTGGCGCGACGACAAGGCGGCCGTCAACGGCTGGCTGGCGGTGCCCAACGCCTTTTCCGCCGAGGTCATGGCGCACCAGGGCTGGGACTCGCTGACCATCGACCTGCAGCACGGCGTCATCGACTACCAGGCGATGGTGGGCATGCTGCAGGCCATCTCCACCACGCCGACGGTGCCGGTGGTGCGCGTGCCCTGGCTCGAGCCCGGCATCATCATGAAGTCGCTGGACGCCGGCGCCTACGCGATCATCTGCCCGATGGTCAACACGCGCGAGGACGCGCAGAAGCTGGTGGCCTACACCCACTACGCGCCGCGCGGCACGCGCAGCTTCGGGCCGGTGCGCGCCACGCTCTACGGCGGGCCCGACTATCCGCAGCATGCCAACGACACCATCGTCGCCTTCGCGATGATCGAGACCGCGCAGGCGCTGGACAACCTGGACGACATCCTGTCGGTGGAAGGGCTGGACGCGGTCTATGTGGGCCCCAGCGACCTGGCGCTGGCGCTGGGCTGCAAGCCCGACTTCGACAACCCCGATCCGAAGGCCGCGCAGGCCATCGACCACATCCTCGCGCGCGCCAAGGCGCACGGCGTCACCGCCGGCGTGCACAACGGCCTGCCCGAAGTGGCCAAGGCGCGTGCCGCCAAGGGCTTCCGCTTCGTCACCGTCAGCTCCGACGCGCGGCTGATGGCCGCGGGTTCGCAGCAGATCCTGAAGGCGATGCGCAGCTAGGCGCACTACCGCGCGCACTATCGGGCGCACTACGGGGCGCCCTTCCGCGCGCACCTTGCGGGTGCCACAATCGTGTCACCCGCACCGCAGTGGAGCCTGAACGCGCGATGGCGAAATCCCTTCTCCCCGATCCGCTGGAACTGCTGCGCCAGGCCGTCAACCGCCTGGAAGGCCGGGCCAACGCGCTGGCCGGACGTGGCATGGAAATCGACCAGGTGGTGAAGACGCTGCACCAGGTGTCGTCGCTGACGATGGTGCTGCGCCAGGCCATGGAACTGGCGCTGGACAACTTCTACAAGCGCCTGAACCTGCCCACGGGCCGCGAGTTCGCCGAGATGAGCGCGACGCTGCAGCGGCTGGAAGACAAGCTCGACAGCCTGCTGGCGGCGCAGGCGCCGGCACCCAGCGCCGCGCGTCCGCTGCGCACGCGCAAGCCGGCGGCCGAGGCACCCGCCGCGACGCCGGCGGCCAAGGTATCTGCCGCGACGCCGGCGGCCAAGGTATCTGCCGCGAAGCCGGTGGCCAAGGCCCCGGCCGTGAAACCGGCACCCGCGCGCAAGGCTGCATCCGGCCGCCGCCGTCGCGCGAGCGCCTGAGGGCCCCGACATGGCCGCCGCGACGGACACATCCACTGCGCAGCGCCTGCGCACCGAGGTCGACCGCCTGCTGCAGCGCGGGCTGAAGGGCATCGAGTACCTGGGCTCGCCGGCGCCGGTGGTCGGCACCACGCCGAAGACGCTGCTGCTGCGCCGCGGCACCTTGGGCCTGTACCACTACAAGCCGCAGCAGCGCGAGATCTACCGCACGCCCATCCTGCTGGTCATGGCCACCACCAACAAGGCCTACATCTTCGACCTGGCGCCGGGGCAGAGCCTGGTGGAGTTCCTGCTGCAGCGCGGCTACGACGTCTACGTCATGGACTGGAACGCGCCCACCGCCGCCGAGCGTGGGCTGCGCATCGAGGACTACGTGCTCGGCTTCATCCCCGACTGCATCGCCCGCGTGCAGCAGGCATCCGGCGAGGACGCGCTGACGCTGGTCGGCTACTGCTTCGGCGGGGTGTTGTCGCTGCTGTACACCGCGCTGCACGACGGCGCCGCGCTGCGCAACCTGGTGTGCTTCACCACGCCGGTGGACTTCTCGCAGATGACGATGTTCCGCGCGTTGTCCGACCCGCGCCACTTCGACGTCGACAAACTCTGCGACAAGGTGGACGTGGTGCCGTCGGACATGGTCGTCGCCGGCTTCGACGCGCTGCGCCCGGCCGCCCGCATCGCCGGCCAGGTGCGGCTGTGGGACAACATGTGGAACGACGACTACGTCAAGGGCTACCGCATGATGGAGCGCTGGGGCGCCGAGACGCTGCCGCTGGCCAGCGAGTATTTCCGGCAGATCACCAAGCAGCTGATGCAGAACAACGCACTCTATGAGGGCACGCTGCAGATCGGCGGCCAGGGGGTCGACCTCAAGCGCGTCAAGCTGCCGCTGCTGCACGTCATCGCGCAATACGACCACATCGTGCCGCCGGCCTGCGCGCAGCCGCTGATGCAGCGCGTGCGCTCGCGCGACAAGCAGGAAGTGATGCTGCCGGGCGGCCATGTCAGCCTGGTCGCCGGCCCCAATGCGGTCAAGCGCATGTGGCCGACCTTGGACCGCTGGCTGGAGGGGCGCTCGACATGAACGACGACACCATGACCTTGCCGCGCAGCCTGCAGCTCGGCGGCGCCACGCTGCAGCTGGCGCGGCTGCAACCGCAGGATGCGCCGGCGCTGGCCGCCTTCGCCGCCGCGCTGCCGCCGCACGACCTGCTGTTCCTGCGCCGCGACATCAGCCATCCCAAGGTGGTGGCCGCCTGGATGCAGGCCAGCGCCGAAGGCCGGCTGCACAGCCTGACGGTGCGCGAGGGCGACGCGCTGGTCGGCTGCTCGGCCATCGTCGTCGACGAGCTGTCCTGGTCGCGCCATGTCGGCGAGCTGCGCGTGCTGGTCGCGCCGGCGTGGCGCGGGCGCGGCCTGGGCCGCGTGCTCATCCAGCAGTGCTTCGCGCAGGCGCTGGCACTGGGCCTGGACAAGCTGGTCGCGCAGATGACCGTCGACCAGGTGGCGGCGATCGCCGTGTTCGAGGAGCTGGGCTTCCGCGCCGAAGCGCTGCTGCGCGACCACGTCAAGGACCGCGACGGCCAGCTGCACGACCTGGCGCTGCTGAGCCACGACGTGGCCGCGGTGCAGTCGCGGCTGCAGGCCTTCGGCGTCGCCGACGCGCTGCGCTGAGCCTCAGCCGCCCGGTGCCGCGTCGCGCTGGTAGGCCGGCAGCGGGGCGCCGCAGTCGCGGCAGAAGCGCGCGGTGGGCGCGTGGCCTTCGCTCAGGCAGTCGTGGCAGGTGCGCGTGGTCGGTTCGCGCCGCGCCTGCTGGCCCACCAGTTCGGCGCTGACGATGCCGGTGGGCACCGCCAGCGTGCCCCAGCCCATCAGCATCATTACGCTGGCCACCAGGCGGCCCAGGTCGGTGTGCGGCGTGACGTCGCCGAAGCCCACGGTGGTCATCGTGGTGATCGCCCAGTAGACGCCGACCGGGATGCTGGTGAAGCCGTGCTCCGGACCTTCGATGACGTACATCAGCGTGCCGGCGATCGTCACCACCAGCAGCACGAAGCTCAGGAACACGCCGATCTTGCGCCTGGAGGCGCGCAGCGCGCGGTACAGCGCGCCGAACTCCTGCACGTACGCCGTCAGCCGCAGCAGCCTGAAGATGCGCAGCAGCCGCAGCAGCCGCACGTCGATCAGCGCATGCATCTGCGGCACGAACACCGCCAGGTACGCCGGCAGGATGGCCAGCAGGTCGATGACGCCGAACACGCTGCGCGCATAGCGCAGCGGCCGGCGCACGCACAGCAGCCGGGCGATGTATTCGACGGTGAAGGCGAGGGTGAAGAACCATTCCAGGCCCTTCAGCCAGGGGCCGAAGCGCTGATGGATGGTGGCCACGCTGTCCAGCACCACCACGGCCACGCTGGCCAGGATCATGGCGATCAGCGCCAGGTCGAAGGCGCGGCCGGCGCGCGTGTCGGCCTCGAAGATGATGGTGTACAGCCGCAGCCGCCAGCCGCTGAGCGGCTTGCCCAGCTCGCGGCCGGCAGGTTCGATCGGGCTGGGCGGCAGCGGCATGGGCCGCATGCTATGCGCGCAGCGCCGCCACGCGCAGCGCGCGGATGGCCTCGCCGATCTGCGTCCCCGAGCGGCCCTGCGCCGCCAAGCGCTCGGCCAGCGCATGCGTGTCGGCGCCGCGTGCCCGCGCCAGCGCGCGCAGCAGCTGCGGGCGCTGTGCGTAGTCGCGGTCCTCGAAGCCGAGGCGGCCGCGTGCATCGCATTCGCAGGCCAGCAGCAGGTCGGCGAAGCGCGCCGGCCGGCGCAGCGCGTCGCAGCGCTCCAGCAGGCGCAGTTGCGCCGCCGCGTCCAGGCTGCCGCTGGCGTGCACGTGGCCGTGCTCGCGCGCTGTCAGTTCGGCCAGTTCGCGGCAGTCCGACGGCGCCTTCAGGCGCTGGCCCAGCGCGCGTGCCAGCGCCACGCTGCGCTGCTCGTGGCCGATGTGGCGCGGCCATTGATCCGGCGGCGTGGTGGCCTTGCCCAGGTCGTGGCACAGGCAGGCATAGCGCACGCTCAGCGGTGCGTGCAGGCGGGCCGCCATGTCCAGCACCATCATCAGGTGCACGCCGGTATCCACCTCGGGGTGGTGCTCCGCGCGTTGCGGCACGCCCCACAGCCGGTCCACCTCGGGCAACAGCACGCGCAGCGCGCCGCAGTCGCGCAGCACGCCGAACATGCGCGACGGCGCCGGCTCCATCAGGCCGCGCGCCAGCTCTTGCCATACGCGTTCGGGCACCAGCGCGTCGACTTCGCCGGCCTGCACCATCGCGCGCATCAGCGCGAGCGTTTCCGGCGCGACGCGGAAGTTGGCATAGCGCGCCGCGAAGCGCGCCAAGCGCAGGATGCGCACCGGGTCCTCGACGAAGGCGTCGGACACGTGGCGCAGCACGCCGGCGCGCAGGTCGGCCGCGCCGCCGAAGGGGTCGACCAGCGTGCCGTCCGCGTGGGTCGCCATGGCGTTGATCGTCAGGTCGCGGCGCGACAGGTCCTGCGCCAGGGTCACCGACGGGTCGGCGTGCACCACGAAGCCGCGGTAGCCGGGCGCGGTCTTGCGTTCGGTGCGGGCCAGCGCGTATTCCTCGTGCGTGCGTGGGTGCAGGAACACCGGGAAATCGGCGCCGACCTGGCGGAAGCCGGCCTGCAGCATCTGCTGCGGCGTGGCGCCGACCACCACCCAGTCGCGGTCGTGCACGTCGATGCCCAGCAGGGCGTCGCGCACCGCGCCGCCGACGATGTAGGCCTGCAGACCGTCGGCCGGGTCCGGTGCGTGGGTCATCGGCTTGCGCTCGCGGCCGCGTCCTTTGCCGCCAGCGCGCCGGCCAGCGCCTGCACGGCGGCACGGTAGTGCGGCAGGCGTCCCGCCGCATCGCCGTCGGGAGGCGTGGTCAGCGGCTGCCACAACGCCGGGTCGATGCCGGCCAGGGCGGCGTGGCGCCGGATCAACGCGGCCGCCGGCTGCATCGACTCGCCGGCGGTGGTGTCGAGACGCGCCGCTTCGATGCCCAGCTGCACGCCCAGCAGGTAGACGTGGCGGTGCCACGGCGACAGCTGCTGCTGCAAGCGCGCGGCCAGGCCGTTTTCGTCGGCCTCGTAGCGTGTGGCGATCTCGGTGAACTCGCGCAGGCTGGTCGAACGCAGCGCGGGCGCCGCAGGCACGCCCAGCCGCCGGGCCAGCGCATCGGCGGCGGCCTGCTGCGGCGCGAGCTGTTGCCAGGCCTGCTCGCGCGACGCGGCCGGCGCCATGGCGAAGAGGCCGCCGCGCTCGCTGGCGTAGCCGAGTTCATAGCCCAGCCGCAGCGTCGCCAGCCGGTGGCCGGCCGGCGCCGCGAGCATCGCCGCCTGCGAGGCCGCGGCCACGGCCGCCGCCTCGTCGCGCAGCCGGGCGTCGCTGTGTCCGTCGACCAGGCCGATGCCCTGCAGCAGCCGTTGGGTCAGCGGTGCGCTGAACAGCGCCACCTGCGCGCGGCCCAGCAGCACGAAGGCCAGCGCCAGCGCCAGCGTGTAGGCCAGCACGCGCCAGGATTCGCCGAAGGGGATGCCGCGCTGCGCCATCGTCTGCCGTGCTTTGCCGTGAATGCACTATCGTAGCGGCCACCGTGCGGCGGGGAGGGCCGAGGCGATCGCCATGCTGGGTGCCGAGCTGTCGATGTTCGTGCTGAACGCGGTGCTGCTCACCGCCGTGGTCGCGCCGCTGGTGCTGTGGCGCTACCGGCGCGCGGTGCTGGCCGGCATGATGGACCGGCCCGGCACGACGCTGGTGCCGCCCCAGGCGCAGCCGAAGCCGCCGGCGCCGCCGGCCGCCGTGCCGTCCGCCGCGCCGCCCGCCGTGCCGTCCGCAGCGCAATGGCAGGCGCGTGTGCAGCGGCGTGTCTTCTGGGCGGTGTTCGGTGTCGTGTTCGTCTGCGCACTGCCGCTGTCGCTGCTCTTCGTCTGGCTGGGCGACCTGCCGCGCACGCCGGCGCATGTCTACCTGAAGGCGGGCGTGCTGGCCACGCTGGCGGTGCCGATGGCCACGGTGCTGGTCGGCTGGATGCTGCGCCGAGCGCTGGGCCTGTGGCTGGCCACGCTGCTGGCCATGGCGTTGGCCGGCGTGGTGTTGTCGATGCTGCAGCGGCCCTTCTTCGGCCGCGCGCCGTCGCTCGACCAGCTCTATAACGCCGTCGTCTTCCTGCAGCTGGCCGCCGTCACGCTGCCCGTGCCGCTGCTGCTGCTGCTGGCCAGCGGCGCGCGGCGCGTGCGCGGCGTCGCGCCCATCGTGCTGGCGGCGCTGCTGGTGTTCGGGCTGGCGCCGCTGGTCGGCCTGCGCCTGACCACCTGGCTCACCGGCACGCAGGGCGGCGCCCGCTGGGTGCTGGCCGGCCCGGGGCTGGACACCGGTTTCGTGCTGCTGGCGCTGCCGGTCGGCCTGCTCGCCTGGTGGCGGCTGAAGCGGGTGGCGCGGGCCTACGAGGCGAAGCGCTTCTCCGATGCACAACTGCTGCTGCGCACCTGGTGGCTGCTGGTGGTGGCGGTGGAAGCGGTCGACCTGGTGAATGCGCATGCCGACGCGGTGCTGCCGGTGCTGGCCACCGCGGCACTCTCCATCGCGGCGTTCCGGCCCTTGCTCGATGCGGCGTTGCGCCGCGCGGTGGCCGTGGCCGGCCGGCCGCCGCCGCGCACGCTGCTGGTGCTGCGCGTCTTCGGCGACACCGCACGCAGCGAGGCGTTGTTCGACCGCCTGGTGGCACGCTGGCGCTGGTTCGGGCCGGTGACGATGATCGCGGCACCCGACGTCGTGGCGCGCACCGTCGACCCAGGCGATTTCCTGCGCTTCGCCACCGGCGACATTGCCACCAGCTTCGTCACCACGCAGGACGACCTGCAGCGGCGCCTGGCGGCCCTGGACACCACGCCCGACCCCGACGGTCGCTACCGCGTCAACGAATTCTGCTGCCGCGATTCCAGCTGGCAGGCCACGGTGGTGCAGCTGATCGAGCGTGCCGATGCGGTGGTCATGGACCTGCGCGGCTACGGACCGCAGCGCGCCGGCTGTGAATACGAGCTGGGCGAACTGGGGCGCCGGCGCCGCGCCGAGCAGGTGCTGCTGCTGGTGGACGACAGCACCGACCAAGCCCGGCTCGATGCGCAGCTCGGGCCGCTGCGCCCGCCGCGCCTGCAGCTGCCACGGCACGATGCCCGCGCCACCGCGGCGGCCTTCGACGCCTTGCTGCAGGCGGCCGGCCTGGCCGCGCGCGGCACGGCGGCCTGAACAGCCGGCCGGGCTGCGAAGTTCAGCTCACCGAGTTGACGGCGCGCAGGATGGCCTCGGGCGTGGCCGGCGCGCTCAGTGCCGGCTGCTTGCGGTGGTCGCCGGCAGCCGAGACCGCGTCGCGGATCGCGAAGAACACGCTGAAGGGCAGCAGCAGCGGCGGCTCGCCCACCGCCTTGCTGCGGTGGATGCTGTCCTCGACGTTGCCGTTGTCGAACAGCCGCGTGTGGAAGGCCGCGGGCACGTCGTTGGCGGTGGGGATCTTGTAGGTGCTGGGCGCGTGCGTCAGCAGCGCGCCCGTCTTCGGGTGCCAGACCAGCTCTTCGCTGGTCAGCCAGCCCATGCCTTGCACGAACGCGCCTTCGATCTGGCCGATGTCGATGGCCGGGTTGAGCGAGCGGCCGGCGTCGTGCAGCAGGTCGGCGCGCAGCAGCTTCCATTCGCCGGTGAGTGTGTCGATCACGACTTCGCTGACCGCCGCACCGTAGGCGAAGTAGTAGAAGGGCCGGCCGGTCAGCGTCGTGCGGTCCCAGTGCAGCCCGGGCGTGGCATAAAAGCCGTCGCTCCACAGCTGCACGCGCGCGACATAGGCCTGGCCGATCAGGTCGTCGAAGCTCATGTCCACGCCGGTGGCGCGCACGCGGCCGCCTTCGAAGCGCACGCTCTGCGCGTCCACGCCCTGGGTGGTCGCCACCAGCGCCGACAGCCGCTCGCGGATCTGCCGCGCCGCGTCCTGCGCGGCCTTGCCGTTGAGGTCGCTGCCGGTGGACGCCGCGGTGGCCGAGGTGTTGGCGATCTTGCTGGTGTCGGTGGCGCTGCAGCGCACGCGCGACAGCGGCAGCCCCAGTTCGTGCGCCACCACCTGCGCCACCTTGGTGTTCAGGCCCTGGCCCATTTCGGTGCCGCCGTGGTTGACCAGCACCGAGCCGTCCAGGTACACGTGCACCAGCGCGCCGGCCTGGTTGTAGTGGTTGACGTTGAAGGAGATGCCGAACTTCAGCGGCGTCAGCGCCAGGCCGCGCTTGAGCACCGGGCTGGTGGCGTTGAAGCGCGCCGCCGCCTCGCGCCGCGCGGCATAGCCGGAGCTGGCGGCGAGTTCGTCCACCAATTCGTGGATCACGTTGTCGGTGACGGTCTGGCGGTAGGGCGTGACGTTGTCCGTCGTCTTGCCGTAGAAGTTGGTGCGCCGCACCGCCAGCGGGTCCAGCTGCAGTTCGCGCGCGATGGTGTCCAGCGCATATTCCATGACCAGCGCGCCCTGCGGGCCGCCGAAGCCGCGGAAGGCGGTGTTGCTCTGCGTGTTCGTCTTCGCGCAGTAGCCGTGGATGGCCACCTCGGGCAGCCAGTAGGCATTGTCGAAGTGGCAGATGGCGCGTGTCATCACCGGCGGGCTCAGGTCGGCACTGAAACCGGCGTTGCAGATCATCGTGACCTCGGCCGCCAGGACGCGGCCGTGGTCGTCGTAGCCGATCTCGTAGTCGAACTCGAAGCCGTGGCGCCGGCCGGTGACCATGAAGTCGTCGTCGCGATCCGGGCGCAGCTTGACCGGCCGGTTGAGCTTGCGCGCCGCTACCGCGGCGATGCAGGCGAACACCGCCGACTGCGACTCCTTGCCGCCGAAGCCGCCGCCCATGCGCCGGCATTCCACCAGCACCGCATGCGACGCGACGTGCAGCGCATGCGCCACCACCTGCTGCATCTCGCTGGGGTGCTGCGTCGAGCAGTGCACGCGCATGCCGCCGCCTTCGGTGGGCACGGCGTAGGAGATCTGGCCTTCCAGATAGAACTGCTCCTGCCCGCCCTGCACGAAGCTGCCCTTCAGCCGGCGCGGCGCGGCCTGCAGGGCGCGCTGCAGCGCACCGGGGGTGGATTCGCGCGTCAGGTGCATCGGCGGCACCACGTAGGACTGCTTGGCATGCGCGGCGCGCACCGTCAGCACCGGCTCCAGCGGCTCGATGTCGACGAAGTCGCGCGCGCGCGCCGCGGCGCGGCGCGCCGCCTCGCGGCTTTCGGCCAGCACGGCGAACATCGGCTGCCCGAGGTACTGCACCAGCCCGTGCGCCAGGATGGGGTCGTCGTGCACGATCGGGCCGCAGTCGTTGGCGCCGGGGATGTCGGCGGCGGTGACCACGTCCACCACGCCGGGCAGCGCGCGCAGCTTGTCGACGGCGATGCCGCGCAGCCGGCCGTGCGCCAGCGGCGACAGCCCCAGCGCCGCATGCAAGGTGCCGGCCAGTTCAGGCAGGTCGTCGATATAGGTCGCCGTGCCGGCCACGTGCAGCGCGGCCGACTCGTGCACGTGCGTGCGGCCCACCACGCCGGCAGCGGCGTCGACGAAGGGCGCGTCGGTGATCTGGTTCATTTGCCTCCTCCCGTGATCAGGCGGCGTCGGCGGTCGCCGTCCAAACGCTGGTCGGCACCGGCTTGGGCGCCGCGCCGGTGTCCAGCCACAGCCGCTTGAGCAACCCCCGTGCCACCTGGCGCCGGTAGTCGGCGCTGGCGCGCAAGTCGGTCAGCGGGCTGAAGTCGGTATCCAGCGCCGCCATCGCCGCCTGCACCGTGGCTTCGGTCCAGGGCTGGCCGAGCACCGCGGCCTCGGCCCCGCGGGCGCGCTTGACCACCGCCGCCATGCCGCCGAAGGCGAAGCGCGCGCTCTTTACCGTGCCGCCGTCCAGTTCCAGCGCCAGCGCCGCGAACAGCGCCGAGATGTCGCAGTCGTAGCGCTTGCTGATCTTGTAGGCGCGCAGCTGCTGCGCAGGCGTCGGCAGCGGCACGTGCAGGCCGGTGACCAGCTCGCCGGGCTGCAGCTGGTTTTTCATGTAGTCGAGGTAGAAGTCCTCCAGCGGCATCGTGCGCGTGGCGGCACCGCGGCGCAGCTGGATGCTCGCGCCCAGCGCGATCAGCACCGGCGCGCTGTCGCCGATGGGCGAGCCGTTGGCGACGTTGCCGCCCATCGTGCCGGCATGGCGCACCGGCGGGCCGGCGAAGCGCAGCCAGGCTTCGTTGAGCACCGGCCAGTGCGCGGCCAACGCCGACCAGGCATCTTCCAGCGGCGCGCCGGCACCGATCTGCAGCATGCCATCGGCCACCGCGATGCGTTTCAGCGCGTCCACCTCGCCGACGTAGACGATGTCGCCCAGGTCGCGGAACATCTTGTTGACCCACAGCCCGATGTCGGTGCAGCCGGCCAGCAGCCGCGCGTCGGGCTTCTGCTCGCGCAGCGTGGCCAGCGCGTCCAGCGTGCGCGGCGCGTGGAAATGGTCCTGCCGGCCCGGCTGCGCCGGGTTCGGCGCCACATGGTGCAGCGGCGCATCGGCGCGCAGCTGCTGCAGCAGCGCGACGATCGGCGCGGTGTCCAGGCGCTTCTTGGGCAGCTCGAACATGCGCTGGCCGGCGTCCAGGATCGGCCGGTAGCCGGTGCAGCGGCACAGGTTGCCGGCCAGCTCGTCGGCCAGCTGCTGGCGGCCGGGCACGTGGCCGGCTTCGCAGTGCTGCTCGTAGGAGGCCGTCATCGTCATCACGAAGCCCGGGGTGCAGAAGCCGCATTGCGAGCCGTGGCACTCGACCATCGCCTGCTGCACCGGGTGCAGTTCGCCGCCGGTGATGGCGGCCAGGTCCTCCACCGTCAGCAGCGCCTTGCCGTCCAGCGTCGGCAGGAAGCGGATGCAGGCGTTGACCGGCCGCAGCGACAGCCCGCCGACCACGGTGGCCTGCGCCGCGGCGCTGCCGCTGGCGGCACCCTGTTCGGCGAGTTCCGCGACGATCACCGTGCAGGCGCCGCAATCCCCTTCGGCGCAGCCTTCCTTGGTGCCGGTGCAGCGCGCGTCGTCGCGCAGCCAGTCGAGCACGCTGCGCGTGATCGGCGCGGACTGCACCTCGACGATGCGGCTGCGGTGCACGAAGCGGATCGGTCGGCTGTCCATGGGGCCCTCGCTGGATGTCATCGGCACGAACACTAGCGCTTGCAGCGCAGCCGGCCATATGCTTTTCCGAGTAATAAATATATGATCAACCGTATGGCGCAGCGGCCGATCACCGCCAAGATTGACCTCCATCTGGTGAAGGTCTTGCACACCGTGATCGCTGAACGCAGTGTCTCCCGTGCCGCGATGCGGCTGCGCAGTACGCAGCCGATGGTCAGCGCGCAGCTGAAACGGCTGCGCGAGCTGACGGGCGATGCGTTGCTGGTGCGTTCGGGGCAGGGCCTGGCGCCCACCGACGCGGCGCTGGCGATGCTGGAGCCGGCCGCGCGCCTGCTGCGCGATGCGGAGCTGCTGTTCGCCCCGCAGCAGCGCAGCGGCGCCTTCGACCCGGCCAGCGCGTGCCTGAGCTTCCGCATCGCCGCCAGCGACTACCTGGACCCGCTGTTCCTGCCGCGCATCGTCGAGCGCCTGAAGCGCGAGGCGCCGCAGGCGCAGGTGGAGTTGCATCCGCTGTCGGCCGAGATCGACTACCGGCGCAAGCTGGCCGCAGGCGACGTCGACCTGGTCATCGGCAACTGGCTGCGCCCGCCGGAAGAGCTGCACATGGGCCGCCTGATCAGCGACGACATCGTCTGCCTGGTGGCGTCCGACCATCCGGCCGCCTCGGGCCGGGGCGGCGGCCGCGGCTGGACGGTCGAGCGCTACCTGGACAGCGAGCACGTCGCGCCCATGGCCTTCCACGCCGGCGCGCCCGGGGTCATCGACGAACACCTGGCGGCGCAGGGCTTGCAGCGCAACGTCGTGGTGCGCAGCTCGCATTTCAGCCTGATACCGCTGATGGTGCAGCGCAGCTGGCTGGTGCTGACCACCGGCCGGTTGTTCTGCAGCCGCTACGTCGACGCGCTGGACCTGCGCATCGTGCGCTGCCCGGTGCAGTTTCCGCCGCTGACCTACTACCAGCTGTGGCACGACCGCACGCATGCCGCGCCGCCGCTGCGCTGGCTGCGCGAGACGGTGCGCGACGTCGCGCGACAGCTGTCTTCACCGGAGAGGGCATGAGCCGGCCTGCCGCACTGCAGCCCACCGGCGCCCATGGCAGCGCGGGAGCGCGCTGGTGATCGCGCCGCGCATCGCCCTGCGCGGCGACCTGCTGGACTTCGTCGCGGCGCCGGCGCGCGCCGATCGCGACAGCCCGGCGGTGCGCTGGCGGCCCGACCACTGGCTGCTGGTCGAGGGCACGCGCATCGTCGGTGCGCAGGCCGTCGCGCCCGACGTCACCTGGCGGCGCGTCGACCATGCCGGCAAGCTGATCCTGCCGGGCTTCGTCGACACCCACGTGCACAGCCCGCAGCTGGACGTCATCGGCAGCTGGGGCGCGCAGCTGCTGGACTGGCTGCGCGACTACACCTTTCCGGCCGAGGCGCGCCTGGCCGACCCGCCCGTGGCGCGGCAGGTGTCGCAGTTCTTCCTGGATGCGCTGCTGGCGCATGGCACCACCAGCGCGGTGGTGTTCCCCACCGTGCACAAGGCGTCGGCGGATGCGCTGTTCGCCGCGGCGCAGCAGCGCGGCATGCGCCTCGTCACCGGCAAGGTGCTGATGGACCGGCACGCGCCGCCCGGGCTGAGCGACGACGTCGAAGGCGCCGAGGCCGATTGCCTGGAGCTCATCGAACGCTGGCACGGGCAGGGGCGGCTGGCCTACGCGCTGACACCGCGCTTCGCCCCCACCAGCAGCGAGGCGCAGCTGGCCATGGCCGGGCGCCTGCTGGCCAGCCGTGACGGGCTGTACATGCAGACGCACGTCGCCGAGAACCGCGACGAGGTGCGCTGGGTGGCCGAGCTGTTCCCCAAGGCGCGCAGCTACCTGGACGTGTACGAGCGCTTCGGCCTGCTCAATGCGCGTGCGGTGCTGGCCCACGGCATCTGGCTGGACGATGCCGACCGCGCGCTGCTGCGCGAGCGCGGCGCGCAGATCGCGCACAGCCCCAGCTCCAACCTGTTCCTGGGCAGCGGGCTCTTCGGCTGGGCCGCGGCCGAGGACGCCGGCGTGCACATCAGCCTGGCCAGCGACGTCGGTGGCGGCACGTCGCTGTCGATGCAGCGCACCATGGCCGATGCGTACAAGGTGCAGGCCATGGCCGGCACGCGGCTCAGTGCCTGGGCGCTGCTGCATGCGGCGACGCGCGGCGCGGCCACGGCGCTGGGCCTGGGCCACGAGATCGGCTCGCTGGAAGGCGGCGCGTCGGCCGACCTGTGCATCTGGGACTGGGCGACGAGCCCGGTGGCCAAGCGCCGCCAGCAGGTGGCGCGCGACTTGCATGAAAAGATCTTCGCCTGGATCACGCTCGGCGACGAGCGCGATCTCATCGAAAGCTGGGTGGCCGGCGAGCGCCGCTACCGCCGCGCCGACGCGCGCTGACCCATCCGTCTGGAGACAAGCCATGTTGCGACTCGAACTGATCGGCATCAGCAAGCAGTACCCGGCGGTGCGCGCCAACGACAACGTCAACCTGAAGGTGCAGCCCGGCGAGATCCACGCCGTGCTCGGCGAGAACGGCGCCGGCAAGAGCACCATGATGAAGATGATCTACGGCGCGGTGCGGCCCGACGAGGGCGAGATCCGCTGGAACGGCGAGAAGGTCGACATCAGGAACCCGCAGCAGGCGCGGCACCTGGGCATCAGCATGGTGTTCCAGCACTTCAGCCTGTTCGACACGCTGACCGCGGCCGAGAACGTGTGGCTCGGCCTGGACAAGAGCATGAAGCTGGCCGAGGTGACCGAGCGCATCAGCAAGGTCAGCAAGGACTACGGGCTGGACGTGGAGCCGCTGCGCCCGGTGCATTCGCTGTCGGTGGGCGAGCGCCAGCGCGTGGAGATCGTGCGCGCGCTGCTCACCAGCCCGAAGCTGCTGATCCTGGACGAGCCGACGTCGGTGCTGACGCCGCAGGCCGTGCAGAAGCTCTTCGTGACCTTGCGCCAGCTGGCCGCTGGCGGCTGCTCGATCCTCTACATCAGCCACAAGCTCGACGAGATCCGCGAGCTGTGCACGGCCTGCACGGTGCTGCGCGGCGGCAAGGTCACCGGCACCGTCGACCCGCGCACCGAGAGCAACGCCGGCCTGTCCAAGCTGATGATCGGCGCCGAGCCGCCGCAGCTGCAGCACCATCAGTCCAAGGCCGGCGACGTGGTGCTGGCGGTGCGCGGCCTGTCGATGCCCAAGCTGGACCAGTTCGGCACCACGCTCGCCGATATCGGCTTCGACGTGCGCGCCGGCGAGATCGTCGGCGTGGCCGGCGTCTCGGGCAACGGCCAGCAGGAGCTGATGGCCGCGCTGTCCGGCGAGGACGCGCGCGGGCCGGCCGGCTCGATCAAGCTTTTCGGCAAGGACATCGCGCGCCATTCGCCGCGACGAAGGCGCAAGGAGGGCTTGCACTTCGTGCCCGAGGAGCGCCTGGGCCGCGGCGCCGTGCCGGTGATGAGCCTGGCGCAGAACACGCTGCTGACACGCACCGAAGCGGTCAATGCGTCGGGCTGGATCCACACCTCCAAGGTCAACCTGCTGGCCGCCAACCTGATCAGCCGCTTCAACGTCAAGGCCGGCGGCACCGGGGCGGCGGCCAAGAGCCTGTCGGGCGGCAACCTGCAGAAGTTCATCGTCGGCCGCGAGATCGACGCCAACCCCAAGCTGCTGATCGTCAGCCAGCCCACCTGGGGCGTGGACGTGGGCGCGGCGGCGCTGATCCGCGGCGAGCTGCTCAAGCTGCGCGATGCCGGCTGCGCGCTGCTGGTGGTCAGCGAGGAGCTGGACGAGCTGTTCGAGATCTCCGACCGGCTGATCGTCATCGCGCAGGGGCGCATGTCGCCGTCGATCGCCACGGCCGAAGCGACCGTGGAGCGCATCGGCGAATGGATGTCGGGCCTGTGGCCCAAAGCCGGCGAGGCGGCGGCGCCGTCCGCCCCGGCCTTCGTCAGTGGAGTGCGCCATGCTCAGGCTTGAACCCCGTCCCCAGCCTTCGAAGCTGATGTCGCTGCTGTCGCCGGTGCTGGCGCTGGTGCTCACCGCCATCCTCGCCGGCATCCTGTTCGCCGCGCTCGGCAAGGACCCGGTGCGCGGGCTGTCGATGTACTTCGTCGAGCCCTTCTCCAACCAGCGCCAGATCAGCGAGCTGCTGCTCAAGGCCACGCCGCTGATCACCATCGCGCTGGGCTTGGCGGTGTGCTATCGCTCCAACGTCTGGAACATCGGCGCCGAAGGGCAGTTCGTGCTCGGCGTGCTCAGCGGCGGCGGCGTCGCGCTGTGGCTGACCACGCAGGGCATCGTGCTGCCGCAGATCGTCGCAGTGCCGCTGGTGCTGCTGGGCGGCGTGCTCGGCGGCATGGCCTGGGCGGGGCTGACTGCGCTGCTGCGCGACAAGTTCAATGCCAGCGAGATCCTGGTGAGCCTGATGCTGGTGTACGTGGCGCAGCAGCTGGTCAACTACCTGGTGTTCGGGCCGTGGAAGGACCCGATGGGCTTCAACTTCCCGCAGACCAAGAGCTTCGACGCGTCGACCTGGCTGCCGGTGCTGCTGCCCGGCACGCGGCTGCACATCGGCTTCGTCATCGCGCTGGTGCTGGTGGCGCTGACCTGGGTGTTCATGTTCCGCCAGTTCCGCGGCTACCAGCTGCAGGTCGGCGGGCTGGCGCCGGCGGCGGCGCGTTATGCCGGCTTCTCGGCCAGCAGCTCGCTGTGGACCGCGCTGCTCATCTCCGGCGGGCTGGCCGGGCTGGCCGGCGGCATGGAGGCCATCGGCACCTTCAAGCAGATCACGCCGCATGTCTCCACGGGACTGGGCTTCACCGCCATCATCGTCTGCTTCGTCGGCCGGCTGCACCCGGTAGGCATCGCCTTCGCCGGCCTGCTGCTGTCCACGATGATCATCGGCGGCGAGCTCGGCCAGTCGCGCCTGGGCCTGCCCAACGCGCTGTCGGGCGTCTTCCAGGGCCTGCTGCTGGTGCTGCTGCTGGCCTGCGACACGCTCATCAACTACCGCATCCGCGTGCGCTCGGCGATCGCCCACGCGCACTGAAAGGCCGCACCATGGACCAATTCGCTCTGCTCATCGCGGCCACGCTGGCTTCGGGCACGCCGCTGGCCATCGCCGGCCTGGGCCTGCTCATCAACGAGAAGGCCGGCGTGCTGAATCTCGGCGCCGAAGGCATCATGCTGGTGGCGGCCATCGCCGGCTTCGCCGCGGCCTTCAATACCGGCAGCGACACCATGGCCTTCATCGCCGGTGCCGCCGCCGGCGCCGTGCTGGCCGCGGGCTTCGGCGTGCTGGTCATCTGGCTCAACACCAACCAGTACGCCACCGGTCTGGCCGTCAGCCTGTTCGGCTACGGCTTCTCGGCCTTCGTCGGCCTGGGCTATGTCGGCAAGAAGCTGTCCGAGCGCGTGCCCTTTGACGTGCCGGTGCTCAGCCAGGTCCCGTTCATCGGGCCGGCCTTCTTCAGGCACCACCCGATGGTCTACATCGCCATCGGGCTGATCGGCCTGACCATGTGGTTCCTGTACAAGAGCCGTGCCGGCCTGGTGCTGCGCGCGGTGGGCGAGTCGCCCGAATCGGCGCATGCGCTGGGCTACAAGGGGCGCTGGATCCGCCTGGGCGCGGTCATGGCCGGCGGCGCGCTGTGCGGCGTGGCCGGGGCCTTCCTGTCGGTGGTGTATGCGCCGCTGTGGGTGGAAGGGCTGGTCGCCGGCCGCGGCTGGATCGCGCTGGCGCTGACCACCTTCGCCACCTGGCGGCCGCTGCGCGTGCTGTTCGGCGCCTACCTGTTCGGCGGCGTGACCATGGCGCAGTTTGCGCTGCAGGGCGCAGGGGTGGACATCTCCAGCCAGCTGCTCGCCATGCTGCCGTACCTGGCGACCATCATCGTGCTGGCGGTGATCAGCCGCAACCCGACCTGGATCCGCATCAACATGCCGGCCTCGCTGGGCAAGCCCTTCCATCCCGGCGCCTAGAATCCCCCGCTTCCGCCCCGCCCGCCCTCAACAGAAGGAGCCCTTACGCATGAGCCAGATCAACAAACGTGCCCTGCTGGGCCTGACCGCCGCCGCCGCGCTGGCCGCGCTGGTCGGTTGCGGCAAGAAGGAAGAACCGGCCGCGGCGCCGGCCGCCGCCGCGCCGGCCGCAGCGGCCTCGGTGGCCGCCGCACCGGCAGCCGAGCCGCTCAAGGCGGCCTGGGTGTACATCGGCCCGGTCGGCGACGCCGGCTGGACCTTCGCGCACGACCAGGGCCGCAAGGCGGTCGAGGCCGAGTTCGGCGACAAGGTCAAGACCACCTTCGTCGAGAAGGTGCCCGAGAGCGCCGACGCCGAGCGCGTGCTGCGCGACCTGGCCAGCCAGGGCAACAAGCTGATCTTCACCACCAGCTTCGGCTACATGGAGCCGACGATCAAGGTGGCGCAGGAGTTCCCCGACGTCAAGTTCATGCACGCCACCGGCTACAAGCTCGCGCCCAACGTCGGTGTGTACGACGCCAGCTTCTACCAGGACGCATACATCTCCGGCATGATCGCCGGCGCCATGACCAAGACCAACACGCTGGGCTTCGTCGGGTCGTTCCCCATCCCCGAGGTGCTGCGCAACATCAATGCCTTTGCGCTGGGCGCGCAGGCCATCAACCCGAAGGCCAAGGTCAAGGTGGTGTGGGTCAGCACCTGGTTCGACCCGCCGAAGGAAGCCGAGGCCGCGCAGAGCCTGATCAACGCCGGCGCCGACGTGCTGCTGCAGAACACCGACTCGTCGGCCGTGCTGCAGACCGCCGAGAAGGCCGGCAAGTACGCCTTCGGCTGGGACTCGGACATGAGCGCCGTCGCACCGAAGGCGCACCTGGCGTCCAACGTCGTGCACTGGGGCCCGGCGTACAAGAAGTACGTCAAGGAAGTCATGGACAACACCTGGAAGTCCGAGCGCATCGTCTGGGGCGCGAAGGAAGGCGTCAACGAGGTCGTGAAGATCGCCGACGTGGTGCCCGAGGAGGTGAAGAAGAAGATCGACGAGGTCAAGGCCGCGCTCAAGGACGGCAGCTTCGACGTCTTCAAGGGCCCCATCGCCGACAACACCGGCAAGGAACGCCTGCCCAAGGACACCACCGCCGACCAGGCGTGGAAGGACAAGATCGACTTCTACGTGGCCGGCGTCGAAGGCAAGATCCCCAGCGGCAAGTAAGCCGCCGGTCCTGAAGCGACGCCGCCGCGCGCCCCGCGCCGGCGGCGTCCTTGTTTGTGGAACGCGACATGCACGACGACTTGCACGCATGGTGGCTGCCGCTGGCGGCCGCCGCCGACCTGGCCCCCGGCCGCTGCCTCAAGGCGCAGCATTTCGAAGAGGCGCTGGCGCTGTGGCAGGGTGGGGCCGACGGCCCGTCGGCCTTCGACGATCGCTGCCCCCATCGCGGCGCCAGCCTGTCGATGGGCCGCGTGCAGGACGGCGTGCTCGAATGCCCGTACCACGGCTGGCGCTTCGCCGCCGATGGGCGTTGTGTCAAGGTGCCTGCGGTGCCCGAGTTCCAGCCGCCGGCGGCGCATGCCGCGCGCACCTGGCAGGTGCTGCAGCGCCACGGGCTGCTGTGGGTGGCCGGCCAGGCGGCGAGCGACGTGGAACCCTTCGCGCCGCCGCCGCTGGACGAGCTGCCGCGCAAGCGCGTGCTGTGCGGGCCCTTCGACGTGGCCACCAGCGCGCCGCGGGTGGTCGAGAACTTCCTGGACACGGCGCACTTCGGCTTCGTGCACGAAGGCTGGCTGGGCGCGCGCGACCATGTCGACGTGCCCGAGTACCGGGTGCAGGCCGACGCGCTCGGCCGCCCCGGCGTGCCGCTGTATCGCGCCTGGCAGCCGCAGGCCAGCTCGGCGGCCACCGGCGGCGCCTGGGTCGACTACCGCTACCAGGTGCTGTCGCCGCTGTCGGCGTTGCTGCAAAAGCGCGCGTCCGCGGGCGACACCGACGAAGCCTACGTGCTGTGGACCAGCCCCACGGGCCGCGAGAGTTGCCGCGCCTGGTTCACCATCGCCACCTCCGACGAAGGCGCCGACGACGCCACGCTGCGCGCCTTCCAGCAGACCATCTTTGCGCAGGACCAGCCGGTGCTGGAATCGCAGCGTCCGCGTGAGCTGCCGCTGTCGGGGGGCGAGGTGCACAGCGCGGCCGACCGCTTCAGCGCCGCCTATCGCCGCTGGCTGCGCGACATCGGTTTTGGCCACGGCTGCTGCTGATCGTCGAGAATCCCGGTTTCGCAACCATTTTTGGGATTCGCCATGACCCAGCGACGTGAGCTCCTCGTTCTCGCGGCCGGCGCCGCGTTCGGCGCCCTGCCGGCGCGTGCCGCCAGCTCGGCTGCGCAGCTGTCGAGCAGCGCGCAGGCCGCGCTGCAGCAGCTGGTGGCCAAGGTGCCGGCGGCCAAGGCGCTGGCCCCGCAGGCCAAGGCGGTGCTGGTGTTCCCCAAGGTCACCAAGGCCGGGCTCGGCGTCGGCGGGCAGTACGGCGACGGCGCGCTGATCCAGGGCGGCAAGGCGGTCGGCTACTACAACACCGCCGGCGCCTCGTTCGGCCTGCAGGCCGGTGCGCAGACCTTCGGCTACGCGCTGTTCTTCATGAACGACCAGGCGCTGGCGCAGCTGGGCAAGAACGAAGGCTTCGAGATCGGTGTCGGCCCCAGCGTGGTGGTGATGGACGAGGGCATGGCCAAGAGCACGACCACGACGACGATGAAGGACGACATCTATGCCTTCATCTTCGGCCAGAAGGGCTTGATGGCCGGGCTGGGCGTGCAGGGCAACAAGATCACCCGGATCCACCCGAAGTAGCTGCCACACTCCGGGCATGACCGACATCGACTTCGACGCCATCCCGCGCGCCCGGCTGCCGGCGCTGCTGCGCACCTGCCCCAAGGCCGAGCTGCACCTGCACATCGAAGGCTCGCTCGAGCCGGAGCTGATCTTCAAGCTGGCGCAGCGCAACGGCGTGGCGCTGCCCTACGCCAATGTCGAGGCGCTGCGCGCGGCCTATGCCTTCAGCGACCTGCAGAGCTTCCTCGACATCTACTACGCCGGCGCCAGCGTGCTGCGCACCGAGCAGGACTTCTTCGACATGGCCTGGGCCTATCTGGAGCGCGCCGCCGCCGACCAGGTGGTGCATGCCGAGATCTTCTTCGACCCGCAGACGCACACCGAGCGCGGCGTGCCGATGGAGACGGTCATCGTCGGCCTGGACCACGCCTGCCGGCGCGCCCATGCCGAGTTCGGCCTCAGCGCCAAGCTGATCCTGTGCTTCCTGCGCCACCTCAGCGAGGAGGCGGCCTTCCAGACGCTGGAGCAGGCCTTGCCCTACCGGCACCATTTCATCGGCGTCGGCCTCGATTCCAGCGAGCGCGGCAATCCGCCGGAGAAGTTCGCGCGGGTCTTCGCGCGCTGCCGCGAGCTCGGCCTGCATGTCGTCGCCCATGCCGGCGAGGAAGGGCCGCCGGCCTACATCGAGACGGCGCTGGACGTGCTCAAGGTCGAGCGCATCGACCACGGCGTGCGCTGCCTCGAGGACCCCGCGCTGGTGCGTCGCCTGGCCGCCAGCCGCATGCCGCTGACGGTGTGCCCGCTGTCCAACGTCAAGCTGTGCGTCTTTCCGGACCTGTCCGCGCACAACCTGAAGGCGCTGCTCGACGCCGGCCTGTGCGCCACGGTGAACAGCGACGACCCGGCCTACTTCGGCGGCTACGTCAACGACAACTACCTGCAGACCTTCGCGGCACTGCCGGCGCTGACGGCGCGCGACGCCTGGCAGCTGGCGGCCAACAGCTTCGAGGCCAGCTTCGCCGACGACGCGCACAAGGCGCAGTGGCGCGCGCAGCTCGACGCGGCCTTCGCGGCGGCTACGCCGCCGGCTTCTTGATCGACTGGAAGCGCGCCGCCAGCTCGCGGCGCAGCTGCTTGCGCAGCACGGCCTCGTCGAAGCGCCGCGCCTCGTCGCCCGGCGCCGGCTGCAGCGGCGGCACGGCCGCGGGGCGGCGGTCGTCGTCCACCGCCACCATGGTGAAGAAGCAGCTGTTGACGTGGCGCTTGCTCCGGCTGCGGATGTTCTCGGCTTCCACCTTGATGCCGACTTCCATCGACGAGGTGCCGGTGTGGTTGATCGCGGCCAGAAAGGTGACCAGCTCGCCGACGTAGATCGGCTCGAGGAACATCACCTGGTCCACGCTCAGCGTGACCACGTAGCGTCCGGCGTAGCGGCTGGCGCAGGCGTAGGCCACCTGGTCCAGGAACTTCAGCAAGGTGCCGCCGTGCACGTTGCCGGCGAAATTGGCCATGTCCGGTGTCATCAGCACCGTCATCGTCAGCTGGTGTCGTGGCAATTCCATGGCCGGCGATTGTCAGAGCAAGCCGTGCCGCGTGGCCAGCGCCATCAGGCGCTGCACCTCGCGGTCGCGCACGCCGCGCTCGCGCAGCGCGTGCGCCGTGGCCGCCAGGTACTGCAGCGTGCTGCCGTAGCGCCCGCTGGCATGGCGCAGGATGTGCAGCATCTGCTCGTCGCCCAGGCGCCCCATCAAGGCCTCGCTGCGCCGGCTCAGCGTGAAGGCCAGTGCCTGCACCTCGCCCTGCGGCGTGCGCGCCGGCAGCCAGCGCGGGTCGTAGACGCCGGTGGGCATCTCGCGCAGCCACAGCCGCTCGAGTTCCTCGTCGGCGGTCTCGCGCCGCAGCCGGAAGACGACGCCGCGGCAGGCGCCGCCCGGCAGCAGCGCGAACACCAGCCCCGGCTGCTGCGGCGTGCCGCGGTTGACGCGCGAGCGCATGCGCAGCGCCCGGTGCCAGCCGTGCACCAGCGCGCTGCGGTGTTCCACCGCCTCGAACTCCTGGCGCCAGATCAGCGACGCGTAGCCGAAGACCCACAGCTCGCCGCGGCCGCCCCACTGGGCGCGCGTGCGCTCCAGCATGTGCGCCGGGTCGCGGCCCGGCAGCGGCGGCGGAAATTCGTGCGGCGCGGGGGTCGAAGCCATGTGTGCGCAGGCTATCATCGCGCCGCTTTGGCCGAGGGTCGACGATTGCCCACCACGGCCTGAATCCTGCTTCGACCCTCCTCATGCCGCGTTCGTGCCGCCTGCTGCCTGCCGCGTTGCCTGAAGCTCCTTTCGGGCGGCGCCTGCGCGCGTGGCTGCCGGCCGCC
>JAHBZS010000045.1 GCA_019635285.1 Rubrivivax sp. | reverse complement strand
CGCGCAGCGCGCCACAACTTCTGACTTCGTCGCGACTGTTTGAACGGAGCGGACGCAGTTCGCGCAGTGAGTTGGCGACGAGGCTATGGGCGCGAGCACCGCAGGGTAGTCGGCGCAGCCGACCGCCTCAGCGAAGCGTCGCGGCCTGCCCGGGCCCGGCTTTGCCGCATCCGTGCTTTCGCACGCCAGCGGTCATTGGACTTCGGCTTCGCGCCGGTAGCGGCTCTCGAATCCTCTGCGCTCGAGCGCAGCGCGGATCAGACCACCGTCTGCGCGAGCTTGCCGCTGCGGTAGGCGCCGGCCACGTCGGACAGCGACATCGGCTTGATCTTGGCGGCCTGGCCTTCGCAGCCGAACTCCAGGTAGCGCTGCTTGCAGACCTTGTACGCGGCCTCGCGCGCCGGCTTCAGCCATTCGCGGGCGTCGAACTTGTCGGGGTTCTCGGCCATGAACTTGCGCACCGCGCCGGTCATCGCCAGGCGGATGTCGGTATCGATGTTGATCTTGCGCACGCCATGCTTGATGGCTTCCTGGATCTCCTCGACCGGCACGCCGAAGGTCTCCTTCATCTTGCCGCCGTACTGGTTGATGATGGCCAGCAGCTCCGGCGGCACGCTGGAGCTGCCGTGCATCACCAGGTGCGTGTTGGGGATGCGCTTGTGGATTTCCTTGACGCGGCCGATGGCCAGGATGTCGCCGGTGGGCTTGCGGCTGAACTTGTAGGCGCCGTGGCTGGTGCCGATGGCGATGGCCAGCGCATCCAGTTGCGTGGCCTTGACGAAGACCGCGGCTTCCTCCGGGTCGGTGAGCATCTGGCTGTGGTCCAGCTTGCCGACGGCACCGATGCCGTCTTCTTCGCCCGCGTCGCCGGTTTCCAGGTTGCCCAGGCAGCCGAGTTCGCCTTCGACCGTCACGCCCATCGCGTGCGCCATGTCGACCACCTTGCGCGTGACCTCGACGTTGTAGTCGAAGCTGGCCGGCGTCTTGCCGTCGTCCATCAGCGAGCCGTCCATCATCACCGAGCCGAAGCCCAGCTGGATGGCGCCTTCGCAGACCTTGGGGCTGGTGCCGTGGTCCTGGTGCATGACCAGCGGGATCTGCGGGTAGGCCTCGGTGGCGGCCTGGATGAGGTGCTTGATGAAGGGCTCGCCCGCGTACTTGCGCGCGCCGGCGCTGGCCTGCAGGATCACCGGCGCGCCGACCTCGGCGGCGGCGGTCATCACCGCCTGCACCTGCTCCAGGTTGTTGACGTTGAAGGCCGGGATGCCATAGCCGTTCTCGGCGGCATGGTCCAGCAGTTGGCGCATCGAAACGAGTGGCATGTCGGGCCTCGGCGGTGGAAGTGGATTGCCGCCGATTTTAGAAGGCCCCGCCGGCCGCGGTCAGCCCACTCTGCACACCTTCAGCATGTTCGTGCCGCCCGGGTAGCCCATCGGCTCGCCGCAGGTGATGGCGTAGGTGTCGCCGGGCATCAGCACGCCGCGGTCGACCAGCAGCCGCTCGGCGTCGGCCAGCGCCTCGTCGCGGTCGCTGTGCGAAGCCATCAGCATCGGCCGCACGTTGCGGTACAGCGCCATGCGCCGCTCGGACTGCGTCGACGAGGTCACGCCGAAGATCGGCACGCGGATGTTGTAGCGGCTCATCCACAGCGCGGTCGAGCCGCTCTCGGTGAGCGCGATGATCGCCTTGCAGCCCAGGTGGTGCGCGGTGAACAGCGCGCCCATGGCGATGCTCTGGTCGATGCGGCCGAACTGCTTGCCGGTGAAATCGGCGTCCAGCTGCACGTCCTCGGCGCGCTCGGCCTCCTGCACGATCAGCGCCATCTGCTCCACCGTCTCCACCGGGTACTGCCCGGCGGCCGACTCGGCGCTGAGCATCACCGCATCGGAGCCGTCGAGCACGGCATTGGCCACGTCGCTGACCTCGGCGCGCGTGGGCACCGGGTTGTGCACCATGCTCTCCATCATCTGCGTCGCGGTGATGGTGATCTTGTCCATCGCGCGCGCCATGCGGATCATCTTCTTCTGCAGCGCCGGCACCGCCGCCGCGCCGACTTCGACCGCCAGGTCGCCGCGCGCCACCATGATGCCGTCGCTGGCCCGCAGGATGGCTTCCAGCTGCGGGATGGCCCCGCTGCGCTCGATCTTCGCGATCAGCGCCGGCTTGTGCTTGTGCGCCTCGCCGGCGACGTTGGCCAGCTGCCGCGCCATCTCCATGTCGGTGGCGCTCTTCGGGAAGCTCACCGCCAGGTATTCGCACTGGAAGCTCATCGCCGTCTTGATGTCCTCCATGTCCTTGGCCGTCAGCGCCGGCGCGGTCAGCCCGCCGCCCTGCTTGTTGATGCCCTTGTTGTTGGACAGCACCCCGCCCAGGCGCACGACGGTGTGCACCTGCTCGCCGCGCACCGCCTGCACGGCCAGCTCGATCAGGCCGTCGTTCAGCAGCAGCTTGTCGCCCGGCTTGACGTCGCGCGGCAGCTCCTTGTAGTCCAGGCCCACGGCGTCGATGTCGCCGGGCGTCTCGCGCGCCGCATCGAGCACGAAGGCGGCGCCGGCCGCCAGCGTGACGCGCCCGTCGACGAACTTGCCGACGCGGATCTTCGGCCCCTGCAGGTCGGCCATCAGAGCCACCGGCTTGCCCACGCGCTGTGCCGTCTCGCGCACCAGGGCCGCGCGGTCGCGATGGTCCTGCGCCGTGCCGTGGCTGAAATTCAGGCGCACGACATCGACGCCGGCGCGCAGCAGCCTTTCCAGCACGGCGGGATCGCTGGAGGCGGGGCCCAGCGTGGCGACGATCTTGGTGGCGCGAAACATGAGAGTGGCTTTCCGGTGGCTGCGGCGGGGCGATTATGGGCTGCCTCAGGGCGGCGGCGCGCCGGCCGCCTCAGGCCGCCGGCGCGGCGGCCGCCTCTGCCGCGTCGGCCACCGCCAGCGCCGTCATGTTGACGATGCGCCGCACCGTCGCCGCCGGCGCCAGGATGTGCGCCGGCAAGGCCGCGCCGAGCAGGATCGGGCCGACGGTGACGCCGCGGCTGCCGGTGACCTTGAGCACGTTGAACAGGATGTTCGCGGCATCGATGTTGGGCAGCACCAGCAGGTTGGCGGCGCCGCTGAGCGTGGTCTCGGGCAGGAAGCCGCGGCGCACACTGTCGGACAGCGCGGCGTCGCCGGGCATCTCGCCGTCGCATTCGATGTCCGGGCAGCGCTGCACGAACAGATCGCGTGCGGCACGCATGCGCCGGGCCGATGCGCGCTGCGACGAGCCGAACACCGAATGCGACAGGAACGCCACCTTCGGCGGCATGCCGAAACGCCGCACCTCGGCCGCGGCCATGACTGCGATCTCGGCCAGCTGCTCGGCGCTGGGCTCCTCGTTGACGTAGGTGTCGGCGATGAACAGCGTGTGCTCCTCCAGCACCAGCGCGTTCATCGCCGCCATCACCGGCCGGCCGCCGTGGTGGCCGATGACGCTGCGCACGTGCTCCAGGTGCTGGTCGTAGCGGCCGACCAGCCCGCAGAGCATGCCGTCGGCCTCGCCGCGCTTGACCATCAGCGCCGAGATCAGCGTGTTCGAGCGCCGCACCGCGGCCTTGGCCGTTTCGGGCGTGACGCCTTCGCGGCCCATCAGCGCCAGGTAGGCCTGCCAATAGGCGCGGAAGCGCGGGTCGTCGGCCGGGTCGACGTGCTCGAAGTCGCGTCCCGCCACCAGGCGCAACCCGGCGCGCTCGATGCGCATGCGGATGACCTCCGGCCGTCCGACCAGGATCGGCTGCGCCAGGCCTTCGTCGCGCACCACCTGCACCGCGCGCAGCACGCGCTCGTCCTCGCCTTCGGCGTAGACGATGCGGGCCGGCCGCGTGGACTGGAAGTTCTTGGCCACCGCGAAGACCGGGCGCATGAACACGCCGGTCTGGTAGACGAAGCGCGTCAGCGACTGGCGGTACGCCTCCAGGTCGGCGATGGGCCGCGTGGCCACGCCGGACTCCATCGCCGCCCGCGCCACGGCCGGCGCGATGCGCAGGATCAGCCGCACGTCGAAGGGCGTGGGGATCAGGTAGTCGGGGCCGAACTTCAGTTCGCGCCCCGGGTAGGCGGCGGCGACTTCGTCGCTGGTCTCGGCCTTGGCCAGCGCGGCGATCTCGCGCACGCAGGCCAGCTTCATCGCCTCGTTGATCTTGCTCGCGCCGCAGTCCAGCGCGCCGCGGAAGATGTACGGGAAGCACAGCACGTTGTTGACCTGGTTCGGATAGTCCGACCGGCCGGTGGCGATGATGCAGTCGGGCCGCACCTGCTGCGCCAGCTCGGGCCGGATCTCCGGCTCCGGGTTGGCCAGCGCCAGGATGATCGGCTTGTCGGCCATGCTCGCGACCATCTCGGCGGTCAGCACGCCGGCAGCCGAGCAGCCCAGGAACACGTCCGCGCCGCTGACCACGTCGGCCAGCGTGCGCGCCTCGGTCTTCTGGCAGTAGCGCTGCTTGCTCTCGTCGAGCCGGTCGCCGCGGCCTTCGCGCACCACGCCCTTGCTGTCGCAGACGTAGATGTTGGCCGGCTTCACGCCCAGGCCGACCATCACGTCCAGGCAGGCGATCGCCGCGGCGCCGGCGCCGGACACCGCGATGCGGATGGCGCCGATGTCCTTGCCCACCAGTTCCAGCCCGTTGAGCAGCGCCGCGGCCGAGATGATGGCGGTGCCGTGCTGGTCGTCGTGGAACACCGGGATGTTCAGCCGCTCGCGCAGCTTCTTCTCGATGGTGAAGCACTCCGGCGCCTTGATGTCCTCGAGGTTGATGCCGCCCAGGGTGGGCTCCATCGCGGCAATGATGTCGACCAGGCGGTCGGGGTCGCGCTCGGCCAGCTCGATGTCGAAGACGTCGATGCCGGCGAACTTCTTGAACAGGCAGCCCTTGCCTTCCATCACCGGCTTGCCCGCCAGCGGCCCGATATCGCCGAGGCCCAGCACGGCGGTGCCGTTGGTGATCACGCCCACCAGGTTGGCGCGCGAGGTGTATTCGGCCGCCAGCTGCGGCTCCTTCTCGATGGCCAGACAGGCGTAGGCCACCCCGGGCGAATAGGCCAGCGACAGGTCGCGCTGGTTGGACAGCGGCTTGGTCGGCGTGATCGAGATCTTGCCGTGCCGCGGCGCGCGGTGGTACTCGAGCGCGGCATCGCGCAGCGCCTCTTCGGCGGCAGTCAGCGGGGCATTCATCGGGGCTCCTTCGCGTCGGCGTGGACGCAAAGGGTACGCCCGATCCGGCGTGGCTTCTAGCCTGCGGCGCGCTTGGCCAGGATCTCGAAGGCCGGCAGGGTCTTGCCCTCCAGCACCTCCAGGAAAGCGCCGCCGCCGGTGGAGATGTAGCCGATGTCCTTTTCGATGCCGTACTTGGCGATCGCCGCCAAGGTGTCGCCGCCGCCGGCAATGCTGAAGGCGCGGCTGTCGGCAATGGCGCGCGCGATGGTCTCGGTGCCCTTGGCGAAGGCGTCGAACTCGAACACGCCCACCGGGCCGTTCCAGACGATGGTGCCCGCGGCCTTGAGCTGCGCCGCCAGCGTCGCCGCGGTCTGCGGGCCGATGTCCAGGATCAGGTCGTCCGCCGCCACGTCGGCGACGGCCTTCACCGTGGCCGCGGCGTCGGCCTTGAATGCCTTGGCCGTGACCACGTCCACCGGAATCGGCACCGCCGCGCCGCGTGCCTTCATCGCCGCGATCACCGCCTTGGCTTCGTCCACCAGGGCCGGCTCGGCCAGGCTCTTGCCGATGGGCAGCCCCTCGGCCAGCAGGAAGGTGTTGGCGATGCCGCCGCCGACGATCAGGCCGTCGACGTTCTTCGCCAGGCTCTGCAGGATGCTCAGCTTGGTGCTCACCTTGCTGCCGGCGACGATGGCCAGCAGCGGCCGCTTCGGCTGGGCCAGCGCCTTGGTGATGGCGTCGATCTCGGCGGCCAGCAACGGGCCGGCGCAGGCCACCGGCGCGAACTGCGCGATGCCGTAGGTGGTGGCTTCGGCGCGGTGCGCGGTGCCGAAAGCGTCGTTCACGAAGATGTCGCACAGCGCCGCCAGCTTGCGGGCCAGCGCCTCGTCGTTCTTCTTCTCGCCCTTGTTGACGCGGCAGTTCTCCAGCAGCACCAGCTGCCCGGGCGCCACGGCCACGCCGTCGACCCAGTCGGCGAGCAGCGGCACGTCGCGCCCCAGCAGTTCGGCCATGCGCTGCGCCACCGGCGCCAGCGAATCCTCGGGCTTGAACGCGCCTTCGGTGGGCCGGCCCAGGTGCGAGGTCACCATCACCGCGGCGCCCGCATCCAGCGCCATGCGGACGCAGGGCAGCGACGCACGGATGCGCGTGTCCTCGGTGATGTGGCCGGCGTCGTCCTGCGGCACGTTGAGGTCGGCGCGGATGAAGACGCGGCGGCCGGCCACCTTGCCGGCCGCGACCAGGTCGCTGAAGCGGAGCACGTTCATGGGAAGAAGGGCAGCTGTTGCACTGCGCAAATTCTGACAGGCGCGTGGCCTGCGCGACACCAGCTCAAGCCAGACTCAGATCAAGCCTGACTGACCAAGCCTGATTGACTGAAGTTCTGTAAATGCGAATCAGACGCATCTGTGTTATCGTGAATGACAACTGCTCTCGTCTTCTTCCCTTGTTGACCCGTATCCCAGCCCAGGCGTCGCCAACGGGGCCCAGCCTGCACCGCGCCGCACTGCCATCGCCGCATCAAGCCGCGGACGTGCTCGGCCCGGCCCAGCGCCGTGTCGTCGTCGCCTGCATCGTCGGGCTGCACCTGTTGGCCATCTGGGGGCTGTGGCAGGTGCGTGCGGTGCGCGAGGCGGCCACCCAGGTGGCGCCGATCCTGGTCAGCCTGCTGGCCGCGCCCGTGCCGCCGGCCCCGCCGCAGCCGGCGCCGCAGCCGGTGCCCAAGCCGCAGCCGCGCGCCAAGCTGCAGCCGGCGCCGCAGCCGCCCGTGCTGGCGACCACGGCCAGCCCGACGCCGGAGTCCATCACCGTCCCGCCACCGCTGGAAGCGCCCGCGCCCCTCCCCGCGCCGGCGCAGCCGACGGCGGCGGTCGCCACCCCGGCACCGGCCGCGCCCGCCGCGCCGCCGCCCGCACCGAAGCAATTGCCCGACGACGCCGTGCAGTACCTGGTGGCCCCGCAGCTGGTGTATCCGCCGCTGTCGGTGCGCCGCCGTGAAACCGGCCTGGTGGTGGTGCGTGCCTACATCGGCACCGAAGGCGGCGCGCCGCGCACGGTGCAGGTGGAACGCGGCTCCGGCCACGCGCGGCTGGACCAGGCGGCGCTGAGCGCGGTGCAGCACGCGCGCTTCAGGCCTTATGCAGAAAAAGGCCAGCCGGTGGAAGGCTGGGCATTGATACCGATCCGATTCGAACTGGAGAAATGACATGGGAGCAGACAGCGGCGCCTTGGGCTTCGGCCACTTCATCGCCCAAACCGATGGGGTGGGCAGGAGCCTGCTGATCATCCTGATCGCGATGTCCATCGCCTCGTGGGCGATCATCGCCGTGAAGGGCCTGACGCTGATGCTGCGCAAGTCGCGCGGCGCGGCCTTCCTGCAGATGTTCTGGAACGCCACCTCGCTGGACGCGGTGGCCGCCGAGATTTCGGCGCACGGCGCGCGCGACCCGTTCTCGCACCTCACCGCGCACGCCATGCATGCGCAGGCGCACCACGCCAAGTACGGCGCCGCCAAGCTCGAAGAAGCCGGCAGCGCCAGCGACTTCGTCACGCGCACCATCAAGAAGGTGCTGGACGAAGAGACCACGCGCCTGGAAAACGGCCTGTCGGTGCTGGCCACGGTCGGCGCCACCGCACCCTTCGTCGGCCTGTTCGGCACGGTCTGGGGCGTGTACCACGCGCTGGTGGCCATCGGCATGAGCGGCGCCGGCACGCTGGACCGCGTGGCCGGCCCGGTGGGCGAAGCGCTGATCATGACCGGCCTGGGGCTGGCGGTCGCGGTGCCGGCGGTGGTCGGCTACAACGGCTTAAGCCGCGCCAACCGCGTGCTGGCGGCGCGGCTGGATGCCTTTGCCTACGAGCTGCATACCTTCGTTTGCATGGGCCAGGCTCTAGGTCAGACGGTCGGCCAGACGGTCGGCCAGACGGTCGGCCAGGGCGGCACGCCGGCCAGCGGCCAGGTGCAAACGCTGACGCGCCCGGCCAAGCCGGTGGCGGCCTGAGGAGCGCCGCGCCATGGCCTTTGCCAGCTTCGACGCCAAGAGCGCGGGCACGCCGATGTCCGACATCAACATGGTGCCGCTGATCGACGTCATGCTGGTGCTGCTGGTGATCTTCATCGTCACCGCGCCGCTGCTGACGCAGGCGGTGAAGCTGGACCTGCCCAAGGCCAGCTCGCAGGTCAACGACCTGCGGCCGCAGAAGGTCGACATCGCCATCGATGCCCAGGGCACGCTGCACTGGGACGGCGAGGCGGTGACGCGCGCCGAACTGCAGCTGCGCCTGGCGCAGGCGGCGACGCTGCCGGTGCAGCCCGAGCTGCACCTGCGCGCCGACCAGAGCGTGGCCTACCGCAGCGTCGCGCAGACGCTGGCCGATGCCTCGAAGGCCGGCCTCGGCCGCATCGGCTTCGTCAGCGAACCCGAGACGCAGCCCTGATCCCCCGCGGCCACCGCCGCATGGCCCTACCCCAAAACCAAAATGCACCAGCCCGCCGCAGCCAGCCAGTGCTCCCACCCCCTAGGAGTCCACTGTGCCGCACCCGTCCCGCAAGCATCCCCCTTCCCGCAAGACCACGTCGCGTGCCGTTGCCGACGGCGCGTCCGCCTCGCGCCGCCTGCTGCCGCTGGGCGCCCTGGCCGCGGGCTTCGGCCTGATGCAGGCCCAGGCTCTGGCCCAGGTGCCCGCGGCACCCGCCGCCTCGGCCTCGGCACCGGCCGCCTCGGCCGCGACGCCCGCCGCCACCCCCAGCGGCGCCAGCCGCGAAACCACCCTGCCGGCCATCGCCGTCACGGCCAAGCCTGAGACCGACGCCAACTCGCTGCGCGCGCTGACCACCACCGTCGGCCGCGGCAACCAGGAGCAGCGCGACATCCCGCAGTCGGTGACGGTGGTCACCGACCGGCTGATGCAGGACCGCCAGGTGGACACCCTGAACGAGGCGCTGCACCTGATGGGCGGCATCAGCTTCCTGGCCGCCGAAGGCGGCGAGCAGGACATCCGGCTGCGCGGCTTCTCGATCTCCGGCGACATCTACGTCGACACCATCCACGACCCGGCCTTCTACGACCGCGACATGTTCAACTTCGAACGCATCGAGCTGCTGCGCGGCTCGGCGTCGATGCTGTTCGGCCGCGGCTCCACCGGCGGCGTGGTCAACCAGGTGTCCAAGCAGGCCTTCCTGGACACCGCCAACATCGTCAACTTCACCGCCGGCAACGACGGCTTCCTGCGCTTCACCGGCGACTTCAACGTGCAGACCGGCGAGACCTCGGCGGTGCGCTTCAACCTGATGCGCAACACCGCCGACAACCACGGCAACTTCATCGACAAGGAAGGCGCGGCCGTCAACTTCCGCTGGGGCATCGGCACCCCGGACGAGCTGTACGCGTCGATCTTCTATCTGAACAACGACAACGGCATGAACTACGGCCTGCCGTGGCTGCGCCGCAGCTCCACCCAGGCCAGCGCCAACCCGTCGGTGATGATCCCCGGGCTGAACCCGAACAACCTGTACTACGGCGCGCCCAGCGACTACAACGCCGGCGGCGCGACCTACGGCACGCTGGGCTGGCTGCACCGCTTCGACGACGGCGGCGAGATGCGCGCGCAGATGCGCTACGGCGTCTACGACCGCGACCAGCGCGCCAGCACGATCCGCTTCTGCACCAACAACAATGCCAACGCCAACCCCGACTGCCCGCGCACGCCGCCGGGCCTGGACACGATCAGCGACGCGACGATCCTGACGCGCGGCACCAACAACAAGGTGCAGGACATGACCACCACCTACCTGCAGGTGGACTACACCAACCGCTTCGACTGGTTCGGCGTGAACAACGAGGTGCTGGCCGGCGTGGACCTGGCGCACGAGGAGTTCTCGGGCTACGCGATGGTCCTGCCGCCGGGCGTGGTGCTGAACAAGAACTCGCCGCGCACGACCATCGGCACGCCGGACAACGGCTACGGCTGGGTCGACGAGTCGCTGCGCATCCAGCGCCAGCAGGCGGCCTTCGACGCGCGTGCCGCGGGCGTCTTCGCGCAGGACCTGATCCAGGTGGCGGAGCACTGGAAGGTGCTGGTTGGCCTGCGCTACGACTACTTCCGCGGCGACTACCAGTCGTTCCAGACGGCCTCCAACGGCAACGTGCCGGTCGGCACCGTCACCGCCGACCGCAAGCGCAGCGAGGGCCTGTGGAGCGAGCGTTTCGGCGTGCTGTACCAGCCGACGCCGACCACCAGCTACTACTTCTCTTACGGCACCTCGTTCAACACCTCCGGCGACACCTACCAGTACGACCTGCCGGGTTCGAACACGCCGCCTGAAGCGAGCCGCAACATCGAGCTGGGCACCTACTTCACGCTGTTCGACGGCCGCCTGAGCGCACGCGCGTCGGTCTTCAACATCACCAAGACCAACGAGCGCAACCGCGATTCGCCGGCGGGCACGCCGATCGAGGACTATCTGCTGTCGGGGCGGCGCCATGCCACCGGCATCGACCTGGACATCGCCGGGCGCATCACGCCGCTGTGGGACGTGTTCGTGTCCTATGCGTGGATCCCGATCGCCGAGATCGACCAGGGCAACGCCGACGGCACCACGCTGACCGGCGAGCTGGTCGGCCAGCGGCCGTCGCTGACGCCGCGCAACAGCGGCTCGCTGTGGACCACCTACCAGGTGCTGCCGCAGCTGCGCCTGGGCGGCGGCATCACCTTCCGCAGCTCGCAGACGCCGAACCGCAACCCGCCGGGCATCGTGGCGCCGAGCTTCGTCACCGGCGACCTGATGGCGCAGTACGACTTCAGCGACGCGGTGACCTTCATGCTCAACGTCACCAACGTCACCAACCACTACTACGCCGACAGCCTGTACAGCGGCCACTACGTGCCGGGCGCGCCGCGCAGCGTGCAGGGCACGCTGACGCTGCGCTTCTGAAAGGCACCCCACCATGCTGCTGCACATCAAGCAGGTCCTGGGGCGCGACGAGCTGAGGACGGCGCGCGCCATCCTCGACCGCGCCCCCTGGGGTGACGGCCGCGTTACGGCCGGTGTGCAGTCCGCGCTGACCAAGAACAACGAACAACTGGACCAGCAGGGCGAGGCCTCGAAGGCCCTGCAGCCGATCGTGCTGCAGGGTCTGAACCGGCACATGGGCTTCTTTTCGGCGGCGCTGCCCAAGCGCGTGTTCCCGCCGCTGTTCAACCGCTACGGCGGCACGGCCAACGCCTTCGGCAACCACGTGGACAACGCGGTGCGCTTCATCCCCGGCACGCTGGGCGAGCGCGTGCGCACCGACATCAGCTGCACGCTGTTCCTGGCCGATCCCGACGACTACGACGGCGGCGAGCTGGTCATCGAGGACACCTTCGGCGCGCAGTCGGTCAAGCTGCCGGCCGGCGACCTGGTGCTGTACCCCGGCACCAGCGTGCACCGCGTGGAGCCGGTGACGCGCGGCCATCGCGTGGCCAGCTTCTTCTGGGTCGAGAGCATGGTGCGCAGCGACGAGCAGCGCCGCCTGCTCTACGACATGGACCGCCACCTGATGCACCTGCGCGGCACGGTGGGCGAAAGCGACCCGGGCGTCATCGGCCTGACCGGGCTGTACCACAACCTGCTGCGCGCCTGGGCCGACATGTGAAAGGAATGGAGATGAGGAGAACGTGGATGCTGGCGCTGTGCCTGGCGGCCGGCGCTGCCGTGGCGCAGGAGCACACCGAGAAGTGCGAGCCGATCCCCAAGGAGGAATGGCGCCCGCAGGCCGACCTGGAAAAGATGCTCGTCAACAAGGGCTGGAAGATCTCGCGCGTGAAGATCACCAACGGCTGCTACGAGGTCTATGGGCGCGACGCCAAGAACACGAAGAAGGAGGTCTTCTTTCATCCGAAGACCTTCGAGCTGGTGACCGCGCCGCAATAGCCGATGCCCGCGCCCACGGTGGCGGTGTGGGACCGCCTGGTGCGGCTGCTGCACTGGAGCCTGCTGCTGTCGCTCATCGTCTGCTGGCTGGGCAGCTTCGCGCTGCCCGGCGTGCACCAGCCGGCCGGTTACCTGGCGCTGGCGCTGGTGGCGGTGCGGCTGTGGTGGGGCGTGGTCGGCAGCCGCCACGCGCGCTTCAGCGACTTCGTGCGCGGCCCGCGCGCGACCTGGGCCTATGCACAAAGCGTGCTGCGGCGGCGCGAGCCGCACCACCTCGGCCACAACCCGCTGGGGGCCTGGATGATCGTGGCGCTGCTGGGCTGCGTGCTGGCGCTGTCGCTGACCGGCTGGCTCTACACCACCGACCGCTTCTGGGGCGACGCGCAGGTCGAGGCGCTGCACCTGGCCCTGGCCTGGGCGCTGCTGGGGCTGGCGCTGCTGCATGTGGCCGGCGTGTTCTACACCAGCCGGCGCCAGGGGGAATCACTGCTGCGCGCCATGGTCAGCGGCCGCAAGCGCCCCGGCCCGCCGGCCTGAGCGCGGCGCGTCAGGAGCCGTGCGTGGCCGACTTGGGTGCGGGCTCGGCGCTGCTGTCCACGCTGTCGGCGCGCGGCGCCTTGCCCGCCGTTTCGGTGGGCTGGCCGAGCTGCGGCGAGACGACCTCGATCTTGTTCTCGCGCATGTAATCGTTCATCTCGCGCCAGCCGGCGAAGACCGCAGCCTTGTCGGCCTTGCGGTTGAGCGCATAGCAATCTTCCAGCGCACGGCCGGCATGGCGGCAGGCGCCGCCGACGGCCTTGCCGTCGGCATCGCGGCGCTCGGCGATGGCCTGCGCCGATTCGATGCCCAGCATGTCGCAACCGGCGAGCAGCAGGAGGGCGGTGATCGGCAGCAGGGCGCGCAGCGGCTTCATGCACGCGTTATCGGCCGCCAGGGCCGCCCACTTGAATCAGCCCAGTGGTGTGCCGACCGAGACCGACGAACCGAAGGCCGCCACCGGCTGCCGCCGCCCGCCCGGGCGCTGCAGTTCCAGCAGGTCCAGCGCACCGCGGCCGCAGGCCACGCGCAGCACACCCGGCCCCGCCTGCAGCACCGTGCCGGGCACGCCGTCACCGGCGCAGACCGCCGCGCGCCAAAGCTTGAGGCTCTGGCCCTGCAGCGTGAAGCTGGCGCCCGGGAAGGGGTCGAAGGCACGCACACGGCGTTCGATCACGTCGGCGGGCTGGTCCCAGGCGATGGCCGCCTCGGCTTTCTGGATCTTGTGGGCGTAGGTCACGCCGTCGGCGGGCTGCGGCGTGCGCGTCACCGGGCCCCGCGCCAGGTCGTCCAGCGTGCGCAGCAGCAAGCGGCCACCCAGGCCGGCCAGGCGCCGCGACAGGCGTTCGCTGGTGTCGTCGGCTTCGATGGGCAGCGCCTCGGCGCACAGCACGTCGCCGGTGTCCAGGCCGGCATCCATCTGCATGATGCAGATGCCGGTCTGCGCGTCGCCGGCCTCGATCGCGCGCTGCACCGGCGCCGCGCCGCGCCAGCGCGGCAGCAGCGAACCGTGGATGTTCAGGCAGCCCAGGCGCGGCAGGTCCAGCACCCACGGCGGCAGGATCAGCCCGTAGGCGGCGACCACCAGCACGTCCAGCCGCGCCGCCTGCAGCGCGTCGCGCGCCGCGGCGGCGTCCTCGGGGAACTTGCCGTCCAGCCGCAGGCTGCGCGGCTGCCCCACCGGCAGGCCGTGCTGCAGCGCCAGCTGCTTGACGGCCGAGGCCTGCAGCTTCATGCCGCGGCCGGCGGGCCGGTCCGGCTGCGTCAGCACCAGCGGCACGGTATAGCCGGCGGCGATCAGCTGCTGCAGCGCGGTGGATGCAAACTCCGGCGTGCCGGCAAAGCCGACACGCAAGCCGTCAGGCGTCACGCCGGGCCTCGCGCTCGCGCTTCATCAGCTTGGTGCGGATGCGGCTGCGCTTGAGCTGGCTCAGGTAGTCGACGAAGACCTTGCCGAGCAGGTGGTCCATCTCGTGCTGCACGCACACGGCGAGCAGCTTGTCGGCCTGCAGCTCGAACGGCTGCCCGTCGCGGCCCAGGGCTTTCACGCTGACACGCTCATGGCGCTGCACCTGGTCGTAGACCGTCGGCACCGACAGACAGCCTTCCTCGGCGACGGCCATCTCCTCGCTGCGCCAGTTGATCTGCGGGTTGATCAGCACCAAGGGCTCGTCACGGCCGTCCGACACGTCGATGACGATCACCTGCTCGTGCACGTTGACCTGCGTCGCCGCCAGGCCGATGCCGTCGGCGGCGTACATGGTCTCGAGCATGTCGTCGACCAGGCGGCGGATGCGCGCGTCGACGTCGGCGACCGGGCGTGCCACGGTGTGCAGCCGCGGATCGGGATAGCGCAGGATGTCCAGTAGAGCCATGGGCAGGAATTCAGTTGGAGGCAGGCGGGCCCCTTTGCAAGCCGCGCGCTGCGTGGTTGCGCCGCCACGCGACAAGCTGTGACAGGCTTCACAAGCTGTTTAGCCTACGGCCTGTTTCGTTGCGATATCAACGCTTTATGGGCAGAATCTGAGAAACCGTGTGAGCATTTCGGGCGCTCTTGCGCTATGGTGTGCCGAGGCCGATGAATGTCCGAACACTAGGCGCCATTGTGGCATCCGCCCGGAGCTTGACCGCATGAACCCACGTACCTTCCGTCGCCGCCACGGCGTCCTGGCCGGCCTTTGCGCCGGCGCTTCGCTGCTGAGCGGGCCCCTGGCCGCAGCCGAGCCGAACTTCCCGGTCACGCCGCAGCAGCGCAGCACCGCGCAGCAGGTGGCGCAAGCCGGCATCCCGCTGTCGGAGCTGGCGCCCAACGCGCCCGATTCGCACACCGTGCAGAGCGGCGACACGCTGTGGGACATCTCCAAGATGTTCCTGAAGAGCCCGTGGCGCTGGCCGGAACTGTGGGGCATGAACCTCGACCAGGTGCGCAACCCGCACCTGATCTTCCCCGGCCAGGTGCTGGTGCTGGAGAAGGTGGGCGACCGCGCGCGGCTGCGCGTCGCGCAGTCGGGCGCCGGCGCGCCGGACAACACGGTCAGGCTGTCGCCGCGCGTGCGCAGCAACCTGCTGGACAACGGCGCCATCGGCTCGATTCCGCTGCACCTGATCGCCCCGTTCCTGACCGAGGCGGTGATCTTCAACACCGACGAACTCAACCGCGCGCCGCGCGTCGTCGCCGCGCAGGAAGGCTATGTCTCCATGTCGCAGGGCCAGCTGGCCTATGTGCTGGGTGACCTGCAGCCGTCGTCGGGCTACCGCCTGTTCCGCGAGCCGAAGCCGCTGTACGACTGGGACAGCAAGGAACTGCTGGGCTACGAAGCGCGCTACGTCGGCACCGCCGACTTCGTGCGCCCGGGCAGCACGCTGGAGGAAAACGGCAAGCCGGTGATCGTGCCGGCCACGGTGTCGATCAAGTCGGTGCGCATGGAAGTGAGCGCCGGCGACCGCCTGGCGCCGCTGCCAAAGCGTGACCTGGATGCGTATGCGCCGCACCACCCGAACGCACCGATGTCGGGCCGCGTGCTGCAGATCTATGGCGACGGCCTGAGCGCCGGCCAGAACCAGATCGTCGCGCTGAACCGCGGCGCACGCGACGGCATGGAACGCGGCCACGTGCTGGCGCTGTGGCGCACGGGCGACCGCCGCGTCAAGCAGATCGACGGCGAGCGCACGACGCTGCAACTGCCGAACGAGTCGAACGGGCTGCTGTTCGTGTTCAACGTCTTCGAGCGCACGTCGTATGCGCTGATCCTGTCGGTGAACGTCCCGGTCTTCCCCGGGGACAGCTTCACCCAGCCCTGAGCCGAAGGCCGGTTTGCTGGACGCCGAGGAATTCGACGCCTGGTTCCGGCTCCTTGAAACCCCGGGGCTGGGCCGGGAAGGCGTGCGGCGCCTGCTGGCCAGCTTCGGCTCGGCCGAAGCGGTGCTGGGGGCGTCGAAGGCCTCGTGGCAGCAGGTGGTGGGCCCGCAGCTGGCCGAGGCGCTGGGCACCGAGCCCGATGAGCTGCAGCCGCGCCTGCGCGCAGCGCGCGCCTGGCTCGACGGCGGCGCCGGCCGTGGCGTGCTGACCCTCGGTGACAGCGCCTACCCGCCACAGCTGTTGCAGACGGCCGACCCGCCGCTGTTGCTGTACGTGCAGGGCCAGGCCGAGCTGCTGAGCCAGCGCAGCCTGGCCATCGTCGGCAGCCGCAATGCCAGCGCCCAGGGGGTGGACAACGCACGCGCCTTTGCCGCGCACCTGAGCCGCGAGGGCTGGACCGTGGTCTCGGGGCTGGCCTTCGGCATCGATGGCGCCGCGCACGAAGGCGGTCTGCAGGGCCGCGGCAGCACCATCGCAGTGGTCGGCACCGGCCTGGACCGCGTCTACCCGGCGCGGCACCGGGCGCTGGCGCACCGCATCGCCGAGGCCGGCGTGCTGATCAGCGAGTTCGCGCCGGGCACGCCGCCGCTGCCGCCGAACTTCCCGATGCGCAACCGCATCATCGCCGGCCTGTCCCGCGGCACGCTGGTGGTCGAGGCCGCGCTGCAGTCCGGCTCGCTGATCACCGCCCGCCTGGCCGCCGAGGGTGGGCGCGAGGTGTTCGCCGTGCCCGGCTCGATCCAGTCGCCGCTGTCGCGCGGCTGCCACGCGCTGATCCGCCAGGGCGCCAAGCTGGTGGAAAGCGCCCAGGACATCCTGGAGGAATTGCAGGGGACCGCGGTCGCGGCGGACGGGCACGCCGACGCGTCGCCGGCGCCGTCGCGCCACGACCCGGTGCTGGACGCGCTGGGCCACGACCCGGTGACGCTGGACGCGCTGTGCGCGCGCACCGGCTGGAGCACGTCGGAGCTGAGCGCGCGCCTGCTGGAGCTGGAGCTCGAAGACCAGGTCGCACGCCTGCCCGGCGGCCTATACCAACGCCGCGGACACGCCTGAAAGTAACCATGGCCAGCGGCCGAACCCGCTGCGCTATAGTGGTTCCATGTTCGACGTGCTCGTGTATCTCTACGAAAACTACTGGCGCCCGGACGCCTGCCCGAGCCACCAACAGCTGTCCAGAAAGCTGTCTGCGGTGGGCTTCGAGTCCGACGAGATCCAGGACGCGCTGAAGTGGTTGGACGGCCTGGCCGACAGTGCCGAATCCTGCACCGGCCAGCAGGGTGAGCACAGCCTGCGGGTCTATTCGGACGCCGAACGCGAGTTGCTCGGCGACGATTCCATCGGCTTCATCAGCTTCCTCGAATCCGCCGGCGTGCTGCCGCCGGCCATGCGCGAGATGGTGGTCGACCGCGCCAGCGCCATCGGCAACGGCCCGGTGCAGCTCGACGACCTGAAGATCATCGTGCTGATGGTCTTCTGGAGCCTGGGCGAGGAGCCCGACGCGCTGATCCTCGACGAGCTGTTCGTCGCCCCCGAAGAGCGCCTCATTCATTGAGCTCGAGGCCGCGCTGGCGCGTGGCTTCCCGCCGGCAGCGCGGAGCCGGCCTGCCTGGCCGACCGGGGATTCATCAGAGGAGCGGTGTCGCCCGCGTCGGGCGGGCTAGTTCAGCAGCCGCGACGCGTCGACATCCAGCTTGGCCAGCGCGCTGCGCGTGGCCCGTACGCTGAGCGCCTCGTCCTGCGCCGGCAGCAACAGCCCGGCCTGCAGGAAGGACGCCAGCCGCTGCTGCTGGAACAGCACGCAGCGGCCCTGCGGCGTGACGAACATCGACAGCTGCTTGCGCAGGCCCAGCCAGGCCAACTGGACGGCCTCGTTGCGGCCGCGGTAGTCGAGCATGTACCAGCCGCCGACCTGCAACTCGCGGGCCCAGGCGATCATCGCCGGGGTGGGCATCGAGCCGCCTTCGGCTACCACCTCCAGCTCGGAGCTTTCGTGGCCCGACAGGTCGAAGACGATCGAATCGTCGATGGTCACGTCGGCCGCGTCGGGCAGCAGTTCTTCCAGCGACTCCAGCCGCTCGGCCAGTTCCTGCAGGCGGTCCTGAGGGATCACCGGTGCCTTGGCGGTGAAGGCCGCGGCCAGCGAGTTGTTGAGGATCTGCACGTGCTCGTCCTGCTTGGCCGTGTCCATGCCGGCGGACGACATGCCCTCGCGCAGCGTCTTCAGCAGCGGCGTCAGGCGGCGCAAGACTTCGGCCCGCTCCTCGCGCGTGACCTTGGCGCTGGCCGACCAGATCAGGTCCGACGCCGCGCGCTTCATGGCGCGTGTCTCGTCGCTCTGCGCGCCGTAGCGCACCGCGGTGGTGGCCAGCACATCGGCCCAGACCTGGAACAGAAAGGCACGCACGCTGTCCTGTACCGGCACCTCGTTGAGCATGCGCCGCAGCTCGATGGTGTACTGGATGGCCAGCGTCTCGCGCTGCTCCACCTGCTGCGCCAGCGACACCCCCTTGCGGGTGGCCTCGTTCTCCGTGCTGAAGTAGTGCTCCAGGAACTTCTCGAACTCGGTCAGCACCGTCTGGAACACGCGCCGGCCGGTGTCGGGATAGGCCTCGACCACCTGCACCACGCGCTTGATCTCCTTCTCCAGCGCATCGCCGACGCCGCGCGTGGAGCTGTCGAAACCCATCACGCAGGCGCCCATGCGGTCGATCAGCCGCCGCGCCGGATGGTCGACGGTGGCGAAGAAGTCCGGCTCGGTGACGGCCACGCGCAGCACCGGCATCTGCAGCCGCGCGAACCACACCCGCACGCTGGCCGGAATGCGGTCTTCGGTGAGGATGCTCTGGAACAGCAGCGCCACGATCTCGATGGTGGCCCGCTCCTCGGGCGTGGCCGCGGCGCGCTTGAGCGCCTGCTTGCGCTGGTGCAGCTCTTCGAGCAGCGCCGGCGTCGTCACCGGCGGCTCCCCGGCGCGACGCGTGCTGACGTCGACGCGCCGGCGGATGCCCTGCTCGGCTTGGTCAATGGCCTGCGCCAGGCCGGGCGACACCACCGGCTGGCGGCTGGTCTGGCTGAAGGAGGGCAGGTGGCGCGACACCAGGCGGTTCAAGCGGCCCAGCACCGCCTCGGCGTGTTCGCCGCTGCGCGGCAGCGGCGCCGCGCGCGTCATCATGCGCGTCTCTTCGCCCACGCTGCCGCGGCTGTCGCCGCCCGCCGCGCTGGCCCAATGGCTCGGTGCCGCGCTGCGCCCCGGCCCGCTGTGCGCCGCGCCGCCAAAGCCGGAGCCAGGCCCCTGCCCCGTCGCCGGGCCGGCGCCAAAGCCCGATGGCGGGCCGTAGCCGCCGCTGCTGCCGGTTCCGCCGGCAAAGCCCGTGGGCTGGGGCGGCGTGCGCGCGCGCTTGATGTACGGATGCAGATCCACGTCGGGCAACACGCCGTGCCCAACCAGCCAGCGGTTGGTTTCGTGGTACGCCTCCTCGACCAGCGCCGCCAGTTCCTCGTGCAGGCTGGACTGCAGCTCGCGCCAGCTCTCCAGGCTGCAGCCCGCGGTGCGCCAGGCATCGACGACGATGCGCGCCAGCACATGGGCGCGCAGCATGTCTTGCGCGTCCAGCTCTTCGCGCCGCTCGAGCGCGGCCATGCGGGCACGCAGGTCGGTGAACTCGGAGGCCGCCTGGTCCATCACGGCCAGCGCCAGCCTGGAGGTGAGGATTTCGCGCTCGATGGTGTCGTCGTCGACCAGCGACAACGGCCCCTGGCGCGTGCCGGGCGGCGGCAGGTCGCCGGAACGGGTCGCCGACACGCCGCCGAGCAGCGCGTTGCGCAGGCTGTTGACCATGGTCTTGTGCCAGACCGCGGCGCCCTTCTTCAGCTCGTGCACCAGCTCGCGCCGACGCATCATGCGGGCGTGTTCGGACGGCTTGTCCAGCAGCTGCCGCGCGCTCTCGGCGACCGAATTGATCATCGCCGGCAGGCCCTTGACCAACTGCTCGGCGTAGGTCCGCCGCGCCTGCTCGGCAAGGTCGGCGTGATCGGCGCTGTGGGCCATGGGCGAGCGTCAGAACCTCGGGGTTGAGCTCACTCTATACCACGGCCCCGCTGTTCGGATCGTTCGGGTCGATCTCCTTGGCCCCTAGCTTGACGAGATCTTCACGCTTGATACCCAGCCACATGGCGATGGCAGCCGCCACGAAAACCGACGAATAGATGCCGAACAGGATGCCCACGGTAAGCGCCAGGGCGAAGTAGTGCAGCGTCGGCCCGCCGAAGATCAACATCGACAGCACCATCATCTGCGTGGAGCCGTGGGTGATGATGGTGCGGCTGATGGTGCTGGTGATGGCGTGGTCGATGGCCTCGGTGGGCGCGAGCTTGCGGAAGCGCCTGAAGGTCTCCCGGATACGGTCGAAGATGACCACCGACTCGTTCACCGAATAGCCCAGCACGGCCAGCACCGCCGCCAGCACCGCCAGCGAGAACTCCCACTGGAAGAAGGCGAAGAAGCCAAGGATGATGACCACGTCGTGCAGGTTGGCGATGATCGCCGCCACCGCAAACTTCCATTCGAAGCGGATCGCCAAGTAGATCATGATGCCGACGACGACGAAGCCCAGTGCCATCAGGCCGTCGGTGGCCAGTTCCTTGCCGACCTGCGGGCCGACGAACTCGCTGCGCTGCAGGACCAGCGGCTCGGCACCCGCCGCCCGGCAGACCTGCTTGCTGATGGCTTCGCCCTTGTCGCTGACGCTCTGGTGCGCTTCGACGGCACCGCTCTCGGCCTTGCACAGCGCGTCGAAGACACGGCCGACCAGCTCGCTCTGCTTGACGCCTTCGCGCAGCGGCAGGCGGATCAGCACGTCGCGCGAGCTGCCGAAGTTCTGCACCTGGGTGTCGCCGACCTGCATGGCCTCGACCACCGTGCGCACCTTGCCGACGTCGGCCGGCTGCGCATAGGCGACTTCGATCACCGTGCCGCCGGTGAATTCGATCGACAGGTGCAGGCCGCGCGTGACGAGAAAGAACACCGCCAGCAGGAACGTCACCACCGAAATGATGTTGAACACCAGCGCATGCCGCATGAACGGTATGTCGCGCCGGATGCGAAAGAACTCCATCGAATCTCCTGTTCAGCCCGGGCTGTCTCTGCTCAGGCCTTGGCGACGCTCTTGGCCGACGTGGCGCCATCGGGCCGCCAGACCTGGCCGATCGACAGGGACTTCAGCCGCTTGCGCCCGCCGTACCACAGGTTGACCAGGCCGCGCGAGAACATCACCGCCGAGAACATCGAAGTCAGGATGCCCAGGCAGTGCACCACGGCGAAGCCGCGCACCGGGCCGGAGCCGAAGGCGAGCAGCGCCACGCCGGCGATCAGCGTGGTGATGTTCGAGTCCAGGATCGTGCCGAAGGCGCGGTCGTAGCCGTTGTGGATGGCCATCTGCGGGCTCGCGCCGCCGCGCAGCTCTTCGCGCACGCGCTCGTTGATCAGCACGTTGGCATCGATGGCCATGCCCAGGGCCAGCGCGATCGCGGCGATGCCCGGCAAGGTCAGCGTAGCCTGCAGCATCGACAGCACCGCCACCAGCAGCAGCAGGTTGAAGGCCAGCGCCAGCGTCGAGACCAGGCCGAACAGGCCGTAGTAGACGCACATGAACAGCGCGATCGCGGCAAAGCCGTAGACCACGCTGTTGAAGCCCTTGTCGATGTTGTCCGCGCCCAGGCTCGGGCCGATGGTGCGCTCCTCGATGATCTCCATCGGCGCGGCCAGCGAGCCGGCGCGCAGCAGCAGCGCGGTGTCGGCGGCTTCGGTGGTGGTCATGCGGCCCGAGATCTGCACGCGGCCGCCGGAGATCTCGCTGCGGATCACCGGCGCGGTGACCACCTCGCCCTTGCCCTTCTCGAACAGCAGGATGGCCATGCGCTTGCCCACGTTGTCGCGCGTGACGTCCCTGAAGATGCGTGCGCCCTTGGCATCCAGCGTCAGGTGCACCGCCGGTTCGTGGTTCTGGCCGTCGAAGCCCGCCTGCGCATCGGTCAGGTTGTCGCCGGTCAGCACCACCTGCCGGTAGACGATGATCGGCGCGCCGCTGCGCTCCAGGTAGCGCTCGCTGCCGAAGGGCACCGGGCCGCCGCCGCGCTCGGCGTCGCGCGCCTCGGCGCTCTCGTTGACCATGCGCACTTCCAGCGTCGCGGTGCGGCCGATGATGTCCTTGGCCTTGGCCGTGTCCTGCACGCCGGGCAACTGCACGACCACCCGATCCAGCCCCTGCTGCTGGATCACCGGCTCGGCCACGCCCAGTTCGTTGACGCGGTTGTGCAGCGTGGTGATGTTCTGCTTGACGGCCTGTTCCTGGATCAGCCGGGCCGCCGCCGGCTTGAGCGCGCCGCGCAATCTGAAATCGGTGCCGTCGGCGGACTCGGTCCACTGCAGGTCCCCCAGCTGGTCTGTCAGCAGGCGTTGCGCCGCCACCAGCGTGTCCCGGTCGCGGAAGCGCAACTCCAGGCTGTCGCCCTCGCGCGCGATGCCCGCATGGCGGATGTTTTTGTCGCGCAGCAGGGTGCGGGCATCGCCGGCCAGCGAATCGATCTTCTTGGTCAGCGCGGCCTTCATGTCGACCTGCATCAGGAAGTGCACGCCACCGCGCAGGTCCAGGCCCAGGTACATCGGCAGCGCATGCATGGCCGTCAGCCAGGCCGGCGAGCGCGACAGCAGGTTCAGCGCGACGATGTAGCTGGGGTCGGCGGGGTCGCTGTTGAGTGCCTTGGACAGCACGTCCTTGGCCTTGATCTGCGCGTCGGTATCGGCCAGCCGCGCTTTCACCGAGTTGCCGTCGAACTGCACCAGGTCGGGCTTCAGGCCGGCCTGTTCAAGCAGCTGCTGCACACGCGGCGCGAAGCTCGCATCGAGCTTCAGCGTGGCCTTGGCGCTGGACACCTGCACGGCGGGCGCCTCGCCGAAGAAATTCGGCGCGGTGTAGATCAGCCCGACGAGCAACGCGACCACCAGGATCGCGTACTTCCACAGCGGGTAGCGGTTCATGAGGGCTTCCTTGCGCGGCGCACTGCGGGCATAGATCGCGTGGCTACTTGAAAGTGCCCTTCGGCAGCACCTGCACCACGGCGTTGCGCTGCACCTGCAGTTCCACGCCGTTGGCCACTTCCACGTGCAGGTAGGTGTCGCCGAGCTTGGCGATGCGGCCGAGCACGCCGCCGGAGATGACCACCTCGTCGCCCTTGGCGATGGCCTCGACCATCGCCTTGTGCTCCTTCTGGCGCTTCATCTGCGGGCGGATCATGATGAAGTACAGCACCACGAACATCAGCACCAGCGGCAGCAGGCTGAGCAGGCTGGATTCGCCGCCGGAGGCGGCGGGTGCGGTCTGTGCGAAGGCTTCGGAAATGAACACGTCGATGTCCCCTGGCTAGAAAGAAAAACAGCCCGGGCTCGCGGAGAGTCGGGCTGCTGCGGTGTTTGGTTGCGGGGGCAGGATTTGAACCTGCGACCTTTGGGTTATGAGCCCAACGAGCTACCAGACTGCTCCACCCCGCGCCAGAACTGAATATTGTACGTCAATCCTGCTTGGTTTCGGCGGCGTCAGCCTCTTTGGGCTCCGGCCGATCGACCAGCTCGACGAAGGCCATCGGCGCGTTGTCGCCGACGCGGAAACCCATCTTCAGGATGCGCGTGTAGCCGCCCGGACGCGCCTTGTAGCGCGGGCCCAGCTCGCCGAAGAGCTTGGTCACGATGTCGCGGTCGCGCGTGCGGTCGAAGGCCAGGCGGCGGTTCGACAGCGTCGGCTCCTTGGCCAGCGTGATCAGCGGCTCGACCACGCGGCGCAGTTCCTTGGCCTTGGGCAGCGTGGTCTTGATGGCTTCGTGCTGCAGCAGCGAATTGCACATGTTGCGCAGCATCGCCTGGCGATGTTCGCTGGTGCGGTTGAGTTTGCGTAGTCCGTTGCGGTGGCGCATGGTGCTGATCTCTCCTTATTGAACCCCGGCCGTATCAGGTACCGGGGGTTGCCACATCCGGCCCTCGCTTGCGAGGGCCACACGCTTTGACGGCGCTTGCGCCGTCTCTACGTCTTGCGAAGCGTTATCGCTTGTCCAGGTTCTGCGGCGGCCAGTTCTCCAGGCGCGCGCCCAGCGTCAGGCCGCGCGAAGCCAGCACTTCCTTGATTTCGTTGAGCGACTTGCGGCCCAGGTTCGGGGTCTTCAGCAGCTCGGTCTCGGTGCGCTGGATCAGGTCGCCGATGTAGTAGATGTTCTCGGCCTTCAGGCAGTTGGCCGAGCGCACGGTCAGCTCGAGTTCGTCCACCGGACGCAGCAGGATCGGGTCGAAGTTCGGCGTCGGGCGCGAAATCGGCGCATCGAAGATGCCCTGGCCGTTGGGTTCGAGCTGCGCGAAGATGGCCAGCTGCTCGACCAGGATCTTGGCCGAAGCGCGGATGGCTTCCTCGGGCGACATGGCGCCGTTGGTCTGGATCTCCATGACCAGCTTGTCCAGGTCGGTGCGCTGCTCCACGCGCGCGTTTTCCACCGCGTAGCTCACCCGGTTGACCGGCGAGAACGAGGCGTCGAGCACGATGCGGCCGATCGACTTGGTCGGCTCGTCGCCGTAGCGGCGCAGGTTGCCGGGCACGTAGCCGCGGCCCTTCTCGACCTTGATCTGCATGTCCAGCTTGCCGCCCTGCGACAGGTGGGCAATGACGTGCTCGGGGTTGATGATCTCCACGTCGTGGGGCGTCTGGATGTCGCCGGCCGTGACCGGGCCTTCGCCTTCCTTGCGCAGCACCAGCGTGACTTCGTCGCGGTTGTGCAGACGGAACACCACGCCCTTCAGGTTGAGCATGATGTGCACCACGTCTTCCTGCACGCCGTCGATCGTCGAGTACTCGTGCAGCACGCCGGCGATCGTCACTTCGGTGGGCGCGTGGCCGACCATCGACGACAGCAGCACGCGCCGCAGTGCGTTACCCAGCGTATGGCCATAGCCGCGTTCGAACGGCTCCAGCGTCACCTTGGCGCGGTTGCCGCCGAGCGGTTCGACCTGGATGGCTTTGTTGGGCTTCAGCAGATTGGTTTGCATTGCGTCTCGGTTCCTCTCAATACCCTCGGCTCGTTACACCGATAAGGCTGATGGACAAATGCCGGGCTTGGGGTACCGCCAGCTTCGTGCCCGGCACGCGAAGCAGCAACTGACAAGGGCTCGGCCACCGGGGCCGAACCCGCGCGCGTGTCGTTTAGCGCGAATACAACTCGACGATCAGCGACTCGTTGATCTCGGAGCCGAACTGGTCGCGATCGGGCAGCTTCTTGAAGACGCCTTCCATCTTGGTCGCGTCGACCTGCACCCAGTCGGGCATGCCGATGCTGCCCGCCAGCTTCAGCGCGTCCTGCACGCGCAACTGCTTCTTGGCGTTCTCGCGGATCGAGATCGCGTCACCCGCCTTCACCAGGTAGGAGGCGATGTTCACGACCTGCCCGTTGACGGTGATGGCCTTGTGCGACACCAGCTGGCGCGCCTCGGCACGGGTCGAGCCGAAGCCCATGCGGTAGACCACGTTGTCGAGCCGCGATTCCAGCAGGAACAGCAGGTTCGCACCGGTGTTGCCGCGGCGGCGCTCGGCCTCTTCGAAGTAGCGGCGGAACTGGCGCTCGAGCACGCCGTACATGCGCTTGACCTTCTGCTTCTCGCGCAGTTGCAGGCCGAAATCGCTGGTGCGCGAGCCGCTGGTGCGGCCGTGCTGACCCGGCTTGCTTTCGAACTTGGCCTTGTCGCCGATCGGGCGGCGGGCGCTTTTCAGGTAGAGGTCGGTGCCTTCACGGCGGGCCAGCTTGGCCTTGGGTCCGAGATAACGTGCCACGAGATGTCCTTCTGTCTGACGCGGCCGTGCCGGCAGGCACGCCGCGCAAGTCTGGCGGTGTTCTTGATGTCGCTCAGACGGTGGGCTTGGCGAAGCGCCGCTGCGGGAGCGGCCCTTCCGGTGAACCGCGGCCGCAGGTCACGGCGCGCGGGAAAAGCTCTAAATTGTATCCGAACTGCGCCCCGCGGTGGTGCGGGTCAGATGCGGCGGCGCTTCTGCGGGCGGCAGCCGTTGTGCGGGATCGGCGTCACGTCCGAGATCAGGTTGATGCGGATGCCGAGGGCCGCCAGCGCACGCACCGACGACTCGCGGCCCGGCCCCGGGCCCTTGATGCGCACGTCCAGGTTCTTGATGCCCTGCTCCTGCGCGGCCCGGCCGGCCACTTCGGCGGCCACCTGGGCGGCAAACGGCGTCGACTTGCGCGAGCCCTTGAAGCCCTGGCCGCCGCTGGACGCCCATGCCAGCGCACCGCCCTGACGGTCGGTGATGGTGATGATGGTGTTGTTGAACGACGCGTGCACGTGCGCAATGCCGTCCGCGATGTTCTTGCGGACCTTCTTGCTCACGCGGCGCGCAGCGGTATTGACAGGTGCTTTGGCCATGTCTTGACTTTCTGTATACGGCTAGGGGCTTACTTCTTCAGCGCGGCCGCGCCCTTGCGCGGGCCCTTGCGGGTGCGCGCGTTGGTGCGCGTGCGCTGGCCGCGCAGCGGCAGGCCGCGGCGATGGCGCATGCCGCGGTAGCAGCCCAGGTCCATCAGGCGCTTGATGTTGATCGAAATCTCGCGCCGCAGGTCACCCTCGATCGTCAGGCGACCGATCTCCTCGCGGATCTTCTCGAGGTCGCTGTCGCTCAGGTCCTTGATCTTCTTCGAGTACGGAATGCCGACCTGCTCGCAGATCTTCTGCGCGGTCGGACGGCCAATGCCGAAGATCGCCGTCAAGCCGATCTCGGCATGCTTGTGCGGCGGAATGTTGATGCCAGCGATACGTGCCATGTTGCTGTTCCTCTGATTAACCCTGGCGCTGCTTGTGGCGCGGGTCGGTGCAGATCACGCGCACCACACCCTTGCGGCGGATGACCTTGCAATTGCGGCACATCTTCTTCACCGATGCGGCGACTTTCATGCTCTTCTCCTTGACCTAATCTCGACTCACTTGGCCCGGAACACGATGCGAGCGCGGCTCAGATCGTAGGGGGTCAATTCCACCGTCACCTTGTCACCCGGCAGGATGCGGATGTAGTGCATGCGCATCTTCCCGGAGATGTGCCCCAGCACGACATGCCCGTTCTCCAGCTTCACGCGGAAGGTGGCATTGGGCAGATTCTCGAGAATCTCGCCCTGCATCTGGATGACGTCGTCCTTGGCCATGTGCTCCGTTCGTTGACTCTCAGCTGGCCTTGAAGTTGGCCTTCTTCAGCAGCGATTCGTACTGCTGGCTCATCACGTAGCTCTGCACCTGGGCCCAGAAATCCATCGTGACCACGACGATGATCAGCAGCGACGTGCCGCCGAAGTAGAACGGCACGTTGTACTTCAGCACCAGAAACTCGGGCAGCAGGCAGACCAGCGTGATGTACACCGCGCCCACCAGCGTCAGCCGCGACAGGATGCGGTCGATGTGCTTGGCTGTCTGCTCGCCCGGGCGGATGCCCGGGATGAAGGCGCCGCTCTTCTTCAGGTTGTCCGCGGTCTCGCGGCTGTTGAAGACCAGCGCCGTGTAGAAGAAGCAGAAGAACACGATCATCGCGGCATACAGCATCACGTAGATCGGCTGCCCCGGCGACAGGGCCCCGGAAATGTTCTTCAGCCAGCGCATGCCTTCGCCGGTGGCGAACCAGCCGACGATCGTCGCCGGAAGCAGGATGATCGAGCTGGCGAAGATCGGCGGGATCACGCCCGACATGTTCAGCTTCAGCGGCAGGTGCGAGCTCTGGCCGCCATAGACCTTGTTGCCCACCTGGCGCTTGGCGTAGTTGACCAGGATCTTGCGTTGCCCGCGCTCGACGAAGACCACCAGATAGGTGACCAGCACCACCACGACCATGATGAACAGGCTGGCGATGATGCTCATCGAGCCGGTGCGCACCAGTTCGAACAGGCCGGCCAGCGCGCTCGGCAGACCGGCCACGATGCCGGCGAAGATCAGGATCGAGATGCCGTTGCCCAGGCCGCGCTCGGTGATCTGCTCACCCAGCCACATCAGGAACATGGTGCCCGCCACCAGGCTGACCACCGCGGTCATGCGGAAGCCGAAGCCCGGGCTGATGACCAGCCCCGGAGAGCCTTCCAGCGCCATGGCGATGCCCAGCGACTGGAACAGCGCCAGCACCAGGGTGCCGTAGCGCGTGTACTGCGTGATCTTGCGCCGCCCCGCTTCGCCTTCCTTCTTGATGGCCTCCAGCGACGGCACGACGTAGGTCATCAACTGCATGATGATCGACGCCGAGATGTACGGCATGATGCCCAACGCGAACACGGTGAAGCGCGACAGCGCACCGCCCGAGAACATGTTGAACAAGTTCAGGATGCCGCCCGACTGGCTCTTGAACAGCTGCTGCAGCTGCGCCGGGTCGATGCCGGGCACGGGGATGTGCGCGCCCAGCCGGTAGACCACCAGCGCGAGCAGCAGAAAGACGAGCCGGCGACGCAGGTCGCCGAACTTGCCGCTCTTGGCCAGCTGGTTTGCCGAAGTTGCCACGTGTCAGTTGAGGGTTATGCGCTGCGCGTTCAGCCCACCGAGCCGCCGGCGGCCTCGATCGCGGCCTTGGCGCCGGCGGTCGCGCCGATGCCCTTGAGCACGACCTTCTTGCTCAGCTCGCCCGACTTGATGACCTTGACCGTCTTGGCGCGGTCATCCACCAGGCCAGCCTGCTTCAGCGCCAGCACGTCGACCTCGTCCGCGCCCAGGCGCTGCAATTCGGCCAGCGTGATCTCGGCGTTGTAGGCGGCCGTCAGCGACTTGAAGCCGCGCTTGGGCAGGCGACGCTGCAGCGGCATCTGGCCGCCTTCGAAGCCCACCTTGTGGAAACCGCCGGCACGCGACTTCTGGCCCTTGTGGCCACGGCCCGCCGTCTTGCCCAGGCCGGAGCCGATGCCACGGCCGACACGGCGCCGCGCGCGCTTGGCGCCGGCTGCGGGTTTGATCGTGTTGAGTTCCATGTTCAGAGCACCTTCACGAGGTAGGCGATCTTGTTGATCATGCCGCGCACGGCGGGCGTGTCTTCGAGCACCGATTCGCTGTTCAGCTTGCGCAGGCCCAGGCCGCGCACCGTGTCGCGGTGCGACTGCTTGGTGCCGATCGGGCTTCTGACCAGCTTCACCGTCACCGACTTCTTGTCAGTCATCGTCTTCTCCTGGCGCGCTTCAGTTGAAGAGCTCTTCGACCGACTTGCCGCGCTTGGCCGCGACCTCGCCCGGCGTGGTCGAGTTCTTCAGTGCATGCAGCGTGGCGCGCACCATGTTGTACGGATTGGTCGAGCCGAGATTCTTGGCCACGACGTCGGTGACGCCCATGACTTCGAACACCGCGCGCATCGGGCCGCCGGCGATGATGCCGGTGCCGGCCGGCGCCGGCGCGATCAGCACCTTGGCCGCGCCGTGCTGGCCGCGCATGTTGTGGTGCACGGTGCCGTTCTTCAGCGCCACCTTCACCAGGTTGCGGCGCGCGTCTTCCATGGCCTTCTGCACCGACACCGGCACTTCCTTGGCCTTGCCCTTGCCCATGCCGACGCGGCCATCGCCATCACCGACCACGGTCAGCGCCGCGAAGCTCAGCGTGCGGCCGCCCTTGACCACCTTGGTCACGCGGTTCACCGCGATCATCTTTTCCTTCAGGCCGTCGTCGTTGCCTTCGGTCTGCGCGCGGGGTTGAAACTTTGCCATCTCTCGAATCCTTCGCTGCTGCGCTTAGAACTGCAGGCCGGCTTCGCGCGCCGCCTCGGCCAGCGCCTTGACGCGGCCATGGAACGCAAAGCCCGCGCGGTCGAACGCCACCTTGTCGATGCCCGCCGCCTTGGCCTTCTCGGCGATGCGCTTGCCGACGATCGCCGCGGCCGCGGTATTGCCACCCTTGCCGTCGCCACCGAGCTGCTCGCGCACCGCCTTCTCGGCGGTGGAGGCACTGGCCAGCACGCGGCTGCCATCGTCGGAGATGACGCTGGCGTAGACGTGCAGGTTGGAGCGGTACACCGTCAGCCGGGCCACGACCTGCTTCGCGATGCGCGCGCGGGTCTGGCGCGAGCGGCGAAGACGCTGTTCCTTCTTGTTCAACATGGTGTCGCTCCTTACTTCTTCTTCGTTTCTTTCAGGGCGACGCGCTCATCGGCGTAGCGGATGCCCTTGCCCTTGTAGGGCTCGGGCGGACGGATCGCGCGCACCTCCGCGGCCACCTGGCCGACGGACTGGCGATCGGCGCCCTTGATGAGGATCTCGGTCTGCGTCGGCGTTTCCACCTTGACGCCGGCCGGCATCTCCTTGACCACCGGGTGCGAGAAGCCCACCTGCAGGTTCAGCTTCTGGCCCTGCGCCTGCGCACGGAAGCCCACGCCCACCAGCGTCAGCTTCTTCTCGAAGCCCTTGGTGACGCCGTTGACCATGTTGTTGACCAGCGCGCGCATCGTGCCGCTCATGGCATTGGCCTCGGCACCGTCGTTGGCCGGCTCGAAGGACAGCGTCGCGCCGTCCTTCTTGACATGCACCAGCGTGCTCATGCCGCGCACCAGCGTGCCGTTGCTGCCCTTGACCGAAATCTGATCCGCCGTGATCGACACGTCCACGCCCTGCGGGACGGTGACCGGCATCTTTCCTACGCGAGACATGGCTCGTTCTCCTTCCTCAGGCGACGTAGCAGAGCACTTCGCCACCGACGCCGCTCTGGCGCGCCTTGCGGTCGGTCATCACGCCCTTGGGCGTGGTGACGATGGCCACACCCAGGCCGTTCATCACCGACGGGATCGCCTCGCGGCCGCGGTACACGCGCAGGCCGGGGCGGCTGACGCGTTCGATGCGCTCGATCACCGGACGCCCGGCGTAGTACTTCAGCGCAATCTCGAGCTGGGCCTTGCCACCTTCGGTGCGCACCGAGAAATCCTCGATGTAGCCCTCGTCCTTCAGGACCTGGGCGATGGACACCTTGATTTTCGACGAGGGCATCGCCACCACCGCCTTGTCCACGCCCTGGGCGTTGCGGATGCGGGTCAGCATATCGGCGATCGGATCACTCATGCTCATAAAAACTCTCCTGCTCGTGCCTGGCCTTGCCGGACGCGGTGCTCTTACCAGCTGGCCTTGACGACGCCGGGGATGTCGCCCTTGAAGGCGAGGTCACGGATCTTGCTGCGGCCCAGGCCGAACATGCGGAAGGTGCCGCGCGAGCGGCCGGTCAGTTCGCAGCGGTTGCGCAAGCGCGTCGGGTAGGCGTTGCGCGGCAGCTTCTGCAGCTCCAGGCGCGCGGCGTAGCGCTCTTCGTCGCTGCGCTTGGCGTCGTTGGCCGTGGCCTTCAACTCAGCATACTTCTTCGCGTACTTGGCAACGAGCTTCTCACGCTTGTCCTGACGCTGGATATGGGACTGTTTCGCCACGAGGCACCTCAGTTCTTGAACGGGAAGCGGAAGGCCGTGAGCAGCGCCTTGCACTCGTCGTCGGTCTGCGCGCTGGTCGTGATGCTGATGTTCAGCCCGCGCAGCGCGTCGATCTTGTCGTAGTCGATCTCGGGGAAGATGATCTGTTCCTTGACCCCGATGTTGTAGTTGCCACGGCCGTCGAACGCACGGCCCGAGATGCCGCGGAAGTCGCGCACGCGCGGCAGCGCGATGGTCACGAAGCGGTCCAGGAACTCGTACATGCGCACGCCGCGCAGCGTGACCATGCAGCCGATGGGCACGTTGTCGCGGATCTTGAAGCCGGCGATGGCCTTCTTCGACTTGGTGACCACGGGCTTCTGGCCGGAGATCTTGGTCAGGTCGCCGACGGCGTGGTCCATGACCTTCTTGTCGGCCACGGCTTCGCTGACCCCCATGTTCAGCGTGATCTTCTCGAGCCGCGGCACCTGCATCACCGACTTGAAGCCGAACTTGGCCATCAGGTCGGGCACGATCTTTTCGCGGTAGTAGGTCTGCAGGCGTGCAGTCTGTTGTTGCGCCATGATCGATTCCTCAGGCCTTGATCTGTTCGCCGCTGGACTTGTAGACGCGCACCTTGTCGCCGTTGTCCAGCAGCTTGATGCCCACGCGGTCGGCCTTGGACGTGGCGGTGTTGTAGATTGCCACGTTCGACTGGTGGATGGGCATCGTCTTGTCGACCACGCCGCCGGTGGTGCCCTTCATCGGGTTCGGCTTGACGTGCTTCTTGACGATGTTCACGCCCTCGACCAGCACGTACTGCTCGTCGACGCGGCGCGACACGGTGCCGCGCTTGCCCTTGTCGCGACCGGTCAACACGATGACCTGGTCGCCCTTGCGAATCTTGTTCATGCTGGGTGTGTCCTCAGAGCACTTCCGGCGCCAGCGACACGATCTTCATGAAGCGCTCGGTGCGCAGCTCGCGCGTCACCGGGCCGAAGATGCGCGTGCCGATCGGCTCGAGCTTGGCATTCAGCAACACCGCGGCGTTGCCGTCGAACTTGATCAGCGAGCCGTCCTGGCGGCGCACGCCCTTGGCGGTGCGCACCACCACGGCGCTGTAGATCTCGCCCTTCTTCACGCGGCCGCGCGGCGCAGCTTCCTTGATGCTGACCTTGATGACATCGCCGATGCCCGCGTAGCGCCGCTTGGAGCCGCCGAGCACCTTGATGCACATGACGGACTTCGCGCCAGTGTTGTCCGCGACGTCGAGCCGCGATTGCATTTGGATCATTGCTGTGTCCCCAACTTCTCCCGTTCGCCACCCGAAGGCAGCGATCGGTCAGTCTTGGGCCCGTGTCTGGGCGAGTCCGGCGCCAAAGGAGCTCTGGCGCCGGGAAAGCCTGCGATTATGAACTGAAACCGGCCCTTCTGTCAAAGGGCCGTGGGATCAGGCCTTCTGGGCCTTGGCCTGGGCCAGCAGCGTGGCCGCGTCGCTGACCTCGAACTTGCCGGGGCCTTCGACGTTGAGCGACTTGACCACGCCGTCGACGACCAGCATCGAATAGCGGTTCGAGCGCAGGCCCATGCCGCGCGACGTCAGGTCCAGCGTCAGGCCGGTCGCCTTGGCGAAGTCGGCACTGCCGTCGGCCATCATGCGCACCTTGCCGGCCGTCTTCTGGTCGCGGCCCCAGGCGCCCATCACGAAGGCGTCGTTCACCGACACGCACCAGATCTCATCGACGCCAGCGGCCTTCAGTTCCGCGGCCTTCTCGACGTAGCCCGGCACGTGCTTGGCCGAGCAGGTGGGCGTATAGGCCCCGGGCAGCGCGAAGACCGCGATGGTCTTGCCGGCCGTGGCCTTGCCGATGTCGAAGGTGTTCGGCCCGATGGAGCAGCCATTGCCTTCGACCTCGATGAACTCCTGAAGGCTGCCCGCGGGCAGCTTGTCTCCGACTTTCAGCATCGTTTGCTCCTGTGGAATGACAAAGGGCCGAACACCAGTATCCCAGCGTTGCGGCCCGCAGGTGTCGCGCCGGCCCGATGGCCCCGCGACGCCAGAAGGAATCAGGCCAGTCCGGCCTTCTTCACCAGGCGCGTGACCACCCAGCTCTTGGTCTTGGAAATCGGACGGCTTTCGGCGATCTCGACGACGTCGCCGAGCTTGAACTCGCCCTTTTCGTCGTGGGCGTGGTACTTGCTCGAGCGCGCGACGATCTTGCCGTAGAGCTCGTGCGTCACGCGGCGCTCGACCAGCACGGTGACGGTCTTGGCACGCTTGTCGCTGACCACCTTGCCGACGAGCGTGCGGGTGTTCTTGACGGGCGCGGTGTCCTGGGTCTGGCTCATTTCGCCGCCCCCTTCTTCTTCTCGTTGAGGATGGTCTTGGCGCGCGCCACGTCGCGGCGCGTCTTGCGCAGCGACGAATGGTTGCTCAGCGCCTGGGTCGCCTTCTGCATGCGCAGGCCGAAGTGGGCGCGCAGCAGGTCGGCGACTTCCTTCTCGAGGGCGGCCACGTCCTTGGCGCGCAATTCACTGGTCTTCATGAAGGTTCTCCGTGCCTCAGGCGCCGATCTGGCGCGCGACGAAGGTGCAGCGCAGCGGCAGCTTGGCAGAGGCCAGCAGGAAGGCCTCGCGCGCCAGCGTCTCGGGCACACCGTTGATTTCGTAGAGCACCTTGCCGGGCTGGATCTCGGCCACGTAGTACTCCGGGTTGCCCTTGCCGTTGCCCATGCGCACTTCGGCCGGCTTCTGCGAGATCGGCTTGTCCGGGAAGATGCGGATGAAGATGCGCCCACCGCGCTTGATGTGGCGCGAGATGGCTCGGCGCGCCGCTTCGATCTGGCGTGCCGTCAGGCGGCCGCGCTCGGTGGCCTTCAGGCCGAATTCGCCGAACGACACCTTGGCGCCACGCGTGGCGACGCCGGTGTTGCGGCCCTTCTGCTCCTTGCGGAACTTGCGACGTGCTGGTTGCAGCATCTGTTATTCCCCTTTGCTCTCGGCGGGTGCGCCGGCAGCGGCCGGGCCGGCCACCTTGCGCACGCGCTTGACGGCCGGCGCTTTGGCCGCATCGCCGCCTTCGGCGGGCTTGTCGGCCGCGGCGCGCGGCGCGCGATCCCCCCCCGGGCCACCCGGGCGGCCGCGGCCAGGGCCGCCAGGCGCTCCCGGGCCACCGGGACGCGGACCGCGACGCGGACGGCGGTCTTCCTCGCCGGCCTCGACCTTGGCGCCCGGCGCCTCGCCGTGCGCCAGACGGTCCCCGCGGTAGACCCACACCTTGACGCCGATGACGCCGTAGGTGGTCTTGGCCTCGGAGAAGCCGTAGTCGATGTCGGCCTTCAGCGTGTGCAGCGGCACACGGCCTTCGCGATACCACTCGCAGCGCGCGATTTCGATGCCGTTCAGACGGCCCGAGGACATGATCTTGATGCCCTGCGCGCCCAGGCGCATGGCGTTCTGCATCGCGCGCTTCATCGCGCGGCGGAACATGATGCGCTTCTCGAGCTGCTGGGTGATCGAGTCGGCGATCAGCTGGGCATCGATCTCGGGCTTGCGCACCTCTTCGATGTTCACCGCCACCGGCACGCCCAGGCGGCGCGCCAGTTCGGCCTTCAGGTTCTCGATGTCCTCGCCCTTCTTGCCGATGACCACGCCCGGACGCGCCGAGTAGATGGTGATGCGGGCGTTTTTCGCCGGGCGCTCGATCAGGATGCGCGACACCGCCGCGCTCTTCAGGCGCGCCTTCAGGAAGTCGCGCACATGCAGGTCTTCGGCCAGCATGTTGCTGAAGTTGCGCTTGTTGGCGAACCAGCGCGACGCCCAGGCACGCGTGACGGGCAGCCGGAAGCCGGTCGGGTGGATCTTCTGTCCCATGTTTCTCCTTGCCCCTGGCTTAGTTGCCGACGGTCACGTAGATGTGACAGGTGGGCTTGCTGATGCGGTTGCCGCGGCCCTTGGCGCGCGCCGACGAACGCGTCAGCGTGGCCCCTTGCTCGACGTAGATCGACTTGACCTTCAGTTCGTCGATGTCGGCGCCGTCGTTGTGCTCGGCATTGGCGATGGCCGACGCCAGCGCCTTGCGGATGATGCCGGCCGCCTTCTTGGGCGTGAAGCTCAGGATGTTCAGCGCCTGGTCGACCTTCTTGCCGCGCACCATGTCCGCCACCAGCCGACCCTTGTCGGCCGACAGGCGCACGCCGCGAACGCTTGCTTTGGTTTCCATCGTCGTCATCCCTTACTTCTTGGCCTTCTTGTCGGCCGGGTGACCCTTGAAGGTGCGCGTGGCCGCAAACTCGCCGAGCTTGTGGCCGACCATCTGGTCGGTCACGTACAGCGGCACGTGCTGCTTGCCGTTGTGCACGGCAAGCGTCAGGCCGATGAACTCGGGCAGGATCGTCGAGCGGCGCGACCAGGTCTTCAGCGGCTTCTTGTCCTTGGTGGCCACGGCCTTGTCGACCTTGGCCAGCAGGTGGTGGTCCACGAACGGACCCTTCTTCAATGAACGTGCCATGGTGCTGAAGCCCTTACTTCTTGCGACGCGAGACGATCATCGTCTGCGTACGCTTGTTGCTGCGCGTGCGATAGCCCTTCGTCAGCGTGTTCCACGGCGACACCGGCGCCTGGCCCTCGCCGGTGCGTCCCTCGCCACCACCGTGCGGGTGGTCGATCGGGTTCATCGCCACGCCGCGCACGGTCGGGCGGATGCCCTTCCAGCGGCGCGCGCCGGCCTTGCCGTACTGGCGCAGGTTGTGCTCTTCGTTGCTGACCTCGCCGATCGTGGCGCGGCAGTCGATGTGGATCTTGCGCACTTCGCCCGAGCGCAGGCGCAGCTGCGCGTAGATGCCCTCGCGCGCCATCAGCGTCACCGAGGTGCCCGCCGAGCGCGCGATCTGCGCGCCCTTGCCCGGCAGCATCTCGACGCAGTGGATCGTCGAGCCGACCGGAATGTTGCGGATGGGCAGCGTGTTGCCGGCCTTGATCGGCGCCTCGGCACCGCTGACGATCGTGGCACCGACCTCGATGCCACGCGGCGCGATGATGTAGCGACGCTCGCCGTCGGCATAACACACCAGCGCGATGTGCGCCGTGCGGTTGGGGTCGTATTCGATGCGCTCGACCTTGGCCGGAATGCCGTCCTTGTTGCGCACGAAGTCGACCACGCGGTAGTGGTGCTTGTGGCCGCCGCCCTTGTGGCGCACGGTGATGTGGCCGTTGTTGTTGCGCCCGGCGTGCTGGAACTGCGGCTCCAGCAGCGACGCTTCGGGCTTGCCCTTGTGCAGGTGCTTGTGCACCACCTTCACCATGGCGCGGCGGCCCGGCGAAGTCGGCTTGAGTTTGACGATGGCCATTACGCGGCCTCCCCGGAGAAGTTGAGCTCCTGGCCCGGCTTCAGGCACACATAGGCCTTCTTGACGTGGTCACGGCGGCCGATGGAGCGGCCGAAGCGCTTGGTCTTGCCCAGCTGGTTGACGGTCTGCACCGACGCCACTTCCACCTTGAACATCAGTTCCACGGCAGCCTTGATCTCGGGCTTGGTGGCGTTGCGCAGCACCTTGAACAGCACCTGGTTCTGCTTCTCGGCGATGCGCGTGGCCTTCTCGGAGATGATCGGCGCCACGAGCACCTGCGCCAGACGGCCTTCGTCGGGCTTCTTCACGTTCTTGGCGGTGCTCATGCGTACATCTCCTTGAGCTGCTCGATCGCGCCCTTGGTGACCAGCACCTTCTTGTAGAACACGAGCGACAGCGGGTCGGCGTAGCGCGGCTCGACGACCAGCACATTGGCCAGGTTGCGCGACGCCAGCGCCAGGTTCTCGTCCACCTGGTCGGAGATGACCATCACCGACTCCAGGCCCATCGCCTTGAACTTCTGCGCCAGCAGCTTGGTCTTCGGCGCGTCGACCGCGATGCTGTCGACCACCGCCAGACGGCCGTCACGCGCCAGTTGCGACAGGATCGAGGCCATGCCGGCCCGGTACATCTTCTTGTTGACCTTGTGGCTGAAGTTCTCGTCCGGCTTGTTCGGGAAGGTGCGACCACCTCCACGCCAGATCGGCGAGGACGTCATGCCCGCGCGAGCGCGGCCGGTGCCCTTCTGGCGGAACGGCTTCTTCGTCGAGTGCTTGACTTCGGCGCGGGTCATCTGCGCACGCGTGCCCTGGCGGGCGTTGGCCTGATAGGCCACCACCACCTGATGCACCAGCGCTTCGTTGTAGTCACGCGCGAACACCGTGTCCGGCGCATCCACCTTGGCGGTGGACTGGCCTTGGTCGTTGAGGAGCTCGAGTTGCATCAGTTGGCTCCCTTCGTGCCCTGCGAAGCGCCGCCCTGGGCGGCGCGGGCCTTGACCGCCGGACGCACGACCACGTGGCCGTTCTTCGCGCCCGGCACCGCGCCGCGCACCAGCAGCAGCGAGCGCGCCTCGTCGATGCGCACGACGTCGAGGTTCTGCGTGGTGACGGTGACGTCGCCCTTGTGGCCCGACATCTTCTTGCCCGGGAACACGCGGCCCGGATCCTGCGCCATCGAGATCGAACCCGGCACGTTGTGCGAACGGCTGTTGCCGTGCGACGCGCGTTGCGAGCCGAAGTTGTGGCGCTTGATGGTGCCGGTGAAGCCCTTGCCGATCGAGGTGCCCTGCACGTCGACCGTCTGGCCGACGGCGAACAGGCCCACGGGCAGCGTGGCGCCCGGCTTGTATTCGGCAGCGACTTCGGGGGTGACGCGGAACTCGCGCAGCACCTCGCCGGCCATCACGCCCGCCTTGGCCAGGTGGCCGGCCTCGGGCTTGGTGACACGGGACGCCTTGCGCGAACCGAAAGCCACCTGGATGGCGCTGTAGCCGTCAACGGCGTCGGTCTTGACCTGGGTGACGCGATTGTCGGACACGTCCAGCACGGTCACGGGCACGGCATCGCCGTCGTCCGTGAAGATGCGCATCATGCCCACCTTGCGACCCAGCAATCCGAGACGATGGCTCAGACTCATGGTGTTTCTCCAGCCCCATGCACGCAGACGTGCGGAGCCTTTGTTGACGAACCCGACATCGATTGGCCGGGCTGATTGGCTTTCCTCACCGCGGCGCAGGGCCGCAACGAGGAAAGCCGAAAATTATAGCAGTTGCCGCAAATGCGGCAACTGGCGCTGCCTTACTGCAGCTTGATCTCCACGTCCACGCCGGCCGGCAGGTCCAGCTTCATCAGCGCGTCGACGGTCTTGTCGGTCGGGTCGACGATGTCCATCAGGCGCTGGTGCGTGCGGATCTCGAACTGGTCGCGGCTAGTCTTGTTGACGTGCGGCGAGCGCAGGATGTCGAAACGCTGCATGCGCGTCGGCAGGGGCACCGGGCCCTTGACGATGGCACCGGTGCGCTTGGCGGTCTCGACGATCTCCAGCGCCGACTGGTCGATCAGCTTGTAATCGAAGGCCTTGAGGCGAATGCGGATCTTCTGCTTCTGCATGATGGTCCGCCTTATTCGATGATCTTGGCCACGACGCCGGCGCCGACGGTTCTGCCGCCCTCGCGGATGGCGAAGCGCAGGCCCTCTTCCATG
>JAHBZS010000044.1 GCA_019635285.1 Rubrivivax sp. | reverse complement strand
GGTACTCCCCAGGCGGCAGGCTGATCGTAAACGGGTGAGCTGATACCGTTGTATGCCTTTCCACAGACTGCGGCATCGGCACCCACTCCTCTGAATAGGGCCAAGCCGATCCCAGATCGGTTGCCGAACGCACGAATAGCCAGTTTCCGTGAGAATCTTGAATGTATACTCTTGCGGCAATCGGCTGATGGGTATCGGCATCGATAATCGAGCCGACAAAGGACACTTTGGCGGGGCTTTGCTTGGCAGCTTCTTGCGCTTCTGCGCGTGTGCCAGCAGGCAGCATCAATAAGGTGACCGAAGTAAGCAAAAGGAAGATTCGAGATGTCATGGTGCCAATCCGACTATGAGAGTTTCAGCTTCACGAAATCAGCTACCTGACCCTTGATAGCCACTTCGGTTGGTAGCCGCTCCATCGAACTGGCTCCGTAGAAGCCATGGATATCACACCGATCCAACATGAACTGGGCATCCTCTGGCATGGCAATGGGCCCACCATGACACAAAATAATCACATCAGACCGGATCGACCGCCCAGCGGCGGCGATGGCATTGACACGCTGCACGCAATCCTCCAATTTCAGCGCGGATTCAGCGCCGATCGCTCCGCCGGTGGTCAAGCCCATATGGGCCACCAATATGTCAGCGCCCGCCTCGGTCATCGCCACCGCCTGCCCTTCATCGAAAACGTAAGGTGTTGTCAGCAGATCCAGGTCGTGCGCGGCCGCCACGCAATCCACCTCCAGACCATAGCCCATGCCAGTCTCTTCCAAGTTGGCGCGGAAGTTGCCGTCGATCAGCCCCACCGTGGGAAAGTTCTGAATGCCGACATAGCCCAACTGCCGCAGTTCCTCTAGGAACTGATCGCGCAGCAGGAACGGATCGACCGCGCACACGCCAGCCAGCACCGGAGTATGCTTGACCACCGTAACGACTTCCCGCGCCATCTCCCTGACGATCTCATTGGCGTTGCCAAACGGCAGCAGGCCGGCCAGCGAGCCGCGGCCGGCCATGCGATAGCGGCCGGAGTTGTAGATGACGATCAGGTCGATGCCGCCGGCTTCTTCGCACTTGGCGGACAGGCCGGTGCCGGCGCCGCCGCCGATCAGCGGCTTGCCGGCGGCGATCTTGGCGCGGAAGCGTTCGAGCAAGGTGGCGCGGGCGATGCGGGGCATGGTGGGGTTCCTCAGGCGCGGCGCGCGCTGGCGGGTGGGGTGGCGATCTCGCGCCAGGCGGCCACCAGCGCCTCGGCGAAGGCTTCGTCGTTGAGGTGCAGCGGCAGCCGCTGCAGCTTGCGCTGGGGGCCGGCGCGGAAACCCTGCGCGATGGTGTCGAAGAGCACGCGGTCGGCTTCCGCGTCGTGGAAGGGCTGGCCCGGCTGGTCGATGGCGGACACGCCGCCTTCGGGGATGAGAAAGCGCACCGGCCCGAGCATGGCGTTGAGCTTGCGCGCGATGAATTCGCCGATGGCGCGGTTCTCGTCGACCGTGGTGCGCATCAGCGTGACGTTGGGGTTGTGGCGGTACAGCCGCCGGCCCTTGAAGCGCTCGGGCACGGTGTCCCAGGCGCCGAAGTTGGCCATGTCCAGCGCGCCGCAGGAGCCGACGTAGGGCACCGCGTGGCGCGCGAAGACGTCCAGCCGCGTCGGCCCGGCCGACAGCGTGCCGCCGGCGATCTCGTCGGCGATCTCGGTGGTGGAGACGTCGATCACGCCGGCCAGCAGGCCCGAGTCGGCGAGCTTTTCCATGCTCTGGCCGCCCACGCCGGTGGCATGGAAGACCAGGCAGTCGTAGTCGTCGGCCAGCAGCTTGGTGACGGCCTGCACGCAGGGCGTGGTGACGCCGAACATCGTCAGGCCCAGCGCCGGCTTGGCGACGCTTTCGCTGGGCGGCGGGTGCGCGATCATGCCGGCCAGCGCATGCGCGGCATTGGCCAGCACCTTCTCGCTGATGCGGTTGATGCCCTGCACGTCGGTCACCGAATACATCATGCAGATGTCGCTGGGGCCGACGTAGGGGCGGGTGTCACCGCTGGCCATGGTCGAGACCATGACCTTGGGCACGCCGATGGGCAGCGCGCGCATGGCGGTCGTGGCCAGCGTGGTGCCGCCGGAGCCGCCGGCGGAGATGATGCCGCCCAGGTCGCGCCGCGTGCGGATGAAGTTCTCGAAGGCCAGCGCCATGGCGCTGACGGCGCCGCCGCGGTCGCCGCTGAACACCGCCGCTTCGCCTTGGTGGTGGTGGCGCGCCACTTCCCGCGGGTGCACGCTGGCCGGCGACGGCTTACCCGAGGTGGACAGGTCGACGGTGACCACGCGCAGCCCCAGCCGTTCCAGGCACTGGCGCAGGAAGAAGAGCTCGCGGCCCTTGGTGTCGAAGGTGCCGGCCACGTAGGCGGCGCGGCCGGCGCTGGCGGCCACGGGGAACTCGACCACGCTGCCCCGGGCCGGCGCCGTGCTCGCCGCATGCGTGTCCCGCGCGGCGGGCGAAGGGGCCGGATCGCGCGGGAGGTCGGTGACCGGCGCGCCGGTGTCGGCCGCGTTCCAGCGGTTGAAGCCGCGCACCGTGCGCGGCGCCAGGTCGTCCAGGCTCGGCGCGCCGTCGCCATGGGCGCGGCGCACCGTCAGCACCTGCGTCGGCGCGTCTTGCGGCGGCGCGGGCGGCAGCTCGGGCTCCGGCTCGTCGTCGTGGCCGCCGGAGCGCACGCCCAGCAGCCGCTCCTGCAGCTCGCGGTCGGCGGCCAGCTCGGCGGCCGGCAGCAGCTGCGCGATGCGGCCGTTGACCATCACGCCGATGCGGTCGGCCACCTCGATGGCCACGCCCAGGTTCTGCTCGATCAGCAGCACCGCGATCTCGCCTTCGGCCGCCAGGTCCCGCAGCGCCTGCGCCACCTGCTCGACGATGACCGGCGCCAGGCCCTCGGTGGGCTCGTCCATGACCAGCAGCTTGGGCTGCAGCAGCAGCGCGCGGCCGATGGCCAGCATCTGCTGCTCGCCGCCGGACAGCTGCGCACCGCCGTTGCTCTTGCGCTCGGCCAGCCGCGGGAACATGGTGTACACGCGCTCCACGTCGCGCTTGTGCGGCGCCACCAGGCGCAGCGTCTCGTCCACCGTCAGCGACGGCCACACCCGCCGTCCCTGCGGCACGTAGGCGATGCCGCGCCTGGTGATCTCGTTCGGGGCCCGGCCCAGCAGCTCTTCGCCCAGCAGGCGCACGCTGCCGGTGGCCGGCACCAGGCCGGTGAGGGCGTTGCACAGCGTGGTCTTGCCCATGCCGTTGCGCCCGACGATGCCGAGCACGCCGTGCTCCAGCGTCAGGCTCACGCCCTGCAGCGCATGCGCACGGCCGTAGTAGACGTCCAGGCCTTCGACGACCAGCACCGGCCCCTTGGCCGGTGTGTCGCTCTTGCGCGACCAGAACGCCATCAGTGCTTGCTCCCCATGTAGATGGCCTGCACCTGGGCGTCGTTCTCGATCTCGCCCGGCGTGCCGGTCTTCAGCACGCGCCCGTTGTGCATCACGGTCACGCGTTCGGTGACGCTGAGCGCGATGTCCAGGTCGTGCTCGATGAGCACGAAGCTCATGTGCGCGGGCAGCGAGCGCAGCAGCGCCACCAGCTCGCGCCGCTCGGCCGGCGACAGGCCGGCGGCCGGCTCGTCGAAGAGGATCAGCCGCGGCGCGCCGGCCAGCGCCATGCCGATCTCCAGCTGGCGCTGCTGGCCGTGCGCCAGGTTGGCCACCTTCTCGTCGGCCAGATGCGCCAGGCGCGCGCGCTCCAGCAGGTCCTGCGTGGCCACGCTGCTGGGGTGGCCGGCGTGCGCGCGGCGCAGCGCGAAGCGGCCGCTGGACACGCCGCGCACCGCCAGGAACAGGTTGTCGCGCACCGTCAGCTCGCGGAACAGCAGCGACGACTGGTAGGTGCGCCGCAGCCCCTTGCGGATGCGTTCGTGCGGCGGCAGCTCGGTGATGTCCTCGCCGAAGAAGTGGATGCTGCCGGCGCTGGGCGGGAAGTCGCCGGTGATGGCGTTGAACAGCGTGGTCTTGCCCGCGCCGTTGCTGCCCAGGATCGCGTACTTCTGGCCCGCCGCCACCGCCAGCGACACGTCGTCGACCGCGCGCAGCGCACCGAAGACGCGCGACACCCCGCGCAGGATCAGCGCATCGCCGGACAGCAGCTGCCCGGCCGGCGCGCGCGCCGCGCCGGGGGCAGAGCCGCCGGCCGCGCGCGGCCGCAGCGTGGTGATCGAGGCCATCGGTGCGCGCCTGCGTCGCTCAGGGGCAGTTGGGCACGTCGCGCGAGCCCAGGCCCATCTTCTTGAACTCGGCCTCGGACAGACCCAGCGTCTCGGTCACGTCCGGCACCGACTTGACCACCTTGTTGTAGAAGCTGCCGTCCGGCGCCTTCGTCACTTCGGTGATGTAGGTGGTGCCGACGCCGTTGCGGTTGGCGTCGATCTTCACGTCGCCGGCGGGGCCCTTGAAGTTGGTCTTCTGCAGCGCGTCGCGGTAGGCCTTCTGGCCGTTGGACAGGTCGCCCTTGACCACGTCCAGCGCATCCAGCGCGGCCTTGGTGTTGATGTAGTACAGATAGGCGAACAGCGACGGGCTGGGGAAGCCGTCCTTGAAGTTGGCCTTGTAGTCGGCGACGAACTTCTTCCACTCGGGGGTGTCGATCGAATCGGCCATCGGCCCGGCCGACGCCGTGCCCAGCAGCGACTCGCGGCGCTTGCCCTTGTAGTTGAGCACCGTCTGGTCCACGGTGATGGAGCCGCCGACCATCGGCTTGGTGCCGCCGGCCTGCTCGTACTGCGTCAGGAAGTTCACCGCGTCGGAGCCGCCCAGCACCACCAGCAGCGCGTCCACGTCCTTGGGGATCTTGGCGATCACCGAAGCGTAGTCCTTGGTGCCCAGCGGCACCCAGGCCTTGTCGACCACCTTGCCGCCCTTGGCGCAGTAGCTGGCCATGAAGCCCTGCACCTGGCTGTACGGGAAGCCGTAGTCCTCGGAGATCAGGAACATCTTCTTGTAGCCCTTGCCGAGCGCATGCTCGCCCAGGCCGACCATCCACTGCGCGCCTTCGGTGTTGAAGCGGTAGAAGTTGGGCGCCGGGTCGACCAAGGTGGTGGCCTGCGCGCCCGACGAGCCGTTGACGAAGGTGATGTTGGGTTGCGTCTTGGCGTAGTTCTTCACCGCCACGCCCTCGTCGCCGGACAGCGGGCCGATCATGATCTGCACCTTGTCCTGCTCCACCGCCTTGCGCGTGGCCGCCACCGCCTTGTCCGGCGTGGCGTCGGACGAGACCTTGACGAATTCGATCTTCTTGCCGCCGGCCATGCCGTTCTTCTGCTTCAGCGCCAGGTCGGCGCCGCGCATGCCGTCCTGTCCCGGCGCCGCGAACGGGCCTTCCAGCGTGGCCAGCAGGCCGATCTTCATCGTGTCCTGCGCCCAGGCCGGGCCGGCCAGCGCGGCGGCGGCCGCCGCGCCCAGGATCGAACGCACCCACACTCGTTTGGTCACTTTCACTTCTGTCTCCTTGGGTTGGAAAAGTGGCCGGAACGCGGGCCGAGGCGGGCGCGCAGCGCCGCCCACAGCCCGAGCAGGCCGTCGGGGGAAAACAGCACGATGGCGAGGAAGACGCCGCCGATGACGAGGTTGAAGCGCTCGCGGTCGACCAGGTCGATGGCGAAGTTCTGCAGCAGCACGAAGGCGATGGCGCCGACGAAGGGGCCGATCGGGTGGCGCATGCCGCCGAGCACGGCGATGATCAGGATGTTGATCATCGCGCCGGTGTTGATCGACCCCGGGGAGATGCGGTTGTTGTACCAGACCAGCAGCACGCCGCCCACCGCGGCCATGAAGCCGGCCAGCGCATAGGCGGCGACGCGGTGCGCGGTGACGTGGAAGCCCAGCGATTCCATGCGCCGCGGGTTGTCGCGGATGCCCTGCAGTGCCACGCCGAAGGGCGCGCGCGCCAGCCACTTGACGAAGCCGTAGCCCAGCAGCGCGCAGGCCAGCACCAGGCAGTAGAAGGGCAACGGCTCGCGGAAATCCACGCCCAGCACGGTGGGCGCGAACACCTTGCTGAAGCCCTGGAAGCCGTTGAACAGCGAGTAGTTCTGCTGCGTCAGGTAGAAGGTGGCCACGCCGATGGCCAGCGTGATCATGATCGTGTAGATGCCCTCGGTGCGCACCGACAGCCAGCCCACCAGCGTGGCGAACACGGTGGCCACCAGCAACGCCGCGACCACGGCCAGGCCCCAGGGCCAGCCCAGGCTGATGGTGGTGGCGCTGGAGCTGCCGAAGATCGCCACCATGTAGCCGGCCATGCCGGCGATGGTCATCTGCGCCAGCGAGACCATGCCGCCGTAGCCGCCCAGGAAGGTCAGCGACAGCGCCACCAGCCCCAGCGCCAGCGACTGCGCGCCGATCTGGTAGGTGAAGAAGGGCGAGGCGACGGCCGGATAGGCCAGCACGAACAGCGCGACCAGCACATGCCGCAGCGACAGCCGGCGCCACAGGCGCTGCATCCACAGCGGCAGGTCGCCGTGCGCCGGCGGCGCGGCGGCGGGCGCCGACACGGCGCGCAAGGGCGGCGCCGGGCGCGCGGCGTCGCCCCGCGTGTTCATCGCGCGGCGCCATTGCGCGGCGCTCATCGCAGGCTCCCCACGTGCGGGCCCCAGAGGGCGGCGCGGCGGCCCGGGCCAAAGCCTGGCTGGAAGCCCCCGCTCGGGCGACGACAGGGAGGGGCGCCGTGTGCCCCACGGCAAGGCGGCATGGACAGGCTGCGCACGTTCATGCCGCCTTGCCCATCAGCCCGCGCGGCCTGAAGGCCAGCACCAGCACCATGATGACGAAGGTGAAGACGACGCTGTAGGTGGGCGCGTAGGCCAGGCCGAACTGCTCGGCCAGGCCGATGAGCAGCGCGCCGATGGCGGCGCCGCCGACGCTGCCCATGCCGCCGACGATGACCACGACCAGCGATGCCAGCAGGTAGCGCGTGTCCTCGCCCGGCGACACCGACAGCGCGCTGCCGCCGACCACGCCGGCCAGCCCCGCCAGGCCGGCGCCGATGGCGAAGGTCACGGCGAACACCTGCTGCACGTTGACGCCGGAGGCGGACAGCATCGCGCGGTCGTCGACACCGGCGCGGATCATCATGCCCACGCGCGTGCGCGCCAGGAACCACCACAGCGCCAGCCCGATCAGCGCGGCCATCACGAACACCGCGATGCGGTAGGTGGGGAACTTCTCGACCAGCGGCAGCGTGGTCGAGCCGTACATCCAGGCCGGCGGCTCGAAGGTGTAGATCTCGGCGCCCCAGATCCACAGCATGACGTCGGCGAGCACGATCGAGATGCCGATCGTCACCAGCGTCTGGCGCAGGTCCTGGCCTTGCATGTGGCGGAACACCAGCAGCTGCAGCAGCAGCCCGATGACCGCCGCCGACAGGAAGCCGGCGGCCACCGCCAGCACCCACGAGCCGCTGTGCTCGCCGACCATCCAGCCGACGTAGGCGCCGAACAGGTACAGCGAGCCGTGCGCGAGGTTGACGTTGCGCATCAGGCCGAACACCAGGGTGAAGCCGCTGGCCACCAGGAAGTACAGCGAGGCCAGCGTCAGCGAATTGAGCAGCGTGGTCAGGTACAGCTTGGCGTTGTCGGCCAGCGCCCAGACCGTGAAGACGGCCAGCGGCACGCCGATGAGGATCCACGCGGCCCAGACGCCGCGGCTTGCCGGCCATTTCATGCGGCACGCCCCCAGGCGCGCTGCGCGGCGATCTCCGGCGCCTTGGCGAACTGGCCGTCTTTCATCACCGCCAGGATGCGCTTCGGGTCGCGCAGGATGGCCAGGTTGGCCAGCGGGTCGCCGTCGACCAGCAGCAGGTCGGCGAGGAAGCCTTCCTTCACCACGCCCAGCTCGTGCGGCTTCATCATCACCTGCCCGCCGTACAGCGTGGCGCAGCGGATGGCCTCCATCGGCGTGAAGCCCAGGTACTTGACGAAGAACTCCAGGTCGCGCGCGTTCTGGCAGTGCGGCGTGAAGGCGAAGCCGTAGTCGCCGCCGGGCAGGATGCGGATGCCGCGCTTGTGCATCTTGCTCAGCGACTCGAGCGCGGCGTCCCATTCGATCTGGTAGCCCATGTCGGTGGCGATGGCGCGCGTCACGCCATAGGCCTCGGCCTCGTTGAGCATGGCGTAGAGGATGGCGATGCCGGGCGCGACGAAGACCTCGTCGCGCGCTGCTTCCAGCATGTCCAGCGTCTCGGTGTCGGTGAAGCTGGCGTGGTAGATCAGCCGGATGCCGTGGCGCAGCGCCTGCTTGACGCTGGCCGCCGAGCGCGCGTGCACGATGATGCGCTTGTTGCGCAGCCGCACCTCCTCGGCCGCGGCGGCGACTTCGGCGTCGGTCATCCAGGTGGTCTCGGCGGGGCTCTGCGGCGTGAAGTTGTCGCCGGACAGGTTGAGCTTGATCGAGTCGACGCCGTACTTGAGGAACAGGCGCACCGCCTTGCGCATCTCCTCGGCGCCGCTGACGTTGACGCCGAAGCTGAACTCGGGGAAGGGCAGGTGCGGCAAGGTCTCGTCGCCCAGGCCACCGAGCACGGTGATCTCCTGGCTGGCGGCCAGGTAGCGCGGCCCGGGGATCTGGCCCGCTTTGATGGCGTTGCGCGTGACCACGTCCAGCCGCGGCTTGGCGCAGGCCGCGCCCAGGCAGCTGGTGAAGCCGGCCTGCAGGTACTTGCCGGCGACCTTGGCGCACCACAGCACGTGCTCTTCCAGCGGCATCGACTGGATGGCGGCCAGCGTGGCGGCGTCGTTCCACGAGAAATGCGTGTGCGCCTCGCACATGCCGGGCATCAGCGTGGCGCCGGCGCCGTCGATGACGGTGGCGCCGGCCGGCGAGATCGGCGCCGTGCTGCGGCCCACCTGGCGGATGCGGTTGCCCTGCACCAGCACGCTGCCGGTGTAGGGATGGTTGGTACCGCTGCCGTCGAGGATGCGGACGTTGGTGAACAGCGTGTCGGCCATGTGCGTCTCCTCAGGCGGCCCAGCGGGTGATGGTCGCCGGCGCGCCGGAGCGCACTGGCCGTGCGCTGCCCACCGGCGGCGCGCGGTGGAACTCGCCGTCCTTCATCACCGCCAGGATGCGCGCCTTGTCCTGCAGGATGCTGATGTCGGCCAGCGGGTCGCCGTCGACCAGCAGGATGTCGGCCAGGCAGCCTTCGCGGATGTAGCCCAGCTGCTTGCCCATCTTCATCATCGGCCCGCCCCAGGCGGTGGCCGACAGCAGCGCCTCCATCGGGCTCATGCCCACGTACTTGACGAAGTACTCCAGGTCCTTGGCGTTGCTGCCGTGCGGCGTCCAGGCGAAACCGTAGTCGCCGCCGGGCATGATGCGCACGCCGCGCTTGCGCAAGGCGCGCATGCTCTCGATGGCCGCGTCCAGCTCGCGCGGGTAGTCCATCTTCTTCACCACTTCGGGCGTCAGGCCGTATTCGGCCGCGTTGTTGACGGTGCGGATCAGCCAGGCCAGGCCGGGCGCGACGAAGTGTTCGAACTTGTGCGCCTCCAGCAGGTCCAGCGCTTCCTCGTCGCAGAAGCTGGCGTGGTAGATGACCTCGATGCCCTGCTTGACGCACTGCTTGACCGACCAGGTGCTGCGCGCATGCGCGGCGACGCGCTTGCCCCAGACCTTGGCTTCTTCGACGCAGGTGGCGATCTCGGCTTCGGTGAACTGGCTGCGCTCGCTGGGCATGCCGGTGATCGACTCGCCGCTCAGGTTGATCTTCAGCGTGTCGACGCCGTACTTGCAGAACATGCGCACGCAGCGGCGCATCTCTTCGGCGCCGCTGACCACGGCACCGAAGGCGAACTCCGACTGCGGCAGGTGCGGTTGCGTGGTGTCGCCCAGGCCGCCGGGCACGGTGATCTCCTGGCTGGCGGCCAGGTAGCGCGGGCCGACGATGGTGCCGTCGTTGATGGCGTTGCGGATGACCACGTCCAGCCGCGGCTTGGCGGCCGCCGCGCCGACGCAGGAGGTCCAGCCCATGTCGAGGTAGCGCTTGGCGACCTCGGCGCACCACAGGATGTGCTCCTCGGGCGGCATGCGCTGGATGGCGTCGAGGCTGGGCTGGTCGTTCCAGCTGAAGTGCGTGTGCGCCTCGACCATGCCCGGCATCAGGAAGGCGCCGGCGCCGTCGATGGTCGTCGCGCCCAGCACCGGCGTCGAGCGCTGGCCGTAGCCGGTCTTGACGACGCGGCTGATGCGGTTGCCCTGCACCAGCACGTCACCGGTGAACGGCGCCTCGCCGCCGCCGTCGAAGATGCGCACGTTGGTGAACAGCACGTCGCTCATCGCAGTCCTTTCAACGTTGCGCCGCGAGGAAGTCGCGCAGCTCGCGCACGCATTCCTCGTGGCGCTCGATCGGCGTCCAGTGTCCGCAACGCGGCAGCACGACGACGCGCGCCGAGGTGGCGCCGTGGAAGCGCTCGGCCAGCGTGCGCACGACCTGCGGCGGCGCCACGCCGTCCTCGTCGCCGGTGACCAGCAGCAGCGGCAGCTTGCAGGGCGACACGTCGGCCGCTTGCGCGTCGGCCAGCGCCTCGCAGCTGCGTGCGTAGGCCTCGCCGGACTGGCGCATCAGGCTCTCGCGCACGAAGGCCACGGCCAGAGGCAGGCGCTGCCGCGTGTCCGCCGACAGCGACCCCTGCAGCAGCGCTTCGGTGATGTCCTGCATGCCTTCGGCGCGGGCCTTGGCAGCGCGGGCGCGGATGTTGGCGCGGGCCGGCTCGGTGGGCGCCGCCAGCGGGCCGAACAGCGCCAGGCTGCGCACCAGCTTCGGCTGCGCCACCGCCAGGTGCTGGACCACGATGGTGCCCATCGAATGCGCCAGCCAGTGCGCGCGCGCGATGCCCAGGCGGCTGCACACCGCCACCATCGCGTCCACGTAGCGCGCGATCGACAGCGGCCCTTCGGCCTGCTGCGACCGGGCGCTGCCCGGCAGGTCGACGCGCAGCACGCGGTGGCGCGCCAGCGCCGGCATCAACGGCGTCCAGGTGTTGGAGCTGCCGCCCAGGCCGTGCACGCAGACGACCACGTCGCCTTCGCCTTCGTCCTCCACCGCCATGCGGTCGATCAGGTGCAGCGTCATGTCCGTCGCGCTCCGGCCGCCGGACGTGGCTGACGCCGCCCTTCGGGGCGCAGCGCGCGAAGCGAGCGTGCGGGCGCCATGACTAGACGAAGCGGTTCTCGATGGCGCCGATGCCGTCGATCTCGATGCGCACCACGTCGCCGCTGTGCAGCCACTTCGGCGGGTTGAAGCCCATGCCCACGCCCGCCGGCGAGCCGGTGGCGATGACGTCGCCCGGGTACAGCGTGATGCCGCGCGAGCAGGTCTCGATCAGCGTGGGGATGTCGAAGATCAGGTCGCGGGTATGGGCGTCCTGGCGCAGCTCGGGATTCCCTCCCTTGACGGTGACCCAGCCGCGCACGCGCGTGTCGCCGCCGTTCAGCTCGTCGGCGCTGACGATGCACGGCCCCATCGGGCAGAAGGTGTCGAAGCTCTTGCCCAGATCCCACTGCTGATGGCGTACCTGCACGTCGCGGGCGGTCACGTCGTTGACGATGGTGTAGCCGAAGACATGGTCCATGGCGCGCGAGCGCGGGATGTCGCGCCCGCCGCGGCCGATGACCACGGCCAGCTCGGATTCGTAGTCGATCTGCGTGGACACCGCACTGCCCGGCAGGCGCACGTCGTCGTAGGGGCCGACCACGCATTCGGGCAGCTTGCCGAAGACGATGGGCCATTCGTCCTGCTTGGGCGGGCTGTCGCGGAACACCGTGGTGGCCAGCTCGGCCGCGTGCGCGCGGTAGTTGCGCCCGGCGCAGAACAGGCTGCGCAGCGGCTTGGGCAGCGGCGCGCGCAGCGTCACCACATCCACGGGCAGACGCGCACCCGACGGCGAAGGCAGCGGCTCGCCGCGCACCAGCGCCTGGATCAGCGGCAGTGCGCCGCGCGAAGCGTCGGGCACGGCCAGCGGCGTGAGCTCGCGCCCGCAAGCCGAGATCGTGCCCACATGATCGCGTCCGCCCCAATGCCAGCTGGCAATGCGCATCGAGTCTTGTCTCCGTGGACCCTGCGCGGCCCCTCGGAGAGGTTGGCCGTGCGGGTTTTCGAGGGTTGTATGAGACTTGTGTCTCAAATCTGGATCGGTGCATCATACGGTCCGAACGAAGCGCAGCGCAAGAACATCTCCCCACGCCGACGCTCCGGACTTACCCGCATGGTGCGACTCAAGCTTCGACCCAGTGGACCGCCGGCTCCGCCGGAGCGCGGCGTCAAGGCCGCGACCTTCCATCTGCTGCTCGACACGGCGATGGCGCTGATCCGCACCGAGGGCCACGTGCCCTCGGTGGCCGAGGTGGCGCTGCACGCCAAGGTGTCGCGGGCCACCGCCTACCGCTACTTCCCCAGCCGCAGCGTGCTGACCACCGCGGTCATCGACAGCTCGCTCGGCCCGGTGCGCATCTTCTCCGACGACGGACTGGCCGGGCGCGAGCGGCTGCACCAGCTGTTCAAGAAGACCTTTCCGCGTTTCAAGGAGTTCGAGGCGCCGCTGCGGGCAGCGGCGCAGCTGTCGCTGGAGCAGTGGGCGCTGGAACGTGCCGGCCGGCTGGAGGAGGAGCCGTACCGCCGCGGGCATCGCATCGGCATCCTGGAACACGCGCTGGCGCCGCTGTCCAAGGACATGCCGGCGGCGGTGCGCGACCGGCTGCACCGCGCGCTGTCGCTGGTCTACGGCATCGAGTCCTACGTGGTGCTGAAGGATATCTGGGGGCTGTCCGACCGCGAGGTGGAGCGCATCGCGCTGTGGATGGCCGACGCGCTGGTCGACGCGGCGTTGCGCGAGAGCAGCGCCGGCGCGCGCGTGCTGCGCCTGGCCAAGGCGCCGGCCCGCGGGCGCAAGGCCTGAGCGGGCCCGACAAAGACGTAGCGGCCGGTCTTCAGCCCAGGCGCGCCAGCGCGGCGGCGATCTCCTGGCGGATCTCCTCGACGCTGTTCAGCGGGGCATCGGGCTGCGCCAGCGGCGTCACCTGCTGGGTCTGGGGATCCCAGGACACGGCGCCGTAGCGGGCCGGCTGGCCGGTCTGGCGCAGCACCTGCTCGTAGGCGTCGCCGCTGGAGAAGTGCCAGAACTCGTAGGGGTAGCCGACGAAACCGTGGCGCAGCATCAGCGCGCGGATGTCGCGGCGGTTGCGCTGCGCCTCGGCCGAGACGAAGGGCGAGTCCATCGGCGTCTTCTCCGAGGTCTCCAGGTACGGCGCACCGCGGTCGACCTCGCGTGCGGGGTCGTCCAGGTGCCGCACAGAAATGTCGATCGCGCTGCCGGACATGTGCGTGCCGAACTTCGGCACGCTGGCCACCAGCGCCGAGCAGCGGCGGAACATGAACTCCGGCGTCGGCCGCTGGCCGTCGAGCTCCCACATCACGGACTTCAGGATGGCGTCGAAGACCTGCGGCGTGCGGCCCAGGTACTTCTGCATCTCGGGCGTGCGGTAGCCATCCTCGACGCGCAGCACCCAGCCGCGCGCGTTCATGTCCGCGGCGGCGGAGATGAAGTCGGGCATCTGGCCGTCGCGCAGGTAGTACAGCCGCGGCAGGCCGCGCACGTGGGGCTGGTCGGAGAACTGCACCACCACCTCGGCCTGCTCCACGGCCTGCCGCAGCGACACCAGCGGCTCGCCGCATTCGGCCACCGGATAGGGCAGCACCGCGTCGAACATGAAGTGGTAGGCGGCCTCCAACTGCTCGGTCCAGTAGGCACGCCGCGCCGCGTCGGTGTCAGCTTGGGGCATGAGGGTCAAGGCGCTGGCAAAGCCGCGAGTTTGCGTGAGAATGGGTCCGCAGGACAGGCCCACGCGGGCGTCACCAAGGAGACACTGAACATGGGAATGCTTGACGGCAAGTCGGTCATCGTCACCGGCGCCGGGCGTGGCATCGGCCGCGACATCGCGCTGATGGCCGCGGCCCAGGGCGCGAAGGTGGTGGTCAACGATCCGGGCGTGTCCGAAGCCGGCGCGGGCCACGACGACGGCCCGGCGATGCAGGTGGTGAATCAGATCCGCGCCGCCGGCGGCACCGCGGTGGCCAACACCGACAGCGTGGCCGAATGGGAATCGGCCAACCGCATCATCAAGACGGCGACCGATGCTTTCGGCACGCTGGATGCGGTGGTCAACAACGCCGGCATCCTGCGCGACCGCATCTTCCACAACATGTCCATCGAGGAGTGGAAGGCGGTGATCGACGTGCACCTGCACGGCAGCTTCTACATGGCCCGGGCCGCGGCCTCGATCTTCCGCAGCGAGGAGCGCGGCGCCTTCGTGCACATGACCTCCACCTCGGGCCTGATCGGCAACTTCGGCCAGGCCAACTATGCGGCGGCCAAGCTGGGCATCGTGGGCCTGAGCAAATCGATTGCACTGGACATGGCGCGTTATCACGTGCGCAGCAACTGCATCAGCCCCTTCGCCTGGAGCCGGCTGATCGGCACCATCCCCAGCGACACGCCGGAGCAGGCGGCGCGCCTGGAGCGCATGAAGGCCATGGAGACGTCCAAGATCGCGCCGCTGGCGGTGTACCTGATCAGCGACGAGGCCAAGGGCGTCAGCGGCCAGATCTTCGCGGTGCGCGCCAACGAGATCTTCCTGATGGGGCAGAGCCGGCCGCTGCGCTCGGTGCACCGCGCCGAAGGCTGGACGCCGGAGACGGTGGCCTCGCACGCCATGCCGGCGATGAAGGCCAGCTTCTATCCGCTGGACCGGTCGGCGGACGTGTTCAGCTGGGATCCGATCTGATGGCCGGCAACGACTTCGGCATCCTGTCCTTCGGCGCCTATGTGCCGCGCTCGCGGCTGCAGCGTTCGGTGGTGGCCGCCGCCAATGCGTGGTTCGCGCCGGGCCTCAAGGGCCTGGCCAAGGGCGAGCGCGCCATCTGCAACTGGGACGAGGACAGCATCACCATGGGCGTCGAGGCGGCGCGCGACTGCCTGGCCGGCGTCGACCGCGGCACGGTCACGCAGCTGGTGCTGGCCTCCACCACCTTGCCCTTCGACGAGCGGCAGAACGCCGGCATCGTGGCCAACGCGCTGCAGCTGGGCTCGGCGCTGCGCGCCATGGACCAGGCCGGCAGCCAACGCGCCGGCAGCACCGCGCTGGCCGCGGCGCTGGACGGCGGTGCCGTGGGGCCGACGCTGGTCGTTGCCGCCGACGCGCGCAAGGCCAAGGCCGGCAGCACGCAGGAGATGCACTACGGCGACGGCGCCTGCGCGATGCTGGTCGGCCGCGGCACACCGCTGGCCACGCTGCTGGCGTCGCACAGCGAGACGGTGGACTTCGTGCACCAGTACCGCATGCACGACCGCGCCCACGACTACGCCTGGGAAGAGCGCTGGGTACGCGACGAGGGCTACCTGAAGATCGTGCCGCGCGCGGTGGCCGCGGTGCTGGCCAAGGCGGGCGTCGAGGCCGGCGCCGTCACGCACTTCTGCATGCCGGGCACGCTGTCGCGCATCGGCGCCGCGGTGGCCAAGCGCTGCCGGCTGCCGGACGAGTCGGTGCGCGACACCTTAAGCGCCGTCTGCGGCGATACCGGCGTCGCGCACCCGCTGCTGATGCTGGCGGCGGCGCTGGAAGACGCCAAGCCCGGCGACCGCATCCTGCTCGCCGCCTTCGGCGAGGGCTGCGATGCGTTGCTCTTCGAGGTGACGCCGGCCATCGCCCAGGCCAGCGGGCGGCGCGGCGTGAAGGGCGCGCTGGCCCATCGCCGCGAGGACGGCAACTACATGCGCTACCTGTCCTTCAACGGCCTGCTGGACATGGAGCGCGGCATGCGCGCCGAGCCCGACAAGCCGACGCCGCTGACGGTGCTGTACCGCAATCGCGACATGGTGCAGGGCCTGGTCGGCGGCAAGTGCCGCGTCTGCGGCACGGTGCAGTACCCGCGCCAGCGCTACTGCGTCAACCCGGAATGCAATGCGCTGGACAGCCAGGACGACTACGCGTTCTCCGAGCGCTCGGGCGTGCTGATGTCCTACACCGCCGATGCGCTGACCTACAGCCCCGACCCGCCGACCTACTTCGGCATGGTGGCCTTCGACGGCGGCGGGCGCATGCTGCTCGACTTCACCGAAGTCGATGCCGGCAAGATCGACGTCGGGCTGCCGGTGCGCATGGTCTTCCGCATCAAGGACCAGGATCCGTTGCGCGGCTTCCAGCGCTACTTCTGGAAAGCCACCCCGGCCTGAAACAAGGAGCAAGTCATGGCAAGCGGCATCAAGGACAAGGTCGTCATCCTCGGCATGGGCTGCTCGAAGTTCGGCGAGCGTTGGGACTGCAATGCGCAGGACCTGATGGTCGAGGCTTTCGAGGAAGCATTGGCCGACGCTGGCATCGAGCGCAAGCAGATCGAGGCCGCGTGGCTGGGCACGGGCATCGAAGAGCAGCACCTGGGCAAGTCGGCGGTGCCGCTGGCCATGACGCTGCGCCTGCCCTACATCCCGGTGACGCGCGTCGAGAACTACTGTGCCACCGGCACCGAGGCGCTGCGCGGCGCGGTCTACGCGGTGGCCTCCGGCGCAGCCGACATCGCGCTGGCATTGGGCGTCGAGAAGCTCAAGGACACCGGCTACGGCGGCCTGCCGCAGCGCGGACGCGGCGCGCTGAACGACCTGTTCTGGCCCAACCTGTCGGCGCCGGGTTCGTTCGCGCAGCTGGCCGCCGCCTACCGCGCCAAGCACGGCGCCAACAAGGACGACCTGAAGCGCGCAATGGCGCACATCTCGGTGAAGAGCCACGACAACGGCGCGAAGAATCCGAAGGCGCACCTGCGCAACAAGATTAGCGAGGACGACGTGCTGCGCGCGCCGATGATCGCCGAGCCGCTGGGCCTGTACGACTGCTGCGGCGTCAGCGACGGCAGCGCCTGCGCCATCGTCACCACGCCGGACATCGCACGCGGCCTGGGCAAGAAGGACCTGGTGGCGGTGAAGGCATTGCAGGTGGCGGTGTCCAACGGCCAGGAAGTGCAGTTCGACCAGTGGGACGGCTCCTACTTCGCCACCACGCGCATCGCCGCGGCGCGCGCCTACAAGGAAGCCGGCATCAGCAAGCCGCGCGAACAGGTGTCGCTGGTCGACGTGCACGACTGCTTCTCGGTGACCGAGCTGGTGACCATGGAAGACCTGCAGCTGTCGCCCGAGGGCACGGCCATCCGCGACGTGCTCGACGGTTTCTACGACGCCGGCGGCGCGGTGCCCTGCCAGATCGACGGCGGTCTGAAGTGCTTCGGCCACCCGATCGGCGCGTCCGGCCTGCGCATGGTCTACGAGATGTACCTGCAACTGCAGGGCCGGGCCGGCGACCGGCAACTGGGCAGCCCGACCTGGGGCGTGACGCACAACCTGGGCGGCTTCCCCAGCCAGAACGTCGCGGCGATCTCGGTCATCGGGGCCTACGGCGCGTGAATGAGACCACCCCCTTCGGCCTTCGGCCGCCCCCTCAAGGGGGCAACGCCAGCGGCCCGGCAAAGCCGGTTCCGCGGCGTTCGCTCATCAGGTCGGGCAACTCGTTGACGCCTTGACATGCTGCGGCCGCTTGGATTGAGTTGTCTGCCCGCAAGCGCCGATGCGCTGCGGCCGGCGGTGCGCGCCTTCCTGGACGAGGCGCTGCGCGGCCGGCCCACCGACCGCCTGGCGCGTTCGTGGATGGGCTTCGATGCCGAGTTCAGCCGCGCGCTGGCCCAGCGCGGCTGGGTCGGCATGACCTTGCCGGCGCAGTACGGCGGCGGCGGCAAGGACGCCTTCCACCGCTTCGTGCTGGCCGAGGAACTGCTGGCGCGCGGCGCGCCGGTGTCGGCGCACTGGATCGCCGACCGGCAGAGCGGGCCGCTGATCCTGAAGTACGGCAGCGACGCGCAGCGCGCGTTCTTCCTGCCCAAGGTCTGCGCTGCCGAGATCTTCTTCTGCATCGGCATGAGCGAGCCGCAGAGCGGCTCCGACCTGGCGGGCCTGCGCACGCGTGCCACGCGCACCGCCGACGGCTGGCGGCTCAAGGGCCAGAAGCTGTGGACCACCAACGCCCACCGCGCCAACTACATGATCGCGCTGGTGCGCACCAGCGGCAGCCCCGAAGACCGGCACCAGGGTCTGTCGCAGATGATCGTCGACCTGTCGCTGCCCGGCATCACCGTGCGCACCATCGGCGACCTGACCGGCGACGCGCATTTCAACGAGGTGTTCTTCGACGACGTGCTGCTGCCCGCCGACGCGCTGATCGGCGAGCAGGGCGCCGGCTGGGCGCAGGTGACGGCCGAGCTGGCCTTCGAGCGCAGCGGGCCCGAGCGCATCTACGGCAGCATGGTGCTCTTCGATGCCTGGCTGGAGCACCTGCGCAGCCTGCAGCGCGTCGACCCCGGCAGCCTGGTGCTGGCCGGCAGGCTGCTGACGCAGCTGGCGCCGCTGCGCGAGATGTCGCTGGCGCTGACCGCCCGGCTGGCCGCAGGCGCGAGCCCGGTGACCGAGGCGGCGCTGGTCAAGGACCTGGGCACCGAGTTCGAGCAGGCGGTGCCCAACCTGCTGGCCGACGCGCTGTACGCGTCGCCCGAGGTGGTGGCGCCCGACATGCTGCGGCGCACGCTGCATTACGTGCTGCAGGTGTGCCCGACCTTTTCGCTGCGCGGCGGCACGCGCGAGATCCTGCGCGGCGTCATTGCTCGCGGGCTGGGGCTGCGCTGATGGATGCACTGTTGGTCGAATCCTTCGAGCGCCTGCTGCAAGGCGCCTGCAGCCCGGCCGTCGTGCGCGAGGCCGAACGCAGCCTCGATGTGGCGGGCCTGTGGTCCGAACTGCAAGCCTCGGGCTACCTGGACCTGCTGGTGCCGGGCGAGGGCGACGCCGGCCTGCGCGATGCCTTCGCGCTATGGCTGGCCGCGGGCCGGCACACGCTGCCGGTGCCGCTGGCGCAGACCATGTGGGCGCGCGGATTGCTGGGCGCGCAGGCGCCTGCCGGGCCGATCGCGCTGGCGGCGCAGGTGCAGACCCGTGGCGGCGAAGTGCACTGCGCCGGCGTGCCCTTCGGCGCGGTGGCGCAGGGGCTGCTGCTGCGCACGCCCGACGGTGCCTGGTGCGTGCCGCTGGCGGCCGCACAGGTGCAGCGCAGTGGCGTGCACGGCAGCCTGCAGGCCGACATCGTGCTGCCGTCGTGGCCCGACGGGGCGTTGCCGCTGCCCGGCGACGTGGACCTGCAGGCCGCGGGCGCGCTGATCACCGCCACGTCGATGGCCGGTGCGCTGGAGCGGCTGCTGGCGATGACCTTGCAGTACGCCAACGACCGCACGCAGTTCGGCAAAGCCATCGGCAAGTTCCAGGCGGTGCAGCAACAGCTGGCGGTGCTGGCCGAGCAGGCCTTCGCGGCACGCATGGCGGCCGAGCTGGCCTGCGCCGACACCGGGCTGCACCCGCAGCGGCTGCGCGCCGCGGTGGCCAAGGCGCGGGCCGCCGAGGCCGCGGAAAAAGCCGTGGCCATTGCGCATGCGGTGCACGGCGCCATCGGCGTGACCGCCGAATTCGACCTGCAGCTGGTCACGCGCCGCCTGCAGGAATGGCGCGGCGACCATGGCTCGGCGGCCTACTGGCATGCCGAGCTCGGCACCGCGCTGCTGGCAGCGCGCGGCCCGACGGTGCCTTTCCTGATCGACACGCTGCTGCCGGCTGCGGCGGCGCGCGAAGGGGGCAGCGCATGAATGCTCTGGCCCAACGCCTCGGCCTGCAGTTCCCGCTGATCCAGGCACCGATGGCCGGCGTGCAACTGCACGCGCTGACGGTGGCCGTCAGCGAGGCTGGTGCGCTTGGTTCGCTGCCGGCGGCGATGCTCACGCCGGCGGCGCTGCGCGACGAGGTGCAGGCGATCCGCGCGAAGACCTCCCGGCCCTGGAACCTGAACTTCTTCTGCCATGTCGAGACCGCGGCCGACGCCCAGGCGGAAGCCGCCTGGCGCCAGGCGCTGCAGCCGTACTACGACGAGTTCGGCGTCGATGCGACGGCCATCCCTGCCGGTGCCGCGCGTGCGCCCTTCAGCGACGAGGCTGCCGCGCTGGTCGAAGAATGCAGGCCGCCAGTCGTCAGCTTCCATTTCGGACTGCCGCCGCCGGCGCGTCTGGAGCGTGTGCGGCGCAGCGGCGCCTTCGTGCTGGCCTCGGCGACCACCGTCGACGAGGCGCGCTGGCTGCAGGCCCACGGCGCCGATGCGGTGATCGCGCAGGGCCTGGAAGCCGGCGGCCACCGCGGCCACTTCCTGTCCGACGACCTGAGCCGGCAGCTGGGCAGCTTTGCGCTGCTGCCGCAGATCAAGCGCGCGGTGCAACTGCCGGTGATCGCCGCCGGCGGCATCGCCGACGCGGACGGCGTGGCGGCGGCAATGGCGCTGGGCGCCGATGCGGTGCAGATTGGTACCGCCTACCTGCTGTGCCCGGAAGCCACGACCACCGCGCTGCACCGCGCGGCCCTGCAGAGCGAGGCGGCGGCGCACACGGCGTTGACCAACCTGTTCACCGGGCGGCCGGCGCGCGGCATCGTCAACCGCGTGATGCGCGAGCTGGGTCCGCTGCGCGGCGCGCCGCATCCGCCCTTCCCACGCTCGACGGCGGCGCTGGCGCCGCTGCGCGCCGCGGCCGAGGCGCGCGGCAGCGGCGACTTCTCGCCGCTGTGGTCGGGCCAGAACAACACCGGCTGCCAGGCCATTCCGGCGGCCGAACTGACGCGCGCGCTGTGCCGCGGCTTTAGCCTTCCAGGACTGTCACGATGAGCGAGTTTCTGAAGTACGCACAGGACGGCGCCGTCGTCACGCTGACCATGAATGCGCCCGAGGTGCGCAACGCGTTGACGGGCAACCATGCGGTCGACGAGTTCGTGGCCGCGGTCGAACGCATCAATGCCGACCCTTCGGTGCGCGTGATGATCCTCACCGGCGCGGGCACGGTGTTCTCGTCGGGCGGCAACGTCAAGGACATGAAGCGCTTCACCACCGACGAGGTGACGCCGGAGCAGATCGGCCGCTGGTACCGCAGCGGCATCCAGCGCCTGCCGCTGGCGCTGCAGAAGCTGGAGGTGCCGAGCATCGCCGCCGTCAACGGCCCGGCCGTCGGCGCCGGCTGCGACCTGGCCTGCATGTGCGACCTGCGCATCGCCTCGACCACCGCCAGCTTTGCCGAGAGCTTCATCCGCGTCGGCCTGATCCCGGGCGACGGCGGCGCCTGGCTGCTGCCGCGCGTGGTGGGGCTGTCGCGCGCGATGGAGATGTCCTTCACCGGCGACGCGGTCAAGGCCGAGGAAGCGCTGGCCATCGGCCTGGTGTCGCGTGTGGTGGCGCCCGACGCGCTGCTGTCCGAGGCCCACGCGCTGGCGGCGCGCATCGCGCGCAACCCCGGACAGACCTTGCGCTTGACCAAGCGCCTGCTGCGCGAAGGCCAGCATCAACGGCTGGATTCGCTGCTGGAGCTGTCGGCGGCGTTGCAGGTCATTGCGCACAAGACGCCGGCGCATGCCGAGGCCGTGAACGCCTTCATCGAAAAGCGCGAACCGAAGTTCGGCGACGTGTGAGACGGCGCGCGTCAGCGCGGCAGTCCAGGGCGGCTGAGCCGGATCATCAGGCGCAGGTACTCCAGCCGCGCATGCAGCTCGCGCATCTGCTGCCGCAACTTCAGCAGCGCGTGCATGCGCGCTTCGAGCTCGTCTGCCAACGGCAGCGGCAGCGGCTGCGGGTTCTGTGACTGGGGCGGGTTCATGGGGGCCACGCGCATTGGAGTTGGTGCCGGCATCTTCTGCGGTGGCCCCTGGCCGGTCAATCCCGCAGTCGGGTGCTGCGCGGGCTGCTAGATTCGGCCTCGTCCGATACAAATTGCCATCCCCATGAAGGTCTGCATCTACGGCGCCGGCGCCATCGGCGGATTCATCGGCACGCGGCTCGCCGCCAGCGGCGCCTGCACGGTGGCGGCGGTGGCGCGCGGCGCCACGCTGCGCGCGCTGCGCGAGCACGGCTGGCGGCTGCGCCAGGGCGGCGCGTTGCTGCAGGCGCCCGCGCAGGCCAGCGAGGACCCGGCCGACCTGGGCCCGATGGACCTGGTGGTGCTGGCGGTCAAGGGCCCGGCGCTGGGCGAGGTGGCGCGCCGCATTTCGCCGCTGCTCGGGCCCGACACGGTGGTGCTGCCGGCGATGAACGGCGTACCCTGGTGGTTCGCGCAGTCGACGCCGGCGCTGGCCGGCCAGCCGCTGCGCAGCGTCGACCCCGACGGCAACCTCGGCACGCTGCTGCCGCTGCCCCACGTGGTGGGCTGCGTGGTGCATGCCAGCACCTTCACGCCGGAGCCCGGGCTGGTGGAGCAGCGCATGGGCCAGGGGCTGATCATCGGCGAGCCGGCGGGCGGCGATTCGCCGCGCGTGCAGCGCCTGGGCGCGCTGCTGCGCGGTGCCGGCTTCGACACCACCGTGTCGACGCATATCCGCCAGGACATCTGGTACAAGCTGTGGGGCAACATGACGATGAACCCGGTGTCGGCGATCACCGGCGCCAGCGTCGACCGCATCATGGCCGACCCGCTGGTGCTGGCCTTCTGCAGCGCCGCCATGCGCGAGGCCGCGGAAATCGGCGCACGCATCGGCTGCGAGATCGCGCAGAGCCCCGAAGACCGCCATGCGGTGACGCGCAAGCTCGGCGTCTTCCGCACGTCGATGCAGAACGACGTCGATGCGGGCCGCGCGATCGAGCTCGACGCGCTGGTGACGGTGGTGCGCGAGATCGCCCAGCGCCTGCAGATCGCCACGCCCAACATCGACGCCTTGCTCGGGCTGACGCGGCTCTTCGCGCGCGTGCGCGGCCTCTACCCGGACTGAGCCATGGCGTACACGACCTCGCGCATCGAACTGCCGGCGATGACGCCGGGCAGCGGTGGCCGGCACCTGGTGGTGCATCGCTTCGGCCAGCTCGGCGCCCGCCCGAAGGTCTATCTGCAGGCGGCGCTGCATGCCAACGAGCTGCCCGGCGCGATGGCGCTGCACCACCTGCTGCCGATGCTGCTGAAGGCCGACGCGGCCGGGCGCATGCGCGGCGAAGTAGTGGTGGTGCCGACGGTCAATCCCATCGGCCTGTCGCAGCTGGTCGGCAACCGCCACCTCGGCCGCTACGAGCAGCTGGGCCGCGACAACTTCAACCGAAACTGGCTCGACCTGGCGCCGGCGGTGGCCGAACGCGTGGGCGAGCGCCTGGGCGCGGACGCCGCGGCCAACGTGGCGCGGGTGCGCGAAGCGGCGCTGGCCGCGCTCGGCGAGTTGCACCCGCTGAACGAGCTGCAGACCTTGCGCGTCGAGGTGCTCAAGCTGTCCATCGACGCCGACGTCGTGCTGGACCTGCACTGCGACCTGGATGCGCTGCTGCACCTGTTCATCTCGCGCCGTGACTGGCCCGGCGCGGCCGAGGTGCTGGCCGCCGATCTGGGGGCCGAAGCCACGCTCTACAACGACCCCTATCCGCAGAGCTCGACCTTCGTGGCCGCCAACGGCGCGTTGTGGGCCAAGCTGGCGGATCGTTTCCCCGCCGCCGCGCTGCCGCAGGCCTGCCTGGCGGTGACGGTCGAATACCGCGGACAACAGGACGTGAACCATGCGCTGGGCGCGGCCGACGCGGCCCGGCTGATGCGCTTTCTGCAGCGCCGCGGCGCGGTCGCCGGCCGGCCCGGGCCACTGCCGGCGCTGAAGGCCGAGGCCACGCCCATCGCCGGCATGGACCGCGGCTACTGCCCCTGCAGCGGCATGCTGGTCTACCGCGTCGCCAAGGGCGAGCGGGTGCGCAAGGGCCAGGTGATCTGCGAGGTCATCGACCCGTCCGACCCGCGCGGGCCGGCCGCACGCACGCCGATGCGCGCCGGCGGCGATGGCCTGCTGTTCGCGCGCCAGGTCGACGGCACGCTGGCCTGGCCCGGCAAGGGCGCCTTCTCCATCGCCGGGCCCAAGCCGCTGGCCCACCGGGTGGGCCTGGGCAGCCTGGACGACTAGAACTTGAAGGCCACGCCGATGGTCGGGCCGTTGAAGCTCAGGCTCTGCACGCGCGAGTTGCTCTTGAAGTCATAGTCCATATAGCGCCAGGTGGCCAGCACCGAGCCCCAGTCGAACTGGTAGCCCAGGCCGGCGTTGACCTGCCACGTCAGCTGGGACTGCCCGGTGCCCACGTCCACGTAGTAGGGCACGAACCACTTGCGCTCCGCACCCAGCAGCGCGCGGCCCTTCAGGCCGACGATGGCGTCCCAATAGGCGTCGGCCACGTCCTTCTTGCCGCTGGGGTCGATCGGGCCGGGGCCGGCCGCCGACCAGCCCAGCGTGGTGCTGATGTCCAGCAGCCGCGCGCCGAACAGCAGGTCCATCGTGCCTTCGGTGTCGTTCTTCAGGCCGTACAGGCCGGCCAGGGTCCAGGCCCAGGTCTTCAGGTCCAGGTGGGCGTTGGCCTGCACGTTCACCGGCGGCAGCGCCGGCGGGTGCGCGGTCAGGGTGGTGCCGTGCGACGCGCCGAAGTCGGCATAGACCAGGTCGGTCCACACGCCCCACGCGCCGTTGCGTGCCTCGAAGGTGCCCATGAAGGCGAACTTCAGCGCATCGATCACGTCGCCCATGCTCACGTCCACGCTGGGGCCGTTGCCATTGGGCGGGAACGAGGTGGTGCCGGAGACGGCCGGGAACCAGCCGTAGATCGACGCTTCGAACTGCCAGGCGCTGGCCTGGGCCTGGGCTGCCAGCGGCACGGTCGCCAGCAGGGCGCCGCCGAACAGGGTGGCTACCAGGCGGGAGGGCAGGGAGTGCTTCATCGTTCTTCCTTGTCGTGAGATCTACTTCGGGAACATCACCTGGGCCTGCAGGCGCAACTGCCAGCTGGCGCCGTCGTCGGGGTGCACGACGTTGTAGTAGCCGCCCAGCTGCAGGTTCAGCGGCAGCTTGCCCAGGTGGATGATCTTGCCGACGCCCAGGCCCACGGGCACCGTCCAGCGCTGGTCGCTGGCGGCTTCCCAGTTGGCGGTGATCAGCGGCACGCTGTTGAGGTACAGCCCGCCGGGCAGGTTGTAGTTGACGAAGGGCTGCAGCAGCAGGTTGTTGTAGCGCCCGCCCTGCTGGCCGCTGGACAGCGACCAGATGTTGTTGACCAGCACGCCGTAGACCCAGGGGCTGCCCTTTTCCATGCGCAGCACCACGCCCTGCGGGCCGAGGCCCCAGTTCTTGTTGCCGAGCTCGTCGCGGGTGTTGGTGGGCAGCTGGGCGATCGGGCCGGCACCCCAGATCCAGCCGCCGGGCGCGGGCTGGCTGGGCGAGAGCATGGCCGCGAACTGCAGGTCGCCCAGGCCGAAGCTGCTGCCCTGGTCGGGCGTGAGGCCCGGCTGCCAGACCACCGGCAGGATGGTGCGCGTGATCAGGTTCCAGTCGGCATCCAGGGTGAATGGCACCACCGGCTGGATGTTCAGGATGTTCTGCGTGCCGCTGCGCGGCCCGACGTTGAAGTTGGTGTTGTTCTGCAAGGGCAGGCTGACCATCGCGCCCACCGGGTTCTGGGCGATGCGCGCCAGCTCCTCGGGCGACAGGTCAGCCCGTGCGGACGCTGCACCCAGCAGCAGTGCGCACAGCGAGAGCGCGGCCTTCATCAGGCCGGTGCTTCCACGACGTCGATCTCGACGCGCCGGTTCTTGGCGCGCCCGGCGACGGTGTCGTTCGACGCCACCGGGCTGGCCTCGCCCAGGCCGACGGTGGTGATCAGGTCGCGGGGCACGCCCTGCGCGGCCAGGAAGGCCGCTACCGCGTCGGCGCGCGCCTTGGACAGCTCGACGTTGCCGGCGATGCGCTGGCGCAGCTCGCTGCCGATGGGCACGTTGTCGGTGAAGCCCTTGACGACGATGCGCTGCCCGCTCAGCGACTTCAGCGCCGGCGCCGCCTTGGCCAGGACCGCTTTGCCGGCGTCGTTCAGCTCCCAGGCGCCTTCGCCGAAGAGGATGCCGTTGGCCAGCGTCAGCCGCACCAGGTTCTGCAGCTGCTCGATCTGCGCCTGGTCGCCGGCGAGTTCGGTCTTCAACTGCGCGTCCAGCTGTTCGTAGGTGCGCGTCTTCTGCACCTGCTGGTTGTAGTCCGTGGGGGAGACGCAGGCCGCGGTGCAGACCGCGGCGCAGAACAGGGCAACGAGAGATCGGCGGGACACAACTTCTCCTTAGGGGGTGGGGACGACGGTGTAGTGCACACCATTGGCGCCGAAGGCCGGCAGGAACCAGGTGTTGCCGCTCAGATAGTAGGTCTGCCCGTTCTTGTTGACCGCCATCGCCCCGCCGGGCAGCGCCGCATAGGTGGCGCCCATGGCATAGCTGGCCGGCCCCGGCGTGGTGGTGATGGTGGTCGTGGTGGTGGTGCGCGTCGCGCCCGGTGGCGGCGCGCCGGTGGACGTGGCGCCCGCGGCATAACCCGACTGGTAGGCGGCGTTGGCATTGGCCGAGCCGGTGGCGACGCCCGCCGCATAGGCGTTCTGCGTGGCCGCGGTGTTGCTGGCCGAGGCGATGGCCGCGCCGGTGGCCATGCCCACCACCGCCCCGGCCGCAGCCGCACAGCCATAGCAGCCGGTGGAGTAGTAGGGCACCGCCACCGGCGGGTGGTAGGCCGGGTAGGCCGGGTAGGCGGGATAGGCCGGCGGGTGGTAGGCGGTGGCCCCGCCGGGGTCGGTGTGATAGGCCCCGTAGCCCGCCGCGCCGGCGGTGGTGCCGCCGTACATGTTGGTGTGCTCGGTACCGCCGTAGACCGAATGCGCGGTATTGCCGCCGTAGGCGTTGGTGTGCTCGGTGCCTTCGCCGGCCACGTGCGTGGTGCTGCCGCCATAGCGGTTGTCGTGCGTGGTGTCGCCGAAGCTGTGGCTGGTGGCGCCGCCGAAGCGGTTCGCACTGGCCCAGCCGGCCGCCGGGCCGGACCAGGCGGCGAGCAGGGCGATGCCCAGCGCGGCGGCGCAGGCGATCGGAGGGGTGGCTTTCATCGGGCCTCCATGCCGCTCACTGCGGCCTTGGCGCGGGCTTGGCCGCGACGGGTTTCTTGGCAGGCGCGGGCCGCGACGGGCCGGGCACGGCAAACTTCATCGGCTGCGCCGTTCTGGCTTTGTCGGTGGCGAAGTACTCGGCGCCGATGGGGCCGTCGAGTTGCCAGTGGGACAGCTCCAGGTCGTGGCGCAGGCCGCGCGCGTCGTTGCGGTAGATGGCGCGGATGCGCCGCGGCAGCTTGTCGTCGCTGCCGATCCACAGCTGCATGAAGACCTCCTTGCTGGCCCACACCACCATGTCGGTGTTCACGCCGCCGACCACGATCGACGGCCCGACGACGAAGGCCAGCACGGCGCCCTGGCTGATCGCCGCATAGGGGTCGGGCAGCAGCAGGTCGGTGAACGGGAAGTAGATCTGCGCCTGCTGCTGCGCCTGCCTCAGCGCGCCTTCCAGCGTCGGCGGCGCGGCGGCCACCGCGACCAGGTTCTCCTTGGGGGCGAAGGCGAGCATCTCCTTGCCGTCGTAGACGAACTCCGTCGCCGGGCCGTCGCCGGGCACCACGATCTTCAGCTGGTTGGGCCGCTGCAGCGCGACGTCGTAGCGCATGGTGTACAGGATCGGCGGTCCCAGGCGGCTGGGGTACTCGTAGGACGCGACCGCGGTGAAGCGCATCGACTGGGCGGCGGCAAGCCGGTCGCTGGCCGCGCGCAGCAGGTCGACGGCGCGCTGCTCGATGATCGGGCCCGCGGGCTGGGCGGCGGCCTTGGCCGCCACGGCCCTTGGCGTCTGCGCGTTCTTCGCCGTCTGTGCCGTCTGCGCCGCGGCGCTGCCGGCGCTGCCGGCGCTGCCGGCGCAGGCCAGCGCCAGGGCGGCGGCACCGGCCCGCGCAGACCAATGTCTGGGACGCATCACGGCACCATCCCGCATTCGAACATCTTGTTGACGATCGGCCCGGCCACCTTGTCGAAGAAGGCCTTGCGCATCGCCGGATCGTCCTTCAGGAACTTGACGACGCGCTGCTCCTCGGGGGACTTGGGCTGCGACTTCTGCTGCCACAGCTGCTCGCAGCTCGAGCCCTGGTACTTGGCGATGACCTTGTTGGCCACCGCATCCATGATCGGGTACTGCGCCAAGGCCAGACCGGCCGCACCCAGGGCCGGCATCGCGACCCACATCCACAAACGCCTGCTCATCGCCTGCTCCTCGCGTGGTTGAAACGGAACCTCTTGTTCAGGGCCTGGCGCGCACGAAGCGCACGTCGTAGCTCTGCTGCGCCACCGCCTGGAAATACACGCCCTTCAGCGTGTCGTCCGCCGGGTCGTAGCGCAGCGTGTAGGTCGAGCCGTTGTAGCCGCCGGCGCGCAGCTCGAAGACGAGCTTCAGCGTCTTGCCATCCAGCGCCGCCTCGGCCTTCGAAAAGGGCAGCGGGTTCGGGTTGGCATAGGCTGCGTCGAGCTTGCCGCCCGCGTCGGCCGCACGGATGCGGATGGTGTAGCCGCCGTCGGGCCGCAGCCAGCGGCCGGTCAGCACGGCGTAGGGCGAGGCCGCCTGCGCGGCGGCGGCCTGCGCCCCCGCGGCCAGCACCAGGCCGCCCAGCAACTGGCAGGCGCCGCGCACGGCGCTCGGACGGACCGCAACCTCGGCCATGCGCGTGTCAGTCCTTGGCCTTCATCGCCGCTTCGAGCTTCTTTACCTCGGCCGGCGACAGCTGCGGCCGGTCGAGCTTGACGCTCAGCTTGTGGAGCTTGGCGGTCAGCGCGAACGGCGGCTTGTAGTCGGCATCGTTGACGCCGGTCAGCGTGTCCGAGCCGATGTCGAAGCTCTCGTCCCACTGCAGGATCATCGGCAGCGTCTTCGGCATCGGCTTGGTGTCGACCACCTTGCCGTCCACCTTCAACGTGCCGGTGCCGGGACGGCCGACGCCGCTGAAGTCGTTGAAGGCCAGCGTGCCGGCGCCCGCGCCGTCGTACCTGAAGTCGAACTCGAGGGTGTGGCGGCCCGGCGCCAGCGCGTCGGTGCCTTCCCACTTCAAGCGATCCAGGTCGACCAGGTTCCACAGCCACACCGGCTTGCCCTTGAGCAGATAGAAGCCGTAGCCGCCGAAGCGCCCGCCCGACGTGAGGATCATGCCCTCGGCGCCGCCGGCCGGCACCTCGATGTCGGCGGTGACCGTGTACGAGGTGTTCAGCAGCAGCGGCGAGTCGCCCTGCGGCAGCCCGACCATCGGCCGCGTGTAGACGAATTCGCTGCGCCCGGCGGTGATGTTCGGCCGCGGCGCGACGATGCGTGCCGCCACCGATGCGTCCATCGGGAAGACCTGGTGCTTCTTCGCCTCGGCGATGAACTTGGCCTTCATCGCCTTGACCTTGTCGGGATACCGGGCCGCCAGGTCCTGCGTCTGGCTGAAGTCCTTGTCCAGGTGGTACAGCTCCAGCACCTGGTGATTCAGCGGGTCGGTGTTGGCCGGGCCGAAGGCGTCCCACGGCGCGCGGTTCACCTGGGTCGAGAGGAACCAGCCGTCGTCGTACAGCGCCCACTGGCCCATCATCTCGAAGTACTGGGTCTTGTGGCGCTCGGGGGCCTTGGCGTTCCTGGCGTCGAAGGTGTAGGCGAAGCTGGTGCCTTCGATGGGCTTTTGCTTGATGCCGTCCACCACCTGCGGCGCCTTCAGGCCCGCGGCCTCGAGGATCGTCGGCACCACGTCGATGACGTGCACGAACTGGTTGCGCAGGCCGCCCTTGTCGGTGATGCGCGCCGGCCACGACACCACCATGTTCTGGTTGATGCCGCCCAGCGCCGACGCGTTCTGCTTGAACCACGAGAAGGGCGTGTCGAAGGCCCACGACCAGCCGGCCGACATGTGGTTGTAGGTGGCTTCGGTGCCCCACACGTCGTACCACTTCAGCTGCGCTGAAGCCGGCAGCTTGTTCAGCCCGTTGAAGAAGGCCACCTCGTTGGGCGTGCCCAGCGGCCCGCCCTCGGCGCTGGTGCCGTTGTCGCCGTTGATGTAGATGATGAGGGTGTTGTCGAGCTTGCCCAGGTCCTGGAAGTGCTGGACCACGCGGCCGATCTCGTGGTCGTTGTACGCCGCATAGGCGGCGAAGACCTCGACCTGGCGGATGAAGAGCTTCTTCTCGTCGGCGCTGAGCTGGTCCCAGGGCGTCAGCATCTTGGCCGGCCACGGGCTGAGCTGCGTGTCCTGCGGAATCACGCCCAGGCGCTTCTGGTTCGCGAAGATGCGCTCGCGCAGCTTCTCGTAGCCGTCGTCGAAGAGCTTCATCGCGCGGATCTTGTCCACCCATTCCGGGGTCGGGTGGTGCGGCGCGTGCGTCGCGCCGGGCGCGTACTTGATGAAGATCGGCTTGCTCGGGTCGATCTGGTGCATGCGCGTCATGTAGTCGATCGCGTCATCCGCCATGCCGGTGACCAGGTTCCACCCGGGCTTGCCCTCGAAGGGGTAGATCTGCGTGGTGTTGCGGAACAGGTTCGGCTGCCACTGGTTGGCGTCGCCGCCGATGAAGCCGTAGAAGTACTCGAAGCCCATGCCGATGGGCCACTGGTCGAAGGGCCCCGCCTGGCTGGCGGCGAAGGCCGGCACGTTGTGGTCCTTGCCGAACCAGGCCGTGGCGTAGCCGTTGTCCTTGAGCATGCGACCGATGGTCACCTTGTCGCGGTCGATGATGCTGTTGTAGCCCGGGAAGCCGGTCGACTGCTCGGAGATCACGCCGAAGCCGGCCGAATGGTGGTTGCGGCCGGTGATCAGCGCCGCGCGTGTGGGCGAGCACAGCGCGGTGGAAAAGACGCGGTTGTAGCGCAGGCCCTCCTGCGCGATGCGGTCCATCGTCGGCGTCGGGATCACGCCGCCGAAGGTGCTGGGCACGCCGAAGCCGGCGTCGTCGGTGATGATCAGCAGCACGTTCGGCGCCTGCTTCGGCGGCACGATGCGCGGCGCCCACCAGACCTTGCTTTGCAGCGCGCCGTTCTTGATCACGCCGCCGAAGGGCGGGGTCGGCGCCGGCAGCTGCGTGTTCGGGATCGTCGTGGTGGCGCTGGGCGAGCCCGGCGTGCCGGTGACCTGCTGCGCGCCGACGCCCAGGCTGCCCAGCAAGGCGGCGGCGCTGCCCAGCAGCACGGCCATGCGCTTCAGTTGGTGTCCCTGCATGCCCGAGCTCCGTGGTGTGGTGGCGCGGGATGTTACGAGCCGCTACAGTTCCCGGAATTGATAATTCCGGACAAGTTGTGTCTGTCTGTGTGCCTTCGGAGACCCTGGCCGCGGCGCCGTCGATGACGGGCCGTGAGCCGCTGCTGCCGCCGCACGGCGCCGACGTGCGCCTGGGGCCGCTGCGCCCGATGCTGCGGGTGCTGCGGGACCTGCGCCACGACCCGGTCCTGGTGCTCGCGCCAGCCGGGCTGGAGGTCGCGGCCTTCGACAATCCGGAGCGGCGCATACCCTTTTCGGTGGCCGCCGACCTGATCCGGCGTGGCGCGGCGTTGTGTGGCCGGGAAGACTTCGGCCTGCTGGTGGGCGAGCAGTTCGGCGTCGACGACCTGGGGCTGCTCGGTCAGCTGATGTGGCGCGCCCGCACCGTGGGCGAAGCGCTGCAGGACCTGAACCGCTTCCTGCACGTGCAGGACCGCGGCAGCGTGACCTTCGTGCGGCCGGGCGCCGACGACACGGTCTCATTGGGCTATTCGATCCTCGATGCCGACACGCCGGGCGCCGCGCTGGTCTACGACCTGACGATGGCCATCGGCATGCGGCTGCTGCGCGACCTGGCCGGGCCTGGCTTCCAGGCCATCGAGGTGTGGCTGCCGCATGGCACGCCGCGGCGCACCACGGCCTACCGGCGCGTCTTCGGCGCGGCGTTGCAGTTCGATGCGCCGCGTGCCGAGATCCACTTCGACGCGCGCTGGCTGCGCCTGCCGGTGGCCGGGGCCGATGCGGCGCAGCACGAACTGGTGCAGCGCGCCATCCGCGAGGCCGAAGGGCGCGTGGTGCGCGGCCTGGCCAGCCGCACGCGCGCCGCGGTGCGGGTGTTGCTGATGGTCGGCAATGCGTCGAGCTCGCGCATCGCCGACGCGATGGGCCTGCACGAGCGCACGCTGCGCCGGCGCCTGGCGTCCGAAGGCGAGAGCCTGCAGCAGGTGGTGGCGCAGGCGCGTTTCGACATCGCCCGCCATCTGCTGCGCGAGACGCGCCTGGGGCTGGACGACATCGCCGACGCGCTGGGTTATGCCGAGGCGGCCGTGTTCGTGCGCTCCTTCAAGGCCTGGTCAGGCACCACGCCCAAGCGCTGGCGCAGCCAGTCGCTGGCTGGCGACGCCGCGCCCTGAAACGGGCTGCGGCCTGTCGCCGCGCCGCCAGCGACGTAGCATCGCGCCCAGAAACGAGACGCGCACGCATCGAGACGCACACGGCTGGCGGCGCACGAGGAGCGATATCACATGGCGAGCACCCTGCACAAGCTGAAGGAAGAACTGCTGAAGCTGCTGCCGCCGACGCTGTATTTCTTCATCGCGCTGCACCTCATCGCCCTGGTGCGCACGCTGATGACGCAGGGCACCGGGCTGGCGCCGTCGTCGACGATGCAGATCGCGCTGGCGGCGCTGATCCTGGGCAAGGCCGTGCTGCTGGCCGACATGCTGCCGGCGATCAACCGCTTCCCGCACAAGCCGCTGATCTACAACATCGTCTGGAAGACCGTCATCTACTTCGTGCTGGCCGGCTTCATCCACTATCTCGAGCGCCTGTATGACTTCTACAAGCAGGCCGGCGGCATCGCCGGGGCCAACCAGCAGCTGCTGGCGCAGATCGTCTGGCCGCACTTCTGGGGCATCCAGATCGTGCTGCTGGTGATGATCTTCAACTACTGCGTCATCCGCGAGCTGGACCGCATCCTGGGCCAGCAGGGCGTGCTGCGGCTGTTCGTGCGCTGAGCCCATCGGACGCGCCAGGGTCGGGTCCAAGGGTTGACCCCAGGGCATGATCCGGCGCATCACCATTCCTGATTGGCAGCGGCGGGGACACGCGGCTATCGTGCCGTCGTCTCGTACACATCCGCAGGAGGACCCCCCATGCCGCACCGCTCGTTCATCCGGCTGATGCTGGCCAGCACCGCCGCCGCCGCGGCCCTGAGCGCCGGCGCCGGCACGGTGACCGTGGTCACCTCGTTCCCCAAGGAGCTGACGCAGGCCTACAAGTCGGCCTTCGAGAAGGCCAACCCGGGCATCACGGTCGAGATCCTGAACAAGAACACGGTGCAGGGCATCGCCTACGTGCGCGAGCTGTCGCCGGGCCAGCGGCCCGACGTGTTCTGGGCCTCGGCGCCCGACGCCTTCGAGGTGCTGGCCGCGCAGAAGCTGCTGGACAACGTCGGCGCGCTGGCCAACAAGGCGGCGCCGGCCAAGGTCGGCGCCTATCCGATCAACAGTGCGCAGGGCCTGTACCTGGGCCAGGCGCTGGCCGGCTACGGGCTGATGTGGAACACGCGCTACATGGCGGCCAACAAGCTGCCCGCGCCCAAGCAGTGGGCCGACCTGACCGCGCCGGTGTACTTCGGCCACGTCGCGATGAGCTCGCCGTCGCGCTCGGGCACCACGCACCTGACGGTGGAGACGCTGCTGCAGGGCGAGGGCTGGAACAAGGGCTGGTCGCAGCTGCTGCAGATCGGCGGCAACAGCGCGGCCATCACCGAGCGCAGCTTCGGCGTGCCCGACGGCGTGAACAACGGGCAGTACGGCATCGGCCTGGTGATCGACTTCTTCGGCCTGGCCGGCAAGTACAGCGGCTTTCCGGTGGAGTTCGCCTACCCCGACGTGACCGCGGTGGTGCCGGCCAACATCGGCCTGATCTCGGGCGGCAAGAACCCCGACGAGGCGAAGAAGTTCATCGCCTACACCGTCAGCCTGGAAGGCCAGCAGCTGCTCTACGACCCGAAGATCTCGCGCCTGCCGATCCTGCCGCCCGAGGCCATGGGCGGCAAGACGCCGCCGGGCTATCCCAACCCCTTCGAGATCGCCAAGCGCGCCAAGGTGCAGTTCAACTCCGACCTGTCCGAAGACCGCTACAACCTGGTGTCGTCGCTGTTCGACCAGACCATCACCTTCCGCCTAAAGGAACTGCAGGCCGCGACCAAGGCCATCCAGGCGGCCGAGGCCGCGCTCGCCAAGAAGCCCAACGCCAAGGGTACGGCGCTGGTCAAGGAGGCGCGCGACCTGGCCTACACGCCGGTGGTCGACGCGTCCAAGGCGGCGGACAAGGAATTCCTGGCCGTCTTCGCGGCCAGCAAGAAGGACGCCGCCGTCAACAAGCGCGTGACCGCGCTCGAGGACCACTGGAACACCGCGGCGCGCAACAACTACGAGCGCGCCAAGGGCCTGGCCGAGCAGGCGCTGGCGCTGGCCCGTTGAGCGGCGGGGCACCGACATGACTGCTTCCACCGCCGCGTCCGCAAGGACGCCGGCCTGGGCGGGCCTGCGCCCGCGGCTGTCCGACACCGGGCTCGGCGTCTGGCTGGCGGGCGCGCTGGTGCTCGCCTTCCTGCTGCTGTTCCTGGTGCTGCCGGTGGGGCGGGTGTTCTACACCGCCTTCATCGAAGCCGACGGCAGCCTCACGCTCGGCCACTTCGGCGCCTTCTTCTCGCAGGGGCTGATGAAGGAGTCCTTCTTCAACAGCCTGTACGTGGCGCTGATGTCGGCGCTGTTCGCCGCGCTGATCGCCGTGCCGCTGGCCTACTTCACCGTGCGCTTCGACTTCCGCGGCGCGCTGCTCATCCAGACGCTGGGCGTGCTGCCGCTGATCATGCCGCCCTTCGTCGGCGCGGTGGCCATGCAGCTGATCTTCGGCCGCTCGGGCAGCGTCAATCTGCTGCTCGACCAGTGGTTCGGCATCCGGCTGCCGATCATGGAAGGGCTCAACGGCATCATCTTCGTCGAGGCCATCCACTACTTCCCGTTCATCCTGATGAACCTGACGGTGGCGCTGCGCAACATCGACGGCGCCATGGAAGAGGCCGCGCTGAACCTGGGCTGCCGCGGCTGGCGGTTGTTCCGGCGCGTGATCTTCCCGCTCGGGCTGCCGGGCTTCGTCGCCGGCGCGTCGCTGGTCTTCGTCAAGGTCTTCGACGACCTGGGCACGCCGCTGGTGCTGGGCCAGACCAACCTGCTGGCGCCGCAGGCCTACCTGCGCATCACGCAGGTGGGGCTGGAAGACCCGATGGGCTATGTCATCAGCGTGATCATGATCGTCTTCTCGATCGCTGCCATGGCGCTGTCGGCGCAGGTGCTCAAAGGCAAGGACTACGCCACCACGCAGAAGGGTGGCAGCAGCCTGCAGCGGCGGCAGCTGTCGCGGGTCGGGTCGCTGATGGCCTACGCCTGGATCTGCCTGGTGCTGGCCATCGTGCTGTCGCCGCACGTCGGCGTGCTGCTGCTGAGCTTTGCCAAGGTGTGGAGCTTCTCGCCGCTGCCCGACGCCTACACGCTGGCGCACTACGCCACCGTGTTCCAGGATTCGAGCGGCATGATCAAGAACACGCTGCTGTACTGCGGGCTGGCCGCGGGGCTGGACGTGGTGCTGGGCGTGACCATCGGCTACCTGATCCTGCGCACCACCTTGCCGGCGCGGCAGTGGCTGGACTGGATCGCCACCGCGGCGCTGGCCGTGCCCGGCATCGTGCTGGCGATCGGTTACCTGCGCCTCTTCAAGAACGTCACGCTGCCGGGCACCGAGATGCTGCTCACCAGCACCTGGCTGGTGATCATGCTGGCCTACGCGGTGCGCCGGCTGCCGTACGCGCTGCGCTCGTGCGTGGCGGCGCTGCAGCAGGTGCACGTGTCGCTGGAGGAGGCGGCCGAGAGCCTGGGCGCGACCAAGCTGCGCGCCATCCGCCGCGTCGTCGTGCCGCTGATGGCCGGCGGCATCCTGGCCGGCTTCGTCACCAGCTTCATCACCGCGGCGGTGGAGCTGTCGGCGACGATCCTGCTGGTCTCCGCCGAGAGCCAGGCGCCGATGAGTTACGGCATTTACCTGTACATGCAGAGCGTCGCCGGCCGCGGCCCCGGCGCCGCGCTGGGCGTGTTGGCCATCATCGTGGTCGCGCTGGGCACCTATCTGTCCCACGTGGTCGTCGAGCGCACGCACAGCCGCTTTCAGCCCGCCGCCAAGGAGTCGGCATCGTCATGAAGAAGGTCAGCGTCCAGTGCCGCCACGTGCGGCTGTCCTACGGCCCGACCGAGGTGCTGAAGGACGTGAACATCGAGATCGAGCCGGGTGAGTTCTTCGCGCTGCTGGGCCCATCGGGCTCGGGCAAGAGCACGCTGCTGCGGCTGATCGCCGGCTTCAACAAGCACCAGAGCGGCGAGCTGCTGATCGACGGCGTCGACGTCTCGGCCAAGGCGCCGTGGCAGCGCAATGTGGGCATGGTCTTCCAGAGCTACGCGCTGTGGCCGCACCTGAGCGTGTGGGACAACGTCGCCTTCGGCCTGGTGGAGCGCAAGGTCGACAAGGCCACGCGGCGCCAGAAGGTGGGCGCCGCGCTGGAGCTGGTCGGGCTGTCGGCCTTCGCCGAGCGGCGCCCCAACCAGCTGTCCGGCGGCCAGCAGCAGCGCGTGGCGCTGGCGCGCACCATCGTCATCGAGCCGCAGGTGCTGCTGCTGGACGAGCCGCTGTCCAACCTGGACAAGACGCTGCGTGTGCAGATGCGCCAGGAGCTGCTGGCGATGCAGCGCCGGCTGGGCCTGACGACGATCTTCGTCACCCACGACCAGGAAGAGGCCATGACCACCGCCGACCGCATGGCCGTGCTCGACAAGGGCGTGGTGCAGCAGATCGGCGCGCCGGCTACGCTGTACGACTATCCGGTCAACGCCTTCGTCGCCAACTTCGTCGGCACGATGAACCTGCTGCCCGGGCGCGTGCGCGCGCGCAGCGGCAGCAGCGTCACGCTGGACGTCGACGGCATCGGCGACCTGCGCTTCCCGCTGGTCGGCGACGTGCCGGACGGCGAGCACCTGACCGTCAGCTTCCGGCCGCATTCGCTGCGCGTCGAGGTGGCCGACGCGGCGCGCGACGCACGCTACGTGTGGATGCCGGGCACGGTGGACGCGAGCGAGTTCCTCGGTGAATTCACGCGCTACCGGGTGCGTGTCGGCACGCGCCAGCTGGCCGTCGACCAGGCGCACTATGCGGGCTTGAGCAAGTTCCCGGTGGGCGGCGCGGTGAGCCTGGGGCTGGAGCCGTCGCAGGTGCGGCTGCTGGCCGCCTGAGCGGCTGAGACCGCGGCGCCAGGCGACCCGGCAAGCATGGAGCTCTACCAGGTCCGCGCCTTCGTCGTCGTCGCCCGGCTGGGCCACGTCACCAAGGCCGCCGACGCGCTGTGCGTCACGCAGCCGGCGGTGACCGCGCAGATCAAGGCGCTGGAGTCCAGCCTGGGCGTGGCGCTGTTCGACCGCGCCGCCGGCCGTCTGACGCTGACCCGCGCCGGCGACAAGCTGCTGGCCCAGGCCGAGGCGCTGCTGGCCGCGGCGGAAGGCCTGCGCGGCGAAGCGCGGCAGATGCAGGGCGAGGTGGCCGGCCGCATCGACCTGGGCCTGCCCGGCGAGGGCACCGAGTTCCTGCGCCTGGGGCCGCTGGCCAGCGGCGTGCGCAGCGACTTGCCGCTGGTCGAGCTGCACACGCACACCCTGACGGTCGGGCAGCTGCTCGACCAGGTGCGCGCGGGCGCGCTGACGGGCGCGTTGTCGATCAGCGTGCACCCGCCGCGCGACCTGCAGTGGCAGGCGCTGCGCTCGGTCAGCTACCGCGTGGCCATGCCCACCGCGATGGCCGTCGAGATGCAGCGCGGCGGCTGGCGCGTGCTGGCCGCCTTGCCGTGGGTGGATGGCGCGGTCGACTCGCACGTGCACCAGATGCTGCGCGGCCTGTTCGAGCAGCAGGGGCTGGCGCCCAACGTGGCGCTGCGCAGCGAGGACACCAGCGCGCTGGAAGCCTTCGTGCGCGCCGGCAGCGCCTGCGCGCTGCTGCGCGACGAGGTGGCGCTGCCGGGTGTCGAGCGGCAGGAGTGGGTCGTCTGGGGCCATGTGCGCGTCGACGCGCAGCTGTACTACTGCAGCGCCACCGAACGCGCCGGCGATCCGCTGGTGGTGGCGCTGAATTCGCTGGTGCGCAAGGTCTGGGCTTGACACCGCCTTGCAAGCGAACGTCTGAGAAGGCTGCTGCCGGTGCGTTGCTGCCCTCGAAAACGCGTTGCGGCGTCCTTCTGTGACTTCGGCTTGTGTTTAGGGTTGTCGGACACCTGCCCGCGTGCGCAGCGATGCGGCGAGCGGCGCTGGCCTGAGGGCAGGTGTCGGACAAGCCTCGGGGGAGGAAACCGCGGCGAATGCCACGGCGGGTGTCGAAGCCTGAATCGCTATGGCGATAGTCGTTGTGCCAGTCCGGCGATGAGCTGCGTCCACGACGTCCGCTGTACAGAAGCGGCCCTCTGATGCGGACGTTCGGCCCCGGGACGACGATCGATCGCACGGGATCGCTGGCCGTGCTGGTGAGAGTGCGACCTCGGGCACAAGACAACCCAGCCGCCGGTGGGCGGATGTCGTCGGGCGGGTGAAGTGATCGTCATGGGGTGGCGCGAGGCGGCGCACGAATCGAGCAGTCAGGCGCCAGCCACAGCAGGACCGTCAGCGGCTGGCCGCAGTGGCGGCACACGAAGGTGGGCGGCTTCAATCCCGGCTCATCGTGGGCCGCCGCGTCGCCGGCCGTGGCTGGCGCTTCGGCCCGCACCCCGAGCAACTGCCGCGCCGCTGCCAGGCTGGCCTTGCGAGCACCATTGGCCAGCAGCCCGTAGTGCCGGATACGGTGGAAGCCACCGGGCAGCACGTGCAGCACAAAGCGGCGCATGAACTCCTCCGGCGCGAGCGTCATGGCCTTGTAGCGCGTGCGTCCCTTGGCCCGGTAGTCCTTCCAGCGGAAGGTCACGCCACGCTCGTCCAGCGCCAGCAGGCGGCTGTTGGAGATCGCCACGCGATGCGTGTAGCGCGACAGGTAGGCCAGCACGGCCTCGGGGCCAGCGAAGGGTCGCTTGGCGTAGACCACCCACTCGCACCGACGCATCGGTGCCAGCCAGTGTGTGAAGGCATGCGCGTCGGACAGGCCCTCGTGTTCGCCGAAGAACCGCAGCTTGCCCGTCTCGTACAGATGCTGCAGCTCGTCGAGGAAGCGACGCCGGAACAGCCTGGACAGCACCCGCACCGGCAGGAAGAAGCCGGGTCGGCACGCCACCCAGCGCTCACCGTCCGCGGACAGCCCGCCGCCAGGCACGATGCCGTGCACGTGCGGGTGGTGCGTCAATGCCGAGCCCCACGTGTGCAGCACCAGCGTCGCGCCGATCCTGGCGCCCAGGTGCTTCGGGTCTGCGGCGATGGTCTGCAGCACCTCGGCAGCCAGATCGAACAGCAGCCCGTAGATCGCCGTCTTGTTCGTGTACGCGATGTCGGCAATGGGTGCTGGCAGCGTGAAGACGACGTGGTAGTAATCCACCGGCAGCAAGTCGGCCTGCCGGGCGTCGAGCCAGCGCTGCGCGGCCGTGCTCTGGCACTTCGGGCAGTGCCGGTTGCGGCAGGAGTTGTAGGCGATCTGGTCGGTGCTACAGCCGTCGCATCGCAGCACATGGCCGCCCAGCGCCGCCGTACGGCACTGGGTGAGGGCCGACATCACCTTGAGCTGGCCGAGGCTCAGATGGCCACGCTGCGCCTCGCGCCAGGCCGGGCCATGTTCACGGAAGATGTCGGCGACCTCCAGGGCAGGCCGCCCCACGGCGGCCTCACGAGGTGGGTGGCATCTCCTCCAACGGGCCGATCACCTCGCGCAGCAGGTCGGTGGCCACGTGGGCGTAGATCGACGTGGTCTCCAGCTTCTTGTGGCCCAGCAGCACCTGGATCACGCGGATGTCGACCTTGCGCTCCAGCAGGTGGGTAGCGAAGGAGTGGCGCAGCGTGTGCGTGGTCACGCGCTTGGCGATACCGGCGGCCGCGGCCGCGTCGTGCACGGCCCGGTTGAGCTGCCGTGCGCTCAGCGGCTCCATCGGGTCCATTCCCGGGAACAGCCAACCGCCGGGCAGGATCCTGCCCTGGGCATGGCCGATGCGCCACCAGGCGCGCAGCCGCGCCAGCACCACGGGGCTGAGCATGGCGTAGCGGTCCTTGGCGCCCTTGCCCTGTTCGACCCGAAGGGCCATGCGCTCGCTGTCGACATCGCCCACCTTGAGCCGGCAGACTTCGCTGGCGCGCAGACCCGCGCCGTAGGCCACCGACAGGGCCGCCTGGTGCTTGATGTTGCGCGCCGCGGCGATCAGCGCGGCAGCCTCCTTCATGCTCAGCACGACGGGCACGGTACGAGGCAGCTTGACAGGCTGCATGCGCGCCATCAGCTCACCGCGGCCCAGGGTGATGTCGAAGAAGAACTTCAGCCCGGTCAGCGTGGCGTTGAGCGTGATCGGCGAGGTGCCGGTGTCGACCAGGTGCAGCTGGAAGTTGCGTAGGTCCTCGACCGTGGCCGTGTCGGGCGAGCGCTGAAGATAGGCGGTCAACTTGCGAACGGCGCGGATGTAGCCTGTCTGGGTCGTCGGCTCCAGCTTGCGCATGCGCATGTCTTCGATCATGCGTTGACGCAGCGGCGAGCCCGCGCGGGTGGTCGTGTCCATGGTTGCAGCTCCATTGATGAACGAGGCGGATTGCCTCGCTCGTCAACTTCGCGCAAACCAGCGGCGCCGCGAACTACCCCGACTTCACCCGGAGCGCTTACCGCGCGAGCGGTTTAGTCC
>JAHBZS010000043.1 GCA_019635285.1 Rubrivivax sp. | reverse complement strand
CATCAACGTGCCGATCCCCGTGCCGATGGCCTGGCACGGCTTCGGCGGCTGGAAGAAGAGCCTGTTCGGCGACATGCATGCCTATGGCGAAGAGGGCGTGCGCTTCTACACCAAGCAGAAGAGCGTGATGCAGCGCTGGCCGGAGACGATCGCCAAGGGCGCGGAGTTCGTGATGCCGACGGCGAAGTGAGGATGTGTCAACGGAGTTGCTCATATGCCCTCGTCAACCAAAGCAGCTTCCATGGGCGCAACCGTGGAATCGTCAGAGGCGCCGTGGCTCTTGCCCAAGAAGCCCTCGGATCCGTCACGCACCTCGCAGGCCCACGTTCTGGCACACGCGCCCGAGGCGCGTTTGATGCGGGTTTGTTATACGAAGGGGCCGGCAGAGAGTCTCGTCGCCGTGCGGGCGAACACGAGCGGCGGGGGCAATGTGGCTACGAACATCTACCTTGGTGGATGTGTCGATATCGGAGGCACGGACATCGAGATAACCAACCCAAACACCGAGCCGGTGTCAGGTACGTATCTCGCGCTTGCCGACTCGAAGTCTTAGCTCCTTGGAGCGCTTGAAGGACCCTTTAGGCAGCGCGCCCCCGGTCGGACGCAGGCTGCGTGGTTCTGGTCAGCGTCCCGCAGGAAGTGCAGAAGCTTCAACGCAAGGGTTCTGGCCCGGGCACGGATCGTGGAGCCTAGTCCCTCACCCAAGCAGAGCGCCAACGGCGGGCCAGGCGTCCCACCGCGGTCGCCCGCTTGGCTTTAGCGCTGGACGCCGCGAAGGCGAACGACCTTGGTCAAAGCCGTCCTGTTTGACTTCGATGGCGTTCTGACGACCGACAAGACAGGGTCGCTGACCACGACCCGCTATCTGAGCAAGCGCACCGGCATCGAACTCTCACGGGTTCAATCCGCATTCCGCCGGTTCAACGACGACCTGACGCTCGGCAGAACCACCCATGCGCAGGTCTGGGACCGCCTGTGCGGCGATCTCGGTCAGCAGCTGAGCCTCGACCTGCTCCACGAGGCCTTTGCCAGCACGCCGCTCAGCCAGCGCATGCTGCAGATCGCCCGGGCGCTTCGATCCCGATACGCGGTCGGCATCGTCACCGACAACAAGAAGGACCGGATCGACCTCCTGAAGAAGCTCCACAAGCTGTCTTCGCTGTTCGATCCGATTGCCGTTTCAGCCGAGATCGGCGCGGGCAAAGACAGTCCCAGGATGTTTTTGGAGGTCGTGCATCGACTGGGCGTGCGCCCGGACGAATGCATCTTCATCGACAACAGCCGCAAGAACCTCGTGGCTCCCGGGGCGCTGGGCATCAAGACCATCTACTTCGATGATGAGCGGCAAGATTTCGACGCGTTGCTGGCTGCGCTCCACGCCCACGGCGTCATCGTCGGCGAGGCTTGAGCCCTATCGACCGCCGCCACCCAACCAGCGGGGCAGCGCCACCCGGAGCTCACTCCCGCCTGCGCCTGCGGGCCGCCGCAAGGCCTGCGACACCCAGACACACAAGCGCGAGAGAGCCCGGCTCGGGAACGGCTGTCGCTGACGCCTCGACGACCACGGTATCGAGGTCCCAAAACATGGGCCCGTGGGAGAAGCGGAACGTGAGATCGGTCAGCGCGGATGTCGCGACCAGCGCGAACTGATACTGCCTGTAGCCGAAGGCGGGGGTGTTCAAAAGGCTCGTCCGCGCGACACCACCCCAGTCGAACTCGAACGAATTGGGAACACTGGCGCCGGTCACGTCCGCCTCGCTACTCAGCCAGAACGAAATGTTGTAGGTCTTGCCAGCCGTGGTGGCGAGCTGCTGGCTGATCGTGCTCGTGCCAAAAGCGTTACCGAAATAGGCGGCGTAACGTCCGGCCTGGGGCGCCCACGGGTCGACGCCATCGCTGACCGGGTCGATGCTGGTCGTCCAACCTGCGAAGCTACCCGTCTCGAAATCGCCATTGGTCACCAGATTGGCTTGCGCGGCGCCGGTGGACAGAAGCAAGGCCAATCCGAGCGCCCGTGAAGTCTTCTTGATCATTTATCCCCCTTTTAGAGCAAGCGGGATAAATGCAAGATCTGAGCCATTCCGAGTTTCCCCTTTGGGAGCAGCAAGCTTCTCGCTTGCTTGTGTTGCAGCGGGCCGCCGATGTAAAGCGCATCGACGCGCGGCAATCCCATCAACAGGATTGAAGGGCATTCCATGCGCTTCGGTACGGCCGATGGCGTTGGACCCTGGTCACCCGCCGACTGCGACAACGGCGCCTTCATGCAGCAGACCGGCCTGGCCAAAGAGCCATCGCCTCATGACCGGCGCCCGGCCGTCACAATCAACGCTCAAAGGCGCCCGCCCGGCCCCCACGGAGACCCGACCCCATGAGCACCCTGCCGCCCCCGCCCGCGCTGCTGCCGATGACGCACATCGATTGCCAGGTGCTGCCGCTGGTGACGCTGGGCCCGGGCCCCTACGGCGAGCGGCGCTATGTGCCGCTGGGCGGCGGCACGGTGCGTGGGCCCGAACTCAACGGCACGCTGGTCGAAGGCGGCGTCGACTGGCAGGTCAACCGGGCCGACGGCGCGCTCGACCTGGCCGCGCACTACGTCATCCGTGCCGACGACGGCGCTTTGATCGAGGTGCAGAGCCACGGCATGCGCCACGGCCCGCCGGAGGTGATGGCGCGGCTGGCGCGCGGCGAGGTGGTGCCGCGCGACGCGTATTTTTTCCGCACCTTGGTTCGCTTCACCACCGGCGCGTCGCAGTGGGCGCACCTGAACAAGGTGATGGCCATCGCCTGCGGCCAGCGCGAGGCAAACTGGGTGCGGCTGGACCTGTACCGGCTGACCTGAGGCGCCGGTCTCAGAGCTTCTCGGTCTCGCCGCTCTTCGGCTGCCACTTCATCAGCCGCGTCTCGATGCGCGTCACCGCGGCGTCGAGCACCAGCGCAAAGGCCGTCAGCACCACGATGCCGGCCATCACCGTGTTGATGTCGAAGCTGCCCTCGGCCTGCAGGATCAGGTAGCCCACGCCCTGGCTGGAGCCCAGGTATTCGCCGACTACCGCGCCGACGAAGGCCAGGCCCACGCTGTTGTGCAGCGAGCTGAAGACCCAGGCCATCGCGCTGGGCAGGTACACGTGGCGCAGCAACTGGCGCGGGCTGGCGCCCAGCATGCGCGCGTTGGCCAGCACCACCGGGCTGACCTCGCGCACGCCCTGGTAGACGTTGAAGAAGACGATGAAGAACACCAGCGTCACGCCCAGCGCCACCTTGCTGCCGATGCCCAGCCCGAACCACACCGCGAAGATCGGCGCCAGGATGATGCGCGGCATCGAGTTCATGGCCTTGATGTAGGGCTCCAGCAGCGCCGAGGCCATCGGCTGCAGCGCCAGCCACAGGCCCGCGCCCAGCCCCAGCACCGAGCCGATGGCAAAGGCCAGCAGGGTTTCGGTCAGCGTCACGCCCAGGTGGCGGTAGATGTCGGCGTCGCTGACGAACCAGGCCCAGATGCGCTGCGCCACCACCGCCGGCTGGCCGAAGAAGAAGGCCGCCTGCCGGTCGTTGTCGAACATGAAGTTCGGCAGCAGCCCCGGCGCCGTCATCACGTGCCAGAAGGCCAGCAGCGCCAGCAGCAGGCCGGCCTGCCAAATGCGCAGGTTGCCGGGCCGGGGCTTCAGGCGTTGCCACATGGCCGTCGACATGGCCGTCAAAGCGCCTTGCGGTACTGCACGAAGCCGGGCTTGTCGGCGATGCGGTCGTAGAGCTTCATGGCGTCGGTGTTGGTCTCGTGGGTCAGCCAGTGCACGCGCGCGCAGCCGCGCGCCTTGGCCTGCGCGTAGACGTGTTCGATGAGCTTGCGGCCGAGCCCCTGGCCGCGGCACGCGGGGTCGACGAACAGGTCCTGCAGGTAGCAGGAATACTCCTTCATCCAGCAGCTGCGGTGGTCGATGCTGTGCACCAGGCCGCGCACCACGCCGTCCACCTCGACCAGGTCGCAATGCATCGGCTCGGCCGGGTCGAAGAAGCGCTGCCAGGTGCTGCGGCTCACGTCCTCGGCGATGTCCACCTTGTAGAAGGCCTGGTAGCCGCGCCACAGCGGCATCCAGGTGGCGTACTCATCGTCGCGCGCGGCGCGGACGCGGATCGTCGGCATGCGGTGGTCTCCTTCTGCGCGCCATTGTTGCCGATGCCGCCGCTTATGATGCCGCGCATCGCGCCCGGTGCGCATGGCAGGTGGAACGATGAAGAGGACCGCCGTCAAGGTGCTGAAGCGCGCGCTGGCCGTGGTCGCGGCGCTGTTCCTGGCGCTGCTGGCCTGGCGGGCCTACGACGCCCTGCGTGCGCCGCACCTGGCGCGCTGGCATACCTTCGTGCCGGACGAGGCCTCGGCGGCGCGGATCGCCCAGCTCGACTGGGCCGGCTACCTGGACGTCGAGAACAAGCTCTTCGAGCAGGTGCGCGCCGAGGTCACCGACCGGTTGGATCCCGAAGACCGCATCGACTCCAACCGCTACTACAGCGGCAGCCCCATCTACCCCGGCCGCTTCGCGCAGGACTGGAACCGCTCCTACGTGCTGCGGCCGCAGGGCACGCCGGTGGGCGCGGTGGTGCTGCTGCACGGCCTGACCGATTCGCCCTACAGCCTGCGCCACGTGGCGCGGCGCTACGTGCAGGACGGCTATGTGGCGCTGGCCATCCGGCTGCCCGGCCACGGCACCGTGCCGGCCGGCCTGAGCAAGGTCGAATGGGAGCAGTGGATGGCGGCCACGCACCTGGCGGTGCGCGAGGCGCGGCGCCTGGCGCCGGCGCCGGCGCCGCTGCACATCGTCGGCTTCTCCAACGGCGGCGCGCTGGCCATGAAGTACGCGCTGGACGTGCTCGACGATGCGCAGCTGGCCAGGCCGGAACGCATCGTGCTGTTCGCGCCGATGATCGGCATCACCAGCATGGCGCGCTTTGCCGGCGTGTTCGGCTGGCCGGCCTTCTTCCCGGCCTTCGACAAGGCGGCGTGGCTGGGCATCGTGCCGGAGTTCAACCCCTTCAAGTACAACAGCTTCCCGGTCAACGGCGCGCGCCAGTCCTCGCTGGTGGCGCGGCGGTTGCAGGCGCAGATCGACCGCCATGCGCGCGAGGACAACCTGAAGGGCCTGCCGCCGGTGCTGACCTTCCAGTCGGTGGTGGACTTCACCGTCAGCACACGGGCCATCGTCACCGCGCTGTATGCCAAGCTGCCGGCCAACGGCAGCGAGCTGGTGCTCTTCGACCTGAACCGCAACGCCCGCTTCGGACCGCTGCTGCGCGCCGGCACCGACACCGCGGTGGCGCGCCTGCTGCCCGAGCCGCCGCGCAATTTCCGCAGCACGCTGGTCACCAACGTCAGCCGGCAGAGCGACCAGGTGGTGGCCCGCACCACCGAGGCCGGCGCCACCACCGAGACGCTGCAGGAGCTGGGCGTGGCCTTCCCGCCCGGCGTGTTCTCGCTGTCGCACCTGGCGATTCCCTTCCCGTTGAGCGACCCGCTGTACGGCCTGCAGCCCGACCTGAGCGAGGACTACGGCGCCAACCTGGGCGCCATGGCCACGCGCGGCGAACGCGGCATCCTGGTGGTCAGCATCGATTCGCTGGCGCGCATGTCGTCCAACCCCTTCTTCGATTTCGTCATGCAGCGCATCGAAGACGGCATCCGGGCCCGATGACACGCGCCCCTGCCGCGCCGCTCCCGGGCCTGCGGCGCCGCGCGCTGCTCGGCGCAGCCGCGCTGGCCGGCCTGGGCGGCTTCGACCTGTCGCTGCGCGACGGCCTGCTCAACCAGTGCCGGGGCGAGCTGCCGGCGTCGCTGCGCGACGACCCGCGCCTGCGCGACGCCTGGCAGGGCCTGGACCCGGCCAAGGTGTGGGACACGCACGTGCACGTCATCGGCGACGGCGACTCGGGCAGCGGCCTGTGGTTCAACCCGCGCATGAGCCGGCCGTGGCACCTGCAGGAGTACGTGCGGCGCAAGATCTACATCAACGCCGCCTGCATCGACGACCGCGCCGGGCGCGTCGACCTGAGCTTCATGGACCATCTGCTGGCGCAGTGCCAGGCCATGCCGGCGGGCTTCAAGACCTTGCTCTTCGCCTTCGACTGGGCGCGCGACGAGCACGGCGCACCGCTGCAGGAGGTGTCCACCTACCATGCCAGCGACGAGCACATCGGCGCGCTGGCGGCGAAGTACCCGCAGCACTTCGAGTGGGTGGCCTCGGTGCATCCGCACGACCCGCGCGCGCTGGACCGCCTGGATGCGGCGGTGGCGCGCGGCGCCAAGGCCCTGAAGTGGCTGCCGACGGCGCAGAACATCGACCCCGCCAGCCCGCGCATCGACCGCTTCTACGCCAAGCTGGCCAGCCTGAAGCTGCCGCTGATCACGCACGCCGGCGACGAGCAGGCCGTCATCGGCTTCGGCGAACACCTGGGCAACCCGCTGCGCCTGCGCCGGCCGCTGGGCGCGGGCGTGCGCGTCATCGTCGCCCACTGCGCGTCGCTGGGCCATGGCGAGGAGCTGGACGCCCAGGGCGTGGCAACCCGGCCGTCCAACTTCGACCTGTTCGTGCGCCTGATGGACGAGCCGCAGTACCGGCAGACGCTGTACGGCGACATCGCCGCCGTGGCCCAGGCCAACCGCGCCGACGTCGTGCCCACGCTGCTGTCGCGCCGCGACTGGCAGCCGCGGCTGCTCAACGGCTCGGACTACCCGCTGCCCGGCGTGGTGCCGCTGATCGACCTGCGCAAGCTGGCGGCGCGCGGCCTGCTGGCCGCCGACCGGGTGGAGCTGCTGCGGCAGCTGCGCCACCACAACGCGCTGATGTTCGACTTCGTGCTCAAGCGCAGCCTGGCGTTCAACGGCCAGCGCTTCGCCAACGAGGTGTTCGAGACGGCGCCGTTCTTCGCGCGCTGACCGAGCCAAGGCCCGGAGAGGCCGGGTGGGGCCGCGTCAGAACCGGTTCGGCCCCATGTAGCCGAACAGGAAGCCGGCCACCTTGCGCATCTGGATCTCTTCGGAGCCCTCGGTGATGCGGTAGCGGCGGTGGTGGCGGTAGATGTGCTCGAAGGGCTTGTGGCGGCTGTAGCCGATGCCGCCGTGCACCTGCATCGCGCGGTCCGCCGCCTCGCACACCAGGCGGTTGGCCCAGTAGTTGCACATCGACACCTTGTCGGAGAGCTTCTTCTCGACCTCGGGGTGCGGCATCTGGTCCATCTCCCACGCGGTCTTGCGGATCAGCAGGCGCAGCATCTCCACCTGCGTGGCCAGCTCGACCAGCGGGAACTGGATGCCCTGGTTGCGCGCCAGCTCCTCGCCGAAGGGCTTGCGCTCACGCGCGTACTTCACGCTCTCATTCACGCAGAAGGCCGCCGCGCCCAGCGAGCTGGCGGCCTGGCGGATGCGGTTCTCGTGCACGAAGCTCTGCGCCAGGCCCAAGCCACGCCCTTCGTCGCCGAACATCGCGTCGGCTGGCACCCACACGTCGGTGAAGCTCACGCGCGGATGGTCGGTGGGCATGTTGAAGGTCCACAGGTATTCCTCGACCTTGACGCCGGGCGTGTCGGTGGGCACCAGGAAGCAGGTGATGCCTTTGGCGTCGCCGGCCTGGCCCGAGGTGCGCGCGAACAGCGCGCAGTGCGTGGCGGTGTGCATGCCGGTGGTCCACATCTTCTCGCCGCGGATCAGCCATCCGTCGATGCCATGGCGCGACTCGCGCACCGCCTTGGTCTCCATGTGCGTCGCATCCGAGCCGTGGTTCGGCTCGGTCAGGCCGAAGGTGATGCGCGTGCTGAAGTTCAGCTGGCCGGTGATGAACTGCTGCTTCTGCGCCGGCGTGCCGAAGTCGCGCAGCATGACGATGATCGGAAAGTTACCGACCACCGAATGTTCGTTCTGCAGGTCGTTGAACAGGCCCAGCCCCTGGCTGGCCAGGTGGTCGCGGATGACCGCCATCCACAGGTTGCCGATGGCCTGGCCGCCGTATTCCTTGGGCAGGCTCAGCCGGTAGAAGCCGGCGCGGTCCGCGCGCTTCTTGCACTCCAGCAGCAGGGCTTCCCATTCGGGTCGCGGCAGGCCGCCGTGGTCGAAGTCGGTGCGCGCCCATTCGCGGCGGTGGTCGAAGAAGCGCTCGTTGTCGTCCTGCGCCTGCAGCGGGCGGATCTCCTGGTCGATGAAGCGGTCCAGGTGCTTCAGGAGCTCGCTCAGCTCGTGGGGCAGGTTGAAGTCCATCGGGTGGGGCTCCTGTGCCGGCGGTCAGGCCGCCAGCTGTTGCTGATAACCCTTCAGCACCTCTTCGCGCAGCACGTCCCAGATCGCCTGGTGCAGTTCGATGAAGCGGGGCTGGGTGCGCACCTCGGCCACGTCGCGCGGCCGCGGCAGGTCGATGACGAATTCGCCAATCGGATGCGACGCCGGCCCGGCCGACAGCACGACCACGCGGTCGCTCATGGCGATGGCTTCGTCCAGGTCGTGGGTGATGAACAGCACCGCTTTCCGTCCCTTGCCCCCCGGCGGCTGCGCCGCCGCCCCCCCGAGAGGGGCGCGCGACGAGCTTGGGGCGGCCCGGCGCTCGTCGCCTGCCCACAGGTCCAGCACCTCGTTCTCCATCAGCTGCCGCGTCTGGATGTCCAGCGCCGAGAAGGGCTCGTCCATCAGGATGATGTCCGGGTCCAGCGCCAAGGTCTGCGCGAGGCTGGTGCGCTTGCGCATGCCGCCGCTCAGCTGGTGCGGGTAGCGGTCGCCGAAGCCGCCCAGGCCCACGCGCTTGAGCCAGTCCTCGGCCTGGCGGCGTGCGTCGGCCTCGGGCAGGCCGCGGAACTCCAGCCCGGCCATGACGTTGCGCAGCGCCGTGCGCCAGGGCATCAGGCTTTCGCTCTGGAACATGTAGCCGGCGCGCGTGTTGATGCCCTGCAGCGGCCGGCCGAAGACCTGGACCGTGCCGGTGCTGGGTGCCAGCAGGCCGGCGCCGACGTTGAGCAGCGTGCTCTTGCCGCAGCCGGTGGGGCCGACCACCGAGACGAACTCGCCGTCGCCGACGGTCAGCGTCACGTCGCGCACCGCGGTGTAGCGCTGGCCGGGGTCGTCCCGGCTGATGAAGGTGCAGCTGACGCCGGACAAGGCCAGGGCGGGTACGGGAAGGCTCATGGCGCCGGGCAGTGTAGCGGGCAGGGGCTTGCCAGCCCCGCAGGGCAGGTCTATGTTGCCTGCACTGCGCCCAGCCGCGCAGCAACCAAATCAGGAGGAAACGATTCATGGCTTCCCTTACCGTGAATGGGACCGCGCGCCAGTACGACGGCGATCCCGACATGCCCCTGCTGTGGTACCTGCGCGACCAGCTGCAGATGACCGGCACCAAGTTCGGCTGCGGCCAGGCGCTGTGCGGCGCCTGCACCGTGCACATGGACGGCGCGCCGATACGCGCCTGCGTGACGCCGATGGGGGCGGTCAGCGGCCACAGCATCGTCACCATCGAAGGCCTGGACGCCAACGGCCGCCATCCGCTGCAGGTGGCCTGGGTCGAACTGGGCGTGCCGCAATGCGGCTACTGCCAGGCCGGCCAGATCATGGAGGCGGCGGCGCTGCTGAAGACCCACGCCAAGCCGAGCATCGAGGACATCGAGACCATGATGTCGGGGCACATCTGCCGCTGTGGCACCTACACCCGCATCAAGGCCGCCATCCAGCAGGCTGCGAGCAAAGGAGCGTGACATGAGTGCCCTCCTCAATCGCACCCGCGCCGAACTGCGCATCGGCCGGCTGTCGCGCCGCCATTTCCTTGCCGCCACCGCCGGCAGCGGCTTCGTGCTGGCGCTGGGCTGGCCGACCGCCAGCGACGCGGCCGACCCGCCGAAGTACGGCGCGCTGGGCATGCCCTACGGCGTGGTCGACAACCCGCTGGTGTTCGTCGCCATCGGCGACGACGGCCTCGTGCGCATCACCTGCCACCGCGCCGAGATGGGCCAGGGCGTGCGCACCGGAATGCCGCTGATCGTCGCCGACGAGCTGGAGGCCGACTGGGCGCGCGTGCGCGTGGTGCAGGCGCCCGGCGACGAGGCGCGCTACGGCAACCAGGACACCGACGGCTCGCGCAGCACGCGCCACTTCTTCATGCCGATGCGCCGCGTCGGCGCCGCCGCGCGGCAGATGCTGGAAGCCGCCGCCGCGGCGCGTTGGGGCGTGCCGGTGGCCGAAGTCACGGCCAAGAACCACCAGCTGCTGCACGGGCCCAGCGGCCGCACGCTGAGCTACGGCGAGGTGGCGCGCGCCGCCGCGGCGCTGCCGGTGCCAGCGAGCGACACCCTGCGCCTGAAGAAGCCGGCCGACTTCCGCTACATCGGCAAGGGCAACGTGCCCATCGTCGACGGCCCCGACATCGTGCGCGGCCGCGCCGTCTACGGCATCGACGTGGTGCTGCCCGACATGCTGTTCGCGGTGGTGGCGCGTTCGCCGGTGTACGGCGGCACGCTGCGCGGCTTCGACGCCGCCGCGGCGCTGAAGGTGCCGGGCGTGGTCAAGGTGGTGGAGATCAAGGGCACGCCGATTCCCAATGGCTACGAGCCGCTGCCCGGCGTGGCGGTGATCGCCACCAACACCTGGGCGGCGATCAACGGCCGCAAGGCGCTGAAGCTCGACTGGGAGGGCGGGCCGAACGCCAGCTACGACTCGGTCGCCTACCGCGCGGCGATGGAAGCGGCGGCGGCCCAGCCGGGCAAGCTGGTGCGCAACCACGGCGACGTGGCGGCGGCGCTGCCGGCCTCGGCCAAGACGCTGAAGGCCGTCTACTACATGCCGCACCTGGCGCAGGCGCCGATGGAGCCGCCGGCGGCGACCGCGCGCTTCAAGGACGGCCGCATGGACGTGTGGGGCCCGCTGCAGAGCCCGCAGTCGGTGCGCACCGGCGTGGCCAAGCGGCTGGGGCTGGACATCGACAAGGTGACGGTCCACGTCACGCTGCTCGGCGGCGGCTTCGGCCGCAAGAGCAACGGCGACTTCGCCAGCGAGGCTGCGCTGCTGGCCAAGGAAAGCGACGGCCGGCCGGTGAAGGTGGTGTGGACGCGCGACGACGACCTGCACCATTCCTTCTATCACACGGTTTCGGTCGAGCACCTGGAGGCCGGCATCGACGCGACGGGCAAGCCGATGGCCTGGCTGCACCGCAGCGTCGGCCCGACCCTGTCGGCGCTGTTCGTGCCCGACCCGAAGCACGAGTCGGCGGCCGAGCTGGGCATGGGCCTGGTCAACGTGCCCTTCGCGGTGCCCAACATCCGCATCGAGAACCCCGAAGCCGCGGCGCGCGTGCGCGTCGGCTGGTACCGGTCGGTGTCGAACCTGCCGCACGCCTTCGCCATCCAGTCCTTCGTCTGCGAGATGGCGCAGGCGGCGGGCAAGGACCCGAAGGACTACCTGCTGGAACTGCTGGGCCCGCCGCGCAACATCGATCCGCGCGAGCTGAACGACACCTGGAACTACGGCGAGAGCCCGACGCTGTACCCGGTGGACATCGGCCGGCTGCGCCGCGTCGTCACCACCGCGGCCGAGGCCGCCGGCTGGGGCAAGGCCTTGGGCCCGCGCCGCGGACGGGGCATCGCCGCGCACTACAGCTTCACCACCTACGCGGCGGTGGTGGTCGAGGTGGCGGTGGGGGCCAAGGGCGAACTGACGATCCCGCGCGTGGACATCGCGGTCGACTGCGGCGCCATCGTCAACCCCGAACGGCTGCGCTCGCAGATGGAGGGCGCCGTGATGATGGGCATCGGCAACGCGCTGAGCAGCGAGATCACGTTCAAGGCCGGCCTCGCGCAGCAGAACAACTTCGATACCTACGAGGTGCTGCGCATGAACGCCGCGCCCAAGCGCATCGAGGTGGCGATGATCGGTGGCGACTACGACGCCCCGCTGGGCGGTGCCGGCGAACCCGGCGTGCCGCCGATGGCGCCGGCGCTGTGCAACGCCATCTTCGCGGCCACCGGCAAGCGCATCCGCAGCCTGCCGATCGGCAACCAGCTCAGCGCGTGACCGGCCGGGTGGGCTGCGGCGCCGGCGCCGCAGCCGGCCGCGGTTGGGTCAGGTGGCCGATGCCCCACAGCGCCGCCACCAGCGCGGCGCTGCCCAGCAGCTGTTCGGCCAGCGACAGGCGGTGCACGTGCCACAGGAACAGGCCCAGGCCGGCCAGCGTGGCGACGAACAATGCGCCGGCCAACCAGGCCGCGCGCGCCGGCAGCGGCGGGTCGAAGCGCTGCACCGCCGCGAGGTCGAAGGCCGGCTTGGGCCAGCGCGCCGCCACGTCGGCCGGCCGCCAGCCCGGCGGCTTGAGCCAGACGCGCAGCTTGTCGGCCCAGGCGCGCGTGCGCCAGCTGTCCAGCCACAGGTCGCGGTAGACCTGCAGGTTGGCCCACAGCGGGTTGAAGCTGCGCAGCGGCGCGCGCGTGCCGTAGACCACCGGGTCGCGGTCGTCCTCTTCGACGAAGCTGCCGAAGAGCCGGTCCCAAATGATCAGGATGCCGCCGTAGTTGCGATCCAGGTAGCGGTCGTTCACGGCATGGTGCGCGCGGTGGTTGCTGGGGCTGCAGAACCAGCGGTCGAACCAGCCGAGTTTGCCGACCTGCTGCGTGTGCACCCAGAACTGATACAGCAGGTCGATCAGCGCGACCACGCCAAAGACCAGCGGCGGCACGCCCGCCACGGCCAGCGGCAGGTAGAAGATCCAGCCGAGCAAGAAGCCGCTGCTGGTCTGGCGCAGCGCGGTGCCGAGGTTGTAGTCCTCGCTCTGGTGGTGCACCACGTGCGCGGCCCACAGCACGCCCACGCGGTGGCCGGCGCGGTGCAGCCAGTAGTAGCAGAAGTCGTAGCCGAGCAGCGCGCCCAGCCACACCCACGGCGATGACGGCGACAGCTCGAACAGCGCCAGGTGCTGGAACACCAGCGTGTACATCGCCACCTTGAACAAGGTGCCGAAGGCGTCGGCCACCTGGCTCATCACACCCAGGCCCAGGCTGCCCAGCGTGTCGTTGAGGCGATAGGTGTTGCGCCGGCGTACCACGCCGACGGCGAACTCCAGCGCCATGGCCAGCAGGAACACCGGCATGGCCAGCACGATGACCTGCGCGCCGGTCATCGCCGCTCAGCCCTTCGGGTACTTGGCGTTGGCCTTCTTCACGAAGTCGTTGGTGTAGACCGCGTTCAGGTCCAGCTTGGCCTTGGCCAGCTCCGGGTCGATGCTGGCCAGCGCGCGGAAGGCGGTCTCGGGGCCGGCGGCGGGGATCATGCCGTCGGGCGACAGCCCGCCCTTGGCCGCCAGGAAGGCGTCGATGTAGACCGCACGGTCGCCGAGCAGGTAGCTCTCGGGCACGGTCTTGATGACCTCGCTGGGGCCGGCGGCCTGGATCCACTTGTCGGCGCGCACCATGGCATTGGTCAGCGCCTGCACGGTGGCCGGGTGCTTGTCGATGAAGGGCTGCGGCGCGTACAGGCAGCCGGCCGGCATCGGCCCGCCGAAGACCTTGTCCGATTCGGCGACGACGCGGGTGTCGGAGACGATCTTCAGGTCGCCCGAGCGCAGCAGCAGCGTGATCACCGGGTCGAGGTTGCTGATGGCGTCGATCTGGCCGGCGCGCATCGCCGCCACCGCACCCTGGCCGCCGCCGACGCCGATGATCGACACGTCGCTGGGCTTCAGCCCGGCCTTGGCGAGGATGAAGTTGACCATCACGTTGGTCGAGCTGCCCGGCGCGGTGACGCCGATCTTCTTGCCCTTCAGGTCGGCCACGCTCTTGAAGCCAGGCATCGTCTTCGGGTTCACGCCCAGCACGATCATCGGCACGCGGCCCTGCAGCACGAAGGCGCGCATCGGCTGGCCCTTGAACTGCATGTTCACCGTGTGCTCGAAGGCGCCCGAGACCACGTCGGCGCTGCCGCCCACCACCGCCTGCAGCGCGCGTGCGCCGCCGGCGAAGTCGACGATGCTCACGTCCAGGCCTTCGTGCTTGAAGTAGCCCAGCTGCTCGGCGATGGTCAGCGGCAGGTAGTACAGCAGGTTCTTGCCGCCGACGGCGATGGTGAGCTTGGGCTTTTCCAGGGTCTGCGCATGCACGAAGGCGGGGGTGGCCAGCGCCGCGGCGGCGCCGAGCAGGGTGCGTCGGTGGATCTTCATCCTGGTCTCCGGGAAAGGGGTCGTGAGCCCGCATTCTGCAGGCTATGCTCGCAGCGATGCGTTTCCTGCTGGTGGAAGACGACCCGATGATCGGCGACACGCTGCGCGCCGCGCTGCGCATGGAAGGCCATGCCGTCGACTGGGTGAGAGACGCCGCCGCGGCGCAGTCCACGCTGGCCAGCGAGCGCTTCGACCTGCTGCTCCTCGACCTGGGGCTGCCGCAGGGCAGCGGGCTGGACGTGCTGCGCGCCGCGCGCGCCCGCGGCGACAGCACGCCGGTGATCGTGCTCACCGCGCGCGACGGCCCCGGCGACCGCGTCGCCGGGCTCGATGCCGGGGCCGACGACTACCTCGTCAAGCCCTTCGACCTGGACGAGCTCAGCGCACGCATCCGCGCGGTGCTGCGCCGCCAGGCCGGGCGCGCGGAGCCGCTGCTGTCGCACGCCGGCGTGACGCTGGACCCGGCGACGCGCCAGGTCACGCAGGACGGCCAGCCGGTGCTGCTGTCGGCGCGCGAGTACGCGGTGCTCGAGCTGCTGATGCAGCGCCCCGGCGCGGTGCTGTCGCGCGCGCAGATCGAGGACCGGCTCTACGGCTGGGGCGAAGAGATCGAGAGCAACGCGGTGTCGGTCTACGTGCACCAGCTGCGGCGCAAGCTGGGCGCCGACTTCATCCGCAGCATGCGCGGCGTCGGCTACTTCCTGGCCACCGGCGCGTGAACTCGTTGCGCGCCCGGCTGCTGCTGGCGGTGCTGGCGCTGCTGGCGCTGGCCGTGCTGCTGGTGGGCAGCATCAGCTACCGCAACGTGCGCGCCGAGACCGAGGCGCTGTTCGACTACCAGCTGCGGCAGATGGCGCTGTCGCTGCGCAACCAGGGCGAGATCGCGCCGGCGCAGGCCAGCGCGCTGGTCGACGAGCAGCTCGACTTCGTCGTGCAGGTGTGGACCTCGGACGGCCGCGCGGTCTATGCCACGCGCCGGCACGAGGCGCTGCCGCAGCGCGCGCAGCTGGGCTTCGCGGACGTCAGCGTCGGCGGCGCGGTGTGGCGCAGCTTCAGCGTGGCCACGCCGGCGCGGGTGATCCAGGTGTCGCAGCCGCTGGGCATCCGCCGCCGGCTCGCCGCCGATGCCGCCTGGCGCGCGGTGCTGCCGCTGCTGCTTGTGGCGCCCTTCATGGCCGCCGCCGCGTGGTGGCTGACGGCGCTGGCGCTGCGGCCGTTGCGCCGCGTGGCCGCCGACGTGCAGCGCCGCGACGAACAGTCGCTGGCGCCGCTGCCCACGGCCGGCCTGCCCGACGAAGTGGCGCCGCTGGTGGCCGCGCTGAACGCGCTGCTGCAGCGCCTGGGCCAGTCGCTGGACACGCAGCGCGCCTTCGTCGCCGATGCGGCGCACGAGCTGCGCTCGCCGCTGACCGCGCTGAAGCTGCAGGTGCAGCTGCTGCGGCGCGCCGGCAGCGAGGCCGAGCGCAGTGCCGCGGCCGAGGCGCTGGCCGCCGGCATCGAGCGCGCGGCGCGGCTGGTGGAGCAGTTGCTGGCGCTGGCGCGCAGCGAACCCGGCGCCACGGCGGCCGCGCCGCAGCGCCTGGACCTGAGCGAGCTGGTGCGCGAGGTGGTGGCCGCCGCCGTGCCGCTGGCGCAGGCGCGCGGCACGCACTTCGAGCTGCTGGCCGAGGCGCCGGTGTTCGTGCGGGGCGACCGCGCCGCGCTGTCGGCGCTGGTGCGCAACCTGGCCGACAACGCCGTGCGCTATGCGCCGCCCGGCGCGCGCGTCGAGGTGCGGGTGTCGCAGGCCGATGGCATGGCCACGCTGCAGGTCGACGACAGCGGCCCGGGCATTCCGCCGGCCGAGCGCGAGCGTGTGTTCGACCGCTTCTACCGGCGCGGCCAGGTCGACGAGCCCGGCACCGGCCTGGGCCTGGCCATCGTGCGCGCGGTCGCGCAGCGCCACGCGGCCGAGGTGCGGCTGGGCGATTCGCCGCTGGGCGGGCTGCGCGTGACCTTGCGCCTGGCCGCGGCCTGAGCCGGCGCTCAGGCGTCCCGGTTGCCCAGCCCGTCTCGATGAAGCGGCGGTACGGGTGGTAACCCCGGCGCCGACGTGTCGCTGGAGGCGCTGACGCGCACGCTGGCGGCGGCCGGCGTGGCGCGGCAGAAGTACCCCGAGCATGTGGTCGTGATGGACGAGTTCCCGCAGACCGCGTCGGGCAAGGTGAAGAAGGACCTGCTGCGCGCGGACCTGCGCCGGCGCCTGCAGGGCTGAGCGGCACCGCGCACGTCGCCGCCCGCGCCAGGGCTTGGCCAGGACTGGGCTTCAGCCGGCGATCACGCCGCAGGCCACGCGCGCGCCCCCGCCGCCCAGCGGCGCCGGATGGTCGGCATGGTTGTCGCCGCCGGCATGCACCATCAGCGCATGGCCTTGCAGATCCGGCAGCCGCAGGCGCGGCGCCAGCACCGGCTGCACCGCGCTGCCGTCGGGCGCCACGTACAGCGCCGGCAGGTCGCCCAGGTGGCCGTCGCCCCAGGGCTCGCCGTGCCGCTTGGTGGCGCCCGGGTCCAGGTGGCCGCCGGCGCCGGCCGCCGCCACCATGCTGCCGCCCACCTGGGCCGGTTCGCAGGACGCGTTCTCGTGCACGTGGAAGCCATGCAGGCCAGGCTTCAGCCCCTTGAGCTGCGGGTAGAAGACCACGCCATAGGGCGTCTCGACGATGCGCACGTGGCCGATGGGCGCGCCGATGCCCGTGGGCTCGGCCACCGCCATGGGGACCACGATCTCGGCGGCAAAGGCGGGCGCGGCCACAAGCAGTGCGCAGGCCAGCAGGCGGGTGGGGTGCATGGCGGCTCCGGCAAAGGGTGATGAGCGCCCGGTTGTACCGCAGTGCCGCGCCGCCGTCCGACAATCCCCGGCCATGAGCGAAACACCCTCGAAGGACGACAGCGTCTACACCCGGCTCGGCGGCGAACCCGCGGTGCGCGCGCTGGTCGAGCGCTTCTACGTCTTGATGGACGAGCTGCCCGAGGCGCAGGCCGTGCGCCGCCTGCATCCGCCCAGCCTGCAGCGCAGCGCCGACAGCCTGTTCAAGTTTCTCAGCGGCTGGTTCGGCGGGCCGCCGCTGTACGTCCGCGAGCGCGGCCATCCGCGCCTGCGCATGCGCCACCTGCCCTTTGCCATCGGCCGCGCCGAACGCGACCAGTGGATGTTGTGCATGCGCCAGGCGCTGGCCGAGCAGGTGGCCGACGAGCCGCTGCGCGCGGCCGTCGAGAACGCCTTCGTCGGCATGGCCGACCACATGATCAACCAGCCTTGATCCCTCGGCCCTAACCTTGGCCTAACCGGCCGCTAACCGGAGGCTAACGCCGCGTCCCTATCTTCGCCGTCGTGCGGAATCTCCCGCGATGTCGTCGAAGAGGAATGCGATGAAGACCAAGACCCTGAACACGGCGTTGATCGCCGCCGGCGTGCTGGCCGTGGGCACGGCCGGCGCCTTCAGCCTGAACCCCGGCTGGCTGGACAAGGCCAAGGCCGGTCTCGACCCGGCCACCGCCAAGGCCGGCAACGACGTGCAGGTGGCGGCGGCGAGCCCCACCGCCGCCCCGGCCACGGTGCCGATGATCGCCGGCGCCCAGGTGCCCAACTACCGCGCCATCGCGCAGCAGTTCGGCCCGGCGGTGGTCGGCATCACCGTCGCCGGCACGCAGAAGCCCGAGGGCGCGGCGCAGGGCCGTGGCCTGCCGCCGGGCATGGAGGACGACCCCTTCTTCCAGTTCTTCAAGGGCATTCCCGGCTATGGCCAGGGACCGCGCGGCGGCGCGCCGCAGCAGCCGTTCCGCGGCCAGGGCTCCGGCTTCATCGTCAGCGAGGATGGGCTGATCCTGACCAACGCGCACGTGGTGCGTGATGCCCGGGACGTGACCGTCAAGCTCAGCGACCGGCGCGAATTCCCGGCCAAGGTGCTGGGCTCCGACCCGGTGACCGACGTGGCGGTGCTGCGCATCGAGGCCAAGGGCCTGCCGGTGGTGCGTCTGGGCGACTCCAAGCAACTGGACGTGGGCGACCCGGTGCTGGCCATCGGCTCGCCTTTCGGCTTCGAGCAGACCGCCACGCAGGGCATCGTCAGCGCCAAGGGCCGGTCGCTGCCCGGCGACGCGGTGGTGCCCTTCATCCAGACCGACGCCGCCGTCAACCCCGGCAACTCGGGCGGGCCGCTGTTCAACGGCAACGGCGAGGTGGTGGGCATCAACGCGCAGATCTATTCGCACACCGGCGGCTACCAGGGCCTGGCGTTCGCCATCCCGATCGACGTGGCGCTGAAGGTGAAGGACCAGATCGTGGCCACCGGCAAGGCCAGCCATGGCCGCCTGGGCGTGACCGTGCAGGACTTGAACCAGGGGCTGGCCGAGTCCTTCGGCCTGAAGCGGCCCGACGGCGCGCTGGTCTCGCAGGTGGTGCCGGACAGCGCCGCGGCCAGCGCCGGCCTGAAGCCGGGCGACGTCATCACCCACGTCAACGGCGAGGCGCTGACGCGCTCGGGCTCGCTGTCCACGGTGATCGGCATGTCCAAGCCCGGCGAGACGGTGCGCCTGGGCGTGTGGCGCGATCGCAAGGCCATCGACGTCGAAGCCAAGCTGGGCGGGGTGCAACCGGCCGAGGAGGCGGTGGCCGACGCCGGCGCCGCGCAGGGCCCGCGCCTGGGCCTGTCGCTGCGCCCGCTGCAGCCGCAGGAGAAGAGCCAGGCCAAGCTGGACGGCGGCATGCTCGTCGAGCAGGTGACCGGCGCCGCCGAACGCGCCGGCATCGAGGCGGGCGACGTGCTGCTGGCCATCAACGGCAAGCCGGTGAGTTCGATCGAGCAGGTGCGCAGCGTGCTGAAGGGCCAGCCGAAGAGCGTGGCGCTGCTGGTGCAGCGCCAGGGCAACCAGATCTTCGTGCCGGTGCCGCTGGGCTGATCGGGCCGGCGAGGCAACGGCCTCGCCGGAGCTCAGACCTCCTGGAACGCCTCCTCGCGCTTGGCCTTGACGGCCGGCAGGCCGACGATCACCAGCAGCACCGCGGCGGCGATCAGCAGGCCGGCCGACAACGGCCGCTCGGCGAAGGTGCTCCAGTCGCCGCGGCTGAGCAGCAGCGCGCGGCGCAGGTTCTCTTCCATCATCGGCCCGAGGATGAAGCCCAGCAGCAGCGGCGCCGGCTCGCACCTCAGCCGGTAGAACACGTAGCCCGCGGCCGAGAACAGCGCGACCACGAAGACGTCGAAGTTGTTGTTGTTGACGGAGTAGGCGCCGATGCAGCAGAAGACCGCGATCGCCGGGAACAGAAAGCGGTAGGGCACGGTGAGCAGCTTGATCCACAGGCCGATCAGCGGCAGGTTCAGGATCACCAGCATCAGGTTGCCGATCCACATCGACGCGATCAGACCCCAGAACAGCTCGGGGTTGCTGGTCATCACCTGCGGGCCCGGCTGGATGCCCTTGATGGTCATCGCGCCGACCATCAGCGCCATCACCGCATTGGGCGGGATGCCCAGCGTGAGCATCGGGATGAAGCTGGTCTGCGCGCCGGCGTTGTTGGCGCTCTCGGGCCCGGCCACGCCGCGGATGTCGCCCTTGCCGAACTGGCTGGCGTCGCGCGCCACCTTCTTCTCGAGCGTGTACGCGGCAAACGACGACAGCAGCGAGCCGCCGCCGGGCAGCACGCCCAGCACCGAGCCCAGCGCCGTGCCGCGCAGCACGGCGGGCGCCGCGGCGCGGAAGTCCTCGCGCGTGGGCCACAGCCCCTTCACGTCCTTGGTGAAGACCTCGCGGTGCTCGGCCGGCCGGCCCAGGTTGGCGATGATCTCGCCGAAGCCGAACAGGCCCATCGCCAGCGCGACGATGTTGATGCCGTCGGTCAGCTCGGGGATGTCGAAGCTGTAGCGCGGCACGCCGGAGATGACGTCGGTGTTGATCTGGCCGAGCAGCAGGCCCAGCAGGATCATGGCGACGGCCTTAACCAGCGAGCCCGAGGCCAGCACCACCGCGCCGATCAGGCCCAGCACCATCAGGCTGAAGTACTCGGCCGGCCCGAACTTGAAGGCCAGTTCGGTGAGCGGCGGCGCGAAGGCGGCGATGACCAGCGTGGCCACCGAGCCGGCGAAGAACGAGCCCAGCCCGGCCGCGGCCAGCGCCGGGCCGGCGCGGCCGTTGCGCGCCATCTTGTAGCCGTCGATGGCGGTGACCACCGACGCCGACTCGCCCGGCACGTTGATGAGGATCGCGGTGGTGCTGCCGCCGTATTGCGAGCCGTAGTAGATGCCGGCCAGCATGACCAGCGCCGGCGTGGCGTCCAGCGCGTAGATGCTGGGCAGCAGCATGGCGATGGTCGTCACCGAGCCCAGCCCGGGCAGCACCCCGATCAGCGTGCCGAGCAGGCAGCCCAGGAAGGCATAGGCCAGGTTCTGCAGCGTCATGGCCGTCTGCAGGCCCAGCCAGATGTTGTCGATCATGTCCATGTCGGCCCCTCAGCCCATGAAGGCGGGCCAGACCGGAAGGGTCAGCGACAGCCCTTTGACGAACACCGCCCACGAGCCGGCGGTCAGCACGACGGAGCTGAGCAGCACGTCGCGCCAGTGGAACTCGTCGCCCGCCGCGCTGATGGTGGCGATGAGCAGCGGCAACGTCAGCAGCAGGCCCAGCCACGGCAGCGCCAGGCCGAACAGGATGATCGACAGCACCGTCACCACCAGCGGCCGCCAGGCGATGGGCGGCAGCCTTTCGTCGTGGTCGGGCCGGACGATCAGGGCGCGGGCCAGGATCAGCAGGCCCAGCACGCACAGCAGCAGCCCCAGCCCGAAGGGAAAGTAGCCCGGGCCCGGCCGTGCGGCATGGCCGAAGGAGTAGTTGAGCGCGCCCAGCGCGAAGCCCCCGCCGATGACGCTGAACATCAGCCCCGCCCAGATGTCCGTCCGATCCTTGCCGTGCATGGCGTCTCCTCGAAGGTTGGTTGTGCCGTCGACAAGGCCGGCCGCATGAATGCATTTACCCCAAATGCAAATAGAATGATGAGAGAGCGGCCCGACGGGTGCCGGTTCCTTCGGGTGAACCCTAGGCGGGGCCGGTGACGCTAGAGGTCGGCCAGCGGCGTGCGCGCCGCGCGTGCGTCGGGGTGAAGTTCCGCGAGCACGGCCCCCAGATCCGCATGCAGGCGCGTCAGCGTGGCGGCGTCCAGGTTGGACAGCGCATGCGGCAACACGCCCGACGGCAGCAACGGTGCCTTGCGCAGCAGGCGCCCGCCCGCGGGCAGCAGCTTGAGCTGCACGCTGCGCCGATCGGCGCCGTCGCGGGTGGTTGTCACCAGGCCGCGCGCCACCAGCACGCGCACCAGGTTGCTGGCCGTGGACTGGTGGATGTCCATGCTGCGCGCCAGCTCGCCGATGCCCAGGCCCGGCCGCTCGCGCACCACGCTGAGCGCCCAGGCCTGTGAGCCGCCCAGGCCGGTGGCGCGCTCGATGAGCGTGAAGTGGCTGCGCACGGCATTGAAGATCAGCCGGAATTGCCGCAGCACCAGGGCGGCGTCGCCCGCGGATCGCCGGACGCCCTCCGGCGTCGGGGGAGGGGGGCTTTTGCGGCCCTGGGCCGGGGAGGAGGGCATGCGGTGATGTTACGGCTGGCGTACGGCCGCGCTGGGCCCGACGCGGCGCTGTCATACTTCCTGTTTCCCGCCGCAGGCCGGCAAATTGACATGAGGAGACGGCAATGACATCCAGACACTGGCAAGCGAGCTATGGCAGCGTGCCGCACGAGATCAACGCGGACGCGTACGCGTCGGTGACCGCGCTGATGGAGCAGTCGATGAAGCGCTACGCCGACCGCCCGGCCTTCCGCTGCGCCGGCCAGACGCTCACCTATGCCGACGTGGACCGCCTGTCGCGCGACTTCGCGGCCTACCTGCAGACCAAGCTGGGCGTGAAGAAGGGCGACCGCATCGCGGTGATGACGCCCAACCTGCTGGCCTTCCCGATCGCCTTCCTGGGCATCATCCGCGCCGGCGCGGCGCAGGTGAACGTCAACCCGCTGTACACGCCGCACGAACTGGAGCACCAGCTCAACGACTCCGGCGCCGAGATCATCGTCGTCTTCAGCGGCGTGTCCGCCACGGTGGCCGAAGTGCGGCCCAAGACGAAGCTGAAGACCATCATCACGAATGGCGTCGGCGACGGCAGCGGCAAGGTGCTGCCCAGCCCGCCGGTCGACGCCCGCCTGGCCGACCACATCAGCCTGGCCGACACGCTGGCCGAAGGCGCCAAGCTGGCGTTCACCCCGGTGAGCAGCACCGGGGACGACCTGCTGTTCCTGCAGTACACCGGCGGCACCACCGGCTTGTCCAAGGGCGCCGCGCTGTCGCACCGCAACCTGATTGCCAACGTCGAGCAGTACAAGGCCTTCATGCCGCCGGAGCTGATCAACGAGGCGCCGGTGATCGTCACCGCGATCCCGCTGTATCACGTGTTCGCGCTGATGGTGAACTTCATCACCTTCTTCTCCTTCGGCGCGGACAACTGGCTGGTGCCCAACCCGCGCGACTTCGACGCCTTCATCGCCACGCTGAAGGCGGCGCGGCCGACGGTGTTCATGGGCGTCAACACCCTCTATGCCGGGCTGGTGTCGCACCCGGGCGGCAAGGAGGTCGACTGGTCGCGCCTGAAGCTCGCCGGCGGCGGCGGCGCGGCGATCATCGGTGCGGTGTCCGAGAAGTGGAAGGCGATGACCGGCATCATCATCCACGAGGGCTACGGCCTTTCGGAGACCAGCCCGGTGGTCAGCTTCAACCCGCTGTGGCTGCGCGAATTCAGCGGCACCACCGGGCTGCCGATGCCGTCCACCGACGTCAAGCTGCTCGACGACGACGGCAACGAAGTCGCCCTGGGCGAGTCCGGCGAGATCGTCGTCAAGGGCCCGCAGGTGATGAAGGGCTACTGGAACAAGCCCGAGGCGAATGCCGCCGCCTTCACCGCCGACGGCTACTTCCGCACCGGCGACGTCGGCGTGTTCGACGCGCGCGGCTACCTGAAGATCGTCGACCGCAAGAAGGACATGATCATCGTCTCGGGCTTCAACGTCTACCCGAACGAGATCGAGGACGTGGCCACCGGCTGTCCGGGCGTGGCCGAGTGCGCCTGCATCGGCGTGCCCGACGAGAAGTCCGGCGAGGCGGTGAAGCTGTTCGTGGTGCGCGCGCCCGGCGCGACGCTGACCGCCGACGAGCTGCTCGCCTTCTGCCGCAACAAGCTCACCGGCTACAAGATGCCGCGCCACGTCAGCTTCATCGACGTGCTGCCCAAGTCCACCGTGGGCAAGATCCTGCGGCGCGAACTGCGCGACGTCAAATGAGCCCGCGCCCGCCGCCGAGGCCCCGCGCGGGGCCTCGGCGGCGCGGCTGACGCTGCGCCTTTCCAACCCTGTTCCCGCCCCCTTGCCCATGCCCAGCCTCTGGAAGCAACCTGTCACGACCAAGATCCTCGCCGACATCCACAAGGACACTGCCGTCGAGCGGCTGGGCATCGAATTCCTCGAAGTCGGCGACGACTTCATCCGCGCGCGCGTGCCGGTGGACACGCGCACGCGCCAGCCCTACGGCATCCTGCACGGCGGCGTGTCGGTGGTGCTGGCCGAGACGCTGGGCTCCTGCGGCGCGGCCTTCGCGGCGCCCGAAGGGCAGCGCGCGGTCGGCCTGGACATCAATGCCAACCACCTGCGCGCCACCACCTCGGGCTGGGTCACCGGCACGGCGCGGCCGGTGCACGTGGGCCGGACCACGCAGGTCTGGCAGATCGACCTGCAGGACGACCAGGGGCGTCTGACCTGCGTCTCGCGCATCACCATGGCGGTGCTGGCACCGCAGGGCGGCGCCTGATGCGCGCCGCACTGCGGCTGGCGGCGCTGCTGTGCGCGCCCGGGCTGGCCTGGGCGCAGAGCGGCATGGACGGCGGCTGGCGCGACCGGCCGGCCTTCGGGCGCCTGGGCTACGAGACGGTGACGCTGCCCGGCGACGAAAAGATGGGCCTGGTCGGCATGACCTACCTGGTGCAGCCGACCGAGGGCCTGTGCCTCGGGCCGGCCGTCTACGGCGCGGCCAGCGGTCAGCGCGGCGGCTTCTTCACCGTCGGTGCCGAAGGCGCGCTGTGCACGCGCCTCTACGGCCCGCTGAACGTCGTCGCCGGGCTCTATGTCGGCGGCGGCGGCGGCGCCGCGGCGCCGCAGGGCGGCGGCCTGATGCTGCGTCCGCATGTGGACCTGCTGTGGGACTTCGGCCCGCTGCGCGCCGGCCTGTCCTGGTCCAGGGTGTCCTTCCCCAACGGCGACATCGGCAGCAACCAGTTCGGCGTCATCCTCGACGCACCGCTGAGCTTCAGCTACCTGCAGGTGGGGCAGTCCAATCTGGCGTCCTGGCGCGGTCAGTCCGGCGGCATCGGCTTCGACCGCATCCTGGCGGTGGCCGGCGTGTACGCGCCGCGCGGCCACAGCCTGGGCGTCAGCGGCACGCCGCTGCCGTCGCACATCGGCTACGTCGGTGCGCGCGCCGAGACGCAGTTGGGGCCCTCGCTGTACTTCGGCTTGGAGGCCAACGGCGCGGCCAGCGGCGGGGTCGACGGTTATGCCGAAGTGCTGGCAGGCATCGGCACCGCCGTGCCGCTGGGCGACAGCGGCGTGCGCCTGGGCGGCCGCGTGGCCGTCGGCATGGGCGGCGGCGGCGACATGCCTACCGGCGGCGGCCTGCTCGGCAAGGTGGCGCTGGACCTGAACGTGCCGCTGTCGCGGGACTTCAGCCTGGGCCTCGAGGCCGGCTGGGCGAGCGCCCCGCAGGGCGACTTCAGCGCGCCCTTCGCGTCGCTGGGGCTGCGCTGGGCGCTGGACCCGCTGCCGGGCGTGCCGTCGGTGCCGGTGCGCCAGGAGTGGTCGGCCGGCGCGGAGATGTTCTTCGACGCCGCGCGCAAGACCGGCAGCGAGCGCGACCTGCAGAGCCTGAGCTTCAAGTACTCGCGCTTCCTGGGCCCGCAGCTGTACCTGAGCGGCCAGGTGCAGAGCGCCTACCAGGGCGGCGCCGGCGGCTTCACCGTCGGCCTGTTCGGCATCGGCGGCCTGTGGCGCAGCGGCCAGGGGCTGCTGGGCGGCGCCGAACTGCTGGCCGGCGCGGCCGGCGGCGGCGGTGTCGACAGCGGCAGCGGCGCGGTGGTCAAGCCGATGGCCTATGTCGGCTGGGAGCTGACCCCGGCCACGTCGCTGCGCCTGGGCGCCGGCTGGATCAAGTCGCTGAACGGCGAGCTGAGCAGCCCGGCGCTGGACCTGTCGATGGTCTTCGCCTTCGACGTGCCGGGCCGGCCCTGAACCCGGTGGAGGAAGGCGCATGAACCCGAGCGTGCTCGTCACCGGCGGTAGCCGGGGTATCGGCGCGGCCGCCGCGGTGCTGGCCGCGCAGCGCGGCTGGGACGTGGCCATCAACTACACGCGCGACGCCGCGGCCGCCGAGCGCGTGGCCGCCCAGGTGCGCGCGGCCGGACGGCGCGCGCTGGTCATCCAGGCCGATGTCGCCGAGGAGGCCGAGGTGCTGGCCATGTTCGCCGCGGTGGACCGCGAGTTCGGCGCCTTGCGCGGCCTGGTCAACAACGCCGGCGTCGTCGACCTGCCGGCGCGTGTCGACGAGATGAGCCTGCAGCGGCTGCAGCGCATGTTCGCCATCAACCTGACGGGCTCGTTCCTGTGTGCCCGCGAAGCGGTGCGGCGCATGAGCAGCAAACACGGCGGCGCCGGCGGCGCGATCGTCAACCTGTCCTCGGCCGCCGCGCGGCTGGGCTCGCCCGGGCAGTACGTGGACTATGCGGCCAGCAAGGCGGGCATCGACCTGCTGACGCTGGGCCTGGCGCGCGAGGTCGCCACCGAAGGCATCCGCGTGAATGCGGTGCGCCCGGGCATCATCGATACCGACATCCATGCCAGCGGCGGCCTGCCCGACCGCGCCAGGCAGGTGGCGCCGATGGTGCCGATGCAGCGTGCCGGCAGCGCCGAGGAAGTGGCGCAGGCCATCGTCTGGCTGCTCTCCGACGAGGCCAGCTACACCACCGGCACGGTGCTCGACGTGACCGGCGGGCGCTGACCATGGCCGCGCCCGCGCTGCCCGACATGGAGCTGGTCTGCGCCGAGGTGCATGCGGCCTGGATGGCGGCCAAGCGGGCGCAGGGCATCGCCTCGCGCCTGTCCGAGACCGGCGAGGAGCTGATGGTGCCCTACGCGCAGCTCAGCGAAGCCGCCAAGGAACTCGACCGCGGCACGGTGCGCGCCGTCTACGCGGCCATCGAGCGCCTGCACCAGCCCTGACGCGGCACGCGGTCAGCGCTTCGCCGCGGCGCGCTTGCGCCCGGCGGATTTGCCGGCCGGCGCGGCCTTGCGCGCCGCTGCCTGGCGGCGCTTCGCCGTCGCGGCGGCCGCCGGCGGCGGCGGGCGGTCGGTGCGCGGGTTCAGCCCGGGGCGGATGCGCTGGCCCAGCTCGATCAGCCGGTCCGCCGTGCGGTACAGCGACAGGTCGCCGCCGTCCAGCCACAGCGCGTCGCAGAAGCGCGACAGCAGCTGCATCTGCGTGACCACCGAGTCCAGCTGGCCCGGCTTCAGGGTCAGGTTGACCAGCGTCGCGCCGTAGCTGGCGGCCAGCGCATCGAAGGCGGCCTGCCCGGCTTCGTCGGCGCGCCCCAGGCTGCCGTCGAGCAGCGCTTCCACCAGTGCCGCCTCGGACTGCATCACCGCGCTCCACAAGTCGGCGTCGCGCGCGTGGCGGGCCTCGGCGTCGCGCCGGCACTGCCGCGCCAGCTCGATGCCGGGGGCCGCGTCCTCGGCGTCCGGCAGCAGCGCCCGCAGCGCCAGGCGGTTCAGCGCCAGGTAGGCGTCGAAATGGCCGGTGCCCGGCTGGCCTTCGTCGCGGCCGTAGGCCGCGATGCTGTGCTGCAGAGCATCGCGCATGGCAGCCGCCGCGGCGTGGCGCTGCCGCGGCGCCTTGGCGGCCAGCACGGCCCGCGCCTTGACGCTGGCCAGGCGCTTGTAGGCGCTGCCCAGCAAGGCGCTGCGCTCCGGGTTGTGCAGGCTGCCGCCGTCCACGGCGACCAGCCGGTCCAAGGTGAGCAGGCGGCCGATGGCCAGGCGGATCAGCGCTTCGCCGGCCGGCGAGCCGGCGTCGGCCGTGGCCTGGCGTTCGCCCAGCCGCGCCTCGACGTTGGCCAGCCGCTCGATGTCGTGGATCGGCACCGTGCCTTCGCGGTCCTCGGCCTGCACCGCGGCCAGCAAGGCCTTGCGCGCCGGTTCGAACTGCCCCAGGTCGATCCAGGTGGCGCCGATGGCCGATTGCAGCCCCGGCGCCAGCAGCCAGCCGGGCTGGCTGCGCTGGCTCAGCAGGCTGTCCAGCGCGGCCACCTGCGCGCGCAGGTCGCGCTCGTTCATCAGCGCGCTGCGGCGCGACAGCTCGGCGCGGATGCGCGCCAGTTCGTCCAGCAGTTCCTCGGGCGAGGCAAAGGGCGTGGCCGTGTCCGAAGCCACCGCCGGCGCGCGCGGCTCGGCGCGCCAGGCCGGGTCGCCGTAGGCCTGGAAGGCGCCCCAGGTGATGTCGCCGGGCTCGGCCTCGTAGACCGCCTTGCGCGCCTCGAACACCGCTTCGCCGAAGGGACGGCGGCGCAGCAGCAGCTGCTCGTAGAAGCTTTCGCCGAAGCGTTGCGCGCCGCGGTCGTTGACGGCCCAGCCGGCGACCACCACGCAGCGCACGCCGATGTCGATGAGCTCGCGCGCGATGCTCGCGGCCAGCTTGTTGCCGTGCTGCCCCACGTCCACCGTGCCCAGGTGGCAGCAGTTCAGGAACACGACATCGGGCACCAGCTCCATCGCGCCGATCTCGGCGGCGGTGATGAGCAGCCCGCCGGACAGCAGCACGCCGCTGCGGTAGCGGCCGTCGCCGTGGCGCAGCCCGAAGATGCCGTGCGCCGAGATGTGCAGCATGCGCCAGGGCTCGTGGAACAGCGCCGCCAGCACGTTGGCGGCGCTTTCGCCATGCGTCAGCGCGCTCGTGCGGTAGCCCATCGACGACAGCAGCTTGGCGATGGCCTCGGCCTCGGCCTTGGCGCCCGGCAGATCGTCCGGGTCGGCCGCGTACGACGCCTCCGGGGTCGAGAACGCCTCCTTGAAGCCCTGGGTGGACGGGTTGCCGATGACCAGCGCCGTGCGTTCCACGCTCTGCCGCACCTGGCGCCGGTACTGCAGCGACGACAGCTGGCGCACCGCCGCCATGCGCAGCGCCAGCGGGCGCTTGTCGCCGTCGCTGCGCGTCGGGTCGTCGGCCAGCATCAGCTCCCACGGCAGGTTGGCCGTGGTCTCGTCGACCACCAGCACCACCTGTTCCAGCTGCCGCGCCAGGTCCTTGAAGTCATGCGGCACCATCAGCTGGAACAGCATGCGGCCGAAGTCCTCGTTCCACACGGTGCTGCTGATCTGCTGCTGCACCAGGCGCTCGATCAGCCCGGGCTGGCGCTGCTGCAGCTGCGATTCGGCGCGTGCGCGCTGCCCCAGGTACAGGTACTTCAGCGTGTCGGCCAGCACCGTGACCGGTGCGCCATTGTTTGCCGGCGCGGCGGGCGTGGCGCCGCCTTCCGCCGCGGTGACGATCAGGCGCGGCCAGTAGCTGCCGCCGCCGCTGTCGAACAGGCGCTGGCGGCGGCCTTCGCCGCGCTCCAGCGCCGGGTCGCAGACCAGCTGCGTCTGCAAGCGGTCGGCCACGGCGGCCAGCCGGCCGGCCATGCGGCGCAGCGAATACACCGCGGTGATGGCCGTGTCGATGTACAGCTCGACGATGTCCAGCCGGGCGATGCGGATGTTCAGCCGCGTGGTCTCGAAGAAGCGCGCATTGGCCTCCATGACGCCGCGCACCAGGGCTTCGAGCGACGCCTCCACCGTGAGGTTGGCCGAGGAGTTGTAGCCCAGCAGCAGCGTGGCCAGAGACACCTCGCGCTCGCCCTTGCCCAGCATGTCGACCAGGTGCAGCAGGTAGCGCAGCGCGCCGGCGCGCACCGCTTCGGTCAGCGTGGTCACGCTCAGGCCGCCGTCGTAGGGCCCCAGGCCGGCGACGATGGCGCCGCGCAGGCTGCCGCGCGCGCGTTCGATGGCATTGGGCGCGCGCAGCACCACGGTGGCGCTGCCCAGCGGGCCGGCATACAGGCCCAGGCTGTGGCGCTGGCTCAGGTCGCCGTCGAGCAGCTCGCTGTCGATCAGCCGCTGCGGCCCGGCGATCGGGTCACGCTCGTACTGGCCGACCAGGATCGGCTGCACCAGGAAGCGCAGGTCCTTGGCCTGCACGCGCACGTCGAGGCGGCGCTTGCGCCGCGCCGGCACGCGGTTGCGCAGCGACGCGCCGAGCAGCGAGCGGCCCAGCATCTCGGCATCGTCGGCACTGGGTGGGCCGGCGTCGTAGCTCACCGGCTGCGGCGCCTCGATGGCGCGCGTGGCCGGCGGCACCGCCGCCAGGCGGCTGGTGGTGCCGGTGGTCAGCAGCTCGATCAAGGCCGGGAAGTGCTCCTTCGTCGACGGCAGGTCGCCATGCGCGGCCGGCATCCAGAAGAAGTGGCCGATGCCGCCGATGCGCCCCGACGCCCATGTCACCGTGCCGTCGCCGTGGGTCGTGCCGACCATGCGCAGCCGGCCGCCTTCTTCGCGCACGCCGCAGGGCGTGTTGGCGGCCACGCCGAAGACATAAGCGCTCTTCGCTTCGTAGTCCGCCGGCAGCGCCGGCGTGGCGCTGCCGTCCTGCGTCCACAGCCAGGCGGCCGCGTCCAGCGTCGGCTGCGTCGGCTTGCCGACCTGGCCGTTGCCGAACCAGAAGTCGCGCACCTTGGGCGCGAAGTCGATCCAGGTCTGCGCCTTCTGATAGTCGTGGAACTCGCCGCCATCGCTCTGGCCCTGGAACATGTCCTTGAAGCCCGGCCGCGGCAGCAGCTGCAGCGCGCCGCGGAAGCCGGCGACGATGTCCAGCACCTCTTGCATCGAATGCGTCACGTCCAGCCGCACCAGCGTGCGCAAGGTGTCGCCCTTGCCGAGCAGGTTCTCGACCATCGAATGCGCGCCCTGGTGCGGCGTGCCCAGCATCAGCAGGCGTGCGCCGTCGCGGGCCATCAGCGCGTCCATCACCGGGCGGCGCTGGTAGATGCAGGCGCGCACCACCAGCCCGCCCATGCTGTGGGCCAGCAGCCGGATGGGTTGCTGCGTCTGCGTCATCAGGCGGGCGATGAACTCGCCCAGGCGCTCGCCCAGCACGTCCAGCGGCTGGCGCCAGTCGTAGGCGAAGCGCTCGACGCGATGGCTCTGCGCCAGGGTCTTGCACAGCTCGCCGTAGAACATGCCGAACAGGTCCTCGGCCTCGATGCCCGGCTGGCCCCAGGCGATCTTGGACAGCCCGCCCGAGGCGATGTCCAGCGGGTCGAACCAGACGCGGTCCTTGCCGTCGACCTGCAGGTGCGAGCCCATCACGCCGGGCAGGATGACCACCACCGGCCGGTCGGTGGCCAGCACGTCGCGCGCGGCCGCGGCCAGCGCCGCGGCATAGTCGCCGGGGCCGGGCAGCGGGCGGAAGGCGTCGACCGTCGTGGGGTCGTCGCGCACCAGCCAGTCGCGCAGCGCCGAGCGTGTGCCGACGTTGCTGAAGTAGCGGAAATGCGAAACGTCGGCGCCGCGGTCGAAGAGCACGCGTGCGTCGGCACGCGGCGCAATGCCGGCGAGCATGGCGGTGGTGTTGACCACCAGGTCGTTGTCGTCGCGGTCGAAGATCAGGAAGTCGGTGAGCAGCACGCCCAGGCGCACCAGCAGGTTGCCGCCCTGGATGTCGCCGGCGATCACCGCCAGGCCCACGCCCGGCTGCACCGGGGCGTCGCGCAGCAGCCGCGCGGTGGGTGAATCGGGCAGCATGGCCTCGATGCCCGGCACCAGGTGCGGGTTGCTGCGATGGCGGGCGATGTCGATGACCACGCGCTTGAAGGCCGCGTAGAAGGGGCTGCCGAAGAAGAACGGCACCTGGCCGATCAGCGTCAGCAGGCCGGACAGGAAGACGTCGAAGTTGCCGCTGGCCAGCTTGGTGCCGTTGGCCGGGCTGGCGGCGCGCACGTAACGTTGCACGACGAACTGCTTGTCGCGCAGTGTTTCGGCCAGCTCGCGCAGCAGCTCGCGGTGTTCGGCGTAGGCGGCGTCCAGCTGCTTGGCGAGCCGCTGTGCGTCCGCGCTGTCGGGGTCGGCGTCGCCGGTGCCGGGCATGTTGGCCGGGCGGCCGAAGGCGTCGATCTGCGCGTCGAAGTCGCGCAGGCACAGCAGGTCGGCCACCAGCCCGCCGCGCGAATGCGTCACCAGGTTCAGCCGCGCGCCCTTGGGCAGCGCACGCGCCAGCTGCAGCGCGTTTTCGATCGGGCTGGCCGACAGCGTGTGGTGCTCGAAGGCGTAGATGTGGTCGCCGAAGTGCGCCTCCAGCGACAGCCACAGGTCCCGGTCGCCGGCGCGCAGGTCGCCGAAGCTGCCGAGCGAGTTGGAGCCGGTGCCGTGCACGAAGACCAGCATCGGCTTGCCGTCGGCCGCCGCGCGCGCCAGGTCCTCGGGCCGCGTCGCCTCGAGGTCGCTCGCCTGGCCGCTGGCGCCAACCCAGCGGTACAGGCGCCCGGGCGCCTGCATCAGCCGCCGTTCGATGGCCCACATCAATGCGCGCGTGCCGGCCCAGCTGACGCCCAGCTCGGCCGCGTCGAGCCCCTTGTCCTTGAGCCAGTCGAGTGCTGCGTCGACGATGGCGTCCTTCGTCTCGCCGGCGACCAGCGTGAAGACCTTGCTGACCAGCCCGCCCACCGCATCGCCGAAACCGCGCTGCGCCGTCGCCGCCTCGGCGCGCAGCTTCTCGAAGGGGATGGGGTCGTGCGGGCCGAGCCAGTCGGGATGGCTGCGCGCCAGCGCGTCGCGCAGGCGCTCGGCGCTGGTGATCAGCGTGCCGCCGTCGGCCAGCTCCAGCACCACCACCTCGTCGCCCGCCGCCGGGTGCTCCAGCGCGGCCGCGCCTGCGACGCCGCGCGCCGCCGCGCCGACGTCGAAGGTGGCCACCGCGCGCAGGTAGCCCGGCGGCAGGAACTCGTCGCCGGCGCCGCCGGCCGCGCGGCGGGTGCCGCTGAGCAGCGCGGGCAGGGCCGGCTCGTCGGCGCGCCCGGTCAGCTTGATGGGGATGAGGTCCGCCATCTGCGGTCTCCTGCGTTCAGAGGCTGAAGGGTTTTTGCTTCAGGAAGGTGGCTACCGGCCCCATGGTGAACAGGTTCGGCGTCTGGATGGCCGGCATGCCGGCCTTGATGTGCGCGTGGAAAGTGGCGTAGTTGCCGTCGAAGTTGCCGCGGTTCCACACGGTGAGCAAGCGGCCGGTGAAGGCGCCGTTGTGCTGCCCGTCGTAGCTGCTCTGGTTGTCCTGGCAGCCGGAGATGAGCACCGCGCGCGCCTTGAAGCGCTTGGCGATCTTCGTCAGCCGCGTGCTCACGGCGACGCCGGCCAGGGCCTCGTCGGGGTCGACGACGGTGCCGCCTTCGGCCTTGGCCACGTCCTGCTGCAGCTTGTCGTAGAAGGCCTTGTGCGCCTCGTAGGTGCGCATGGCCACCGACGGCGGCATCATCTTCGAACGCAGCTCCGGCGCCAGCACGCCCAGCGGCGGCGGGCCGGCACGCACCACGGTGCCGCTGTGGCAGCTGTCGGACAGCACCAGGATGCGCACGCCGGCGACGAACTTGCCGAGTTCCAGGTACAGCTCGTCGTCGATCAGCTGGCCGTCGTACAGGCACCAGGTCTCGTCGAGCTTGTCGGTCTCTTCGCCCGACACGTCGGGCACCTGGCCGCCGTGGCCGGAATAGGTGAGCAGGAAGAAGTCGCCCTTGACCAGCGTCTTCGCCGCCGCGCGCAACGCCGCCAGCACCTTGGCGCGCGTGGCGTCCTTGGTCAGCAGCAGCGTGGCCTTCATGCCGCGGCCGGTGGCCAGCGCGGCCATGTCCTTGGCGTCGAACTCGCAGGCTGCCAGTTCGCCGCTCCAGCCGCCGTAGTGGCCGGCGCTGACACTGTTCAGGCCGAGGTTCAACGACAGGCCACGTGGCGTCTGCGCCGCCGGTTTCTTGCTTGCCATGCAGGTCTCCTCTGGACGGCCGCTGGAGGATGCGGCTCGGCGGCCACTGTAGGCGCTAACGCCCGGGCCCGGCATACCTATGTTGAAGGTGCGCGGCGCAGCGCATCAGCGGCGCTGCAGCACCAGCGGCTGCAGCGCGGCCGTGCCGCGGATGCGCTCGGCCGTGCCCTGCGCCTCGCTGCGCGTGGCGAAGGGCCCGGCCTGCAGGCGGAACAGCGTGCGGTCGTCGAAGATGGCCAGCCACGGTTCCAGCCAGGCCAGCTCGCGTGCCAGCAGATCGCGCAGCTCGTGCGCGCCCTGGCGCTGCTTGAACGCGCCCAGCTGCACCCAGTAGCCGGCCGTGCCGGCCTCGGCCGCGCGCGTCGGCGCGGCGGTGGGTGGGGCCGGGGGTGTGGCTGCCGCTGCGGCGGTGGCGTCGGGCGGCGCGATGGCGGGTGCGACGGGGACGGCAAGGGCAGGAGCGAGGGCAGTTGTGGCGGTAGGTACGGCGGTAGGGATGGCGGTCGGTACGGCGCTAGGTGTGGCGGTAGGGGCCCCGGCGGCGACCGCGGCGGGGGCAGCGACCGACGCATCGGCGGGCGGTGACGCGGCGGCCAGCGCGGCCCCGTCGCTGCGCGCCACGGCGGTCTCGCCGCGCCAGCGGCCGGTGCGGATGTCGTCGTGCGTCAGGCGGCGCACCTGCACCGGCGCCACGCCGCGCAGCAGGTCCAGCTTCATTGCCGCGGCATAGCTCAGGTCGATGACGCGCTCGCTGTGGAAGGGGCCGCGGTCGTTGACACGCACCACCACCTCGCGGCCGTTGGCCGGGTTGCGCACCAGCGCATAGCTCGGGATCGGCATCGTGCGGTGCGCCGCGGTCGACGCGTACATGTCGTAGATCTCGCCGCTGGCCGTGGGCTTGCCGTGGAACTTGCGGCCATACCACGAGGCCAGGCCGGTCTCGCTCACCGTGGCATCCGCGGCCAGCGGCGTGTAGCGCTGGCCCAGCACCTCGTAGGGCTTGTTGGGCCCGCCGCTGCGGATGGGCTCGACGCGCGGCTGCGGGTCGGGCCGGCTCATCAGGTCGGCCGGCGGGTCGGCGGGCGGGCCGTCGCGCTGCGTGTCGGTGGGCAAGGAGCCGGGCGCCGCCGGCCGTGGCGGCGTGCTGCAGGCGCTCAGCAGCGCCAGCATCGCCGCGCACAGTGCCACGAGCCAGCACGTGCGCGACATGGGCTTGCTCAGATCAGGCCGTCCTTGGCCAAGGCGCCGACGATCAGCTGGCTGAACTGCTGGAACAGCGAGTCCACGCTGCCGCCGCTGGGTGTGGTGGTGGTCGACCCCGACCACACCACCTTGAAGTTGGTGGTCTCGAACAGGCGCGTGTCGGCGGCCACGTGCTGCGTCGTGTACACCGTGGGCGGCATGTAGTAGCTGGCGGCCCACATGCCGCCGTAGTAGCCGTAGAAGCCGCCGAAGCCGTAGCCCAGCGGCGGCCCCATGACCATGCCCGGCGTGACGTTGACCTGCTCGCTGACGTTGACCACGCGCGTCAGCAGCACGCCGGACACGCCGGCTTCCTTGACGGCCTGTTCCAGCTTCACCCGCTCGGCGGCGGCGGCGTCCGGCGCGAAGCGGTACGACGGCACCGCGCGCACGCCGCGCGCGCCCAGCTGCGCCACCATCTGGTCTTCGAAGACGCGGCGGTTGCTCGGGTCCTTGGTGATGCCCATGACCAGCAGCGAGCGCAGCGGCGGCTTGCCTGCGAACTGCGGGTCCACCCATTGCGTGGTCAGCACGGTCGGCGCGGCACAGGCCGTCAGCAGGGCGGCGCCCAAGCTCAGGGCGGTGCGGCGCGTGGCAAGGCGCAGGGGCTGGGACATGGGATTCGCCTCTTGGCTGGAATGGCGCGGCTGGCGGAAATCGAGCCCACGACCCGGGCGTCGCAGGTTCACCCGAAGACTGTACACGTATCGCACCAGGCCAGATGCTGCGCGCGGATCGGCCGACACGCAGGGCACCCCGACGGCTCGCGCCGAGGCGACATCGCGCGCACGCCGACGGTGCTTACGGCGGCACGGCCGTGCAGAGCCCCAGGCCTTGACGCGCCGTGCTCGCCGGGGACCGGCTAACCTTCATGACCCACGATGTCAAAGCCGCCCCACCCCAGCCTGCTCGAGCCCTTGATCGACGGCCGCTGGCACGTCTTCCTTCGCGTCGCCGATGCCGGCAGCCTGAGCAAGGCGGCCACGGCGCTGGCGGTGCCGCCGTCGGTGGTCAGCCGCGCGGTGGCGGAGCTCGAGCGCCGCTGCGGCGAGCGCCTGTTCGTGCGCACCGGCCGCGGCGTGCTGCTGACCGAGTTCGGCGCGCAGCTGCAACCGCGCATCGCGCGGCTGGCGGCCGATGCGCAGGCGCTGGCCGAGGACGTGCGCGCCGCGCGCGGCCGGCCGGCGGGCGACGTGGCGGTGGGCCTGCTGCCTTCGGCGGTGCCGCGCTATGCCGGGGCGTTGGCCGCCAGGGTGGGCGAGCACCTGCCAGGCGTGCGCCTGCACCTGGTCGAAGGCGCCAGCGCGCAGCTCGAGGAGCAGCTGCGCGACGGCCGGCTCGACATGGCGGTGGTGTTGCGCGAGGACCTGGCCGACATCGGCGACGAGCGGCTGCTGGCTCGCGTGCCGCTGTACCTGGTGGGCCGCCGCGGTGACGCGGCGCTGGCCGCCGGCACGCTGCCGCTGGCGGCGCTGTCCGGCCTGCCGCTGGTGGTGGCCAGCCGCCCGCACCTGCTGCGTGCCCGGCTGGACCGCCTGGCCGCGCGCCACGGCCTGACGCTGCAGGTCGCCATCGAGGCGGATTCGGTGCAGTTGCAGTACGCGGTGGCGGCCGCCGGCTGCGGCTACGCCATCGCGTCGGTGGCCGGCGGGCTGCCGGACGAGCGGCTGGCCGCGGCGCGCATCGTGCAGCCGGAGCTGGAACGCTGCGTCGTGCTGGCCGAATCGCCGCGCCGCCCGCACACGCTGGCCACACGCGAGGTGCGGCAGCTGATCTGCGCGCTGGCCGACAAGCTGCCTGCCGCCTGAGACGATCCCTGCAGCCATGCGCTGCAAGCAACTCTGCTTTGCCCGCGTCGCGCTGGCCGGCGTGCGCGCGGCTTCGTATCGTGGCGACCGGTAGCCCCCAGGCCCATGCAGCCATGTCCGACCCCACCGCCGATGCCGTTCCACCCACGCGCTTGCTGTCGGACGCCGACGTGGCGGCGTTGGCCGACTGGCCTTCGGCCGTGGCGGCGCTGGCCGCGGCCTACGGCAACGACGTGCGCGCGGCGCTGGTGCCGCCGCGCTCGATGGCGCGCGGCGACGGCTTCTGGCTGCGCAGCCTGACGGCCATCTCGCCGCACGGCGCGACCATGGGCTGCAAGCTGATCGCCGCGTCGCCGCGCGCGCGCCGCGCCAGCTACCTGATCTCGCTGTTCGACCAGCAGACGATGGCGCTGCTGGCGCTGATCGACGGCAACCGCGTCACCGGGCTGCGCACCGCGGCCACGGCCGTGCTGGCGGTCGATCGCTTGGCCCCCGCGCGGCCGCTGCGCGTGGCCGTGATCGGCGCCGGCTTCGAGGCGCGCAACGCGCTCGAATGCCTGGCCCGCGTGCGTGCGCTGCAGGCGGTGCGCGTCTACAGCCCCACGCCGGCCAGCCGTGAGCGCTTCGCCGCCGGCCTGCGGCCCGCTCTGGACATCACCGCCGTCGACGGCCCGGAGAGCGCGGTGCGCGACGCCGACGTGGTGCTGTGCGCGGCGCGCAGCCGCGACGAGTCGCCGGTGCTGCGCGGCGCCTGGCTGCCAGCGGGCGCGACCGTGGTGTCGCTGGGCTCGACGCTGCCCGAACAGCGTGAAGTCGACACCGACTGCATGGCGCGTGCCGCGTGCATCGTGGCCGACATGCCCGAGGAGGTGGCGCGCGACACCGGCGACGGCATTGCCGCGGCACAGGCCGGCGTGGACCTGGCCGCGCGGTTGGTGCCGCTGGCCGACCTGGTCGGCGGGCGCGTGCCAGCGCGCCGCCGCGCCGACGACCTCGTGCTCTACAAGTCGGTGGGCTCGGCGCTGCAGGACGTGGTCATCGCCGAGATGCTGTTCGACCGTGCGCGCGCCCAGGGGCGCGGCATCACCTTGCCGGCGCCGATCGTGCCGGTCGCCAAGTAGCCTTGCAGGAGAACGACGCATGCCTTCCTATGCCAAGCGCGACGCCCGCGCCTGGGCGCGCCAGCACCTCGTCGGCTGCTCGGCCGTCACCATCCCCAGCTACAGCGCCGACCTGAAGCGGCTGAACGAGCGCGGCATCCGCCACGACATCGAGCGTGCCATCGGCTTCGGCTACCGCTCGACGCTGCTGTGCGCCGAGGTGGCGATCACCCCGCAGGAGAACGCCCAGTTCACCGCCTGGGCGCGCGACACCGCGGGCGATCGGCTGCAGCTCCTCTTTCACGCCGCCTTCGGCACGCTGGCCGAGAACATCGAGGCGGCCAAGCTGGCCGAGCGGGCCGGCGCCGACCTCGTGCTGCTGTCGTATCCGCCACAGTTCTGGCCGAGCAGCGAGCAGGAGATCTACGACTACACCCGGGCCTTCTGCGACGCCACCGACCTGGCGGTGATGCTGTTCCCGATCCCGCTGTGGGGCTTCGAGCGCGTGCACCCGGCCGGCATGTCGGTGGGGCTGGTGCGGCGGCTGCTGCGCGACTGCCCGAACATCGCCGCCATCAAGTCCGAGCAGGGCTTTCCGCTGCCGGCGGGGCTGTGCGAGATGTACCACCACTTCCGCGACGAGGTGGTCATCAGCTGCCCGATCGAAGGCGATGCGATTCCGCTGATGAGCCTGATGAAGCTGCAGTACTCGGGCACCAGCAACACCGCCTGGATGAGCGACTACTACCCGAAGGCCTTCGAGCTGGCGCGCAGCGGCCGCTGGGAGGAAGCGATGGCGATGTACTGGCGCGTCAACCCGGCGCGCAACGCCAACGGCGCGGTGGCGCAGTCGTACGCGCCGGGCACCGGCGTGCTCAACCGCACCGCATGGAAGTACCAGGACTGGCTGGCCGGCTTCAACGGCGGCCCGCTGCGCGCGCCGGCGATGCGCGTGCCCGACCGCTTCATGAAGATGCTGCGCCAGGGGCTGGTGGCCTCGGGCCTGCCGGTGACGGCCGACCCCGACGCCGCCTTCATGGTCGGCCGGCACCCCTGCTGAGGGCGCCATGCAAGGAGAACGGGCGATGAAGGCGGTCAGATGGATCGGCGTGGCGCTGCTGGCGCTGGGCGCATGGACGGCGCAGGGGCAGGGGTCGGCCGAGCGCATCAGCTTCGTCGTGCCGTTCCCGGCCGGCGGCGTCACCGACCTGGCGGCGCGCGCGCTGGCCGAGAAGATGGCCGCGGCCACGGGCCAGACCATCGTCGTCGAGAACCGCCCCGGCGGCGGCTCGCGCATCGGCATCGAGTCGGTGGTCAAGGCGCCGCCCGACGGCCAGACGCTGCTGTTCACCAACACCAGCTATTCGATCCTGCCGGTGGTCGACCCGGGCGCGCGCTACAAGCCCGAGACCAGCCTGGCGCCGGTGGGCATGCTGGCCAGCTACGGGCTGCAGTTCGTGGTCGCCGAGAAGCTGCCGGTGAAGACGCTGCGTGAGTTCATCGACTACGCGCGTGCGCGGCCCGGCCAGCTCAGCTACGGCAGCGCCGGCCCGGGCAGCGGCGTGCACTTCGCCGGCGAGTACTTCAAGGCGCTGACCGGTGCCTACATCGTGCACATCCCGTACCGCTCGACCTCGGCGGCACTGAACGACGTGGCCGGCGGCATCGTCGAGATGACGCTGGATGCCACCGCCAAGGCCTATGCCGAGGCCGGCAAGGTGCGCATCCTGGCCGTCACCTCGGCGCAGCGCGACCCACGCCTGCCCGACGTGCCCACCACTGCCGAAGCCGGTCTGCGCGACTACCAGTTCGTCTCATGGGTGGGCCTGCTGGCGCCGGCGGCCACGCCGCCGGCGACGCTGGCGCGGCTGAATGCGGCGCTGAACACGGCGCTGGCCGACCCGCAGCTGAAGCGCCGGCTGCAGGAGCTGGGGCTCAACCCCGAAGGCGGCAGCGCGGCACGCATGCAGCAGCAGATCGTCGACGACATCGCCTTCCACCGGCGCATCGCCGCGCAGGCCAAGCTGCGCTTCGAGTAGCGCGGGCCCGCTGCCCCGGCGTCAGTCGTGCGCGCCGTCCAGACGCCGCACCGCCGCATGCAGCAAGCCGCGCAGCCACACCAGGCCCGGGTCCTGCGTGCGGTACTTGTGCCACTGCATCGTCTGCTGCATCGGCGTGATCGGCAGCGGCGCAGGCCGCATCTGCAGCGGCAGCGCGGCCGCCAGCAGCTTGGCCAGCCGCGCATGCACGGTGGCCACGTGCTCGGTGCCGATGATCAGCGAGGGCATCGCCGCAAAGGCGTAGGTGCTGGCCACCACGCGCCGCGACACGCCGTAGCGGCGCACGAACGTGGCCTCGAAGGAATCGAAGGCGGTGGCCGCCGGCACCATCACCACGTGGCCGGCGTCGACGTAGCGCTCGAAGCTGAGTTCGCCCTGCGCGATGCGTGCGTCGCGCCAGACGACGCAGACGAACCGGTCCTCGTACAGCGGCTCCTCGGGGTGCTCGGCCGAGGTCAGGCCCTGCGGGATCACCAGCAGGTCGGCCTCGCCGCGCTCCAGGTCGCGCTGCGGGTTCGCCACCTGTGCCAGGAAGTCCAAGCGCGCGCTGCAGCGCTGCCGCGCGGCCAGCGTCATCAGGTGCGGGCCCAGCACCATCTGCGTGTAGTCGGAGATGAACAGCCGGAACACGCGGTCCGACACGGACGGGTCGAAGCGCGGCTGCATCGCGATCGTGCTGTCCACGCGCAGCAGCACGTCGCGCACCGCGTCCTGCAGCCCCTGCGCGCGCGGCGTCGGCTCCATCTTGCGCCCCACCTGCACCAGCAGCTGGTCGTCGAAGTACTCGCGCAGCCGCGCCAGCGCATTGCTGGTCGCCGACTGGCTGAGGTGCAGCCGCTCGGCGGCGCGGCTGATGCTGCGCTCCTTCAGCAGCGCGTCCAGCGCGACGAGCAGGTTCAGGTCCAGCTTGTTGAAGCGCATATGCGGGTTAACCCGAAAAGTGTTGACGCCATCGATTCGTCGAATGGATCCAAACCATTTTGCGGATGCGAGGCCGGTCCGTAATCTCTCGCTAACCCGATTTCCCCGAGCGACAGGAGACGACGAATGGCCTTCGGCCAGGCGCAGGGCGAGCTCACGCCCGCATTTCCGCGAGTGCTGCGCAGGCAGCGGCGCGCCGCATGAACGGCGTGCGCGACATCGCCATCGTCGGCGCCGGCCTGGCCGGGCTGGCGTGTGCGCTGTCGGCCGCGGCGGCGGGCGCGTCGGTGCAGGTGTTCGAAAGCGCGGCGGCGCCGGCCGATCCGCCGGCGCACATCGATGTCGTGCCCAACCTGCTGCGCGACCTGGCCACGCTGGGCGTCGGCGACGCCTGCCTGCAGCGCGGCTTCGTGCACCAGGGCGTGCGCGTCGTCGACTGCGGCAGTGGCGCGCAATGGGAGCTGCCCGCCGCGCGCCTGGCCGGCGAGCGTTATCCGCCGGCGCTGGGCCTGCGCTACGGCGTGCTGCTGGGCTTGCTGGCCGACGCGGCGCGCGAGCGCGGCGTGCAGTTGCGCTGGGGTGCGCCGGTGCGCGCCATCGATGCGCCGCACGGCCGCGTCGAGCTCGGCGACGGACGTCATTGCCGCTTCGACCTGGTGCTGCTGGCCGGCGGCGCCGGCGCCTTGCCGGCGCTGGCGCCCTGGCCCGCGGCCGCGCTGCCGGCGGCGGCCATGCAGGTCTGGTACGCGCTGCTGCCGCGGCCGGCCGAGCTGGACCGCAGCACCTGGTTCATCGGCCCCGGCGCCCGCAAGACGCACCTGGTGCCGGTGGCGCTGGACCGCGCGGGCGTGGCCGTGTCGCGGCCGGCCGCGCCGCTGCACGCGCGGCCGGTGGCGGCGTCACGCGCGGCATCGCTGCGT
>JAHBZS010000042.1 GCA_019635285.1 Rubrivivax sp. | reverse complement strand
AATCCGGCTGGCGAAGATCGCCCACGAGATGCTGGCCGACATCGACAAGGAAACCGTCGACTTCGGCCCCAACTACGACGGCTCCGAGAAGGAGCCGCTGGTGCTGCCGACGCGCCTGCCCAACCTGCTGGTCAACGGCAGCGCCGGCATCGCCGTGGGCATGGCCACCAACATCCCGCCGCACAACCTGAACGAGGTGGTCGACGCCTGCCTGCACCTGCTGAAAAACGAGCAGGCCACGCTGGAAGAGCTGATGGAGATCATTCCGGCGCCCGACTTCCCCACGGCCGGCATCATCTACGGCCTGAACGGCGTGCGCGAAGGCTACCGCACCGGCCGCGGCAAGGTGGTGATGCGCGCCAAGTGCCATTTCGAGGACATCGACAAGGGCGCCCGGCAGTCGATCATCGTCGACGAGATTCCGTACCAGGTGAACAAGAAGACGCTGCTCGAGCGCATGGCCGAGCTCGTCCACGAGAAGAAGCTCGAAGGCATCAGCCACATCCAGGACGAGAGCGACAAGTCCGGCATGCGCGTGGTCATCGAGTTGAAGCGCGGCGAAGTGCCCGAGGTGGTGCTGAACAACCTGTACAAGCAGACGCAGCTGCAGGACACCTTCGGCATCAACATGGTCGCGCTGGTCGACGGCCAGCCGCGGCTGTGCAACCTGAAGCAGCTGCTCGAGATCTTCCTGGAGCACCGCCGCGAGGTGGTGACGCGGCGCACGGTCTTCGAGCTGCGCAAGGCGCGCGAGCGCGGCCACGTGCTCGAAGGCCTGGCGGTGGCGCTGGCCAACATCGACGAGTTCATCGAGACCATCAAGACCAGCCCGACGCCGCCGGTGGCCAAGGCCGCGCTGATGGCCAAGAGCTGGGACTCGTCGATGGTGCGCGAGATGCTGGCCCGGGCGGAAGCCGACACCACCGGCGGCCGCGCGGCGTACCGGCCCGAAGGCCTGCCCGACCATTACGGCCTGCAGCCCGACGGCCTGTACCGCCTGTCGGACGACCAGGCCAGCGAGATCCTGCAGATGCGCCTGCAGCGCCTGACCGGCCTGGAGCAAGACAAGATCATCGGCGAGTACAAGGACGTCATGGCGCAGATCGCCGATCTGCTGGACATCCTGGCCAAGCCGCAGCGGGTGACGGCCATCATCACCGGCGAACTCACCGCGCTGAAGCAGGAGTTCGGCCAGACCAAGGCCGGCGCGCGCCGCAGCGTCATCGAGCACAACGTGCAGGAACTCGGCACCGAGGACCTGATCACGCCCACCGACATGGTGGTCACGCTCAGCCACACCGGCTACATCAAGAGCCAGCCGCTCACCGAGTACCGCGCGCAGAAGCGCGGCGGCCGTGGCAAGCAGGCGGCGGCGACCAAGGAAGACGACTGGATCGACCAGCTCTTCATCGCCAACACGCACGACTGGATCCTGTGCTTCAGCGACCGCGGGCGCGTGTACTGGCTCAAGGTCTGGGAGGTGCCGCAGGGCGGGCGCGCCAGCCGCGGCAAGCCCATCGTCAACATGTTCCCGCTGCAGCCGGGCGAGAAGATCACCGTCGTGCTGCCGCTGACCGGCGAGACGCGCAGCTTCCCGGCCGACCACTACGTGTTCATGGGCACCGCGCTGGGCACGGTGAAGAAGACCTCGCTGGACGAGTTCAGCAACCCGCGCAAGGCCGGCATCATCGCCGTCGACCTGGACGAGGGCGACTACCTGATCGGTGCTGCCCTGACCGACGGCCGCCACGACGTGATGCTGTTCAGCGACGGCGGCAAGGCCGTGCGCTTCGACGAAGACGACGTGCGCCCGATGGGCCGCACGGCGCGCGGCGTGCGCGGCATGGCGCTGGAGCCGGGACAGAACGTCATCGCCATGCTGGTCGCCGAGGACGAAACGCAGAGCGTACTCACCGCCAGTGAGAACGGCTACGGCAAGCGCACGCCGATCGCCGAGTACACGCGCCACGGCCGCGGCACCAAGGGCATGATCGCCATCCAGCAGAGCGAGCGAAACGGCAAGGTCGTCGCCGCGACGCTGGTGCGGCCGCACGACGAGATCATGCTGATCACCGACAAGGGCGTTCTCGTGCGCACGCGGGTGTCGGAGATCCGCGAACTGGGCCGCGCCACGCAAGGCGTGACCCTGATCGGCCTGGATGACGGCGCCAAGCTGTCCGGGCTGCAACGCATCGTCGAGAACGATGCCAATGGCGATACCGAAACGGACGCCGGCGCCGCCGGCGAGGAGAACCCTTCGTGAAATTCAAGAGACTTCTGGGCGCGCTGCTGCTGAGCGGCTGTGCGCTGGCCCAGGCGCAGACGCCCGCGGCATCGCCGGCCAAGAAGGAACTGGTGCAGAAGCTGCTGACCTTGCAGCAGCCGGGCATCGAGAACGCCGCGCGCAGCCTGGTCGAGCGGCCGGCCGCACAGATGATGCAGGAAGCCGGCCGCGTATTGCAGACGCAGATTCCGGCCGACAAGCGCGAGGCCATCGGCAAGTCCATCGAGGCCGACGCCAAGCGCTACGTCGAAGAGACCCTGCCGCCGGTGCGCGAGCGTGCGCTGAAGCTCGCGCCGACGACCTTGGGCGCCACGCTGGAAGAGAAGTTCACCGAGGACGAGCTGAAGCAGCTGATCGCCTGGTTCGAATCGCCGGTGAACAAGAAATTCCAGCAGGCCAGCGTGGAGATGCAGAACAACTTCATGCAGAAGCTCGTCGCCGAGGCGCGCCCCGTGGTCGAACCCAAACTGCAGGCGCTGGAGCAGAAGGTGCGCACCGCGCTGGGCGCCCCCGCCGCGGCGGCGCCCGTCGACAGCGGATCGGCCCCCAAGGCAACCCCGCCCAAGGCGCCGGCCAAGGCGGCGAGCAAGTAGATGGGCGGCGCGCCCGACGGCGACGACGCCGCGCTGCTGGCGCTGCGCACGCAGATCGACGGCGTCGATCGCGAGCTGCTGGCCCTGCTGAACCGCCGCGCCGGCCTGGCGCTGGAGGTCGGCGAACTGAAGAAGCAGACCGGTGGCGCCGTCTTCCGGCCGGAGCGCGAGGCGCAGGTCATCGACGGCCTGAAGGCCGCCAACCCCGGCCCGCTGCAGTCCGACAGCGTGGCGCCGATCTGGCGCGAGATCATGTCCGCCTGCCGCGCGCTGGAGCGGCGCTCGCGCGTCGCCTTCCTCGGGCCGGCCGGCACCTTCAGCGAAGCCGCCGCGCTGGGCTACTTCGGCTCGTCCATCGACCGCGTGCCCTGCAACAGCATCGACGAGGTATTCCACGGCACCAGCTCCGGCGCCGCCGACTTCGGCGTGGTGCCGGTGGAGAACTCCACCGAAGGCGTGGTGGCGCGCTCGCTGGACCTGTTCCTGCACACGCCGCTGAGCATCATCGGCGAGACCAGCCTGTTCGTGCGGCACAACCTGCTGCGGCGCGAGCCCACGCTGGACGGCATCCAGGCGGTGCTGGCGCATCCGCAGGCGCTGGCGCAGTGCCAGGGCTGGCTCAGCCAGCACCTGCCCCAGGTGGAGCGCCGGCCGGTGTTGAGCAATGCCGAAGGCGCACGCCTGGCGGCGCTGGATGCGTCGCTGGCGGCCATCGCCAGCACGCGCGCCGGCAGCGAGTACGGCCTGCACGTGGTGGCGCCGGCGATCCAGGACGACGCGCACAACCGCACGCGCTTCGCCATCGTCGCCCAGCCCGGGTCGCTCCCGGCGCCCAAGGCCAGCGGCCACGATTGCACGAGCCTGATCGTGTCGGTGATCAACCGGCCGGGCGCCGTGCACGACCTGCTGGTGCCGCTGAAGACGCACGGCGTGTCGATGACGCGCTTCGAATCGCGGCCCGCCCGCTCCGGGCAGTGGGAGTACTACTTCTACATCGACCTCGAAGGCCACCCGGACCAGGCCCACGTTGCCGCGGCCCTGCGCGAGCTGCGCGCGGCCTGCGCCTTCTTCAAGGTGTTGGGCACCTACCCCGTCGACGTGAAATGACCCGCCCCCGCAGCGCCTTCGCACCCGCTGCCGACGCCGCCAGCGGCGCGGCCAAGCCCGTTCCGCGGCGGCCGCTCGGCCGCGCGTTGCCGCGCTGAACATGTTCAACCAGCTCGGTGTCATCGGCTGCGGCCTCATGGGCGGCAGCTTCGCGCTGGCCCTCAAGCGCAGCGCCCTGGTCAAGCGCGTGGTCGGCTACAGCAAGTCGCCGTCGACCACCGAGCGTGCACTGCGCATGGGGGTCATCGACGGTATCGCCGACTCGGCACTGCAGGCGGTGGCGGGCTCCGACATCGTGCTGCTGGCCGTGCCGGTGGCGGCGACCGAGACCACGCTGAAGGCCATCCGCCACCTCGTCGAACCGGGGCTCCTGGTGATGGACGTCGGCAGCACCAAGCGCGACGTCGTCGACGCCGCACGGCGCGGCCTGCGTGAACGCATCGCCAGCTTCGTCCCGGCCCATCCGATCGCCGGCAAGGAGGGCTCGGGCATCCAGCATGCCGACGCCGCGCTGTACGCCGGCCGGCAGGTCATCCTGACGCCGCTGGCGCAGACCGATGCCACGCTGCTGCAGAAGGCCACCGATGTGTGGTCGGCCATCGGCGCCCAGGTGCTGAAGATGACGCCGGAGAACCACGACAGCGCCTTTGCCGCCGTCAGCCACCTGCCGCACCTGCTGGCCTTCGCCTACTTCGGCAGCGTGCTCGGCCAGCCGGCCGGGCGCGACCTGCTGTCGCTGGCGGGCTCGGGCTTCCGCGATTTCACGCGCATCGCGGCCAGCGACCCGACCATGTGGCGCGACGTGCTGCTGGCCAACCGCGAGGAGGTGCTGAAGCAGTCGCAGCGCTTTCGCCAGTCGCTGGACGCGCTGGAACAGGTGATGCTCGCCGGCAACGGCGCGGCGCTGCAGGAACTGCTGCGCGTGGCCAGCGAGGGCCGGCGCGGCTGGCAGATGGGCGCGCCGCGGGTGCCGCCGGCACGCTAGGGCCGGCCGTGTTCGACATTCCCTTCCTCGACCTGCCGCCGCTGCGCGGCGCCTCCGGCACGGTGCGGCTGCCGGGCTCGAAGAGCATCTCCAACCGCGTGCTGCTGCTCGCCGCGCTGGCCGAAGGCGAGACGCTGGTGCACGAGCCGCTGGCGTCCGACGACACGCAGGTCATGCTCGATGCGCTGCGCGCACTGGGCTGCGAGGTGCAGCCGGCCGAATCGCGGGCGGGTGGCAGTGCGCTGCGCATCGGCGGCCTGGGCGGACGGCTGCGCACGCACGAGGCCGCGCTGTTCCTCGGCAACGCCGGCACCGCGATGCGGCCGCTGACGGCCGCGCTGGCCTTGCTGGCGGCCACGCAGGGCGGGCGCTTCGAGCTGTCCGGCGTGCCGCGCATGCACGAGCGGCCCATCGGCGACCTGGTGGAGGCGCTGCGCGCGCTGGGTTGCGACATCGTCGATCTGGGCCAGCCCGGCTATCCGCCGCTGCGCGTGCAAGGCCAGGCCGGCGGCCGGCTGCGCACGCAGGCGCCGATCCCCGTGCGCGGCGATGTGTCCAGCCAGTTCCTCAGCGCGCTGCTGCTGGCGCTGCCGCTGGTGTCCGAGGCGCAGGACATCGTCATCGAGGTGCAGGGCGAGCTGATCTCCAAGCCCTATGTGCACATCACCCTCAAGCTGCTGGCGCGCTTCGGCATCGAGGTGGCGCACGAGCAATGGCGCCGCTTCACCGTGCCGCGCGGCAGCCGCTACCGCTCACCCGGCGCGATCCATGTCGAAGGCGATGCCTCGTCGGCCTCGTACTTCATCGCGCTGGGCGCCATCGCCGCGCACGGCGGCGCGCCGCTGCGCATCGAGGGCGTAGGCAGCGACTCCATCCAGGGCGACATCCGCTTCGTCGACGCGGCCCAAGCGATGGGCGCGCGCGTGCAGGCCGGCCCGGGCTGGCTGCAGGTTTCGCGCGGCGCCTGGCCGCTGCAGGCCTTGACGCTGGACTGCAACCACATCCCCGACGCCGCGATGACGCTGGCGGTGATGGCGCTGTACGCCGAGGGCACGACCCGGCTGACCAACATCGCCAGCTGGCGCGTCAAGGAAACCGACCGCATCGCCGCGATGGCCACCGAGCTGCGCAAGCTCGGTGCCGCCGTCACCGAGGGGCCCGACTTCATCGAGGTGACGCCGCCGGCGCGCTGGCAGCCGGCGACCATCCATACCTACGACGACCACCGCATGGCGATGTGCGCGTCGCTGGCCGCCTTCAATGCGCTGGCCGGCCGCCCAGCCAGCGACGGCCCCGGGCTGCCGGTGCGCATCCTGGACCCGCGCTGCGTGGGCAAGACCTTCCCGGACTATTTCGAGACGCTGTTCGGCGTGGTCAGCGCCGACGCGCAGGACGTGCCGGTGATCACCGTCGACGGGCCCACGGCGTCCGGCAAGGGCACGCTGGCCGCGGCGCTGGCCGCGCGTCTGGGCTACCACACGCTGGACTCGGGCTCGCTGTACCGCACCACGGCGCTGGCGGCGCTGCAGGACGGCATCGCGCCCGACGACGAGGCGGCGCTGGCGCGCCTGGCCGCGCTGCTCGACCTGCGCTTCGAAGGCGCGGCGGTGATGCTGCGCGGCCGCCCGGTGAGCGACGAACTGCGGCGCGAAGACGTGGGCAGCCTGGCCTCGCGCATCGCCGCGCTGCCGGCCGTGCGCGAGGCGCTGCACAGCCTGCAACTGGCCTTTCGCCGCCCGCCCGGGCTGGTGGCCGACGGCCGCGACATGGGCACGGTGGTGTTTCCGGACGCGGCGCTCAAGGTGTTTCTCACGGCCAGCGCCGCGCAGCGTGCGAGCCGGCGGCATAAACAGTTGATTTCAAAGGGAATTCAAGCTAACATCACAGACCTTCGTGCAGACCTCGAGGCGCGCGACGCGCGGGACCGAACCCGCAGCATCGCGCCTTTGAAGCCCGCCGAAGATGCGCTGGCGCTGGACAACTCCGCACTGTCCGTCGACGAATCGGTCGACGTGGTGCTGGGTTGGTGGCAACAGCGCAGGCCCTTCGACTGAAGCCGCAGGTTTCGGGCGTCCGGCCAAAGAGCGCACCACCCTTCCCCGCAGTGGCCGTCAGGTCCCCAAGGGGTGGTGCAGGGTCCACCTTTAACCCATGTCGGCATCGGGCCGACGCAGGAACACAGACATGCAAACCCAGAACGCCGCACCCGCCGGCATGGAATCCTTCGCCGCCCTGTTCGAAGAGTCGCTGAAGAACAGCGACATGCGCGTCGGCGAGGTCATCTCCGCCGAAGTCGTGCGCATCGAGCACAGCCACGTCGTCGTCAACGCCGGGCTGAAGAGCGAGTCCTACGTCCCCATCGACGAATTCAAGAACGACCAGGGCGAAGTCGAAGTCCAGGTCGGTGACTTCGTGTCGGTAGCCATCGACGCCGTCGAAAACGGCTACGGCGACACCATCCTGAGCCGCGACAAGGCCAAGCGCCTGGCCTCGTGGATGTCGCTGGAGAACTCGCTGGAATCGGGCGAGTTCGTCTCCGGCACGGTCAACGGCAAGGTCAAGGGCGGCCTGACGGTGCTGGTCAACGGCATCCGCGCCTTCCTGCCCGGCAGCCTGCTCGATACGCGTCCGGTCAAGGACATGACGCCGTTCGAAGGCAAGACCATGGAGTTCAAGGTCATCAAGCTCGACCGCAAGCGCAACAACGTCGTGTTGTCGCGCCGCGCGGTGGTCGAGGCCTCGATGGGCGAAGAACGCGCCAAGCTGCTCGAGACGCTGAGCGAAGGCGCCATCGTGCACGGCGTGGTCAAGAACATCACCGAATACGGCGCGTTCGTCGACCTGGGCGGCATCGACGGCCTGCTGCACATCACCGACATGGCCTGGCGCCGCGTGCGCCACCCCAGCGAGGTGGTGCAGGTCGGCCAGGAGCTGACCGCCAAGGTGCTGAAGTTCGACGCCGAGAAGAACCGCGTCTCGCTGGGCATCAAGCAGCTGGGCGACGACCCGTGGCACGGCGTCAGCCGCCGCTACCCGAACGGCACGCGCCTGTTCGGCAAGATCACCAACATCGCCGACTACGGCGCCTTCGTCGAGATCGAGCCGGGCATCGAAGGCCTGGTGCACGTCTCGGAGATGGACTGGACCAACAAGAACGTCGCGCCGAGCAAGATCGTCTCGCTGGGCGACGAGGTCGAGGTCATGGTGCTGGAGATCGACGAGGACAAGCGCCGCATCAGCCTGGGCATGAAGCAGTGCAAGCCGAACCCCTGGGAAGAGTTCGCCGGCACCGTCAACCGCGGCGACCGTGTCAAGGGCCCGGTCAAGTCGATCACCGACTTCGGCGTCTTCGTCGGCCTGGCGGCCGGCATCGACGGCCTGGTGCACCTGTCCGACCTGAGCTGGAACGAGCCGGGCGAGACCGCCGTGCGCAACTACAAGAAGGGCCAGGAAGTCGAAGCCATCGTGCTGGCCGTGGACGTGGAGCGCGAGCGCATCTCGCTGGGCATCAAGCAGCTCGACACCGATCCGTTCACCAGCTTCACCACGGTCAACGACCGCGGCGCGCTGGTCACCGGCAAGGTCAAGAGCGTCGACCCGCGCGGCGCCGAGATCCAGCTCAACGACGACGTCACCGGCTACCTGCGCGCCAGCGAGATCAGCCGCGACCGCGTCGAGGACGCGCGCAACGCGCTGAAGGAAGGCGACGAAGTCTCGGCCATGATCATCAACGTCGACCGCAAGACGCGCTCGATCCAGTTGTCGATCAAGGCCAAGGACAACGCCGACCAGCAAGAGGCGATGCAGCGCCTGGCGCAGAGCAACGAGCGCGAGACCGCCGGCACCACCAGCCTGGGCGCCCTGCTGCGCGCCAAGCTGGACACGCAGAAGGAATAGCGCAGGGTTGACGCAAAGGACGCTGCTGCGATGACCCGTTCCGATCTCGTGGCCCGACTGGCCGATCGCTTCGCCCAGCTGACGCAACGCGACACCGAGTTCGCGGTCAAGACCATTCTCGACGCGATGTCCGACGCGCTGGCGCGCGGGCACCGCATCGAGATCCGCGGTTTCGGCAGCTTCTCGATCAGCCGGCGCCCGCCGCGCGTCGGGCGCAACCCGCGCAGCGGCGAGCAGGTCATCATTCCTGAAAAGCTGGTGCCTCACTTCAAGCCCGGCAAGGCCTTGCGCGAGTCGGTGGACCACCGCGTGCCGCCGGGCCCCGCAGACGCACCGTCGAACGACTAGACAGCGCCCCTAGAATCGGACGGGCATGCGAATCCTCGTCTGGCTCTTCAGGGCGCTGATCTTCTTCACGCTCTTCGCCTTTGCGCTGAACAACCAGCAGAGCGCCAGCGTGCGCTGGTTCTTCGGCGTCGAATGGCATGCGCCCATGGTCATCGTGGTGCTGGTGGTGTTTGCCGCCGGCTGCGCGCTCGGCGTGCTGGCCATGGTGCCCAGCTGGTGGCGCCACCGCCGCGAGGCCTTGCGCCTGACGCCGGCAGCGGCCACGTTGCCGGCACCCGTGTCGCGCAGCGACAGCGGCCATTCCGAGATCCCCCCCGAACACCCGCCGCGCGAAGGTCTGTGACATGCCAGCCCCCGGCCCCGGCGAGGACTGAGCGCATATGGACTTCGACCTGCAGTGGTTGCTGATCGCCATACCGGTGGTCTTCGCGCTGGGCTGGGCGGCGTCGCGCTTCGACCTGCGCCAGGTGCGCCGCGACGGCCGCGCGGCCCCGAAGGCCTATTTCCAGGGCCTGAACCTGCTGCTCAACGAGCAGCATGACAAGGCCATCGACGCCTTCATCGAGGCGGTGCAGCACGACCCCGACACCACCGAGCTGCACTTCGGCCTGGGCAACCTGTTCCGCCGCCGCGGCGAGTTCGAGCGGGCGGTGCGCGTGCACCAGCACCTGCTCGAACGCGCCGACCTGAAGGCCGTGGACCGCCATCGCGCGCAGCACGCGCTGGCCGACGATTTCATGAAGGCCGGCCTGTTCGACCGTGCCGAAGCCGCCTACAAGGCGCTGGAAGGCACGGCCTTCGATACCGAGGCGCGCAGCGCGCTGCTGTCCTTGCACGAGCGCGCGCGCGACTGGCGCGCCGCCATCGAGGTGGCCGGCGAGCTGGAGCGCCGCGGCGCCGGCTCGTACGCCACGCGCATCGCGCACTACGCCTGCGAGCTGGCGCTGCAGGCCGACGCCGCCGGCCAGCCGCAGCAGGCCGAGCAGCACTTGCAGCTGGCGCGCAGCACGGCGCCGCAGGCGCTGCGGCCGATGCTGCTCACCGGCCAGCGCCTGGCGCGCGCCGGCCAGCACGCGGCGGCGCTGCACCAGTGGGACCAGATGCTGGCGCAACAGCCGCAGGCCTGGCCGCTGGTGGCCATGGACTACGCACGCAGCGCGCTCGCTTGTGCCGACTGCACCGAAGCCTTCGAGCGCCTGCAGGCGGCCTACGAAGCCGAACCCGACATCGACCTGCTGCAGGCGCGCATCGAACTGGAAGGCGCGTCGGGGCAGCACGACCGGCTGGTGCTCGACCACCTGCAGCGCCAGCCGAGCCTGAGCGCCGCGGCCAAGGTGCTGGAGCTGCCGGTGGTGCAGTGGGACGACAGCACGCCGAAGCAGCTGCAGCAGGTGGTGGCGACGGCGGCGCGGCCGCTGCAGCGCTACCACTGCGCCGCCTGCGGCTTCGAGGCGCACCACTACTTCTGGCAGTGCCCGGGCTGCCAGGGCTGGGACACCTACCCGCCCCAGCGCATGGAGTCGCTGTGAGCGCCGACGACCGCGTCGTGCTGTGCATGAAGTGGGGCACCAAGTACGGCCCCGAGTACGTGAACCGCCTGTACGGCATGGTGCGCCGCCATCTGCGGGGCGACTTCCGCTTCGTCTGCCTGACCGACCGCAGCCAGGGCATCCGCGCCGAGGTGGAATGCCACCCGATTCCGCCGCTGGACCTGCCGCCCGGCATCCCGGAGCGTGGCTGGACCAAGCTCACCACCTTCGGCGCCGACCTGCATGGCCTGCGCGGCACCGCGCTGTTCCTCGACCTGGACGTGGTGATCGTCGACGACATCACGCCCTTCTTCGAGGTGCCGGGCGAGTTCCTCATCATCCACGACTGGAAGCGCCCGTGGCGCGTGACCGGCAATTCCTCGGTCTACCGCTTCCGCCTCGGCGCGCATGCCGATCTGCTGCAGTACTTCCGCGAGCACGTCGACGAGGTGCGCGCGCAGGTGCGCAACGAGCAGGCCTACCTGTCGGACGTCCTGCACAAGCAGGGCAAGCTGGCCTACTGGCCCGCCGACTGGTGCGCGAGCTGGAAGTACCACTGCATCCCGCGCTTCCCCACCAACTACTGGCGCGAGCCCTTCATCCCGCGCGGCGCACGCATCCTCATCTTCCACGGCGTGATGAATCCGCCGGACGCGCTGGCCGGGCGACGCAACGGCAACTGGCGCTTCGCCCGCGCGGCGCCGTGGATCGCCACGCACTGGGTGGAATAGGCCATCGAATAGGCGCCGCCCTTACCAGCGGCGCCAAAAGTACAACCAGTGCTTGCGGTGGCCGCCGTCGCGCAGCCACTGCTGGTACTCGGCCTCGATGTCGTCGGCGCGCCGCTCCAGTGCGGCGGGGTCGCTGAGGCGGCCGGTGGCGGGCGGCGCCGCCCAGGGGATCGTCGGCGGCGGGTGGCAGCTGTGCAGGAACTCCTGCCTGGCCTCGGCCGACGGCCACAGGCTGTGCACCGCCATGCCCTCCTGGCCCTCCTGGCCCTCCTGGCGCTTCTGGCCGGGCGGGCGCCGGTAGGCGCGGCAGAAGGCCGCGCGTCGCTTGTGCTCGGGCTGCCCCGCCGCCCGCGCCAGCCAGTGGATCAGGTCCAGCGCCGGCGTCGGCCGCAGGCGCGGCGTGTGTTCGACACGCAGCGGCAGCCCCAACCAGGCGAAGCTGAGGTTCACCAGGTCGCCGCGCAGCGCGTCGAAGGCCTGCACCTGCACCGGCCCCAGCACCTCGGCCAGCACCTCGGCCTGGCGGGTGTAGTCGAAGATCGGTGCGCAGCGCCGGACGAAGTCCGTGAAGCTGCAGTCGACCTTGCCGCTGAGCACCTTGGTGGCATACAGCGCGTGGGCGTAGGACTCGTGGTCGCGAAAGCAGACGAAGACGTCGGTGCGCTCCGCTGCCGGCAGCAAGCTGCGAAACCGCGCCAGATACTGCCGCCGATGCGCCCAGTAGTCGCCGTCGTCGAAGCCGGCCCACGGGTCGGGGTGGCAGATGCGCGTCGACAGCTCCTCGGCGCTCAGCAGCAGCGTCGCGCCGCCGTCCGGCCGCGCGCCGGTGCTCACCGACGCGCGTGCCAGCGCGCCGCGCAGCGCGGGCAGTTCATCGTCGGCGCAGGTCGCCAGCCGGTGTGCCAGCGCGTTGTGGTCGCGGCTGCCGCGGCCCAGCGCCGGGTAGACGAAGCCCGCCGCGGCCAGCTCGGCGCGGTGCACGGCCAGCACGTCCTGGACGCTGGTCGTGCCGGTCTTGTGCGCACCCGCATGCACGATGCAACGTGTCACCCGTGTCATGAAACCCATCCTGCTGCGAAGAGCGGCAAGCATAAGGGGCCGCCGCCCGGCGCCAGGCCCCCAGACCGTACACTGTGACGCCGATGCCTTCGTCGTCCGCGGCGCCATGAGCCCACCCGTCGTCTTCATCCACACCAACGAGCAGCAGATGCTCGGCGCCATCGCGTCGGCGCATTCCTTCCGCCGGCAGAGCCGCGATCCGCAGCGCTTCGAGGTGCGCATCCTGCGCCTGGAGGAGACGCCGCACCTGTACCGTCGTGAAGGCCAGCCCTACCTGCGCATGGGCAAGATGGCCACGTGGCACAACGCCGACCTGCAGTCCTTCAGCCCGCTGCGGCGCATGGTGCCGCAACTGATGGGCTTCCAGGGTCGCGCGCTGGTCACCGACCCCGATGTCTTCTCGGTCGGCGGCGACGTGCTCGAACTGCTGGAAAGCGACATGCACGGCAAGGCCATCGTCTGCCGCAACCTGCCGCCGGCCAAAGGCGGCGGCGAGGGCCAATGGGCCACCAGCGTGCTGCTGCTCGACTGCGCCAAGCTCGCCTCGTGGCGCTGGGACGAGCAGATCGACGCCATGTTCGCCGGGCGGCTGGACTACAAGCGCTGGATCCAGCTGGCCGACGAGCCGCAGCACACCATCGGCGAGTTGCCGGTGGTCTGGAACTCCTTCGACAAGCTCGACGCCGACACCCGGCTGCTGCACATGACCGAACGGCTGACGCAGCCGTGGAAGACTGGGCTGCCCATCGACTTCAACATGAACTTCCAGGGGCCCACCGGGCGCCTGCGCCGCTGGCTGCGCGACCGCGGCTGGCTGCCCGCCAGGCGCTACCAGCCGCACCCCGATCCGCGCCAGGAGGCCTTCTTCTTCGGCCTGGTCAAGGAATGCCTGGCGGCCGGGCTGGTCAGCGAGGACTTCGTGCGCCGTGCCGTGGCCGCGCACGACGTGCGGCCGGACGTCTTCGAGCGCATCGCGGCCTCGGGCGACTGGAAGCCGCTCGCTTCATGAACGATGCTGCCGCGCGCGGGAGGCATGTCTTCCTCGTTCGCAGCAGCCTGCAGTTCCTGCTGGCCACGGCGCTGGCCATCGACCTGCGCGAGCGCACGCAGCAGACCTGCCGCATGCTCTTCCTGCCCGACCTGCCGGACCCGGGCCTGTTCCTGCGCGCCGTCGGCGACTGGCCGGCATCGCCCTTCGACCAGGTGGTGTGCATCGACGCGCGTGGTGCCTCGGCCGGCATCCGCCGTGCGCTGCGGGCCGCGCTGGCCGATGCCCAGCCGTCGTCGCTGACGGTCTTCAACGATCGCGAGGAGGCCGGCCAGACGGCATTGACGGCCGTCGCGCGCCGCTTCCCCCAGGCTCAGCGCTGGTGCGCCGAAGACGGCTCGCTGGCCTACACCGGCTTCGTCTACCGCGCCCACGGCGCGGCCACGCAACTGCGGCAGACGCTGCGGCTGGGCCGCGGCTGGCATGACGTGCGCGTGCTCGGCACGCATCCGCTGGTGCAGCGCTTCGTGGCGCTGCATCCCCGGCTGCTGCGCGCCGAACTGCGCGAGCGGCCGGTGCAGGCCTTCCCGGCGCAGGCGCTGGCATCGCCGGCCCTGCGCAGCCTGGCCACGGCGCTGTGCGCCGGCACGGGCTTCGCAGCGCAGTCCGTGCCGCCGGGCGCTACGGTGCTGACGCTCAGCCACTCCAGCTATGCCGCGCGCAACCCCGACTACCGCCAGATGGTTGCGGCCTGCGCCGAGCAGCTGGCCCAGCGCCCGGGACAATTTTTCCTCAAGTACCACCCGCGCGAAACCGAGCCGGACTACCTGGGCTTGTGTGCGCAGGGCGCCGCCACCGAGATCGCCCGCACCTTGCCGGTCGAATGCCTGTACCTGATGCTGCGCGACCGGCCGCTCACCGTGGTCGGCGGCATGAGCACCACGCTGCTCACCGCGGGGCTGCTGATGCCGCAGGTGCGCTGCGCTGCGCTGGTGCACGCCAGCGCCTCCGGCGACGCCTGGGACCGGCAGCTGCTGGACGAGTTGCGCATCACGCCGCTGGCCGACGCCGCCGCGGTGGCCGCGTACCTGTCGACGAGCTCCGCAGAACGGCCGCCGGGCCGAACGGCCTGAGGCCTTCAGGCCGGGTGGGTGGGCGGGCAGCGCCCGGCTCAGCCCGCCAACGCTCTCAGTTGCTCGCGCTCTTGCGCCGTGTAGGTCATCTGCAGCTGGCGGTCGTTGCCGCCGCTGCCGACGTTCTCGCGCGCCAGGCCGTGGCCGCGCGTGCCGGGCACCTCGAACAACTGTGGACCGAAGACGCGCGTCTGGCAGACGCGGATGCCGCTGCGCCAGGCCACCGCGTTGAGCCAGATGTCGTCGGCGCGCGGGCAGCAGTCGCGGAAGCCGTCACCCGCGCGGCGCAGCGCCTGCTGCATCGCCGGCGGGTAGAGCACGCCGCCGACGCCGGTGGTGAAGTGCAGCGGGCTCGGTGCCGTCGAGCGGCAGGCCGGCCACTGCGCATAGGGCAGGAAGCTGCCGTCGGCGGCGAAGCTCATGCGGTGGGCGCGGTGCGCGTGGATGTACGCCGGGCGCGCGGCGGCGGCGGCCGCCAGCGTCTGCAGCCAGTCGCCCCAGTACAGCACGTCGTCGTCGGCGGTCACCAGCGCACGCGACGTGTCGGCGTCGTGGACCTGCCCGAAGTACTTCTTGTGCGGGCCCACGTCCTCGCAGGTGCGGATCTCCAGGCCGCGCGCCACCAGGCGCTGCAGCGTCTCGGGCGTGCCCAGCTGCAGCACCGACGGCGCGATCCACAACACCAGCCGCGACGGCCGCAGGCGGCCGCAGCCGATGCTCTCGAGGGTGTAGTGCACGCTGTGCCAGCGCGGCTCGTAGGTGGTCAGCGAGACCACCGGTCCGTCGGCGCACAGCAGCGGCTCGCGGCTGTGCAGGTTGCGTTCGGCCAGGCGGCGCATCCACAGCGGCCGCACCAGGCGCTTGACGCCGCGCAGGCTGCGCTTGTGCAGCTCGTGCACGGCCAGGTCCCAGCCGCTGGGCGGGCCGTCAGTCACGCCACGCGGCCTCGATCCACGGCACCGGCCGCACGTAGCGCCGCAGGTGGCGCCAGCGGCTGTCGTCGACGCGCTGGTCGCTGAAGGTGGCCAGGATGTGCTGCCAGCGCGTGGGGAACGGCGGCTCGCGCTTGTTCCAGCGGCCGACGATCACGTCGTCCGGGTTCGGTCCGCCGGGGAAGGTGACGATGCGTGCGCCGGCCGGCAGCCGCGCGCTCATGACGTAACACAGCGGGAACGGCGGCATGCAGTGCAGCCGGAAGTGCTTGGTCCAGGCCTCGGGCCAGAACTTCACGCCGCCCGTGACCGCCGCGGTCACGTAGTGCTGCTCGAACTGGTACTTGTCGGCGATGCCCTGCGCGTCGGCGCGGAAGTCGTCGAGGATGTGCGCATTGCCGCCCACCGGGAAGCGGAACACCGAGGTCTGGCCCAGCTTTTCCAGCGGGCGCGCCCAGTTGCGCGCGACGTAGACGTCCCCCGGATTGCCGATGCTGAAGTAGTCGTCCAGCGGGCCGACGATCACCGAGTCCAGGTCGACGAACAGCGCCACGCCCTGCAGGCCCGGCACCGACGCGCCCCACAGGATCTGCTTGCGCCATTTGCCCATCGTGCGCTGCGGATGCGGCACGCCCAGCTCGGGCAGGTCGAAACACTCGACCTCGGGGCGGATGCCCTGGCGGTCGTCGGTCAGGCACACCAGGCGAAACGGCGGCGCCAGATGGCGCGACACCATGCCGTAGAGGCGGTTGACGTATTCGGGGCCGTACATCGTGCCCCACTTGACGCAGACCAGTTGCTTCACCGCGGCCGTCATCAGGCGCTCCACGCCTGGTGCAGCCAGCGCACGTCGCCGATGCGCCGGTACCAGGTGTGCCCGCCGCCGGCCAGCACGTCGCTCATCTTCGGCGTGCCGGCAAAGACGACGATGCGCGCGCCCGCCGGCACCGCGGGGTCGGCCAGGTAGCTTTTCCAGCCGCGCGGCACGCAGGCGTTCTTGAAGCTCACGCACCAGTCGCTGGGCCAGTAGGCCAGGTCGCCGTGCGCGGCCAGCTGCGCGCTCTGGAACTGCTGCGAGATCTCGTAGCGCTCGGCCGCGCCCTTGGGGTCGGCCAGGTAGGCATCCAGGATGTAGGTGTGCTGGCCAATCTCGAAGCGGAACACCGACGAGTTGCCCACGCTGTGCAGGAAGCGGTCACGCGCCGGGTTCAGCCGGCGCAGCGGCTTGGCGCGGAACAGATCGTCGTCGCGGATGATCAGAAAGCGCCCCGGCAGGTCGAAGAAATCGTCGAGCGGGCCCACCACCACCAGGTCCAGGTCGAGGAACAGCGTGGGCCCCTGCAGGTCGTGCAGTTGCCGGCGGAACACCGCGAGCTTGCGCCAGCGCAGGTCGCCCTGCCCCTTGGGCAGGCCGAGCTCGGGCAGCGGCAGCACCTGGATGTCGTCGCGCAGGTCGGCCGCGTCGTCGGTGAAGCAGACGAAGCGGAAGGGCCGCCGCAGGTGGCGCCCGACGCCGGCGCGCAAAAAGTTGACGTACTCCGGCCCGTAGAGCTTGCCCCACTTCATGCAGATGACGTTGACGGGCGTTGGCATGGTGGCGGCATTCTAGGAGTCCGGGCGACAGACCTCGGCGCCCGCGCCGTGGTGGCCCAGGCTGTTATTGGCGCGCCACGGGGCGCAGCCTTTGGTACAGCGCCAGGTAGGCCGCCACCACACCCTGCTCGCTGTGTTCGCGCTGCACCGTCGCATGGCCCGCGTCGGCCAGCCGCTGGCGTTCGGCCGGGCTCAGCGCCAGCATGCGCTGCAATGCCTCGGCCAGGCCCGCCGGGTCGTTGAGCGGCGCCAGCAGCGCGTTCTCGCCGTCGCGCACCAGTTCGCGCGCGCCTTCGTTGGCCGTGCTCAGCACCGGCAGGCCGTGCTGCCAGGCTTCGAGAATGACGTTGCCCAGGGGCTCGTGGCGCGACGGGCAGACGAACACGTCGCCCAGCGCGAAGAACGGTGTGGTGTCGTTCTGCCAGCCTGCCCAGTACACCCGACCGTCCAGGCCCAGGCTCTGCGACGCCTGCACCAGCGCCTCGCGATGCCCGCCATCGCCGGCCAGCAGCAGCACCAGCGGGCGGCCGTCGACCTGCGCATCGAGCCGGGCAAAAGCCTCCAGCAGATCCTGGAAGCCCTTCTTTTCGACCATGCGCCCCAGCGCGAACACGACGAAGGCCTGCGGCGGCAGCTTCAGGCGCGTGCGCAGCGCCTGCAGCTCGTCGGCCTCGACGCGGCGCGGCTGCGGCACGAAGTTGCCGATGTGGAACACGCGCTCGCGCGGCAGGCCTTCCTTGACCAGGTAGTCGCAGATGTCCTGCGTGTTGCCCACCCAGGCCTGTGCGTGGCGGTAGTAGCCGTCGATGCGGTAGTAGCCGCCCAGGCGCGCCACGTGCAGCGCATGGCTGCCCGCGGGCAGGTGCGTCAGCCGGGTCGCGCGGCCCATGTAGGTCTGCACCACGTCGGGCCGCCGCGCACGGATCAACCGCGTCAGGCGCCAACGCGAATAGAGGTCCCACTTCGACGCCAGCGGCAGATGCAGCTGCTCGATCTGCGGCGACAGCTGCTGGCGCACCGGGCTGTCGGCGCGGATCACCACCATGCTCGGGTGGCCGGCACGCTGCAGCGCCTCGACCAGGCGGATGAAAAACCAGTCCGCCCCACCCAACTGGTGGCTGCCGAGCACGTGGATCGAGGTCACCATGGCTGGGATTCTGACAGCCCATCCGGGCCGCGGGCGCCGCCGAGGGGCCGTGTGCGGCATCGCCGGCGCCCTGCCCCCGAGCCCGTGGCCGCATGCCGCGCCGCCGCCAGGATGCGCAGGACAGCGGTCCGCGGATCCCCCGCATGGGGGCCCCCATCGGAAGCGCCCTTTCTCGCACCTCCGGCGGATTCACCGCGCGGGCTGCGCTCCACAGAATCTCTGCAACCCGGCATGTCGCCGGGCCTCAACCGCAAGGAGATTCGCCATGATCCGCACCCTCATCGCCCTCGTCATCGCCGCCTTCGCCTTCTGCGCGCAGGCTGCCGTCGATGCCAACAAGGCCAGCCAGGCCGAGCTGGAAACCGTCAAGGGCATCGGGCCCGGCTTGTCCGGCAAGATCCTCGATGCGCGCAAGGCCGGCGCCTTCAAGGACTGGAACGACCTGGTCGAGCGCGTCGGCGGCATCGGGCCGGGCAATGCCGCCAAGTTCTCGCAGGCCGGGCTGACGGTCAACAACGCCGGTTACGGCAGCGCGGCGGCGCCTGCCGGCGACAAGCCCGCGACCGGCGAGAAGCCCGCCGCGGCGGGCAAGCCGGCCAAGTAGCTCAAGCCGCGGCCGGTGCCTGCGGCCAGCCGAAGAAGCCCAGCACCTCGTCACGCCGCGCCTGCACGTCCTGCTCGCCCAGCGCCATCAGCTCGCGCGTGTAGCCGGATTCAAAGAGCAGGTAGCTGGCCAGCGCCGCGCCCTGCGCGGCGCGGCCGCTGCCGCTGACGCCCACCGCGCGCAGCAGGCCGCGCACCGTGGGCGGCAGCTCGTCCACGTGTCGCGCGGCCATCTCGTCCAGACGCTGCGACGGCGTGATGACCAGCGCGTCGATGGGGTGCAGCGGCGTGGCCACGCGCGCGTCGTCGCTGAGCAGCGTCAGCGTGCGGTTGATGCGCTGCAGGCGCTCCACGTCGGCGGTCAGCGCGTCCAGGAAGATGCTCGACAGCGCATGCCCGGCGATCTGCGCCAGGCTGGGGTAGCCGGTGTTGTCCACGCGGCGGCCCGGCGGCTCGTGCACGCGCCCGGCGCCGATCACCAGCAGCCGCTGCGCACCCAGGTGGATGGCGGGCGACAGCGGTGCGGTCTGGCGCATCGAGCCGTCGCCGAACCACTCCCGCCGCCCGTCGATGTCCAGCTCGGCGGCCGGGAACAGGAAGGGAATCGCCGACGAGGCCAGCAGGTGCGCCACGCTCAGTTCGGCCGGCACCGCCACGCGCTGCGCGCGCACCCACGGCGCGACCGGCGCGGCCGCCTGATAGAAGGTGACGTGCATGCTGGCGCTGTAGTTCGATGCGCTCAAGGCCAGCGCCTGCACGTGGCGGCCCGACAGCATGCGTGGCAGGCGCTGCAGCGGCACCGTGCGCTCCAGCAGCTGGGCCAGCGGCGCGTTGTCCAGCAGCGACCGCGGCCGGGCCTTGCGCCAGCGCGCCAGCAGCCAGCCGATCGACAGCATCGTCAGCCATTGCGCGCCGCTGCGGATCACGCCCAGCGAATCGGCGCGGTACACCTGCTCGGCGCGGATGTCCTGCCACACGCCCGAGAGCATCTCGACCGTGGCGTCGAACTGGTCGGCGCCGCAGGCCAGCGCCGCGGCATTGATGGCGCCGGCCGAGGTGCCGCAGATGACGCCGAAAGGGCTGCGCCGCGGCGACGCCGCCGTGCCCCGGCGCAGCCGGGCGATGGCCCGCAGCACGCCCACCTGGTAGGCCGCACGCGCGCCGCCGCCGCTGAGCACCAGGCCGGTGATCGGGGTTTCGTACACGGCTCAGTAGCGCCCGGCCGTTCCGAAGGGACTGAGCGCCGCCGCGGGGGGCGGCGACCGCCGTGCGCGTGCAGACGCCATCAGCCGTAGACGATGCTCGCCTGCCCCTGGTGCGCCACGCTGCGCCAGCGGGCCAGCGCCTCGTCGCAGGGCCAGAAGCGCGCATCGTCGCCCAGGTCCAGGTCGGCGGTGGCCTCGGCGCGCTGCAGCTTCAGGCGCACGCCCAGGCCCTGCGCCAGGTCGCCCTGGTCGGTGTGCAGCTTGCGCGCCGGCCACTGCGTCAGCAGGTCGCGCAGCGGCAGCGGCATGCCGTTGACCGCCACCGCCAGGTAGCGGCCGAAACGCGCGCGCGCGCCGGCCAGGTCCCACAGCTGCGCCACGTCCAGGCGCAGCCCGCCGCTGAAGCGGTCGAGCTTGACGCGGCCCTGCACGATGAGCAGTTCGTCCTCCTTCAGCAGATCGCGGTGCGCGTCGATGAGCTCTTCGCTGGCCACCGCCTCGATGACCTCGCTGCGGTCGTCGATCTTGAAGATCATCACGCGGCCGCGCTGGCCGTTGACGACGCGCAGATCGCTGGCGATGCCCGCCAGCAATTGCGGCTCGCGCGAATCGGCCAGGTCGGCGATGCGCGTGCGGCAGAACTGCCGCACCTCCGCCTCGCACTGTTCGAACAGATGGCCCGACAGGAAGAAGCCGATCGCCGTCTTCTCCTGCGTCAGCCGTTCCTTCACGTCCCAGGGCGCGGCCGCCACCAGCGCCGGCTCGTGCGTCGACGCGGCATGTGAATCGCCGAAGTCGAACAAGCCTGCCTGGTCGGCATGCGCGGCCTGCGTGTCGGCCCAGTCCAGCGCCAGGCCCACGCTGGCCAGCAGTTCGGCCCGCTCGCCATGCAGCAGGTCGAAGGCGCCCGCCTTGATCAATGCCTCGATGACGCGCTTGTTGATGCGCTGCCGGTCGACGCGCGCGCAGAAGTCGAACAGGCTGCGGAACGGCCCGCCGCCCGAGCCGTCGCGGCCTTCGCGCGCGGCGACGATGGCCTCGATCGCCGCCTGGCCGGTGCCCTTGATGGCGCCCAGCCCGTAGCGCACCGTGCGGTCGTCCACCGGCTCGAAGCGATAGACGCCGCGGTTGACGTCCGGCGGCTCGAAGCCGATGCCGAACTGCTTGGCGTCCTCCAGCAACACCTTCAGCTTGTCGGTGTCGTCCATTTCCACCGTCATGTTGGCGGCGTAGAACTCGGCCGTGCAGTGCACCTTCAGCCAGCCGGTGTGGTAGGCCAGCAAGGAGTACGCGGCGGCATGGCTCTTGTTGAAGCCATAGCCGGCGAACTTTTCCATCAGGTCGAAGACCTCGTCGGCCTTGGCCTGCGCGATGCCCTGCGCCAGCGCACCGGCGCGGAACACCTCGCGCTGCTGGGCCATCTCCTCGGCCTTCTTCTTGCCCATCGCGCGGCGCAGCAGGTCGGCACCGCCCAGCGAGTAGCCGCCCAGGATCTGCGCGGCCTGCATCACCTGCTCCTGGTAGACGAAGATGCCGTAGGTCTCGGCCAGCACCTTCTCCAGCAGCGGGTGCGGGTACTCGATCGGCTCCTTGCCGTTCTTGCGCGCGCAGAAGCTGGGGATGTTCTCCATCGGCCCGGGCCGGAACATCGCGTTCAGCGCGATCAGGTCCTCCACGCGCGTCGGCCGCGCCTCGCGCAGCATGCCCTGCATGCCGCGCGATTCGAACTGGAACACCGCCTCGGTCTTGCCTTCGGCGAAGAGCCGGTAGACCTTGGGGTCGTCCAGCGGCAACTTGTCGTAGTCGAAGTCGCGATGCTCGGGACGGCGCGCGCGGATGAAGTCCTTGGCCAGCTCCAGGATGGTCAGCGTGGCCAGCCCCAGGAAGTCGAACTTCACCAGGCCGATGGCTTCGACATCGTCCTTCGCATACTGGCTCACCGCGCTGGCGCTGCCCGGCTGCTGGTACAGCGGGCAGAAGTCGGTGATCTTGCCCGGCGCGATGAGCACGCCACCGGCATGCATGCCGACGTTGCGCACCAGGCCTTCGACGCGCATGGCCAGCGACAGCAGCTCGGCCACCTCTTCCTCGGCGGCCTCGCGCTGCTCCAGTTCGGGTGCTTCCTTGCGCGCGTAGATCAGCCCGGGGTCGGGCTTGTCGGGCACGCGCGCCAGCGTCACCTGCTTGCCCGGCGGCGCCGGCACCAGCTTGGCGATGGCATCGACCTGGCCGTAGCCCATGCCGAGCACACGGCCCACGTCGCGCAGCGCGGCCTTGGCGGCCATCGTGCCGAAGGTGGCGATCTGGCTCACCGCATCGCGGCCGTACTTGTCCTTGACGTAGTCGATGACGCGTTCGCGGTTGGCCTGGCAGAAGTCGATGTCGAAGTCCGGCATCGACACGCGCTCGGGGTTCAGGAAGCGCTCGAACAGCAGGTTGTATTGCAGCGGGTCCAACCCGGTGATGAACAGCGCATAGGCCACCAGCGAGCCCGCGCCCGAGCCGCGCCCCGGCCCCACCGGGCAGCCGTTGGCCAGGGCCCAGCGGATGAAGTCGCTGACGATCAGGAAGTAGCCGGGGAAGCCCATCTTCAGGATCGTGACGATCTCGTATTCCAGCCGCTCCACGTAGCGCGGACGCTGGCGCTCGCGCTCCGCCGCATCGGGGTAGAGCATCTGCAGGCGCTGCTCCAGGCCGTCGAAGGACAGCTGGCGGAAGTAGTCCTCCAGCGCCATGCCGTCGGGGATGGGGAAGTTGGGCAGCTTCGGCTTGCCCAGCGTCAGCTGCAGGTTGCAGCGCTGCGCGATGCGCAGCGTGTTGCTCACGGCGGACGGCAGGTCGGCGAACAACGCCTCCATCTGCGCCTGCGTCTTGAAGTACTGCTCGGCGCTGAAGCGCTTGATGCGCCGCGGGTTGGCCAGCGTCTCGCCCTCGGCGATGCACACGCGCGCCTCGTGGGCTTCGTAGTCCTCGGCCTGCAGAAACTGCACCGGGTGCGTGGCCACCACCGGCAGCTGCAACTGCGCCGCCAGCGCCACCGCGCGGCGCACATGGGTTTCGTGCGTGGGCAGGCCGGCGCGCTGCAGTTCCAGGTAGAAGCGCCCGTCGAAGGTGGCGGCGAGGCGCTGCGCCAAGGCCCGCGCGCGCGCCGTGTCGCCGGACAGCAGGGCCATGCCGACGACACCGCCATCCGCACCGGACAGCGCGATCAGCCCGCCATTCAGCTCGGCCAGCCAGTCCCACTTGATCCATGCCTGCGTGCGCTGCGCGTTGCCCGTCCAGGCGCGCGCCAGCAGCTCGCACAGGTTCAGGTAGCCCTGCATGTTCTGCACCAGCAGCAGCAGGCGGCTGGGCTGCTTGTCGCCGCCTTCGGGCTCCATCCACAGGTCGACGCCGAGGATCGGCTTGACGCCCCGGCCGCGGCACGCCTGGTAGAACTGCACCGCGCCGAACAGGTTGTTCAGGTCGGTGATGGCCAGCGCCACCTGGCCGTCGGCGCGGGCGGCGTCGGCCGCGTCGTCGATGCGCAGCATGCCATCGACAACCGAATGTTCGCTGTGCGTGCGCAGGTGGACGAAGGCCATGGGGCATTGTAGGCAGCCACCCCCTGCGACCCACCTGCGACGGGCCTGCCGGCGGCTCCTAGAATCGGCCGGTCCGTGCCTACCTCGATCAAGGCCTTCGCCCTCAAGCTGCTGGGCGCCCTGCTGTTCCTCAGCGCCATCGCGATGTGGCTGTCGCACGCGCCGGACTGGCCGGTGGAAGCGCTGGTCGCGCGCTGGGCGCCGCCGCCTTCGCAGTTCATCGACCTGCAGGGCCAGCTGGTGCATCTGCGCGACGTCGGCCCGCGCGACGACCCCGAGCCGCTGGTGCTGGTGCACGGCGCGGCGTCCAGCCTGCACACCTGGGAAGGCTGGGTCAAGGCGCTGGGCGGGCGACGCCGCATCATCACTTTCGACCTGCCCGGCTTCGGCCTCAGCGGCCCCAGCCCCGACGATCGCTATGGCGGCGACCGCGACGCGCGCTTCGTGCTGGCGCTGATGGACCGGCTGCGCGTGCCGCGCTTCGCCATCGGCGGCAATTCGCTGGGCGGCGAGGTCGCCTGGCGCACCGCGCTGCTGGCGCCCGAGCGCGTGACGCGGCTGATCCTGGTCGACACCACCGGCCCGGTGCGCGGGCACGACGTCGTGTCACTGGGCGGCATGCTGGCGCGCGTGCCGGTGCTGCCGCGGGTGCTGGAAGTGCTGCTGCCGCGGCCGCTGGTCGTCGCCATCCTGCGCCACATCTATGGCGACCCGGCGCGCCTGACGAGCGCGCAGGTCGACCGCTACTACGAGCTGCTGCTGCGCGAGGGCAACCGGCATGCCTTCGTGCAGCGCTTCAGGCAGCGTGACGCGGGACAGGACGCCGAGCGGCTGCACGAGCTGAAGCTGCCCACGCTGATCCTCTGGGGCGGCCGCGACCGGCTGCTGCCGCCGTCGATGGCCAAACAATGGCAGCAGGCGATCGCCGGCAGCGAGCTGGTGGTCTTCGACGACCTGGGGCATGTGCCGCAGGAAGAGGACGCAGCGCGCAGCGCCGCCCCGGTTCAGGGCTTCCTGGCGCCGCGCTGACAAGCCCGCGGCACTGCACTACAGTGGCCCAACCGGCCATGAACGCCCTGTCGCAAACCCCTGAGCTTGGCGCGGCCTATGCCGCGGTGCGCGCGCGCAGCGCGGCGCTGTCCGCGCCGCTGTCGGCCGAGGATTGCCAGCTGCAGTCGATGCCCGAGGCCAGCCCGGCCAAATGGCATCTGGCGCATACCACCTGGTTCTTCGAGACCTTCTTGCTCGAGCGCTTCGAGCCCGGCTTCAAGCCCTTCGATGCCACGTTCCGCGTGCTCTTCAACAGCTACTACCAGGGCGTGGGGCCGCAGCATCCGCGCGCGCAACGGGGCCTGCTGTCGCGCCCGACCCTGGCCGAGGTGCACGCCTGGCGCCGGCAGGTCGACGCGCGCATGCAGGCGCTGCTCGAGGGCCGCGGCGCCGACGCCGACTGCCGCGCACTGCTGCTGCTGGGCCTGAACCACGAACAGCAGCACCAGGAACTGCTGCTCACCGACCTGAAGCATGCGTTGTCCTGCCATCCCGACTGGCCGGCCTACGTGCCGATGCCGGCCTTGCCCGACGCGGCAGAGCCGGCCACGCTGCGCTGGCTGGGCGTGCCCGCCGGCATCGTCGCGCTGGGCTACGACGCCGACACGGACGGCGAGTTCCACTTCGACAACGAAGGCCCTTGCCACGACCTGCTGCTGCGCGATTTCGAGCTGGCCTCGCGGCCGGCGACCTGCGCGGACTTCCAGGCCTTCATCACCGACGACGGCTACCGCCGGCCCGAGCTGTGGCTGTCGCTGGGCTGGGACTGGGTGCAGGCCGGCCGACGGCAGGCGCCGCTGTACTGGCGCGACGGCGGCCGCGAGCTGTTCAGCCTGCACGGCGGCCAGCCTGTCGACGGCGCGGCCAGCATCGCGCACCTGAGCTACTTCGAGGCCGATGCCTACGCCCGCTGGGCCGGCGCGCGCCTGCCCACCGAGGCCGAATGGGAGCACGCCGCGCGACACTTCGAACGGCGCCCCGGCGACGGCCACTTTGCCGACCAAGGCCTCTACCAACCGACCGGCGCAGCGGCCGGTGCGACGACGTCGCCGCAGCAGATGTTCGGCACGGTGTGGGAATGGACGCAGTCGGCCTACGCGCCCTACCCCGGGTACCGGCCGGCCGCCGGCGCCGTCGGCGAATACAACGGCAAGTTCATGTGCAACCAGCTGGTGCTGCGCGGCGGCTCCTGCGTCACGCCCGCCGGCCACGTGCGCGCCAGCTACCGCAACTTCTTTCCGCCCGAGGCACAGTGGCAGTTCAGCGGAGTGCGCCTGGCAAGGGATGTCTGACGGGTTCGGGATTCGATGCACAGCGATGCGCGTGTGTCACTGCCGCGACTGCGCGGCGATCCTTGGTCGATCGACTGCCCGGGTCTGCGCGGGCCGAGGAGGACGGGCGCCTGCATGGTTTTCGCATCGCCCAGAAACTGCCACGCTGGGCCAACGGCAATTCAGCGCGGGGTGGTGGCTGTTTTCAAGGCCTCGGCAGTGTTATGGCGGTGGCCAGCCGAGGCTGGTGGGCGAGCGCATCCGGGAAGTAAAGGCGGAGACCGCGCCATTCATGGCGCGGTCGGGGGACATGAGCGGATGCGCTCGCCCGCCAGCCTCGGCCCGCGCAGGCCTAGAAGGTCGGATGGCCAGAACCGACAAGCGACGAGCACAACTCAGGCCCCATCCAGCATGTGCAGCACGTCGGAGCGGAATTCCCGGCGGTACAGCACGCCGATCACCATGGCCACGGTGGCCAGCATCGCCCAGGGCGAGATGAACCAGGCCACCGCGGCGAAGGACATGTAGTACGCGCGCAGCCCGTCGTTGAAGGACTCGGCGGCCAGCCCCATGACGCGGCCGGCACGGTCGGCGAAGGCATCGCGCTGCGCGTCGTCGATCACCGCGTCGGACTCGGGTGATGCAGCCACCAGCAGCACGCCCACGCCGTAAAGGCGGATGCTCCAGGTGAAGCGGAAGAAGGCGTAGATGAAGATCGCCGCCAGCACCACCACCTTTAGGTCGAAGACCAGCGCCGAGGTGCGCGCCACGAACGGCAGGTCGCGCACCAGGTCGCTGGCCCGCTCGGTGGCACCGAGCACCGCCACCAGCGCGCCGATGATCAGGATGGTCGTGGACGCGAAGAACGAGGCCGTGGACGACTGCAGCTGCACCACGACGCCGTCGAGCACGCGCACCTCGCGGTAGGTGCTCTGCCGCATCCAGCGCCAGCGCACGCGGTTCGAGCTGGCCAGGAACGACGGCCGGGTGTGCGAGCGGCGCCGCGCGAAGATCGCATAGCCGGCCCAGGCGGCGATGAAGCAGGCCAGGCCGACCCAGTCGATCAGCGGCAGCAGCCGCAGCAGCTCCTCCGGTCTTTGCATGGGCGCGACTGTAGCGCCGGCTGCGGCCGGCTCGGCGCCGGACGGGCAGGCTCAGTCCCGCCGGCCTGGTGCCTGCTTCAAGCGGGACCTCAGCGCGCCAGGTCGAAGACCAACACCTCGGCATCGCTGCCGCCGTCCAGGTGCAGCGTCGGCTCGGCTTCGAGCATCACCGCGTCGCCGCCGGACAGCGCGACGCCGTTGACGCGCAGCGTGCCGCGCACCAGGTGCACATAGGCCTTGCGCTGCGGGTCCAGCGCCAGCGTGGCGGACTCGTCGCCGTCGAACAGACCGGCGTAGAGCGACGCATCGGCATGCACCGTCACCGAGTCGTCGCGCCCGTCGGGCGAGGCGATCAGGCGCAGCGCGCCGCGCTTGTCGGCCGCGGCGAAGTGCTTCTGCTCGTAGCCGGGCTCGATGCCGCGATGCCGCGGCTCGATCCAGATCTGCAGGAAGTGCGCGCTCGTGTCCTGCGCATGGTTGAACTCGCTGTGCATGACGCCGCGGCCGGCGCTCATGCGCTGCACGTCGCCGGGCAGGATCACGCCCGACGGCTTGTCGCGGCCGCGGCCGTTGCCCATGCTGTCCTGGTGCGCCAGCGCGCCGCTGAGCACGTAGCTGATGATCTCCATGTCGCGGTGCCCGTGCGTGCCGAAGCCGCTGCCCGGGGCCACGCGGTCCTCGTTGATGACGCGCAGGTTGCCGAAGCCCATGTGCGCCGGGTCGTAGTAGTCGGCGAAGGAAAAGCTGTGGAAGCTCTTCAGCCAGCCGTGGTCGGCGTAGCCGCGTTCGTTGGAGGGGCGCAAGGTCATCATGGTCCGGCTCTCCTGGGTCTGTCGATGGCACCAATGTAGGCCGGCCGCCGGCGGGCGTGGGACGCTGCGGTCGAAGGCGCCGTTCAAATAAGATGAAGCCATGTCCCGAGTGCACCTTGCCCTGACGCCCGACGCGCTGTCCATGATCGACACCATCGCCCGCACCGGCAGCTTTGCCGCCGCCGCGCGCGAGCTGGGCAAGGTGCCGTCGGCGCTGACCTACAGCGTGCGCCAGCTGGAGGATGCGCTGGACGTGCTGCTGTTCGACCGGCGCTCGCGCCAGGCCAAGTTCACCGCCGCCGGCGAGGAGCTGCTCAACGAAGGCCGGCGCCTGCTGGCCGAAAGCGCGGCCGTGGCCAACCGCGTCAAGCGCGTGGCCTCCGGCTGGGAGACGCAGCTCAGCGTGGCAGTGGACGACGTCATCTCCAGGCTGACGCTGTTCGAGCTGTGCGAGGCCTTCTACGCGCTCGATCCGCATGGCAAGGCCGGCGCCGGCACGCTGGGCAACGGCGGGCCGGGCACGCGGCTGAAGCTGCGCACCGAGGTGCTGGCCGGCACCTGGGAGGCGCTGATCAGCGGCCAGGCCGACCTGGCCATCGGCGTCGGCCTGCAGAGCCCGCCGCCCGGCGTGGCGGTGGAAGCGCTGGGCGAGATGGCCTTCGTGTTCGCGGTGTCGCCGCAGCACCCGCTGGCCGCCGCGGCCGAGCCGATCAACGACGTGGAACTGCTGCGCTTTCGCGCCGTGGCCGTGGCCGACACCGCGCAGCACATGTCGCCGCTGACGCTGAACCTGCTGCCCGGGCAGGACGTGCTTACCGTGTCGAGCATGGACGCCAAGATCGAGGCGCTGCTGCGCGGCCTGGGCTGCGGCTACATCCCCGAGACGATGGTGCGCAATCACCTGGACGCGGGCCGGCTGGTGGCCCGGCGCACGCTGCGCCCGAACGCGCCGGTGCGGCTGGGCTATGCGTGGCGCTGCGGCGTCGGCCGGCGCGAGCGCGCCTCGCTCGGCCTGGGTCTGCAATGGTGGCTCAAGCAGCTGGCCATGCCGACCACGCGGCAGGCGCTGCTGCAGCGCCACGCCACGTAGATGGCGCTGCCGACCGGCCGCTTCGCGCCTTCGCCCACCGGGCCGCTGCATGCCGGATCGCTGGTCGCGGCGCTGGCCAGCTGGCTGGATGCGCGTGCGCGCGGCGGACGCTGGCTGGTGCGCATCGAGGACGTCGACACGCCGCGCTGCGTGCCCGGCACGGACCGCGTCATCCTCGGCCAGCTGGCCGCGCTGGGCATGCACGCGGACGCGCCGCCGCTGTACCAGTCCACGCGCGGCGCCGCCTACCAGCAGGCGCTGGACACGCTGCGCGCGCACGGCTGGGCCTACGACTGCGGCTGCACGCGCAGCGACATCGAAGCCGCGCAGCGCGCTGCCGGCACGCCGCGCCAGCGCCATGCGCAGGCGGTCTATCCGGGCACCTGCCGCGCCGGCCTGCACGGCAAGCCGGCGCGCGCGGTGCGACTGCGCACGCGGCACGCTGGGCTCGGGCCTCGCATCGACTGGGTCGACCGCCGGCTGGGCGCCGCGTCGCAGGACGTGGAACGCGAGGTCGGCGACTTCGTGCTGAAGCGTGCCGACGGCCTGTGGGCCTACCAGCTGGCGGTGGTGGTGGACGACGCGGCGCAGCAGGTCACGCACGTGGTGCGCGGTGCCGACCTGGCGGACAACACGGCGCGGCAGATCCTGCTGCAGCGCGCGCTGGGGGTGCCGACACCGAGCTACCAGCACGTGCCGCTGGTGCTGGGGGCCGACGGCCACAAGCTGTCCAAGCAGAACGGCGCCGCGGCGCTGGACCTGAGCGACCCGACGGCCGCCCTGCGCGCGGCCGGCCGCGTGCTCGAGCTGCCCGACATGGCCGCCGCCGATGCCGCCGCGTGGCTGCACGCCGCGCTGCCGGCCTGGGCCGCGCGATGGGTGGCATGATGCGCGGCCCTTTGCTCACAGGACCTGCTTGATGATCACCACCCCTTCCGGCCTGCAGTACGAAGACACCGTCGCCGGCACCGGCGACACGGCGCGCAGCGGCCACCACGTCAGCGTGCACTACACCGGCTGGCTGCACGACCCGAGCCGCCCTGACGGCCGCGGCGCCAAGTTCGACAGCAGCAAGGACCGCGGACAGCCCTTCCGCTTCGGCCTGGGTGCGGGCCAGGTCATCGGCGGCTGGGACGAAGGCGTGCAGGGCATGCAGATCGGCGGCACGCGCGTGCTGCTGATCCCGCCGCAGCTGGGCTACGGCGCGCGCGGCGCCGGCGGGGTGATCCCGCCGAACGCCACGCTGGTCTTCGAGGTGGAGCTGCTGGGCGTCTAGCGCGCCGCGCCCGGCTTGCCGGCGAAGCGCTTGCCCGCCGGCTTGAAGGGCTTGCCGCCCGGCTTGCCGCCGAAGCCGCCCGGCCGCGACGGACGTGCGAAGTTCTTGCCCGCCGGCCGGTGCGCCGGCGGCTCGGCGCGGCGCGGCTCCAGGCCGGCGATGGTCGCCGCCGGAATGCGCTGCGTGGTGAAGTGCTGGATGCGCTGGATCATCTGCGCATCGCGGCGCTCGGCCAAGGTCACCGCCAGGCCCGAGCGGCCGGCGCGGCCGGTGCGGCCGATGCGGTGCACGTAGTCCTCGGCCTTCATCGGCAGGCCGTAGTTGATGACGTGGCTGATGCTCGGCACGTCGATGCCGCGCGCCGCCACGTCGGTGGCCACCAGGATCTTCAGCTGCCGGCTGCGCAGCCCCTGCAGCACGCGGTTGCGCCGCCCCTGCGGGTGGCCGCCGTGCAGCGACGCCACGTGATGGCCCATGTCGGCCAGCCGGTCGGCCAGCCAGTCGGCGTCGCGCTGCGTGCTGGTGAAGACCACCGCCTGCTCGACCTCGCGGGTGGTCAGGATGTGGTCCAGCAGCGCGTTCTTGTGCTCATGGTCGTCGGCCCAATGCAGGCGCTGCTCGATGTCGGCATGCGCCTCGGTGTGCGAGGCCACGGCCACGCGCTGCGGGTCGCGCAGCAGCTCCTCGGCCAGGCGGCCGACGTGGCCGCCGAAGGTGGCGCTGTACATCACCGTCTGGCGCGACGCCGGCATCGCCGCGGCGATGTGGTGGATGTCGTCGATGAAGCCCATGTCGAGCATGCGGTCGGCCTCGTCCAGCACCAGCATCTCGACGTGGGACAGCACCGCCTTGCCCGAGGCCATGTGGTCCATCAGCCGGCCCGGCGTGGCGATCAGCACGTCCAGCGGGCCGCGCAGCGCCTTCAGCTGCGCGCCGTAGGGCACGCCGCCGACGATGCAGGTCGACCGCAGGCCCTGCACGTGGCGGCCGTAGTCGAACACCGCCTTGGCCACCTGCAGCGCCAGCTCGCGCGTCGGCACCAGCACGACGATGCGCGGGCCGTAGACCACGCCGCGGTCGCGGCGCGGGGCGGCGGCACGGGCGGCCAGCACCTTGGTCAGCGCCGGCAGCACGAAGCTGGCGGTCTTGCCGCTGCCGGTGCTGCTACTGACCATCAGGTCGCGGCCCTGCAAGGCCGGCGGGATGGCGCGCGCCTGCACCTCGGTGGCTTGGGTGTAGCCGGCATCGGCCACGGCGCGGGTCAGGGCCTCGTGCAGGCCCAGGGATTCGAAGCTCATCGAACGTCTTTCAAGAACACAGTGGAGTCGCGCCTGTATCGGGCGACGGCATCGCCGCCAACCGAAACAACGCGTCCACTGCGGACGCCGACAAGGTCAGAGGGGATGAACGAAAGCGGCGCCACGAGGACGCCGCTGGGCGCGCATTGTAGCCGATCTGGGGTTTACCCGCAGATCGGCGCACGGCGCGGCGCGTGAGGTCGGCGGGCCACCGGCGTCGCCACGCGCACGACGCCGGGCCGGCGTCAGGCCTGCAGGAAGGTGCTGCGGTAGTGCAGCAGCTCGTCGATCGACTCGTGGATGTCGGCCAGCGCGGTATGCGCCTGCGCCTTCTTGAAGCCGTCCAGCACCGCCGGCTTCCAGCGCCGCGCCAGTTCCTTCAGCGTGCTGACGTCCAGGTTGCGGTAGTGGAAGAAGGCCTCCAGCGCCGGCATGTCCTTGGCCAGGAAGCGCCGGTCCTGGCAGATGCTGTTGCCGCACATCGGGCTCTTGCCCGCGGGCACGTATTGCTTCAGGAAGGCGATGACCTGCGCTTCGGCCGCCGCCTCGTCGACGGTCGAGGCCTTGACGCGGTCGATCAGCCCGCTCTTGCCGTGCGTGCCCTTGTTCCAGGCATCCATGCCGTCCAGCACCGCGTCGCTCTGGTGCACGGCCAGCACCGGGCCTTCGACGCGCTGCGTGACCTGCGCGTCGGTCACCACCACGGCGATCTCGATGATGCGGTCGGTCACCGGCGACAGGCCGGTCATCTCCAGGTCGATCCAGACCAGGTTGTTCTCGTTCAGCGTCAGCGTGGCCTCGGTCATCGGCATGTCTTTCAGCGTGTCAGCGGCGCCGATTCTCGCGCAAGCCTACACTCGCCCCCCGATGCAGCCCTCGCTCGTCACCCTCGTCTTCGCGGCCGCGCTGCTGCTGTCGCTGGCCGCCAAGTTCTGGCTGGCGACGCGCCAGATGCGGCACGTCGCGGCGCACCGCGCGCAGGTGCCGGCCCGCTTTGCCGCCACCGTCACCCCGCAGGCGCACCAGCGCGCCGCCGACTACACGCTGGCCAAGAGCCGCTTCGGCCTGCTGGCCACGGCCTTCGGCACCGCCGTGCTGCTGGGCTGGACGCTGCTCGGCGGCCTGGACGCGCTGAACCAGTGGCTGCTGGCCGCGGTGCAGCCGCGCTTCGGCGACATGGCCTACCAGCTGACGCTGCTGACGGCCTTTGCGCTGATCGGCGGCGCGCTGGACCTGCCCTTCGAGCTGGTCAGCACCTTCCGCATCGAGCAGCGCTTCGGCTTCAACCGCATGACGCCCAGGCTCTTCGTCGCCGACCTGCTGAAGAACACGGCCGTCGGCGCGGTGATCGGCCTGCCGCTGGCCGCGCTGGTGCTGTGGCTGATGGGCGCGGCCGGCAGCCTGTGGTGGCTGTGGGCCTGGGGCGCGTGGATGGCCTTCAACCTGACGCTGCTGGTCATCTACCCGACGCTGATCGCGCCGCTGTTCAACAAGTTCGAGCCGCTGGCCGACGCCGCGCTGGCCGCGCGCGTGCAGGCGCTGATGCAGCGCTGCGGCTTTGCCGCGAAGGGGCTGTTCGTGATGGACGGCAGCCGCCGCTCGGCGCATGCCAACGCCTACTTCACCGGCCTGGGCGCGGCCAAGCGCGTGGTCTTCTTCGACACGCTGCTGCAGCGCCTGTCGCCGGCCGAGGTGGAAGCGGTGCTGGCGCACGAGCTGGGCCACTTCCGCCACCGGCACGTGACCCAGCGCATCGCCGGCATCTTCGCCTTCAGCCTGCTGGCGCTGGCGCTGCTGGGCTGGCTGTCGACGCAGACCGCTTTCTATGAAGGCCTGGGCGTGACGCCGAACATGGGCGCGCCGAACGATGCGCTGGCGCTGCTGCTGTTCATGCTGGCGCTGCCGCCCTTCGGCTTCTTCGTGTCGCCGCTGCTGGCCCACCTGTCGCGCCGCCATGAGTTCGAAGCCGATGCCTTTGCCTGCGCGCAAGCCAGCGGCCAGGACCTGGCGAACGCGCTGCTCAAGCTGCACGAGGACAACGCGGCGACGCTGACGCCGGACCCGGTGTACGTGCGCTTCTACTACTCGCACCCGCCGGCATCGGAGCGGCTCGCCGCGCTGGCCGAACGGGCCGCTTACCGCACCTGAGCCCATGCACGAGCTGAAGTCCCTGCGCTGCAAGCCGCTCGACGGCCAGCCGTCGATGCCGCCCGAGCAGATCACCGCCCACCTGGCGCGCGTGCCCGGCTGGGCGCTGCACGAAGGGGCCATCGAAAAGACGTTCCGCTTCGGCAACTTCCACGAGACCATGGCCTTCGTCAACGCGCTGGCCTGGATCGCGCATGCCGAGGACCACCACCCCGACCTGGCGCTGAGCTACGGCCGCTGCACGGTGCGCTTCAACACCCATTCGGTGGGCGGCATCTCGATCAACGACTTCATCTGCGCGGCCAAGGTGGACGCCCTGCTGCCTTGAGCGACGCGCAGGCGCTGCCGCTGGCCCGGGTGGTGGCGGCGCACGGGCGCCATGCGTTCATCGAGACGGCGCAGGGCCAGCGGCTGCTGTGCCACCTGCGCGGGCGCCGCAGCGATCTGGTGGTCGGCGACATGGTGCGCTGGCAGCCGGCCGGCGACGAAGGCGTGATCGAGGCCGTGGAGCCGCGCCGCAACCTGCTGTTCCGCCAGGACGCGTGGCGCAGCAAGTCCTTCGCCGCCAACCTGGACCAGGTGCTGCTGCTGGTGGCCGGCGAACCGATGTTCGCCGAGTCGCAGCTGACCCGGGCGCTGATCGCCGCGCAGAGCGCCGGCATCGACGCGCTGATCGGCCTGAACAAGATCGACCGCCCCAGCGCGGCGGCGGCACGCGAGCGCCTGCTGCCCTACAAGGCCATGGGCCTGCCGGTGCTGGAGTTCGCGCTGAAGGCCGAGCCCGAGGCCGCGCGCGCGCTGCTGTGGCCACTGCTGCAGGGCCGCAGCACGCTGCTGCTGGGCCCCAGCGGCACCGGCAAGAGCACGCTGATCAACCTGCTGGTGCCGCAGGCGCAGGCACAGGTGGGCGAGATCTCGCAGGCGCTGAACTCCGGCCGGCACACCACCACCAGCACGCTGTGGTACTGGCTGGACGCGCAGCGCCAGGGCGCGTTGATCGATTCCCCGGGTTTCCAGGAGTTCGGCCTGCATCACATCGACCCGGCGCAGCTGGCCCAGCTGATGCCGGACCTGCGCGCGCACCTGGGCGAATGCCGCTTCTACAACTGCATGCACCGGCACGAGCCGGGCTGCGCCGTGCGCGCGGCCGTGGAGCGCGGCGACATCGCGGCGCAGCGCTACCGGCTCTATGCCGAGATCCTCGACGAGTTGAGCCGGGCGCGCTAGGAGCCTGGGCGGCAGAGATCGGCACCCGCGCCGAGGTGGCCAAGGCCGCTGGCGTAGGCGCGTCGCGCAGCGCGGGCTCGCCGCCCGCGCAAGCGGCGCAACACCCGCCAGCGGCCTTGGCCACCTCGGCACTTCGGGTTGGGGCTGATTCGGGCGCATGCAGCGTTGCAGCGCTTGCCCGGGCGGTGAGCCCGCGCTGCGCACTGCGCCTTGCCTGCATCCCGAATCAGCCCCAACGCGGGTGCCGATCTCTGCCGCCCAGGCTCCTAGCCCAGCACGTTGGCCAGCGTCAGCAGCGCCAGCAGCAGCATCCACAGCACCACCGAGCGCCACACCAGGCCGACCACGCTCTGCAGGTGCGCGCTGCGCAGCGGCATGCCGGCCGTCGAGCCTTCGGCGCCGCCGGTGCCGGCGGCGCCGCCGCTGAAGGTCTTGGAGCGGTCGGGCGTGACGCCGGGCGCGGCATCGCCGCCCAGCTGCACGCCCACCGCGCCGGCGGCGGCGGCGAGGATGATGCCTTCGTTGGGCTGGCGCCAGAGCCGTGCGTCGCGCCGCCAGCCGTTGACCGCTTCTTCGAAGTTGCCGACCACGGCGAAGCCGAAGGCGGTGAGCCGCGCCGGCACCATGTCGATCAGACCGAACAGGTGGCGCGAGACCTCGAGCAGCCGGTCGTTGTCGGGCGTTTCCAGGGTGCGCAGCCGGTAGGCCCAGTAGCGGCTGACGAATTCGGCCATGCGGTACAGCACCGCGCCCGCCGGGCCCAGGCCGAGGGCCGAGCAGACGATGAACCAGAAGAACACGCCGAACACATGCCGGTGCGCGGCCAGCAGCGCGTGCTCGACGACGTGGCGCAGCACCTCGGTCTGCGGCAGCTCGCTGGCGTCCAGGTGCAGCCACTCGGCCAGCAGGCGGCGCACCTCGTCGTCGTCGCCGCTGTCCAATGCATCGCGCAGGTCGGTGAAGTAGTGGCTGAACTGGCGGAAGCCCAGCGTGAAGTACAGCACCAGCACGTCGAAGGCCACGGCCAGCACCAGGCTGTAGTGGGCCAGCGCCAGGTAGGCCAGCGCGACCAGCAGCGTCGGCGTCAGCACCGCCACGCACCACACCACCTTGACGTGATGCGCCTTGCCGGCGTCGAAGTTGCGGCCCGCCCAGCCGACCCAGGCGACCAGCCTGTGGTGCACCCAGTTGTCGCGCGGCAGCGGCTTCAGCTGTTCGATCAGCAGGGCGATCAGGACGGCGAAGAAGCTCATCGGCCGCCGATGATACCGAGCGCCCTGCTCGCCCGGCACTCAGCGGCTGAGGAAGCCGTAGAGGTTGCGCAGCATCGCCGCGGTGGCGCCCCAGATGAAGTAACGCCGCGGCGCGCCGCCGTCGGCCGGCGCGTCCCAGGGCATCGACAGGAACTGCCGGCGCTGCCCCTGCAGTTCGAATTCGTGGCGCTGGTGGTGCGCGGGCGTCATCAGGAAGCTCAGCGGCACCTCGAAGGCCTCGGCCACTTCGAAGGCGTCGAGCTTCAGCGTGAACGGCGGGTCGACCAGCGCGACGATCGGCGTGACCACGTAGTCGGTCACCGTGGTGTACGGCGGCAGCCGGCCGATGACGTCGACGTGCCGGCGCGGCAGGCCGACTTCTTCTTCGGTCTCGCGCAGCGCCGTGGCCACCGCGTCGGCATCACTGGCTTCGGACCGGCCGCCGGGGAAGCTGATCTGCCCGGCATGGTCGCGCAGATGGGCCGTGCGCTGCGTCAGCAGCACCTGCAGGCCTTGGGGGCGCTGCACCAGCGGCACCAGCACGGACGCGGCCGCGAGTTGCCGGTCGACGTGGCCGGTGTCGCCGGGGATCTCGGGCTGCCAGTCCAGCGCGCTGCCGAAGCGCCGGCGCAGCGCTTCGGGCGTCAGCCGCGACGGGTCGACCGCGGCCAGGTGCGCGTCGGTACCGACCACCGGCACCGCCTGGGGGTCGAGGATACGGGGACGGGAGCTGGACATCAGGGCCTCGCCTCCGGCGGGGCAGCTTTTGTCGGCGGGCGGCTGCGCCGCGTGGCCGACAAAACCCGCTGCGCGCTGCGCGCGACCTGTGGCGTGGCCACAGGCTGACCTGCGGTCAGGCGAGCTTCTCTTTGATGCGGGCCGACTTGCCGCTGCGCTGGCGCAGGTAGTACAGCTTGGCGCGACGCACGTCGCCGCGGCGCTTGACTTCGATGCCGGCGATGATCGGGCTGTACAGCTGGAAGGTGCGCTCCACGCCTTCACCGTTGGAGATCTTGCGCACGATGAAGCTGCTGTTCAGGCTGCGGTTGCGCTTGGCGATGACCACGCCTTCGAAGGCCTGCACGCGCTTGCGCGTGCCTTCCACCACGTTGACGCTGACGATCACCGTGTCGCCGGGGGCGAATTCGGGGATCTTCTTGTTCAGGCGCGCGATTTCCTCGTGCTCGAGGGTGCTGATCAAATCCATCGGGGTTCTCCAGGCGATCGTGCCGGCGGCGTGTTGTAGGGCGTGGCCCGTGTTGTGCGCGGCAGAGGATCGAAAAGCCTTTGATTATAGCCCGATTGACCTCAGGAAGCGCTCGTCAGCCGCCTGCAGCCGCCCGGCCGCGCGCGCCGCGGCGATCAGCTCGGGCCGGCGGCGGGCCGTCAGCTCCAGCGAGCGCTCGCGCTTGAAGCGCGCCACCTCGGCATGGTGGCCGGACAACAGCACCGGCGGCACCGCCCGGCCGTCCCACACTTCGGGCCGGCTGTACTGCGCGCCTTCCAGCAGCCCGTCGGAAAAACTGTCCTGCTGGTGCGACGGCTCGCTCAGCACGCCCGGCATCAGCCGGGCCACCGCGTCCAGCAGCGCCAGCGCCGGCAGCTCGCCGCCCGACAGCACGAAGTCGCCCAGGCTGATCTCGCAGCTGACCTGCGCATCCAGGAAGCGCTGGTCCACGCCTTCGTAGCGCCCGCACAGCAGCACGGCGCCGGGGCCGGCAGCCAGCTGTTGCACCAGCGCCTGGTCCAGCCGGCGCCCCGCGGGGCTGAAATGCAGCAGCGGCGCCGGCACGGCTTCGGCGCGCTGCGCGCGTACCGCGTCCAGCGCGCGCTGCAGCGGCTCGGCCAGCATGACCATGCCCGGCCCGCCGCCGTAGGGGCGGTCGTCGACGCGGCGATAGGCATCCTCGGCGTAGTCGCGCAGTTGCCACAGATGCAGCCGCATCGCGCCGGAATCCCAGGCGCGGCGCGTGATGCCGTGCTTCAGCGGCGCCTCGAACAGCTCGGGAAAGAGCGTGATGACGTCGAAGCGCATGCTCAGTAGTCGACGCCCCAGTCGACGTCGATGCGCCGCGCCGCCAGGTCCACGTGGTCGATATGAGCGGCGACGAAGGGAATCAGCCGCTCGGGCGACTGGGCGTCCGCGCGCACGCGCAGCACGCTCTGCGCGCCGTTGTCCAGCAGGCCCTCGACCTGGCCGAGGCAGATGCCGTCGCGGTTGACGACCTGCAGGCCGATCAGGTCGACCCAGTAGAACTCGTCGTCGCCGGCGGTGGGGAAGCTGCTGCGCGCCACGAAGACGCTGGCACCGCGCAGCGCCTCGGCGGCGCTGCGGTCATCGATGTCGTGCGCCGAGGCGACGACGTGGTCGCCGTGTTCGCGCGCCTGGATGATGCGCAGCAGGGTCGGCAGCGGCGCCGCGGGCTCGCGCCGGGCGCCGGATTCGGAGGGGCGCAGGAACCAGCGCTTGGACGAGAACAGCGCCTGCGGGTCCTTGGCATGGGGCTGCACGCGGAACCATCCCTTGATGCCCCAGGCATCGACGATGCGCGCGACCTCGATCGCGTCCGCGGGGAATTCGGCGTCGGACGCCGGCGCGGCAGCCACCGCGGCGGGGGTCAGGCGGCGGCCGTCTTGGCCTGGTCGACCAGTCGCGTCACCGTGGGCGAGAGCCTGGCGCCGACGCTGGTCCAGTAGCTGACGCGGTCGACGGCCACGCGCAGCGGCTGCTCGCCGCCGGAGGCCATCGGGTTGTAGAAGCCCACGCGCTCGATGAAGCGGCCGTCACGGCGCTCGCGCGAGTCGGAGACCACGATGTTGTAGAAGGGGCGCTTCTTGGCGCCACCGCGAGACAGTCGAATGACGACCATGATGGAACTGTCCTTCAGTCAATGATGGGCCGGCCGCCCATGTGAACCGCGCATTATAAACTCAACGATCCGCCACGTAAAAAGCGCCATGCCGACGGCCCCCTCCCTGCTCCTGCGACCCAGCACGCCGGCCGACCTGCCGGCCATGCGCGACATCTACGCCCATGCAGTGACGCAGGGCACCGGCAGCTTCGAACTCGAGGTGCCCGATGCCGCCGAGATGGCACGCCGGCGCGACGACGTGCTGGCCAAGGGCCTGCCCTGGCTGGTGGCCGAACGCGGCGGCGAGGTGCTGGGCTATGCCTATGCCGGGGCGTTCCGGCCGCGGCCGGCCTATCGCTTCAGCGTCGAGGACTCGATCTACCTGCATCCCCAGGCCCAGGGCGCCGGCGTCGGCCGGGCGCTGCTCGCCGAGCTGATGGCGCGCTGCCAGGCGGCGGGAGCCCGGCAGATGCTGGCGGTCATCGGCGACAGCCGCAATGCCGGCTCGATCGGCGTGCACCGGGCGCTGGGCTTCGAGCACAGCGGCACCTTGCAGTCGGTAGGCTGGAAGTTCGGCCGCTGGCTCGACGTGGTGCTGATGCAGCGCAGCCTGGGCGCCGGCGCGGGCGCACCGGCATGACGCAGCGGTCGAAGACGGTCGCCACCTGGCTGGCGGTCCTCGGCGGCACGCTCGGCCTGCACCGCTTCTACCTGCACGGCTGGCGCGACGTGTGGGGCTGGCTGTACCCCTGGCCCACCTTGATCGGCCTGGCCGGCGTGCAGCGCATGCGCGCCTTCGGGCAGGACGATCATGTCGCCTGGGTGCTGATCCCCATCCTCGGTTTGAGCATCACCGCCGCCATGCTCACGGCCATCGTCTACGGATTGACGCCCGACGAGCGCTGGTCAGCGCGCCACAACCCGGGCCAGCCCGTGCAGCGCACCGGCTGGCTGCCGGTGCTGGGCGTGATCGTCGCGCTACTGGTCGGCGCCAGCGTCTTCATGGGCACGGTGGCCTTCAGCGGCCAGCACTTCTTCGAGTGGCAGATGGAGCCGCCGCCCGGCGGCTAGGAGCCTGGGCGGCGCTAGAAGAGCGCCCTGCCGATGAAGTACGAAATGGCCGCCACCAGCGCGGACGCCGGGATGGTCAGCACCCAGGCCCAGACGATGTTGCCGGCCACGCCCCAGCGCACCTTCGACGCATTGCGCACCGCGCCGACGCCGACGATGGCCCCGGTGATGGTGTGCGTCGTCGACACTGGGATGCCCTGCCCGGTGGCCAGGAACAGCGTCAGCGCGCCGCCGGTCTCGGCGCAGAAGCCGCCCACCGGCTTGAGCTTGGTGATGCGCTGGCCCATGGTCTTGACGATGCGCCAGCCGCCGAACAGCGTGCCTGCGCCGATGGCCAGGTAACACGACCAGATCACCCAGCCCGGCGGCATGGCGTCGCCGGCCGCGGCCGAGCCGGAGGCGATGAGCAGCATCCAGATGAGGCCGATGGTCTTCTGCGCGTCGTTGCCGCCGTGGCCCAGCGAATACAGCCCCGCGGACACCAGCTGCAGGCGCCGGAACCAGTTGTCCACGCGCAGCGGCGAGCTGCGCCGGCAGATCCACGACACCAGCACCATCATCAGCCCGGCGAGCAGGAAGCCGAGCACCGGCGAGACGACGATGAAGGCCACGGTCTTGAAGATGCCCGCCAGCACCAGGTTGCTGGTGCCGGCCTTGGCCACGGCGGCGCCGACGATGCCGCCGATCAGCGCGTGCGAGCTGCTCGACGGGATGCCGTACCACCAGGTCACCAGGTTCCAGCTGATCGCGCCGATCAGGGCGCCGAACACCACGTACTGGTCGACCACCTTCGGGTCGACGATGCCCTTGCCGACGGTCGCCGCCACGTTGAGGTGGAAGACGAAGATCGCCACGACGTTGAAGAAGGCCGCGAAAGCCACCGCCGTCTGCGGGCGCAGCACGCCGGTGGACACGACGGTGGCGATGGAGTTCGCCGCGTCGTGGAAGCCGTTCATGAAGTCGAACACCAGCGCCAGCAGCACCAGCATGGCGACGACCCAGAAGCCGATCTGCAGACTCTGCATGGGCGCGTCAGGAGTTCTCCAGCACCACGCCTTCGATCATGTTCGCCACGTCCTCGCAGCGGTCCGAGATCGACTCCAGGTGCTCGTAGATGGCCTTCAGCTTGATCAGCTCGCGCACATCGGTTTCTTCGCGGAACAGCTTGGACATCGCCGAGCGCATCACCCGGTCGGCATCGGATTCGAGCCTATCGATCTCCTCGCAGGTCTTGATCGCCGCGTCGGCCACGTCCGCCTGGCTCAGCCTGGGCATCAGCGACACCGCGTGCTGCACGCGTTCGCAGCATTTGGCGCTGATCTCGCCCAGCCGCAGCACGTCCTCGGTGAGCTTGCGCACGTCGTACAGCGACAGCGTCTCGGTGGCGTCCTGCAGCAGGTCGACGATGTCGTCCATGCCGTTGATCAGCGCGTGGATCTGCTCGCGGCCGATCGGCGTGATGAAGGTCTTGTGCAGCAGCCGGTTGACCTCGGCCGTGACGCGGTCGGCCGCGCGCTCGGCCACGTCGACCTCGGCCGTGTGGCGTTCGCGCAGCGTGGCGTCGTCGTAGTTCTGGATCAGCTGCATGAAAGCCCGCGCGGCCTGCGTGATGAACGCGGCGTGCTGGTCGAAGAGCTCGAAGAAGTTGCCCTCGCGGGGCAACAGCTTGCCGAAAAACATGGATCCCCCCCTGCGTACGCGGGTCGAGCGTACGCGGCGGCGCGATTGTAGGTGGCGCTCGCGCCCGGGCCGGGGAACGTCAGGCCGCGCCGATGCGCTCGATGCCCTGGTCCGCGGCACGCGCCAGCCACGGCGCCAGCCCGCCGTGCCCCGGCAGCACCAGCCGCGGGTCGATCTCGGCCAGCGGCTGCAGCACGAAGGCGCGCAGGTGCAGCCGCGGATGCGGCAGCGTCAGCGTGTCGTCGTGCAGCACCCGGTCGCCGTACAGCAGCAGGTCCAGGTCCAGCGTGCGCGGCGCATTGCGCACACTGCGCACGCGGCCGAAGGCCTGCTCGATATCCTGCAGGCGCTGCAGCAGCGGGTGCGGCGCCAGCGCCGTGCGCAGTTCGGCCACGGCATTGATGTAGTCCGGCCCCACGGCATCCACCGGCCGGCTGCGGTACAGCGACGAGCCGGCCACCCACTGCGTCTGCGGCAGGCCGCGCAAGGCCTGCAGCGCCGCGCGCACGGTCGCCTGCGCATCGCCCAGGTTGGCGCCCACGCCGACGAAGGCGCGCTCCGGCCGCGCCGGCATGCTCAGTCGGCCTGGGGGGGCGCCGTCGCGACGGGCG
>JAHBZS010000041.1 GCA_019635285.1 Rubrivivax sp. | reverse complement strand
TGCCCGTCATCCTCGGCAGGCACCTGCCGGATCTTCGCAGCGCCCAGAAACAGCCGCGCTGGGCCAACGGCAATGCAGCGCGGGGGCGGTGGTTGTCATCGCGGCCTCGGCAGTGATCTGGCGGTGCCAAGCCGAGGCTGGTGGGCGAGCGCATCCGGGAAGTAAAGGAGGAGAGCGCGCCATTCATGGCGCGGTCGGGGGACATGAGCGGATGCGCTCGCCCACCAGCCTCGGCCGCGCAGACCTCAGAAGTCAGTGGCCCCAGGGGCAGCAAAGCGCCGCCAGCCGTCGTCTCGATTCCGCGGCTCGGCGACCCCTACGGCTTGCGCGCCTCGATCACGCCACCAGCCCGCACGAAACGACCCGCACCGAGATGATGGATCGTCTGCAGCTCGATGTTGTCGTCGCGAAAGCTCCACCGGCCGCCGCTGAAGATGCGCTCGTCCGCGGCTGCGGCCACGACTTCGGCGAAGCAGGTGTCGTAGGCCTCCTCGGTGTGTGTCTCGGGGATCAGCCGGCATTCCAGCCAGGCGGCGCAGCCGGCTTCCAGCACCGGCATGCCCAACACCGGGCCGGAGGTCGCAACGATGCCGTGGCGCGCGAACTTGTCGACGTCGCGGCCGCTCTCGCTGCCGACTGCGTAGCTCAGGTCAGCCAGCGTCGGCCCGGGCAGGCACAGCGCGAACGCGCCGCTGGCCGCGACCAGCTCGCGGGTCCAGGTGCGCTTGTCGATCACCACCGCCACGCGCGGCGGTGTGAATTCCACCGGCATCGACCACGCGGCCGCCATGAGGTTGCGCCGCCCCGCATGCGCGCTGGTCACCAGCACCGTCGGGCCATGGTTGATCAGGCGGCTGGCATGCGCCAGCGCCACCGGCCTGAAGTGGCCGCTCATCCCTCGACGGCGAAGCTCAGGCCTGCGTTGGCCTGCAGGCGGGCGATCAGTTTGTCGCCCATCGCCGGCGCGGTGGTCCAGATGCCGCCGGGCAGCGCGCCCGCATCGCGCAGCAGGCACACGGCGCTCTCGGCGATCATCTTGCTGGTCGAGCCGTAGCCGGGGTCGCGGTCCCCCTTGACGCTGGCGCGCAGGCGCTGGCCTTGCGCGTCTTCGCCCAGGAACAGCAGGTCGTAGAAGCCGCTTTCGCGCTCGGCTTTGGACGGGCCTTCGCCGGGCTGCGGGCCGCGGTCGCCGCCCAACGACTTGTCGCCAGCCACCGCCTGCGCCATCTGCTCGCCCCTGGCGCCGGGGCCGGTGATGAGCATCTCGTCGTAGACGAAGTCCGCGCCGTAGGCCTGGTTCAGCAGGAAGTTGGAGCGGTGCACGTTCTTGGTGTTGATGGCGGCCATCACGAAGGGCGCGACCCAGATGCCTTCGCCATTCACCTGGCCCAGCGCGTCGTCGACCATCGGCTTGTTGCCCGACGGCTGCTTCGGCCCTTCGAAGCCCGGCGTCAGGCTGAAGGGGTTGCGCAGCCAGTCCAGCACGCGCGGGTCTTTGGCCGCGGCGGCCATCGTGGCCTTCAGGCTGGCCGCGGTGCCGCCGGAGAAGGTGCCTTTCATCTTGCGCACGCGGCCGCGCACGCGCGGGGCGGCGTGGCCGTGACGCTGGCGGAAGGCCTGCTGCAGGTGGAACACGCCCAGGTCGAAGGGGATCGAATCGAAGCCGCAGGAAAAGACGATGCGCGCGCCGCTCTGCTGCGCCGCGGCGTGGTGGGCGTCGATCATCTGGCGCATCCACGCCGGCTCGCCGCACAGGTCCACGTAGTGCACGCCGCTGGCGGCGCAGGCGGCCAGCAGCTCGTTGCCGTACAGCTGGTAGGGGCCGACGGTGCTCAGCACCAGGTGGCATCGCTGCATCAGCTGCTGCAGCGACGCGGGCGATTGCACGTCGGTCACCACCAGCGGCGTGTCCGCCGGCGCGCCGATCTCGTCGCGCACGGCGGCCAGCTTGTCGGCGCTGCGCCCACCCATCGCCCAGCGGATGCCCTCGGCATGCCCGGCATTCGGATAGCGCGCCGCCATGTATTCGGCCACCAGCCGGCCGGTGAAGCCGGTGGCGCCGTGGATCACGAGGTCGAAGTCCTTCTGCGGCATGGTGTGTCTCCAGGTCTAGGCGCGGTAGTAGACCATCTGGTGCGTGCTGGCGAGAAGGTGCCCGTCGTCGCTCCACACCTGCGCGCTCTGGTCGAAGAAGCCCGTGTGGAAGCGCAGTGCGCGCGCCGTGCCGAGCAGGTGGCGTTCGCCCTGCGCCGCCACGCCGGCAGCGTCGACGTGGAAATAGCTGCTCAACGAGACGGTGCCGATCGGCGAGCGCTGGTTGCGGCGCACGAAGATGCGCGGGAAGAAGCTGTCGCAGATCGCCGCCAGCGAGGCGAAGTCCAGCGGCCGCGGCGGATGGTCGCGCACCCAGGCGCGGCTGTGCGAATCGCCCGCCTCCTGCCCGTCGAAGTTGAAGGGCGAGCCGCCTTCGAAACGCATGTCGTAGCGCGCCACCCACGGCGCGATGCCCTCGGTCGGCATGCGCTGCAGCGCGCCGGGCGGCGGCATGCCCTGCGGCGGCGTGGCTTCGTGGGCCGACCACATCTCGCGCCGCGTGGCAAACACCGCCGAGCCGGTGACGGCCACCTCGCCGCCCTGGCGCAGCGCCAGGTTCCAGTGCTGCGTCGAGCGGTTGGTGCGCATCGGCAGCGCTTCGAGCTCGAAGCCGCCGTCGGCCACCGGGCCGGCGAAGTTGACGGTCAGCGCGATCGGGTCGCCCAGCCGCTGCGGGTGCTGCAGCGCGCCGTTCAGCAGCACCGCACAGAGGGTGCCGCCGAAGGGGCCGACCATGTTGGCGTAGCCGGGATGGGTGCTGCCGCGGTAGCGGTGTTCGCCGGTGGGTGTGAGCTGGATCGATTCGTCGAAGGGATGCATGGGGACTCAGGCCAGTGGCGTGGCACGCCGGATGATCGCGGCGCAGTCGGCGCCGCGTGGCAGTGTGCCGTACTGGCGGTGGCCCTCGCCCTGCAGGCGCGAGGCGCAGAAGGCATCGGCCACCGCCGGCGGCGCATGCTGCGCCAGCAGCGCGGCCTGGATGGCCAGCGCCATGCGGTCGACGACATGGCGCGCGCGGTATTCCAGGTCGGCCAGGTCCTTGAACTCGCCCTTCAGCGCACCCACCCAGCGGTCCAGCGCGGCGTTGGCGCCGCGCGCCTTGGCCAGTTCGGCGAAGAACTCGCCCACCACCGCGGGCGACTTCTGCATGGCGCGCAGCACGTCCAGGCACTGCACGTTGCCGCTGCCTTCCCAGATGGCATTCACCGGCGCCTCGCGGTACAGCCGCGGGAAGGGGCTGTCCTCCATCACGCCGCTGCCGCCGATGCATTCCATCGCCTCGTAGGACAGCTGCGGCGTGCGCTTGCAGATCCAGTACTTGCCGACCGCGGTGACCAGGCGCACCAGCGCGTCCTCATGCGCGTCGTCGCGGTGGTCCATGGCGCGTGCCAGGCGCATGGTCAGCGCCAGCGAGCCTTCGTGCTCCAGCACCAGGTCGGCCAGCACGTTCTGCATCAGCGGCTGCTGGTTCAACAGCTTGCCGAAGGCCGCGCGGATGTTGCAGTGGTGCAGCGCCTGCGCCACCGCCGCGCGCTGGCCGGCGCTGGAGCCGATCATGCAGTCGAAGCGCGTCATCGCCACCATCTCGATGATGGTGCGCACGCCGCGCCCTTCGTCGCCGACCATCCAGGCCAGTGCGCCGCGCAGTTCGGTCTCGCTGCTGGCGTTGCTGACGTTGCCCATCTTGCGCTTCAGGCGCAGCACCTGCAGCGGGTTCTTGGTGCCGTCGGGCCGCCAGCGCGGCAGCAGGAAGCAGCTCAGGCCGCCGGGGGCCTGTGCCAGCACCAGGAAGGCGTCGCACATCGGTGCCGAGACGAAGAACTTGTGGCCGACCAGCTCGTAGGCCGCGCCCGGGCCCTCGGCTGCGCCCAGCGGATAGGCGCGCGTGGTGTTGGCGCGCACGTCCGAGCCGCCTTGTTTTTCGGTCATCGCCATGCCGATGGTGACGCCCTGCTTCTGCGCATCGGGCACGTTGCGCGGGTCGTAGACGCGGGCGGTGATCTTCGGCACCCAGACTGAAGCCAGCGCCGGCGTGGTCTGCAGCGCCGGCACCGCGGCGAAGGTCATCGTGATCGGGCAGCCGTGGCCGGCCTCCACCTGCGTCTGCATATAGGTGCGCGCGGCCCGCGCCACGTGGGCGCCCGGCTGCGGGTCGGTCCACGGCGACGCGTGCAGGCCGTGCTCGATGGCGCTGCGCATCAGCTGGTGGTAGGCCGGGTGGAACTTCACCAGGTCGATGCGGCGGCCGAAGCGGTCGTGCGTGTCCAGCACCGGCGGGTTCTGGTTGGCCTGCACGCCCAGCTCCAGGTAGTCGGCCGCGCCGGCCATGCGGCCGAACTCGCCCAGGGACGCATCGGCCCAGCCGGCGCCTTCGCGCTGCACGGCCTCGACCAGCGCGGCGTCCTGGCCGTACATGTCGTAGTCGGCCAGCTCGCGGCCGACGTTGACGACTTCGTGCGTGTCGGCCAGCGTCAGGCGTTCGTGGTTCAGCGTGTCGGGTGCGTTCATGTCATCGTCTCCTGCAGGAGCTTGCGTGGAAGGGAAGGGGTGGCGCGCAGCGACGACTGCGCGCGCACCGCGCCGAGGTACTGGCGCCAGATGGCCTTGCCGATGTCGTCGTGGCGGATGACGGCAGCGATGAAGCGCTTGCGCGCCGCCTCGTCGATCAGCGGCGCCGGCAGCCACGGGTCGAAGACCAGCTGGCGGATCGCGCGGTTGCCGAGCTCGAAGACCTCGCGCGCCGCCTGTTCCAGCGGCAGCGCGCGCGCCTGTTCGCGCCAGGCGGTGAGCCGGGCGGTGCCGTCGCGATAGCTCGCGTCGAGCGCGGCGCCGTCCCACCGGCCGCGCGCGTGCGCGGCGTCGGCCGCGGCCAGGTCGCCCAGCAGGAACACTGTCCCCGCGTCGGTACCCGCGGGCAGCAGCGCCTGCAGCCGCGTGCGCAGCGTGGCCGCGCCGCCGGCCAGGTTGTTCGGCCGCAGGTGCAGGCCGCGCTCGAGTTCGGCCAGCCCCAGCAGCTCGAAGGCGCGCTGGCGTGCGCGCAAGGCCGGCCGGTCGCTGCGGCCGGCGGCGCCGACGTGCACCGCCACCCAGTCGCCGTGCCAGGGGACCGCCTGCTGCGCCATGTCGCGCCAGCGGCTCACCTCATCGGCCAGCGGGCGCGCGGCGGGCCCGAGTTCGTAGACCGCGCGCCGCGGCGTGGTCAGCAGGCCCACGGCCACGGCCCGCGCCAGCGCGACGCGCACGCTGTTGCCGGGCAGGCCGAACAGCGCGCAGGCCGACAGCAGCTCGCGCACGCCCAGCGCCGCGTCGCCATGGGCTTCGGCGCCGAGTACCAGACGCAGGATCAGGGCACGGGCGTTGATCGGCATCTTGGAATATTACCGAGATGTGCACTCTGTGTCCATGCATGTAATATCTCCGGACCCACCCCCTGAGGAGACACCATGCCTGACTTCAGCTCCTTGCGCATCACCCAGGACGAGCAGAACCCGCGCATCGCCCGCCTGCTGCTCAACCGCCCCGAGCGCTTCAACGCCATCAGCGACGCCATGCCGCGCGAGATCCGCGCCGCGGTGGAGTGGGCCAATGCCGAAGACACCGTGCACGTGATCGTCGTCGAAGGCGCGGGCAAGGGCTTCTGCGGCGGCTACGACCTGGCCGCCAGCGCCGAGAGCCACATCGAACATCCCTGCCAGCAGGAAAAGACGCCGTGGGACCCGATGGTCGACTACGCGGCCATGAAGCGCAACACCGATGACTTCATGAGCCTGTGGCGCAGCCCCAAGCCGACCATCGCCAAGGTGCATGGCGCGGCCGTGGCCGGCGGCAGCGACATCGCGCTCAGCTGCGACCTGCTGGTGATGGCCGAGGACGCGCGCATCGGCTACATGCCCACGCGCGTCTGGGGCTGCCCGACCACCGCGATGTGGACCTACCGCCTGGGCCCGGCGCGCGCCAAGCAGCTGATGTTCACCGGCGACATGATCGACGGGCGCACCGCAGCCGACTGGGGGCTGGCCAACGCAGTGGTGCCCGCGGCCGAACTGGATGCGGCGGCGCGCCGGCTGGCCGAGCGCATCGCCGGCGTGCCGCGCGGGCACTTGGCCATGCACAAGATGGTCGTCAACCAGGTCATGCTGACGATGGGCCTGGAGCAGACGCAGATGATGGCCACCGTGTTCGACGGCATCACCCGCCACAACCCCGAGGGCCTGTGGTTCCGCCGCTATGCGCAGGAGCACGGCTTCAAGGCCGCGGTGCAGTGGCGCGACAGCGGCCGGCCCATCCCCGAAGGCGACGAGGCGCGCGCGCTGGTGCGCGAGATGGAAGCGAATCGGCGGCCGGCCGGCTGATCGCCGGGCCTGGCCGGCGTCTCAGGTCGGCACGCGGAAGGCCTTGCGCGCCTGCGCCACCTGGCCGGCGATCACGCAGCCGCTGGCGTGGTCGTTGACCAGGCCCATCGCCTGCATGAAGGCGTACAGGGTGGTCGGCCCGACGAACTTCCAGCCGCGCTTCTTCAGGTCCTTGGACAGTGCCACCGATTCCGGCGAGGTGGTGGCCGTCTGCGGCGGCGCCGCGGTCGCCGGGTCGGCCTCGAACTGCCAGAAGTACGCGGCCAAGGAGCCGCGCTCGGCCTGCAGCCGCACGGCGCAACGCGCGTTGTGGATGGCGGCTTCGATCTTGCCCCGGTGGCGCACGATGCCTTCGTCCTGCAGCAGGCGGGCCACGTGCGCGTCGCCGAAGCGGGCGACGCGGTGGAAGTCGAAGCCTTCGAAGGCGCGGCGGAAGTTCTCGCGCTTGGCCAGGATGGTGCGCCAGCTCAGGCCGGACTGAAAGCCCTCCAGGCAGATCTTCTCGAACAGCCGCGTGTCGTCGGCGACGGGGAAGCCCCATTCACGGTCGTGATAGGCCTCGAACTCCGGTGCCGCGGCGCACCAGCGGCAGCGCGGCCGGCCGTCGCTGCCGGTGAGGGTGTCGGCTTGGGTCATCGGGGCTCCGTGGGTGCGGCAGGCTGCGCCGGCGCGCGCTGTGTCAGGGTTCAGTGGTGTGTCCACGCATGTTGCCACCGCGCCGCGGCCACGCACGCATTCGCGGGGGGGTGCGGGTAAGTCACTAGCCGCCGCGCACAAAGTCCGGCCGTGGCGGTGAGGGCGGCTGGTAGAGTGCCCGGCGCATGGATCTGCTCGCTTTCGCCATGGACTTCGTCCTGCACGTGGACAGGCACCTGGCCGAGTTCGTCACGCTCTACGGTGCCTGGGTCTACGCGCTGCTGTTCGCCGTCATCTTCGTCGAGACCGGCGTGGTCGTCATGCCCTTCCTGCCGGGCGACTCGCTGCTCTTCGTGGTGGGTGCGCTGTGCGGCCTGGGGCTGATGGAGCTGGGCATCGTGCTGCCGCTGCTGGTGGTGGCGGCGGTGGGCGGCGACCAGCTGAACTACAGCATCGGCCGCTTCTTCGGGCCCAAGGTGTGGCAGTGGGAGCACTCGCGCTTCTTCAACAAGCACGCCTTCCACCAGGCGCACGAGTTCTACGAGCGCTACGGCGGCATCACCATCATGCTGGCGCGCTTCCTGCCGTTCATCCGCACCTTCGTGCCCTTCGTGGCCGGCGTGGCCGAGATGAGCCGGCGCAAGTTCACCATGTACAACGTGGTCGGTGCGCTGGTCTGGGTGCTCAGCCTGACCGTGCTCGGCTACTTCTTCGGCAACCTGCCCTGGGCCAAGGCCAACATGAGCCTGATCATCTGGGCGATGATCATCGTGCCCGGCGTGATCGCGATGCTCGGCGCCTGGAAGGCGCGGCGCAGCGGCGCGAAGCCCGCGGCCTGAAACTCAGGCCAGCGCGCGCCGCAACTCGGCGGCGCAGATCTGCACCGCGGTGTTGGCCTCGTCGATGACCTTGCCCATGGTGATGAAACCGTGGATCTGCCGCTCGAAGAGGATGTGCGTGCAGCGGTTGCCGGCCATCGTCAGCTTGTGCGAATACTGCAGCGCCTCGTCGCGCAGCGGGTCGTAGCCGGCGGTCAGCACCAGCGCCGGTGGCAGCTTGGACAGGTCGGGGTGCAGCAGCGGCGACGCGCGCCAGTCCAGGTCCATCGCCTTGTCGGGGATGTAGTGGTCGTGGAAGTAGGTCATCGTGTCGGCCGTGAGCATGTAGCCCTGGCCGTTGGTGGTGTGCGAAGGCCAGCCGCGCCGCTGGTCGGTGGCCGGGTAGATGAGCAGCTGAAAGCGCACCGGCAGATCGCCGGCGTCGCGCATCGCGATGGCCACCACCGCGGCCAGGTTGCCGCCGGCGCTGTCGCCGCCGACGGCCAGGCGCGAGGCATCGACGCCGAGTTCGGCGGCGTGGTCGCGCACCCAGCGTGTCGCCGCGATGCAGTCGTCCACCGCCGCCGGGAAGCGGTGCTCCGGGCCCATGCGGTAGTCCACGGCCACCACGGCGATGCCGGCCGCATTGGCCAGCTCGCGGCACAGCGTGTCGTGCGTGTCCAGGTCGCCGATGACCCAGCCGCCGCCGTGGTAGTACACCAGCACCGGCGGCGGCGCCTTGCGCTGCGCCGCGGGCAGCGGCTGGTACAGGCGCAGCGGAATCGGGCCCTGCGGGCCGCTGGCCTGCAGGTCACGCGTCTCGGCGATCGGCGGCGGCTCGGGCTGGGTCACCGCGCGCCGCTCGCGATAGAACTGGCGCGCGTCCGCCGGCGACAGCGTGTGCGTCGGCGGGATCTGGCGCTCGACCATCAGGTCGAGCAGGAATTTGGCCTGCGGATGCAGCATGTCGTCTCCTCAAAGCCAGTCGTTCAGCGTCACGCCGACGCCGAAGGTGGTCTGGCGCCAGTTGTAGTCGATCAGCGTCTCGCCGTAGCCGCTGAACACCTTGACGTAACCGCGCAGCGGGCCGAGCAGCGGCTGCGTGGTCCAGCTCAGCTGGCCGGCGCCCTTGCCGGTGCTGGGGTTGCCGCGGATCGTGGCACTGAAGCTCTGCCCGCGCCACTTGTAGATGGCCGACAGGTCACCCCAGCCGTAGTAGTCGCTGATGGTCGGGTTGTCGTCCGAATCGCTGGACTCGGGCAGGCGCCACCACAGCCGGCCCAGCAGCGCCACGTCGCCCTGCTCGACGCCGACGCTGGCGATGAGCCGGTTCCAGCTGCGCGAGATCTTGTCGGAGCGGCCGTTCGACTGGTGGTTGAAGGCCACGGTGAACAGGTTCCACTGCAGCTCGCCCCATTGCAGCGCCGGCTTGTAGCTGAGGATCAGCTCGGGCATGTAGTTGGTCTCGCGGAACGGCCGCGAGGCATTGCCGGAGTCGTTGTACAGCTGCCATTGGCTCTGCTGCGTGTAGGCCGCCCAGGCGCCCCAGCGGCGGTCGTCGGTGGCCCACAGACGGAACTTGAAGCCCAGCTGGAACGCCGCTTCGGTGGCGTCGAGGTCGGTGCCCGGCGCCAGCACGCCGCCGCCGACCAGCGGGTCGAAAGGCGCGGTGTTCAGGCGCGTGGTGTAGCGGCCGGCCAGGAAGTAGTTCGGCGCGTACAGCGAGATGTCGTAGCGCGGGGTCGCGGGGTCGAAGCTCCAGGCCTTGTCGTACATCGAGCCGCTACCGCCCGCGGGCGAGGCCACCGACGAGGTCGTGCCGTCGGCCGGGGCGGCGGTGGCCGCCGGGGCCGCCGCGGTGTCGGTCTTCGGCGTGGCGGGCCCGGCGGGCGACGACGGCGGCGGCGCGGCCCGGCCGCTGAGGCGGTCATAGCAGGCCAGGCGGGCGCTGTCGGTGCTGATGGCGGCGCACTCCGCCAGCGCCGCGGGTGCCGCCTGCGCGAGCGCGAGCACCGGCGTGGTCATCAGCGCGGCGCCTGCCAGTGCGGCCGCCCAGGTTGAAAAAGCAGTCATGCGCCAGGATTGTAGGGAGGGCATCCCCGCCTCCCGGCCGCGTCAGAACACGCCGAGCGCCAGTCCGCCGGCCAGCGCCGCGCCCAGCTCGCGGCAGCGCGCCAGGTCGTCGGCGCCGATGGTCTTCGGCGCAAGGATGGCCTGCGGCGTCTGCGCGTGCGTGCACACGATCAGCGCCGGCGCCACGGCCTTCAGGCGCCAGCCGGTGCAGATGCGCTCGATCTGCCGCACCGCGCCCTGGCCATCGCTGCCGGCGCAGACCATCGTCGCGTAGGGCCGCCCCTGGATGCGCTCCAGCACCGGGTAGTAGCAGCGGTCGAAGAAGTCCTTCATCAGGCCGGCCATCGTCGCCAGGTTTTCCGGCGCCACGAACAGGTAGGCGTCGGCGGCCAGCAGGTCTTCGGGGCCGGCCTCGCGGGCTTGAAGCAGGCGCAGCGCCACCGCACTGTCGGCGCGCGCGCCATCGGCCGCGGCCTCGGCCATCTGCCGGCTGCCGCCGGTCAGCGAATGCCAGACGATGAGCAGCGTCTTCACGGCGGCTGCGTCATAGCTGCCGGTTGCGGGCCAGCGGCGGGTTCTTCGCGAAGTAGCGCCGGATGCCGGTGGTCAGCGCGTCCACCAGCTGCGCCTGGTAGGCCGGGTCGCGCAGCTGCTGTTCTTCCTCGGGGTTGGAGATGAAGGCGGTCTCGACCAGGATGCTGGGCACGTCCGGCGCCTTCAGCACCGCGAAGCCGGCCTGCTCGACCTGGCGCTTGTGCAGCCGGCCGACGCGGCCCAGCGGCGCCAGCACTTCGTTGCCCAGCTTCAGGCTGTCCTTGATCTGCGCGGTGGTGCTCATGTCCAGCATGGCCTGCATCACGTGCTTGTCGTTGACCGACGCGACGTTGATGCCGCCCACCAGGTCGGCGGCGTTCTCGCGCTGCGCCATCCAGCGCGCGGCGGCGCTGCTGGCGCCGCCTTCGCTGAGCGCGAACACGCTGGCGCCGCGCGCCTCGGGCCGCATGAAGGCGTCGGCGTGGATCGACACGAACAGGTCGGCCTGCACGCGCCGCGCCTTGCGCACGCGTTCGTGCAGCGGCACGAAGAAGTCGGCGTCGCGCGTCATCATCACGCGCACGTTGGGCAGGCCGTTGAGCTGCTCGCGCAGCTGCAGCGCGATCTGCAGCACCACGTCCTTCTCGCGCGTGCCGCCGGGCCCGACGGCGCCCGGGTCCTCGCCGCCATGGCCCGGATCGAGTGCAACGATGATCAGCCGGTCGATGCGGCGCTGCTCGTCGGCGCTGGGCGGCTCGGCGGGCGACGGCGGGGCCTTGGTCTGCAGCGGCGCCGTGGCCGCGGGCGACGTGGGTGGCGCAGGCGTGGGTGCGGGCAGGGCTACCGGCTTGTCGACCCGCGCGATCAGCTCGCCCAACGCGTCGCGCACGCTCTGCGCCGCGCGCTGGTCGGCGCCTTCCTTCTCGCGGATCAACGCCAGCAGCGGGTCCGGCTCTTGCGTTGGGTACAGGTCGAGCACCAGGCGGAAGCGGTAGGCCGCCACCGGCTCCAGCGCAAACTGCTGCGGCGCCACCGGCTGCTTCAGGTCCAGCACCAGGCGCACCACGCGCGGCGCGTTCTGGCCGACGCGCACGCCGGCGATGTAGGGGTCGTCGGGCCGCACCTTGCCCACCAGCTCGCGCAGGGCCGGGTCCAGCGTCAGGCCGTCGATGTCGACCAGCAGCCGCGGCGGGTTCTGCAGCAGCTGATGCCGCGCATTCAGCGCCTGGTCGGATTCCAGCGTGACGCGCGTGTAGTCCTCGGCCGGCCAGACGCGCACGCCGACGATGGCTGCGCCCCAGGCGCGGTGCATGGCGCCGAAGGACAGCACCAGCGCGCCCATGCGTTGCAGTGCGCGGCGCCGGTTGTTCATCGCATCAGCTCCAGGCCGCGCGGGCTCAGGGCCTGCAGCGTGACGCGGCGCTGCGTGTCGTCCAGCGCCTCGAGCTGCACGCGCAGGTCGGGCACGGGCAGCAGCGCTTCGGCCTTCTGCGGCCATTCGGCCAGCTTCAGTCCCGGGGCCGCGAAGACCTCGCGGAAGCCGGCGTCTTCCCACTCGCGCGCGTCCTCGAAGCGATAGAAGTCGAAGTGCGACACCGGCAGCCCGGGCAGCGCATAGGGCTCGAGCACGGTATAGGTCGGACTCTTGATGCGGCCTGGCACACCCAGCGCGCGCAGCAGATGGCGCACGAAGGTGGTCTTGCCGGCGCCGAGTGCGCCGCGCAATTCGATGAAGGCGTCGCGCAAGGAGGGCCGCTTCGCCAGCGCCGCGGCGTGCGCTGCGCAGGCGGCCTCGTCGGGCCAGATCAGGGTGCGGGTTTCTAGAATCTCGGCATGCGTGAGCGTCATCACTTCGACGGGCAGTTGCTGGTGGCGCAACTGCGGGAGTGGGCGCATGGGCTCGGATTCTCCCAGATCGGCGTGGCCGGTGTCGACCTCGGCGATGCAGAGCGCGGTCTGCGCGACTGGCTCGACCAGGGATTCCATGGCGCGATGGGCTACATGCAGCGGCACGGCGCCAAGCGCGCGCGGCCCGCCGAGCTGGTGCCCGGCACCTTGAGCGTGATCACCGCACGCATGGACTACCTGCCGCGCGACACCGCGCTCGGCTGGCAGGCGCTGGAGTGGCAGCGGTTGCGCAGTGCGCAGCAGGCGGCCGTGTCGGTGTATGCGCGTGGCCGCGACTACCACAAGGTGCTGCGCACGCGGCTGCAGGCGCTGGCCACGCGCCTGGCCGACGAAGTCGGCCCGCTGGGTGCGCGCGTGTTCACCGATTCGGCGCCGGTGCTCGAGGTGGAACTGGCGGCGCGCAGCGGCGTGGGCTGGCGCGGCAAGCACACCTTGGCGCTGCAGCGCGACGCCGGGTCGATGTTCTTCCTGGGCGAGATCTTCGTCGACCTGGACCTACCGGCCACGCCGCCCGCCGCGGCGCACTGCGGCAGCTGCCGCGCCTGCCTGGACATCTGCCCGACGCAGGCCATCGTCGCGCCCTACCGGCTGGATGCGCGGCGCTGCATCTCCTACCTGACCATCGAGCACGACGGCGCCATTCCGCTGGCGCTGCGGCCGCTGCTCGGCAACCGCATCTATGGCTGCGACGACTGCCAACTGGTCTGCCCCTGGAACAAGTACGCGCGGCGCTCGACGCTGCCCGACTTCGACGCGCGCGCGCCGCTGGGCACCGCGACGCTGCTGCAGCTGTGGGCCTGGGACGAGGACGAGTTCCTGCGCCGCACCGAGGGCAGCGCGATCCGCCGCATCGGCTACGCGCGCTGGCAGCGCAACCTGGCGGTGGCACTGGGCAATGCGCTGCGTGCCGCGCCGGACGCCGAGATCGAGCACGCGCTGCGCGCGCGCCTGCCTGCGGCCGGCGAGATGCTGGCCGAGCACATCGCCTGGGCGCTCGATCAAATCAACGCATAGGGCCGATCATTCCACCGCCGCGGATCCGGCTTGGCCGGTCCGCCAGCGGGCCCTGCAGGCCGCGCCGAACGAGGACGCCCGGCCCCTCGCCAGGCGCGAGCGGTCCACCGGACCTCCTGCGTCCGGGCTCGGCCCCCTTGAGGGGCGCGCAGCGCGTAAGGGGGTGGTTCATTCCACCGCCGCCAGCACCGCCAGCCACAGCGGCACGCTCAGCGCGCACAGCAAGGTCGAGACCGTCACCAGCCCGGCGACGAAGGCGCCGTTGCCGCCCATGCGCACCGCCAGCACGTAGGCCGAGGGCGCGGTGGACAGCGCGGCGAAGGACACCAGCACCAGGCTCTGCCCCGGCGGCAGCGCCAGCCAGAAACACAGCCCGATGGCCAGCAGCGGCAACAGCGCGTGGCGGATGCTCAACAACGCTGCGGCCAGGCCGGGCGCCGCCTTGAGCCCGCCGAGCTTCAAGCCCGCACCCACCGCCATCAGCCCCAGCGGCAGCGCGGCCAGGCCGAGGCGTTGCAGCGCGGCGGCGACCGCCTCCGGGAAGTGCAGCCCGGCCAGGTTGGCCAGCAGGCCGGACACGGTGGCCAGGATCAGCGGGTTGCGCACGATCTCCCGCAGGTAGCCGTGGCCGCCGTGCCGCGCCAGCGGCCACACCGCGGCGACGTTGCACAGCGGCACGCACAGCGCGATGAGCAGCGCCACCCAGGCCAGGCCCTGCGGCCCGGCCAGGCGCTCGGCCAGCGCCAGCGCGATGAAGGAGTTGAAGCGGAAGGCGGTCTGCGCGCCCGAGGCGTGCAGCTGCGGGTCGACGCCGGGCAGCAGGCGCAGCGCATAGGCCAGCAGCACGCCGCTGGCGACCACCGTGAGCCCGGCCAGGCCCAGGCTCAGCGTCGCGCCGGGCTGCAGCGGCGACTTGAGGATCGAGTTGAACAGCAGCACCGGAAACAGCAGGTAGTACACCAGCCGCTCGACGCCGTCCCACACGCTGCGGTTCAGCGCGGTGCAGCGGCAGAGCACGAAGCCGCAGAGGATCAGCAGGAAGTCGGGGACCAGCAGCAGCGCGTGCGACATGCGGCCAGTGTGCCAGCGCGGTGGCCATCGTCTAATATCGCGCCAGCGAGCCCGTCAGATGTGAAAGCGATGAGAGACCTGCCGTGCATCCTGCTAGCGGCCACGGTCTGGGGATATTGGACCTGCGTCGCCGCCATGAGCATCCGCGTGCGCCGACGCACGCGCAAGCTGTCGGGCATCGTGCCCAGCCAGCGCAAAGAGCAATTGATGTGGCTCGTCTGGGTGCCGCTGGTCTTCGCCTGGATGGTCTTGCCCCATCTCGCCGCGTCGTCCACCAGCCCGGCCTGGGGGCTGCCGGCCTTTGCACGCGAGCAGCCCTGGTTGGCCGTGCGCTGGGCGGCGGCGCTGCTCGGCGTCGGCTGCCTGGCCTTGAGCATCGAGTGCTGGCTGCGCATGGGCAAGAACTGGCGCATGGCGGTGGCGCCGGACCAGCAGACCGAGCTCGTCACCAGCGGCCTGTACGGCCGCGTGCGCCATCCCATCTATGCGCTGAGCATCCTGCTGATGCTGTGCACGCTGGTGGTCGTGCCGACCGTGCCGGTGGCGGTGATGGCGGCGCTGCACATCGGCCTGATGGTCACCAAGGCCTACAACGAAGAGCGCTTCCTGGCCGGCCGGCACGGCGAGCCCTACCAACGCTACCTGCGGCGTACCGGCCGGTTCCTGCCGCGCCTGCGCATCGCCGATGCCGATGAGCCCTGACGCCACCGGCGCGCACTCCAGCGGCGCGACGCAGCGCTTCAATTTCTTCCAGCGCATGATGCTGCGCTGGCGCGAACTGCATCCCTACAACCCGGTGCACGTGCTGCAGCTGCCGGTGCCGCTGCAACCCGAGCGCCTGCGCGAGGTCCTTGCGGCGCAGCTCGAGGCGCAGGGCCTGACCGGGCTGGCCGTCGACCGCCGCCGCTGGCGCTACCGTTACACCGGCGGGCCCGCGCAGCTTGCGCTGCGCATCGTCGACGGCGCCGGCGATGCGGATGCCACGCTGGCGCAGGTCATCGAGGAGGAATTCAACCGGCCCTTCGCGCCGGGGCCGCAAGAGCAGCCGTTCCGCTTCGTCGCCATCGACGAACACGGCAGCTTCAGGCTGGCCCTGGCCTACGACCACTACGTGGCCGGCGGCGAGGCGATCGCGCGATGGTTGACGCGGCTGGCGGGCGCGCTGCTCGACGAGGGGCCGGCCGCCGTGCCCCCGCGGCTGCCGCCTGACGGTGCCCGCTACCGCCACGCCCTGCTGCGCCACCCGGGCTGGGCGTTGCGGGCGCTGCTGGGCCTGCCGCAGACCATCGGCCAGTCGCGCCGCGCCTGCCGCGCGCGCTTCGAGCGCGCCGACGACCGCCACAACGCCTTTCGCAGCCTGCGCCTGGGCGTGGCGCAGACGCGGGCGCTGCGTGCGGCGGCCAGCGAATGGGGCGTGACGCTGCACGAGCTGCTCACCGCCTGCCTGCTGCTGTCCTTGTCGCCGCTGGTGCCGCGGCGGGGTGGCACGGCGCGCCGCCAGGAGCTGGCCGTGGCCTCGATCATGAACATGCGGCGCGATCTGGCGCCGGCCGCGCAGAGCGGCCTGAGCCCTTTCCTGGCCGCCTATCGCGTCTCGCACCGCGTGCCCGAAGGCATCGCCTTGCGCCAGCTGGCCGGCGACGTGCACCAGCAGAGCCAGCACATCCAGCGCCGGCATCTGTACCTGCACAGCCTGCTGGGGCTGGCGCTGTCGGTGCCGCTGCGGCGGCTGCTGACGCCGGCGCAGCGCGACGGCTTCTACGCCAAGCACTTCCCGGTGCAGGCCGGCATCACCTCGGTCGACCTGAACCGCCTGTGGGCCCGGGACGGCGGCGCGCCGGCGCGCCGCTTCGGCTACCTGCGTGCCGTGCCCACCGGCCCGCTGTGTCCGCTGGTGCTGGCGGTGACGCAGGCGCACGATGAACTGCAGCTGGGCCTGGCCTTCCGCACCAGTGCCTTCCCGCGCGAGACGGTGGAGCGGCTGGCCGCGAATCTGTTGCAGCACGTCGCGCGCTCGTCCGAGCTGTCGTCCGCTCCGTCGTGCGAGCCCTCGGCCGCGCCGCCGACCACGGTGGTCGCCTCGTGAGGCTCGCGCTGCGCGCGGCGGCGCTGGCGCTGTGGCTGGTGCTGGCTGGCTGCGCCACGGTGGTGGCGCCGCCGGCGCCGACGGCGGTCGAGGCCGCGTCGAAGACCGGAACGCAGGCGCTGCTGGCGACGCCGGCGCCGGACGCGCAGATCCAGGCGCGCATCCTGGCGCTCGACCCGTCGCAGGTGTCCGACAGCGACGTGCGCCAGCTACTGGCTGCCGGGCCGACGCCGCGCATCGTGCTGCTGCATGGCGGCATCTATCCGGTGCATCTGGTGATGGAGTCCTTCGCGCGCTTCCTGGTGGGCATGGGCTATCCCGAAGCGCGGCTGCGGCATCCCGGCGACGGGCGCCGCACGCACAGCCCCTACGAGCCCAGCCCGCAGATCGCCGGGCTGCTGGCCTGGTACTACGAGCACGAGGCGATGATGCCGATGATGATCGGCCACAGCCAGGGCGGCATCCAGCTGGTCAAGGTGCTGTACGACCTGGCCGGCGACGACGGCCCGATCCCGGTATGGAACCCGTTGAGCGGCCACGCCGAGCCGCGCACGCACATCGTCGATCCCTTCACGGGGGCCGAGCGTCCGGTGGTCGGGCTCGAGGTGGGTTATGCGTCGGTGGTCGGCTCGGGCGGCGCGGCGCTGATGCTGCCCAACCAGTGGAGCATGGCGCGGCGGCTGCGTGCGATCCCCGACACGGTGGACGATTTCACCGGCTACATGCTCGCGCTGGACCTGGTGGCCTGGGACCTGCCGGGGGCCAGCAAGCACTACCGCGCCACCGGCAAGGCGGTGGTGCGCAACGTCGAGCTGCCCATCGAGTATTCGCACGTGTTCGTGCCCTCCACCTCGCACCTGGCGCGCGACCCGGCGATGCGCGCCTGGCTCAACGCCTACGCGCCCGGGCAGGTGCCGCCGCTGCCGGCCGGCGCGGCCTCCACCGACAACAGCCTGTGGGCCGCGGACGTGTGGTTCCACATCAAGAAGCACTGGGTGCTCGAAGCGCAGAAGGTGCTGCGCGCGCGCCAGGCCCTGATGGCCACACAGGCCCTGCGACAACCCTGAGACGCGCGCGGACCGAGCTTTGCCACAATGGGTCACGATCCCATGGGCTACCGGAGACACCGACGATGTCGCACAAGCAGTTGAAGACCCTCCTGGCCGCGGCGGCCCTGGCGCCGACGCTGGCGCTGGCGCAGGCCTATCCGAGCAAGCCGATCCGCCTGGTGGTGAAGACGCTGCAGGACCCGGCGGTGCGCAAGCGCATCGAGGACACCGGCTCGCTGATCATCGGCAACACGCCGGCCGAATTCGCCGCGCAGATCGCCGCCGAGTTCAACGTCTACAAGGACGTGGTCGCGAAGCAGAAGCTGGTGCTCGAATAGCCGGCACCTCGCAGCCCGGCGCGGAGGTCGTCCAGCGCTTCATCGACGTGCTGTGGATCGAGGACGGCCTGTCCGCGCAGACACTGGCCGCCTACCGCCGCGACCTGAGCCTGCTGGCGCAGTGGCTGGACGCCGCCGAGGGCCGCAGCCTGCTGCAGGCGCGCGAGGTGGACCTGCTGGCCTACATGGCCGAGCGCCATGCGGCCACGCGGGCATCCACCGCCAACCGCCGCCTCAGCGTGTTCAAGCGCTTCTGGCGCTGGGCCCTGCGCGAGCAACTGGTCGATGCCGACCCCACTTTGAAGCTGCTGGCCGCGCGCACGCCGCTGCGCGTGCCCAAGGTGCTGAGCGAGGCGCAGGTCGAGGCGCTGCTGGACGCGCCGGACCCGGACACGCCGCTGGGCCTGCGCGACCGCACGATGATCGAACTGATGTACGCCAGCGGCCTGCGCGTCAGCGAACTGGTGAGCATGAAGACCGTCTACCTGAGCCTGGACGAAGGCGCGCTGCGCGTCACCGGCAAGGGCTCGAAGGAACGCCTCGTGCCCTTCGGCGCCGAGGCGCATGCCTGGGTGCGGCGCTACCTGGCCGAAGCGCGCGGCGCCATCCTGAAGGGCCGCGGCAGCGACGCGCTGTTCGTCACCACGCGCGGCGCGGCGATGACGCGGCAGATGTTCTGGAAGCTGATCAAGCACTACGCGCTGAAGGCCGGCATCCATGCGCCGCTGTCGCCGCACACGCTGCGCCATGCCTTCGCCACGCACCTGCTGAACCACGGCGCCGACCTGCGCGCGGTGCAGATGCTGCTGGGCCACGCCGACATCTCGACGACGACGATCTACACCCACGTGGCGCGCGAGCGGCTGAAGACGCTGCACGCGCAGCATCACCCCAGGGGGTGACGGCCCGGCGACCCAGCCCAGGCCGCTCGGTGGCGGCACGGGGCCGGAGCGCGTCGTTCGCCGACGGGCCGTCACGGCACGCCCGCGACCCAGCAGAAGCGGTCTACGCGACGGTACGCCGCAGAAGCGGTCGTTCAAGCGGCCACGCCGCCCTTGCGGCTGGCCGGCAGCGCCACCATCATCGGCTGGCCCGGGGTCGTGCAGCCGGTGTCGCAGCACTTGCCCGGCTGCCGGTTCCGGGTGATGGCGCGCGTCTCGTCGTGCAGCACCCCGCGTTCGAGCAGCCGCTCCACCAGTTCCACCTTCGAGCCGACCGGATAGTTGCGCCAGATTTCCTGCTTCATCGCCGCGGGCGAACCCCCGCCGTGCAGGCTGATCAGCGAATACCAGCCGCCCTGGTACGACGCCGTCAGGTCTTCGATGAAGCGTGCGGTCTGGATGCGCTTGTCGTACGGGATGTCGGGCGCGGCCTGCAGCACCTCGGACAGCCTGGCGGCCGTTGCCGGGTTGTGGTCTTCGTCCGGCCCCGGCAGCGCCACGATCAGCCCGCCCGACACCTCGTGGGCGAGGCGGTGCATGTCGTAGATCTTGGTGGCCAGCAACAGCTTGCCGATGTTGCTGAACACCGGCTCGGGCATGAACGAGCCGCTGTGCGCATCGCGCTCGGCGTAGACGCTCGCGGCCACGCCGCAGGCGAAGAAGCTTTCGACGATGGTGATCAGCTCCACCATCGGGTCGCGCAGGTTGCTCTTCCGGCTCGGGTCCAGGCCGTTGGCCTCGCACATCAGCGCGCCCGCGCCGATCAGCAGGTCGCCGAAGCCCGCGCGCGCCGCGATGCAGCTGTGGCGGTGATGCGTGGCATAGCTGTAGGTGAGCACGTGGCTGTGCTCCCAGTCGCCGGCAAAGAACACGCGCTCCCAGGGCACGAAGACGCGGTCGAACATCACCACCGCGGTGGCTTGCCCGTACTTGCGCGAGAACGGCGCGTCGCCATGCTCCAGCTTCTCGCCGGGCCGCCCCGCGGGGCGGGAGACGATGGTGATGCCGGGTGCATCCACGCGCACAGCGCAGCACACCGCGAACTCGGCGTCCTCGGGCCCCATGTTCCGGCTGGGCATCACCAGCAACTCATGCATGTAGGGGCCGCCGGTGACGATCGCCTTGGTGCCGCTGATGACGATGCCCCTGGCGCTGCGTTCGACGATGTGCACGTAGGCGTCGGGGTTGGCCTGCTGGTGGGGCTTGCGGCTGCGGTCGCCCTTGGCGTCGGTCATCGCGATGCCCAGCGCCAGGTCGTTGTCCTGCGCATGGGCCAGGTAGGCCTCGAAGCGGGCGCGGTGTTCGCTCGTGCCCTTGGCGTCGTCGATGCGCGCCGTCGCCTGGGCGAGGCCGTTCAGCGCGTCGTGCGCCAGATAGCGCTGGGCGCAGCCGGTCTCCTGGCACAGCGCCCGCACCGCCTCCAGCTTGTTCAGCAGATCGCCGGCCGACTCGTTGACGTGCAGCATGCGGTTGACCAGCCGGTGGCGCCGCGACTGCGTCGCCATCGCGATGCGCGCCACCTCGGGGCGCAGCGCGTAGTCGTACGTGAAGGCCAGGGCATTCACGCCGGGCCGCAGCGATGGCTCGTCGGCCACGCTGCTCACCTGCCTGCCGTCGACGAACACGGTGGGCTGGTAGCGGCGCAGCGACTCCCGGTAGTCGTCGCCGGACATCAACTTGAGCGTGTTGACGGAGGTATCGGCGTCGGCAGCGTGGGTGGGTGCGGGCATGGGGCCTCCGGTGCGTTCGAACATAATTCTTTTGCATTAAACGTTGTTTAATTCGTGGCGTCAACGTTTACACTGGTGCCATGGCCGCGTCGTCCGATGCCTCCCGTCGCCCTGCCGCCAAGAAGGCGAATGCCGGTCCACGCGACCTGCGCAACCAGGCACTCGCCGACGTGCGCCGCCAATCGGTCCTCGACGCGGCGCGCTCGGCGTTCTTCGAGTTGGGCATGGAGAAGACGAGCATGCGCGTCATCGCGCATCGCGCCGGCTACACCGTCGGCGCTCTCTACAGCTACTTCGCCAGCAAGGAAGAGGTCTACGCCGCGCTGCTGGGCGAGTCGTTGGAGCGCCTCAACGCGCGCGTGCAGCAGGCGCTCCACAGGTGCACCGGCGATGCCGAGCGGGTGCGCGGCGCGGCCACGGCGTTCTTCGACTTCTATCGCGAGAACCCACGCGACCTGGACCTGGGCTTCTACCTGTTCCAGGGCATGAGTCCGCGGGGGCTGACGCCTGCGCTGAACGAGAAGCTGAATGTGCGGCTTCGAGACGCGCTGCGGCCGATCCAGGACGCGCTAGAAGCGCAGGGCCTGTCTGCCCGGCAGGCCTTGGAGGAGGTGACCGCGCTGTTCGCGCACACCGTGGGCCTGCTCGTGCTCAGCCACACGGGGCGCATCCGCATGTTCAAGCAGGCGTCGCAGGACCTGTTCGGCGCCTACCTTCGGCAACTGCTCAGCCGCAGCTCCCGCGGCGCAAAGGCGTGATGATGGATGCGATCGATGCCAGGGCGGGCGTGCTGGTGCTGGTGGACTACCAGGCCCGGCTGATGCCCGCCATCCACGATGCGCAGCAGGTGGTCGCCCATGGCGTGCTGCTGGCGCGTGCGGCCCGCGCGCTGGGCATCCCGGTCATCGGAACGGAACAGAACCCCGCAGGCCTCGGCCCGAACGTCGAGCCGATCCGGTCCGAGTGTGCCCTCACGTTGGCCAAGATGCACTTCGACGCCTGTGCAGACGGCCTGGTGCAGGCACTGCACGACGCCAGGCCGAAGGCCCGTCATGTCGTCATCGCCGGATGCGAGGCTCACGTCTGCATGATGCAGACCGCACTGGGCCTGTTGAGGGCCGACAAGCGCGTCTGGGTGGTCGCCAGCGCCAGCGGTTCACGCCGGCCGATCGATCATGCGACCGCCATGGCACGCCTGGCCCAGGCCGGCGCCACGATCGTGACGCACGAGATGGTGTTGTTCGAGTGGCTCGGCGGCTGCCAGCATCCCCGCTTCCGCGAGGTTCTGCAGATGCTCAAAGCCGCCGGCTGAGACCGGGCGAGGGGCGGCTCGGTCGCCCTGTCGCGCGGCGGGCTGCGCGCGGACGCAAGGCGACCGCCGACCGCGAGTTGGCGCTGCCGGGCCGCGGCCGCGGGTGCCGGCGGGCACCGCGCATGCGTACTGGCGCCGCGGCGCCTGCGGGCACCCGCGCTGTGGGTGCGGCCAAGAGACGGCGCGCTGCAGTAGAGCTTCGCCGTGTGCCTGGCGGTCTCAACGTGCGACGTTCTTTGGCACGACGAGAGCGACCCAGCAAGTTAATGTGCGTTTAAGGCCTTGCGCGCAGCCTCTGGACGGCTCGGTCGCAGTGTGACTGCCCGGGCGTGTGGTAGCTACGAAAGCTCAAGGGATGGATGGCACCCAGACAGACAAGCGCGTCATCAGCGACGACTACCGCACGCTCAATCGTGAACTGCATCGAAGCAGTGCTGCCTATGGCACGAGCGGACGGCAGTGGGCTCCCTTGGTGCGGCATCTGGTCAAGCGCCATGGCCTGTCCGATGTGCTCGACTACGGCTGCGGCAAGCAGACGCTTGCCAAGGCATTGCCCGACATCAAGGTCTGGGGCTATGACCCCGCCTTCGAAGACTTGGCCGCGCTGCCGGCACCGGCCGACCTGGTGGTGTGCGGCGACGTGCTTGAGCATGTCGAGCCGGAGCATCTGGAGGCGGTGTTCGACGACCTGGTGCGATGCACGCGTCGTCTCGCCTTCCTGGTGGTGGCCACCCGTCCGGCGCGCAAGCAGCTGGCCGATGGCCGCAATGCGCACCTGAGCCTGATGCCGGCCAGTCGTTGGCTGAGCTACATCCTGCCTCGCTTCGACGTGATGTACATGGCCGAGCACCTGCCGGAGTTCAATGACCGGGGCTGGAGACAGCGGATTGCACGATGGGCGTTGCCCGATGTGGGCATGGCAGCGCCTCAGTCGGGCGAGGTCGTCTTCCTGTTGTCGAAGAAGGCCCGCCCGAACTGATCGGCCACGGCGCAGCGGCGTCAGGCGGTGTCCCGGGGGGGCGTGCGGGCGTCGGCTACGGCCCCGGGCGTGCGGCCGCACAGCTGGTTCACCAGAGCGGCAGGGTCTGCCGGCAAGCGCTGGCCCCGCCACGCGACGTGCTGGTCCTGGCGCACGACCAGCAGCGCGTGACGGAAGGCCGGGTCGTCGGCACGTGCCGGCAAGTCCAGCAGCTTCAGCGGCATGCCCGCGCGCTCGGCCGCCGCCAGCAGCGCGTCCACCGCCACGTTCGGGTCGAAGCGCAGCAGCGTGTACACCGGGCCGAGGTGGTCGTACACCGAGTCGTCGGGGCTGAGCCAGAAATGCGGCATGCGACAGCCGGGCACGGTCGACGGCACGGCGTGCCCCATCGAGTAGCCGGGCGCCGGTTCGCCGTCGTAGGCGATGACCGGCGAGCCCTCGTAGTAGTAGCCAAAGTTCAGGCCTTCGGGCGCGAACTGCGGGACGTTGAGCTTGTGCAGCTTGCTGCCCATGAGCTTGCGCATTGCGATGCCGGCCGGGTTGTAGCGCGAGGCCAGCGCCGCCGGCACCGGGCCCTTGCCCAGGGCGTCGACCGTGTCGACCATGCTCTGCATGGCCAGGCGGGAGACCTGTTCGGTGATCGGCTGGCGCTCGGCCTCGTAGGCGTCGAGCATCGCGGGGTCGGCCCAGCCTTCCAGCACGTTGGCGATGAGCCAGGCGATGCTCACGCCGTCGGCGATGCCGGCGTTCATGCCGTAACCGGCGAAGGGCACCCAAAGGTGAGCGGCATCGCCGGCGATGAAGACACGGCCGTCGCGGAAGCGGCTGGCCACCAGCCGCCGGCCGATCCAGTCCTCGTGGTGCAGCACCTCGTAAGCAAAGTCGGCGTCCACCCCCAGCACGTCGCGGATCGAGCCGTGAAGGTCCAGTGCGTCCACGCTCCTGGCACCCTCGGGCAACTGGCGGTGCAGCAGCCAGGTGTCGCCGCCGTCGATGGCCACCACCACGCCACGCACCTTGTGGTTGGCGACCCAGCTCATCCAGGCCGGGCGGCGCGCACCGAACAGCGCCTGCAGTCCCGGTGCGCGGATCAGCGTGGAGCGCATGCGGGCCAGTTCGGCGTCGCCCTGCAGGCGCACGCCCATGGCCTGGCGGACGACGCTGCGGCCGCCGTCGGCGCCGAGCAGATAGCGCGCACGCAGCGTGCGCTCGGCACCGTTCGCGCTGCGCACACGCACGCTCACCGCATCGGCATCCTGCGTGTAGCCCAGCACCGGGGTGTCGTACTGGACGGTGATGCCCGGCGTGGCCTGCATGCGTCGCGCCAGGATCGGGTTCAGGTAGATCTGGCTCACGCGCACCAACGGTTCGGGGGTACGCCAGGCCGCATCGGGGAAGTCACTGGGGAAGCGGCGAGCACGGCGCTCGGCACGCGATGGCAGGCCGATGCGCGTGAACTCGGGGCCGGTCAGGCTGGAGGCGTAGATCACGTCGGTCGGGAAGTCGTCGGGCAGGCCGGCGTCGCGCACGTCCTCGGCAATGCCGAAGCGGCGCAAGGTTTCCAGGGTGCGCGAGGCCACGGTGTTGCACTTGGCATCGGCGGGCCGGTCGGCCGCGCCGGCTTCGAGCACGAGGACGCGCACGCCGCGGCGCGCCGCCTCGATCGCGGCGCACATGCCCACCGGCCCGGCGCCGGCGATGATGAGATCGGCGTCCATGGTCAGCCTTTCAGATGTTGACGCGCAAAGGCGATGACCGCGGCATTGAACTCGTCGGTCCGCTCCCACTGCACCCAGTGGCCGGTGCGGTTGAACAGGTAGACATCGCAATGCGGCATGCGCCGTTGCAGTGAATGCGCGCCACTGGGGCGGTTGACTTTGTCCTCGGTGCCCCACAGGACCAGCGTCGGCGTCTTCAGTGCGGGCAGGCGCGGGTCGCGCGTGAAGTCGACGAGGCGGAACTTCGGCAAGCCCTTGGGGCGCACCAGCGGAGGCTGGGCCACGATCTCGGGGTCGATGCTGGCCTGGAAGCGCGCTTCGATCACGCTCTCGGGGATGCGGCTGCCGTCGTACACCAGGGACTCGCGAAGGAAGCTGCGCAGCTTGTCACGCGTCGGACCTGCGCCGCTGTAGTAGTCGAGCAGCTGCTTCAGGCCCGCGGTTGGCAGGCTGCGGGTGGTGTCGACACCGCCGGGCCCCATCAGCACCAAGCCGGCGATGCGCGGCGACTGATCCAGCGCCATGCGCAGCGCGCAGGCGCCGCCGAGCGAATTGCCGACCGCGACCACGCGGCGCAGCTTCAGGTGGTCGAGCAGCGCCAGCATGGCTTCGGCGCAGTCGCCGAACGGGTCGCTGCGGCTCAGGCCCTTGGTCGAGCGCCCATAGCCGGGCAGGTCGGGCACGATGACACGGAAGTGGCGCGACAACTCAGCGATGTTGCGCTCGTAGTTGGGTACGCCCGATGCGCCCGGACCGCCGCCGTGCAGCAACAGCAACGGGGCGCCGGTGCCGGTCTCGGCGTAGTGGATGTCGCGGCTCCCGAGGCGCACGGTCTGTGCGCGCAGTTCGGGGATGGTGGGGGTGAGTGTGGCGGTGGTCATGCGTGATCGTCCCTTCAATGCGCTATCATAATGACAAATCACTCAACATGACAATATGCTCGTTTTCACCTAGAATGCAGTGGATCACAGAGGCCTCCCGCGTGGCCTGACACTCACGACGACCCTTGGCTTCCCAACCCCCTTGCCGAACTGCTTGCATGCCAACGAAACCCAAGCCTGACCACCGCAGCCGTGTGGGCGCCGAGCGGCGCGAGCGCATGCGGGCGCGCCTCGTCGAATGCGCCTTGGCGGTCTTCGCCGAGCGCGGTGTCGGCGCCAGCGTCATCCAGGAGGTGATCGCCACGGCGGAGGTCTCGCAAGGCACCTTCTATAACTACTTCCGCACCAACGACGAGCTGCTGGCCGCTGTGGCCGAGGAGCTGAGCAACGAACTCATCGCGGACATCGAAGCCGTGGTGCAGCAGCACGAGGACCCGGCGATGCGCCTGGCGGTCGGCATGCGCCTGTACCTGCATCGGGCGCGGCAGTTCCCGCTCTTCGCGCGCTTCATCGTCGGCGCGGCTTTCCACCTGGCCAGCCCAAACAACCTGATGTACGAGGCCGTGCCTCCCCATTTGCAGGCCGGCATGGCCTCGGGTCGTTTCCGGCACCTGCCGATCGAACTGGCCATCGACCTGATCGGTGGCTTCGCACTGTCCGCCATCGCACGGATGGCGGCCGGCGAGGCGCCGGCTGGCTATCCGGAGCAGGTGGCTGCGGTGCTGCTCACTGCACTGGGCCTGTCTCCCAAGGCCGCCGAGTCCATAGCGCTGGCGCCGATGGAGCGACTTGCGGTGCCGGACGAGTCGTTGATCGCGCGCGCCACGGCGCGGTCCGCAGGCGCAGCGGTCGAAGCCGACTGAGTCAAGGCCGCGACGTGTCGAGCACCCGCGTCGCCTGCGGCGCAAAGCCGTGGTTCAGCGGCCCATGGCCCTGGCCGGTGGCCACGTCGGCGCCGGCCGCCAGCGCGCCGCGCACGTAGGCGCGGGCCGCAGCCACCGCGTCGGCCAGCGGCAGGCCCAGCGCCAGCTGGCAGGCGATGGCGCTGGACAGCGTGCAGCCGGTGCCGTGCGTGTTGGCGGTGGCGATGCGCGTATCCTGCCAGCGCCTCAGGGTATCGGGCGCTTCGAGCAGCAGGTCGGTCAGTTGCTCGCCCGGCAGGTGGCCGCCCTTGACCAGCACCGCGCGGGCCCCGCGCGCCAGCAGCTCGCGGGCCGCCGGCTCCAGCTCGGCGGCGCCGGCGATGGGCCGGCCGATCAGCCAGCCGGCTTCGTCCAGGTTGGGCGTGATCAGCGTGGCCAGCGGGAACAGCTCGCGGGTCAGCACGGCCACCGTGTCTTCGGTGATCAGCTTGTCGCCGCTGGTCGCCACCATCACGGGGTCCAGCACCACATGGGCGAAGCGGTGGCGCCGCAGCGCCGCGGCCACCGCGCGCACCACGTCGGCATCGTGCAGCATGCCGATCTTCACCGCATCGACGCCGATGTCCTCGGCCACCGCGTCGATCTGCTGCGCCAGCAGCTGCGGCGGCAGCGCCTGGATGGCGCTCACGCCGACGGTGTTCTGCACGGTGATGGCGGTGATCGCCGTCATGCCGTAGCCGCCCAGTGCGGCGATGGTCTTCAGGTCGGCCTGGATGCCGGCGCCGCCGCCGCTGTCGGAGCCGGCGATGCTGAGCACGCGCGCATAGCGGCGCGGGGCAGGGGTGGGGTCGCTCATGCTCGGGTGGTCTCCATCGCGGCGCGCAGGCGCCGGGCCGCGTCTTCGGGGTCGGGCGCGGCGCACAGCGCGCTGACCACGGCCACGGCGTCGGCGCCGGCGGCCATCACCGCGCCCGCGTTGTGCGCGCCGATGCCGCCGATGGCCACCAGCGGCCGCGTGGTGCGCGCGCGCAGCGCGCGCAGGCCCTCCAGCCCCAGCGCCGGCGCGGCGTCGGCCTTGGTGGCGGTGGCGAACACCGGGCTCGCGCCGTAATAGTCCACCGGCAGCCGCTCGGCCGCGTCGAGCTGGTCGAGGCGTTCGATCGACAGCCCGATCAGCCCCTGCGGCATCCAGCGGCGCATGTCCTTGGGCGACAGGTCCTCCTGCCCGACGTGCACGCCGTCGGCGCCGCAGGCCAGCGCCACGTCGAGCCGGTCGTTGACGATCAGCGGCACGCCCAAGGGCTGCAGCAGCGCCTTCAAGGCGCGCGCCCGTTCGACGAAGGGCCGCGTGGCCAGTGTCTTCTCGCGCAGCTGCACCACGCGCACGCCGCCGCGCACCGCGGCCTCGACGACGGCGAGCAGCCCACGCTCGCCGCACAGCGTGCTGTCGGTCACCAGGTGCAGGCCGGCGAGGCGCGCCGCCGCGGGCTCAGCCATGGAGCTGCAGCTTCAGCCGCTGCTTGAACGCGGCTTCGTCCAGCAGCTGCAGGCCGTCCAGCAGCTCGATCTGCAGGCGGCCGACGCCGGCGCCCGCGGCTTGCGTGCGCTCGGCCGCCAGCTCGCCGACCACGCCCAGCACGGCCATCGCCGACAGCGTGGCGCGCCAGCGGTCCGCCTGCACCGCGCAGAAGGCGCCGACCAGCGCGCTGGCCGAACAGCCGACGCCGGTGACCTTGGTCATCCACGGGTGGCCATTGGACAGCGTGGCCCAGCGCCCGCCGCCATCCACCACATGGTCGTCGGCGCCGCTGATGCACACCACGGCCTGCAGGTCGCGCGCCAGCGCGCGCGCCGCGTCCAGCGCCTCGCCCGAGGACGCGGCGCTATCCACGCCGCGCGTCGCCGCGGCCAGCCCGGCCACGCTCATCACCTCGGAGCCGTTGCCGCGCACCACGCTGGGCGCGCCGCTGCGCAGCAGCTCGCCGATGGCCGCGTTGCGGTAGGGCGTGGCGCCGACGCCCACCGGGTCCAGCACGGTCGGCACGCCGCGCTGGCGCGCCGCCTGCAGCGCCAGGCGCATCGAGGCGATCCAGTCGGGCTCGAGCGTGCCGATGTTCAGCACCAGCGCCTGCGCGATGCCCACCATGTCCTGCACCTCTTCCTTGGCATGCGCCATCACCGGCGACGCGCCCACCGCCAGCAGCGCATTGGCGCTGTAGTTCATGACCACGAAGTTGGTGATGTTGTGCACCAGCGGCGCTTGCCGGCGCACGGCCTGCAGGTCGGCCCACAGGGCCGCGGCATCGATCGTCTGAGCAGTCATCGTCGTCCTTCCAAGGCGGTTGGCGGGCGGCCGACGACGGGGGCGCATGCGGCGCGGGGTGCGCCGATGATCGCTTCCCTACGCTGGCACGACCCAGTTCAGGTTCAGAGGGTGTTTCTCAGTCGGCGGCTGCCGACACCCCTAGCGTTCGCAGCCGCATTATGCGGCTTCAGGCGGCCTGCATCGCGGCGATGATCGACTGCAGCGAGATGCCTTCGTTGGCACCGTAGCTGCCGGCCTGGCCGTTGAGCCTGGGCATGCCGATCTTGCCGCCCGCGTGGTGCAGCGCAATCACCTGCCACAGCCGCGAGTTGAACACCGGGCTGCCCGAGCTGCCACCCTCGGTGGGCGCGCGGTAATGCAGCCGCGTGACGCCGCTGATCGCCGGCTGGCCGAGCGGCGGGCCTTCGTGGTCCAGCAGCTCGTTGTCCTGGAACGAGAAGGCCAGGTCGCGCCCGCCTGGGTGGCCGATGATGTAGACGCGCGCGCTGTCTTCCAGCACCGGCAGCGCGGCGGCGATGGGCAGCGGCGCGATGCCGTCCACCGGCGTGGCCAGGCGCAGCAGCGCGGCGTCGTGGCGGTCCGGCGTGGAGTGCCAGACGATCTCGGCGACGTCGTAGACGCGGCTGGCATCGGCCGCCTCGAACACCACCTCGGCATCCGCCGGTGCCAGCCCTGGGCTCGCGCCCTGCGGGTTGACCACGTGGAAGTTGGTCAGCAGCAGCAGCTCGTCGGCCGGCGTGCGCCCCAGGTCGCCGGCGCGCAGCAGGAAGCCGGTGCCGACCCGCCCGCCCAGGCGCTGGCGCACGCAGGCCACGGCCGCGGCGCGCTCGATGCCGGTCTTCCACCAGCGGTAGGTCTGTGCGCCGTTCGGGCCCAGCACCGCCTCCAGCTGGAAGGCCGGGGCGCCGTCCTGCCGGCCGATGCGCTGCAGCTCGGCCGGCGCCAGCCGAAGCTCGGCGCCCTGCAGCTGCATCAACCGCGCGCGCAGGATGTCGACCAGCGCGCGGCCGCGCGGCTCGGCCTCGAGGTTCCAGATCTGCGTGAACTGGCGCAGCGTGCTGGCCACGTGGAAGGCCTGCGTATCGGGTGCGGACACGTACTGCCGCACGCGGCCTTCGATGCCGCTCCAGTCGCGCAGCCCCAGCGAGCACTCGGCCAGCGTCGCCAGGAACCAGGCGTCGCGCTGCGCGGTGGGCGTCGCCTCCAGGGCGGTGAGCACGCGTTGCGCTACGGCCGCGCCGTCCAAGCCCGCCGGCGCACGCAGGCCGCTGCTGCGCGCGCGTTCCAGCAGCGCCACCAGGTTGACGCCGTGCCATGGGCTGCCGCGGGCCTCGAAGGGGGCGCGGTAGGCGGCGATGGCCTTCTTCAGCGCGTCGCGCGCCACGCCGTCGCTCTTGTCGCCGGCGTCGAAGTAGATCTGCTTCCAGGCGCGGCCCAGCAGGCCGCTGGCCTCGGCCCATTCGGGGTCGTCCTGCTTCAGGCGGCGCGCCAGCGGCTGCAGCAGGTCGATGGCCGCGGTGGCCTTGCCGGTATCGACCAGGTACTGCGCATACAGGCGCCGGTTGGTGGCGTCCTGCGGGTCGCGGCGGCTCACCGCCTCGGCCAGCTGGCCCATCAGCTCGTAGTCGCGCTGGTTGCGCAAGCGCTCGACCAGCGGTTTGGCCGCGCGCACTTCGTCGGCCGACGCGCGGCCCTGCAGCTGTTCCAGCGCGGCGCGCGCGGCCTGCCGCAGCTGATCGGCGTCGGCCTCGCCGGGCATGCTCAGCCCAGCTGCAGCATGCGCCGCAATGCGCCCGCGACGGTCGGCTGCCGCAGGTACTTGGTGATGGAGTGGCGCCATGCGCCGTCGTTCTGCACGGCGATGTCCTCGACCACGCTGGCGCCGCCCTTGCGGTAGTCGTTGGCCAGCATCGGGTCGAAGCCGCAGACCGGGTCGAGCCGGTCGAAGACGTTGACCCAGCCCGCGCCCAGCTTCTCGAAGGGGAAGCCGTTGTCGCGGCTCCAGCCGGGCTGCAGCTTGTCCTGCACCTCGTCCAGGCCGAGCGGGCTGCCGAGGGTGATGAAACCATCGACCTCGGCGCAGGCGCCGACACGCTTGAGGCAGTCGTAGGCGATGACCGTGCCCATGCTGTGCGACATCACCACATGCGGCCGCGTCACCGCCTTGCCGCAGACCGCGTCGATGAAACGCTGGCGGATGGTCTGCTGGATGTGCACCGCTGGCGTGCGCCCGGGCGGCGCGAACTCCACGTCGAACAGGTAGTGGTGCACGTCGCGCAGGAACGCATCCATGATCGGCTTCTTCAGGAACCACGGCAGCGGCACGCGCTCCAGTGCGCCCTGCGGCTGCGCCGGCACGTCCGGGGCGGCCGCCATCTCGGCGCCGGACAGGCCGCTCATGCGCTGGCGCAGCGCGGCCAGGAAGGCGGCCTCGTCGGCATTGCGCGGCTGCGGCGCGCTGGCACCGCCGCCGCCATCCACCGCGGCGGGCGTGTTCTCCAGCACGCCTTCGTGCGCGGCGAGGTCGCTATCGGGCTGCTCGTACATCAGGTCGGCCCAGTACACCAGCTGCGAGGTGACGCCCAGGTCGCCCAGCGGCAGCGGGTCGGCCGCGTTGGCCAGCGTCTCGCGCCAGATGCGCAGCAGGTCGGCCGGTGGCGGCTTGTTGGCGATGCCATGAATGAAGGTGACGTGGGCCATGCGCTTTTTCCTGGGTCAGAAGTCGTAGGACGGATCCTCGCCGATGTCCGGCACCTTGGCGATGTAGCCGGTGTCGCCGAAGTCGGAATCCATGCCGCGCGCCGCCTCGAAGCCCGGCAGGCCGGCCTGCCGGCGCAGGCTGTTCAGCCGGTTCATCCAGCCCTTCAGGAACACCCCCTGCTCGGGCTTGCGCGCGACGATGCCGCGATAGAAGGCCTCGCGCAGCTTGCAGTACGTGACCACCGCGTCGCCGCCGTCGCAGGCCAGCACCGCACGTTCGGTGGCCGGGCCGAAGTCGCCATCGACGCCGCAGCCCACCGCCTGCTGCAGGAAGCGCACCGCGCGGCCCGGGCCCATGTTGACCGCGGTGTCGAACTGCACCAGGTCCAGCGGCTGCGCCAGCAGGTCGCAGCGCGGCGGCACCCAGTAGCCCGACTCGTAGATGGCGTGCACCTCGGCCTCGCCGATGTGCTTGACGTCGCGGCCGGGCAGGCCCTGGCGTGCGCGCCAGGCGTTGTAGACGCGCTGCGTCACGCCGCGGTTGGTGCGGCCGCCGGGGTCGGCCGGATGGTCGACGAAGCCGCCCTCCCAGCGCAGGATGAAGGGCAGGGCGGCTTCGAAGGCGGCTGAGGGCATGGGCGCTCCGTTGGGTGTGGGCACGCAGTCTCGGCGGGCTCAGGGTTTCAGTGCAATCCCTTGTCCCAAATGCTTCCAGGGCAGCGTGCTCGGGTCGGCAGCCATCGGCCCGGGCGCCACCGCCACCAGGATGTGCGAGGCGATGGGCGCAAATGCCGCGCGGAAGTGCACCGAGCTCTTGTTGACCAGCAGCTTCATCGCCGCGGGCTCGACGCCAAGGAAGCGGAACAGGTCCAGGTCCAGCATCTGGCACTGGCCGCTGACCAGGTGGACGCGAATGCCCTCGATCTCCACGCCGGCGCTCGGGCCCAGATGCACGGTGCCGCCGGCCGTCATCGGCCCGTGCAGCGGCACCACGCCGTCGCTCAAGGACAGCACCTTGAAGCGGCCGCGCACCGGCGGGTCGCTGTAGCGCCCGTCGAAGCAGCGCACCGACGTGCCCACCGACAGCTCCAGTTCGGCGCCGACGCCGGCCTGGTGGGCGATGCGTGCGGCCGCTGGGTCGAACAGCAGGCCCAGCGCCACCCGGCCGGGATGGCGGCGCCCGGCGCCCGCGGCGCGCAGCGCGTGCAGCAGGCCGGTGGTGTTGCTGTCGGCGCCGGCGCCGGGGTTGTCCTGCGTGTCGGCGATGACCACCGGCTTGTCGCTGGCCGCCGCCAGGGCCAGCGCGCGCTGCACCGCCTCGGCCGGGCCGAGCAGCTGCTGCGCCCATTCGGGCCGCAGCTCGATGATCTCGTGCGCCACGCGCTGCACCGTCTTGTGCACGGTCTCGGCATCGGGGCCGTGGCCGAAGACCACCGGGCCGCATTCGTCGAAGTCGGCGGCCGGAAAGCCCATCGCAAAGCTCAGCCGCACGCCGCTGCGCTCGTCCAGGTCGGCCAGGCGTTCGTAGACGCCGCCGGCCGGCTGCATCATGGTGCTCTGCGCGTTCAGCGGCAGCAGGAAGGGGATGCGCATGGCGTGCGTGTGCCACGGCTTGCCGCGCGACCACAGCTCGGCCAGCAGCGCGGCGCAGCGCGCGCCGGTGGCGGCGCCGTCGATGTGCGGATAGGTGCGGTAAGCGCTCATCGCGCTGGCGTGCTGCAGCATGCGGCGCGTGACGTTGGCATGCAGGTCCAGGCTGGTGAGCAGCGGCAGCGTCGGGCCGACGGCCGCGCGCAGCCGCTGCAGCAGCTCGCCCTCGGCGTCGTCCACGTGTTCGGCCACCGCGGCGCCGTGCAGGTCGAGGTAGATCGCGTCGAAGCCGCCGCGGCCGGCGTCGCCGACGATGTGCTCGGCGATGCGCTCGAAGGCGTCGCGCGTGACGTGCGCGGACGGGCTGGCGCCGGCCCAGGCCGACGGCCGCAGCGTCCAGCCGCGGCGGCGCGCTTCGCGGATGAAGCCGCCCATCGGCAGGCTGGTGCCGCCCAGGCGCTCGAGCATCGCGTCGCCGTGGCTGAAGGCCGGGAAGGACGAGCCGCTCTCGAAGGCCGGCCAGTCGGCGGGCGTCGGCGCGAAGGTGTTGGTCTCGTGCTGGAAGCCGGCGACGAAGATGCGCATGGGGCCGAACGCCTGCTGGTGAAGTCAGGGCCCGATGCTACCCAGCGAGGCCAGCTCGTCGTCGCTGAAGCCGGCGGCGCGCCGCGCCTGCAGATTGAAGGGCCCGCGCGGCCGGGGTGCGCCGTGCTCCTGCGCCAGCGCCGCGTAGGTGCTCAGCGGGTCCAGCCCGCGCTGCGCGCACAGCCAGCGGTACCAGTGGTTGCCGACGGCCACGTGGCCGATCTCGTCGCGCAGGATGAGGTCGAGGATCTCGCCGCCGCGCACGTCGCCGGCAGACAGCAGCTTGGCCTTGACGGCAGGCGAAGCGTCGAGCCCGCGCGCCTCCAGCGTGCGCGGCACCAGCGCCAGGCGCGCCAGCGCATCGTGGCGCGTGCGCTCGGCCATCTGCCACAGGCCGTCGTGCGCGTCGAAGTCGCCATAGGCGTGGCCCAGCGTCGCCAGATGGTCGCGCAGCAGCTCGAAGTGCAGCGCCTCCTCGCGCGCCACCTGCAGCCACTGGCGGTAGAAGTCTTCGGGCAGGCCGGCGAAGCGCCACACCACGTCCAGCGCCAGGTCGATGGCGTTGAGCTCGATGTGCGCCAGCGCATGCAGCAGCGCCGCGCGGCCGGCGGGGGTGTGCACCGAGCGCGGCTTCAGCTGCACGTGCGGCACCAGGCGCGGCCGCGGCGGGCGGCCGGGGATGCCCGGCGGCTCGTCGATGAGCTCGGCTGCGTCGATGCTGCCGTGCAGGTCGAGCCCGCGTGTGCCCTGCGCCTTGTCCCGGGTGTCGGCGCAGCGCAACCAGTGCAGCGCCTGCCGGCGCAGCGACGGCGTGGGGTCAAGCGCCATCGCGGCGCGCGCTTTGCCCGGCCGCCGCGGCTGCCTCGCGCGAGCAGCGCAGATTCGGCTCGGCCGGTCCGCCGGCAGGGCCCCGTCCCGGGCGAGGCCGACGGCCGTGGGCGGTGGCCGAGGTCAACCGAAGACCGCCACCACCTGGCTGCCGTAGGCGGCGAGCCGGCCGTCGGGCGCCCAGAGCTGCGAGCGGTGGTTGACGTAGCCGCCGTCGACCATCAACGACTCGTTGTCGGCCCGCCACCAGCCCTGCGGCGCCTGCGGCCCCACCGGCCGCAGCTCCAGCGCCCAGGTCACCGAGCTGTTGGCGCTGGGCTTCGTCAGGTGGCCGACCACCGGCGTCGGCGGCAGGTCGGCCAGCAGCACCGTCTGCAGCTCGGTCGAGAGTCCGGCCAAGGATGCAGCGGCCAGCCCGGCGGCTTCGCCCTCGGCCAGGCGCAGGTGGATGCAGGTGGAAAAGCCGCTGCCGCCGCTGTAGGGCGGCGGGCCGTCGGCCCAGCGCATGTCGAAGTGCTGCAGGAAGACGGGCGCGCCCGGCGGCGGGGGCGGCGGCGGGGGGATGTCCTGCGCCTCGCGGCGCGGCGCCGGCCGCTGCGGCAGCCGCGCTTGCAGGCTCGACGGCCGATCGGCGCCGAACACGCCGATCATCACCGCCGCCACCTCGCCGCCCTGCAGCGCCTGTGCCTGCACCTGGCACACGTTGCGGCCCTGGCGCAGCAGCTGCACGCCGATCTGCACCTCGCCGGGCAGCACCGGCGCGACGAAGCAGGTCTGCAGGCCGCGCAGGCCGGCATCGGCGTGCCACGCATGGCCGGCCACGTCGCGCATGGCCTGCACGGCCAGCGTGGAGATCAGGCCGCCGAAGCAGGTGCGGCCCTGCTGCCAGTCTTCGGTGACCGAGAACGACACCTTGTCGGTGCCGACGCGGCGGCGGGCGATGAGCTCGTGAAGGGGGGTGGGCTGGGTCATATCCCTGAGATTATTCCAGCGCCGGCGCGGTGGCATGATGGGCGCCCCGTATCGAGGCCTTTGCCCATGGACCAGCGCGCCAGCCCACCGACTTCGACCTCGCCGCTGCTGCAGGATTGGGACACGCCCCACGGCCTGCCGCCCTTCGAGCAGATCCGGCCCGAACACTTCGCCCCCGCGCTGAGCGAGGCGATGCGCGTGCATCGCGGCGAACTCGACGCCATCGCGGCGCAGGCGGCGCCGCCCAGCTTCGACAACACCATCGCCGCCTTCGACCGCTGCGCGCGGCTGCTGGCGCGCATCGAGTCGGTGTTCTACAACCTGACGGCGTCGCACACCTCGCCCGAACTGCAGGCGGTGCAGCGCGAGCTGGCGGCGCCGCTGGCCGCGCACTACAGCGCGGTGTTCATGCATGCCGCGCTGTTCGCGCGCGTCGATGCGCTGTACGAGCAGCGCGCCACGCTGCCGCTGACGCCGGAACAGCTGCGCCTGCTGGAGCGCACGCATCTGGACTTCGTGCGCTCCGGTGCCAAGCTCGCGCCCGAGGCGCAGGCGCGTTATGCGCAGGTGATGGAGCGGCTGGCCGAGCTGACCACGATGTTCGGCCAGAACGTGCTGCACGACGAAGCCGGCTACCAGCTGCCGCTGCAGGGCGAGGCCGACCTGGCCGGGCTGCCGCAGTCGCTGCGCGATGCCGCGCGCCAGGCGGCCATCGACCGCGGGCAGCCGGACGGGCATGTGATCACGCTGTCGCGCTCGCTGATCGTGCCCTTCCTGACCTTCTCCGAACGCCGCGACCTGCGCGAGCAGGCCTGGCGCGCCTGGGTCACGCGCGGCGAGCATGCGGGCGAGCACGACAACCGACCGGTGGCCCGCAGCATCCTAAAGCTGCGCGCCGAGCAGGCGGCGCTGCACGGCCACGCCAGCTACGCCGACTACGCGCTCACCGACACCATGGCGGGCACGCAGGCCGCGGTGTACAAGCTGCTCGACGACGTGTGGCCGCGCGCGCTGGCGGCGCTGCAGCGCGAGCACGAAGAGCTGCAGCAGGTGATGCGCGAGCAAGGCATCGCCGACCAGCCGATCGAAGCCTGGGACTGGCGCTACTGGGCCGAGAAGGTGCGCCAGCAGCGCTACGCGCTGGACGATGCGCAGATCAAGCCTTACTTCCCGCTGCCGCAGGTCGTGCAGGCGGCCTTCGACTGCGCGCAGCGGCTCTTCGGCCTGCGCTTCAGCTTGCGCGAGGACCTGCCGGTGTACCACCCGGACGTCAAGGCCTACGAGGTGCACGATGCCGCCGGCCAGCTGGTGGCGATCTTCCTGCAGGACAACTTTGCGCGCGCCAGCAAGCGCAGCGGCGCGTGGATGAGCACCCTGCGGCTGCAGAGCCGCAACGAGCCCGGCGGCGGCAGCGCCATCGCCGTGGTGCTGAACAACAACAACTTCGCCAAGGGCGCCCCGGGCGCGCCGACGCTGCTGTCGCTGGACGACGCGCGCACGCTGTTCCATGAGTTCGGCCATGGCCTGCATGGCATGCTGTCCGACGTGCACTACGAGCGGCTGTCGGGCACCCAGGTGCTGAAGGATTTCGTTGAGCTGCCTTCGCAGCTGTACGAGCACTGGATCAGCGAGCCGCAGGTCTTGAAGCAGCATGCCCGCCACTGGCAGACCGGCGAGCCGATTCCCGACGCGCTGATCGAGCGGCTGCATGCGGCGCGACGCTTCAACCAGGGCTACGAGACGGTGCGCTACTGCGCCAGCACCTATGCCGACATGGCGGTGCACGCGCTGCCGCGCGAGCAGCTGCCCGCCGACCTCAGCGCCTGGGAGGCCGCCGAGCTGCAGCGCCGCGGCCTGCCCGACGGCGTCGGCATGAACCACCGGCTGGTGCAATTCCAGCACCTGTTCTCCGGCTCCGGCTATGCCGCGGGCTACTACGTGTACCTGTGGGCCGAGGTGCTGGATGCCGACGGCTTCGAGGCCTTCAAGGAAGCCGGCGACCCCTTCGATCCGCAGGTGGCGGTACGGCTGCGCCGCTTCGTCTATGCCAGCGGCAACAGCCTGGAGCCCGGCGCCGCCTATGCCGCCTTCCGCGGCCGCGGCCCGACGGTGGAGCCGCTGCTGCGCAAGCGCGGGCTGCTCGAGCCGGCTTGACGCGCGGGCTGGCCCGCGGCTCAGGCCGGCGTGCCGAAGATGCTGTCCAGCGACCGCATGAAGCGGTGCAGGTCCAGCGGCTTGGTCCAGTAGTCGGCGAAGCCGGCGCGCAGCGCGCGGTCGATGTCGTCGGGCATGGCGTTGGCCGACAGCGAGACGCAGGTGATGCCCGCGGTGCCGGCGTCGGCGCGCAGCCGCCGCAGCACTTCGTGGCCGTCGATGTCGGGCAGCTGCATGTCCACCAGGATCAGGTCGGGCTGCCGGCGCATCGCCAGGCCCACGCCCGAGGTGCCGTCGGTGGCCGTGTCCAGCTCCAGGTCGGGCCGCTGCGACAGCAGCTCCTGCACGATGAGCAGGTTGACCGGGTTGTCTTCGATGTAGAGCAGGCGCTTCGGGCGCTCCCGCGGGGCCGCCGCCACCTCGGCGGGGCCGCGCTCGGCATCCGTCGCGGGGGCATCGTCGCCCGGAGCGGCCGGTAGGCGCACCTCGAACACGCTGCCCTCGTCGGGCACGCTGCGCGCCTGCACGCTGCCGCCCATGCGCTCGACCAGCGCCTTGACGATGGCCAGGCCGATGCCGGCGCCTTCGATGCCCTCGTTCTCGCGGCCCAGCCGGTTGAAGGGCTCGAAGGCATGCTGCAACTGGGCTTCGCTCATGCCGCGCCCGCTGTCGCTGACGCGCAGCACGGCCTGGCCGTCCAGCGCTTCCGCCTCGACCAGCACCTGCCCGCCCTCGCGGTTGTAGTTGACGGCATTCGTCAGCAGGTTCAGCAGCACCTGGCGCAGGCGCGCGGCATCGGCGCGGGCCACGCCGTCGAGCGTGCCGCTGCGCAGCGTGATGCGGCGTTGCCGCGCCTGCGCTTCCACCTGGGGCAGCGTCTCGGCCACCAGCGCCGCCAGCGGCACTGGCTGGTCGCCGATACGCATCTCGCCGTCCTCCAGGCTCGATAGGTCGAGCACGTCGTCGATCAGCGACAGCAGGTGCTGGCCGGCGCGGTGGATCTGCTCCAGCCGCCGCCGGCGCGTGTCGGCCGAGCTGCGGTCGCCATCGGCCATCAGCAGCTGGGCGAAGCCGAGCACCGCATTCAGCGGCGTGCGCAGCTCGTGGCTCATGCGCGACAGGAACTGCGACTTGGCCTGGCTCTCGCGCTGCGCCAGCAGTTTTTCCTCGCGCGCGAGCAGCGCGCTGCGCGTGTCGGTGATGTCCCAGTTGACGCCGATGCGCCGGGTCGGCTGGCCCTGCTCGTCGCGCACCGCCGCCGAGCGCGAGGCGATCAGCCGCCACTGGCCGTCCGGCCAGCGCACGCGGTACTCCAGGTTGGACAGCCGGCCCTCGAGCGTGGCCTGCGTCAACTCCCGCAGCGTCGCCTCGCGGTCGTCCGGATGCACCAGCGCCATGCGCTCGTCCACGGTGAGCGCCTGGGCACGCGGCTCCAGGCCGCGCAGCCGCCACATCTGTTCGTCCCAATGCGCCTCGCCGGTGCCCAGGTCCTGTTCCCAGGTGCCCATGCCGGCGCCGCGGATGGCCAGCGCCGCGCGCTCGCTGGCCTCGTGCAGCGCGGCCTCGGCGGCGCGACGCTCGGTCACGTCCATCAGCACGCCGTAGAAGTCGTAGCGGCCGATGGGGCCCTCGCGCCGCGAGTAGCTCACCAGGTGACGGATGGCGCCGTCGCTGCGCACGATGCGCAGCTCCTGCATCAGGTGCGGGGCGCCGCCGGCGACCCAGGCGCGGTAGCGCCGGCGCACGGCATCGCGGTCGTCGGGATGGACGAAGCGATCCAGCCATTCGCGTGACGACAAGGCCTGGGCCTGCGGCGGCAGCCCGTGCAGGACGAAGGTCTGCTCGCTCCAGCGCGCACGCCGCGTCTCGGCCTCCACGCTCCAGTAGCCGATGCCGGCGGCGCGTGTCGTCAGTTCGAACTGGCGCATCAGTTCGGTCTGCCGCTTGTCGTTGGCGACGCGGTCGCTCAGGTCCAGGCCCACGCCCAGCAGGGCCGTCGGCCGGCCTGCGCCGTCACGCTGCACGATGCGGCGCGTGAGCACGTGCCGCCAGCTGCCATCGGCATGCCCGAAGCGGGTCTCCACGTCCACCGGCTGGCCGCTGGCGAGCGCTTGCTCCAGGCTGGCGCGCAGCAGCGGCCGATCGTCGGGGTGGACCATCGCGCGCAGCGCCTCGATGCTCAGATCGCCGGGCACGTCCGTCAGGCCCAGCAGCTCGAATGCGCGCCCGCTGAGCGTGATGCGGTCGCTCTGCAGGTCATGGCGGAAGACGACGATGTCCGCCAGTTGCAGCGCCAGCTGCAGCTGCTCGGCAGTCTCGGCGTGGGCGCGCGCCAGCTGCCAGGCCTCGGTGTCGTCCACCACGATGCCGAGCACGCGTTCGGGCAGGCCGCTGGGGCCGTTCCTGACCGTCCAGTGCGAATGCAGCTGGCGCACGACGCCGTCGCTGGCGCGCACCCGGTAGCGGTGTGCATAGGTCCCTGCGCGCTGCAGCGAATCGCGGAAGGCCTGGCGCAGGCCCGCCCGGTCTTCAGGCAGCACCGACTGAGCGGCCCGTTCGAAGTCGGGGGCGTCGTCGTGTTCCGACAGGCCCCACATGCGGTACATGTGGCGGTCCCAGCGGCCCCGCATGGAATGCAGGTCGCGCTCCCACACGGCCAGGCGCCCGAAGTCCTGCGTCAGGTCGAGCAGCTCCGCCAGGTGGCCGGCCTCGGTGGCCTGCTGGCGCAGCTCGTCGACCGGCTGCCAGTACACGGCGCGGCGCCCGTCGGGCAGCCGGCTCAGGTGCGCGCGCCACCAGCCGCCGCCCAGCGGCATGTCCGGCAGGTCGCCGTCCTGATCGGAGCGCAATGCGTCGCGCAGTGGCTGGGCCTCGGCCTCGGCCAGCCCGAGCAGGGTGGCCAGATCCTGCCCGCGGCCTTCGGCGTGCGCGCCGCAGGCCAACTGGAGCAGCCCGCGGTTGCACCAGTCGATGCGGCCGTGGGCGTCGCACAGCGCGATGGCCCCGGGCGCGTGCTGCAACAGCGCCAGGGCTGCGGCGGCATCCAGCCCGCGGGCCGTGTCCGCTGCGGCCGCCGCGGACGGGGATTCGACGTGTTCCGGCATGCTGGTGGGGATCGGCGCGACGGCGCAGTCTAGGGGATGCGGCCCGCCCTTCTGCGCCGCGTAGCGGCCGGCTGCGGCCAGCGTGGAGAATGCACGAAGCGGCCGTGGCGCGACGGGCGACAAGTAGGCGCTCCGCGGAACGAGAAACGTGCGCAAGGCCTCGCCGTCGCGGGGGGTATGGCCCGGTGCGCCTGGGCTTGCGCAAGCAGCTGGCAGCGGCCGCGCCGGAGCAGAATGAAGAAGGAAACACGCATGTTCGACACCACCATCGCCGGCAGCCTGCCCAAACCCGCCTGGCTGGCCGAGACGCAGAAGCTGTGGCCGCAGTGGCGCAGCGAAGGCGACGCGCTGCAGCAGGCCAAGCTCGACGCCACGCTGCTGTGGATCAAGGCGCAGGAGGATGCGGGGCTGGCCATCATCGGCGACGGCGAGATGTCGCGGCAGCACTTCGTGCACGGCTTCCTGGAGCAGGTCGAGGGCATCGACTTCGCGCACAAGGTGGAGATGGGCATCCGCGCCGACCGCTACAAGGCCATGGTGCCGCAGGTGGTGGCGGCGCTGACGCTGAAGGGGCGGGTGCATGCGACCGAGGCGCGCTTCCTGCGCGCGCACACGACGCGGCGCATCAAGTTCACCTTGCCCGGCCCGATGACCATCGTCGACACCGTGGCCGACCGCTTCTACGGCGACCGCGCCAGGCTGGCGATGGCCTTCGCCGAGTTGCTGAACCAGGAGGCGCTGGCGCTGCAGGCCGACGGCGTGGACATCGTGCAGTTCGACGAGCCGGCCTTCAACGTCTACATGGACGAGGTCGGCACCTGGGGGCTGGCCGCGCTGGAGCGGGCGGCGCAGGGCCTGAGCTGCACGACGGCCGTGCACATCTGCTACGGCTATGGCATCCCGGCCAACGTCGATTGGAAGAAGGGGCTGGGCGAGGAGTGGCGCCAGTACGAGAAGATCTTTCCGCTGCTGGCGCGCAGCTCGATCCAGCAGGTCAGCCTGGAATGCGTGCATTCGCACGTGCCGCCGCAGCTGATGGGCTTGCTGCAAGGCAAGGACGTGATGGTCGGCGTGATCGACGTGGCCAGCGACCAGGTGGAGTCGGCCGAGGAGGTGGCCGACACGATCGGCCGGGCCCTGCAGTACGTGCCGCGCGAACGCCTCATCGCCTGCACCAACTGCGGCCTGGCGCCGATGCACCGTGCGCTGGCCGAGCGCAAGCTCGAGGCGCTGGCGCAAGGCGCCGCGCTGGCCAGGGCGCGCTACGCGGGGCCTTGAAGCAGGGTCAGTCGGCGGACGGCTTGTCGACCCGCGCCCGCAGCTTGGAGGCCAGCTGGCGCACCGTGGCGTTCTCCGAGCGCTCGGCGGCGAGCAGGCATTCGCGTGCGTAACACGGGTCGGACTGCAGCTTCTCGACGTGCACATGCAAGCCTTCGCCCGCCAACATCCATTTCAACTCGACGATGTCGACCAGGGTCAAAGCGCTTTGTTCGGCCAATGTGCAGACGTTCATGGAAAGGGTTCGTGTCCCGTACAACCTTCGAGAGGTTAACGTGGCGGATTGCTCCGTGGCTGACAGCGATTAGAGTTGGCCCACCAGCCCTAGGCTGCGCATTTTTTGCATGACGCAATCGCCGCGATGAATCCACCGCCATTGACCGCCCTGTCCGACCTGGACGCGCAGCTGCGCAGTGCAGGATATGCCGTGCTGGATGCGGCGTCGCTGTCGGCGCTGAGCACAGTTGCATCGGCGCAACTGGCCTCCTGGAACAGCCTTTGGGACGCGTTGCCCAGCGACCGCTATCTGCGCGACGGCGGGCGCTACCGGCGCCGTCGCCATGGCAGCTTCACCGTCGACGGGGCCTCGGTGCAGGCCGTGCCGCACCGGGCGCATTGGCAGCCGGTCGAATACAACGCGCTGCATGGCGGCATCGAACGCTGGTTCGAGCCACTGCTGCAGGCGCTTACCGACGACCCCGCCTGGGCGCGGCTGCTCGGCGCCCTGGGCGGCTGCGCCAGCGCGCTGCAGGGCCGCCAGCGCTGGTTTGTCGAGGCGCACACCTTTCGCATCGAAACCGGCGACGAGGGCATCGGCCGGCCGACGCCCGAGGGCGCGCATCGCGATGGCGTGGACCTGGTGGCGGTGATCCTGGTGGCGCGGCGCAACGTCAGGGGCGGCGAGACGCGCGTCTTCGATGCCCGCGGCCCGCAAGGGCTGCGCTTCACGCTGGCCGAACCGTGGAGCGTGCTGCTGCTGGACGACGCCCGCGTGATCCATGAGACCACGCCGATCCAGCCGCTCGACCCGGCGCTGCCGGCGCAACGCGACACGCTGGTGCTGACCTACCGCGCCGGCGCCTTCCAGGATGCGGAGTGACGCGATGACGCTGGCCATCGACTTCGACGACATCCGGCAAGCTGCGCAGCGCCTGGCCGGCCAGGCCCACCGCACGCCGGTGCTGCGCTCGCGCAGCGCCGACGCGATCAGCGGCGCGAGCCTGTTCTTCAAGTGCGAGAACCTGCAGCGCATGGGTGCGTTCAAGTTCCGCGGGGCCTACAACGCGCTGAGCCAGTTCACGCCCGAGCAGCGGCGCGCCGGCGCGATCGCGTTCTCTTCGGGCAACCATGCGCAGGCGGTGGCGCTGTCGGCGCGGCTGCTGGGCATGCCGTCGGTCATCGTCATGCCGCAGGACGCACCGCAAGCCAAGCTGGACGCCACACGCGGCTACCAGCAGGGCGTGGCCGGCAGCGAGGTCGTGCTCTTCGACCGCTACACCGAGGACCGCGAGGCCCTGTGCCGCCGCCTGGCCGACGAGCGCGGCATGACGATGATCCCGCCCTTCGACCATGCGCACGTGATGGCCGGGCAAGGCACGGCGGCGCTGGAGCTGATCGAGGACGCGGGCTCGCTGGATGCGCTGCTGGTGTGCGTCGGCGGCGGCGGCCTGATCTCCGGCTGCGCGGTCGCCGCCAGGCATCTGCTGCCCGACGTGGCGGTGTACGGCGTCGAGCCGGAGGCCGGCAACGACACGCAGCAGAGCCTGCAGCGCGGCGAGATCGTGCGCATCGACACGCCGCGCACCATTGCCGACGGTGCGCAGACGCAGTCCAGTGGGTTGCTCACCTTTCCGGTGATCCAGGCGCTGGTCAAGGGCGTGCTGACGGTCAGCGATGCGCAGCTGGTGGAGACCATGCGCTTCTTCGCCACGCGCATGAAGCTGGTGGTCGAACCCACCGGCTGCCTGGCCGCGGCGGCGGTGCTGCAGGGCGCGGTCGACCTGCGCGGCCAGCGTGTCGGCGTCATCGTCAGCGGCGGCAACGTCGACCTGCCGCGCTTCAGTGCGCTACTGGCTTCCTAGGAGCCTGGGCGGCGAGCCCGCGCTGCGCGACGCGCCTACGCCAGCGGCCTTGGCCACCTCGGCGCGGGCGCCGATTTCTGCCGCCCAGGCT
>JAHBZS010000040.1 GCA_019635285.1 Rubrivivax sp. | reverse complement strand
AGCGCCGGCTGGACATCTTCTCGCCCTACTTCGTGCCCGGCGCCGAAGGCACGGCGGCGTTGACCGAACTGGCACAGGCCGGCGTGCAGGTGCGCGTGCTGACCAATTCGCTGGCGTCGTCGGACGAGCGCGTGGTGCATGCCGGCTACCTGAAGCGGCGGCACGACCTGCTGCGTGCCGGCGTGCACCTGTACGAGCTCAAGCCCACCGCCGCCGACACCTCGCTGCGCGTGCGCGGCCGCTTCGGGCCGGCCAAGGTGTCGGGGCTGCATGCCAAGGCCTATGCGGTGGACGGCCAGCGCTTCTTCATCGGGTCGTACAACTTCGACGAGCGCTCGGCGCGCCTCAATACCGAGATGGGCCTGGTGCTCGACAGCCGGGTGGCCGCGGCACGCCAGGCCGAGCTCTTCGACCAGGTCGTGCCGGCCATCGCCTACGAGCTGCGCCTGGCGCCCGATGGCCAGAACCTGCAATGGCTGGAGCGCGACCCGTCCGGCGCGGTCACGGTGTACGACGTCGATCCGCACACCACCTTCTGGCAGCGCTTTCAGGTGGGTTTCCTGGCGGGCTTGCCCATCGACTGGCTGCTGTAAAGGCCAGTGCTGGCAGACTCCGGTCCCATGCGCCGATTCGCCTCCTGGCTGTGCCTGGCTCTCGCCGCGCTGCTGCTCGCGGCGCTGCTGGTGCTGGCGCTGGCCTTGCAGGGCCAGCCGCAGGTGCCGCGCCGCGACAGCGTGTCGACCGCCGATGTCGACCGCGCGGTCAACCTGGTGCGGCAGCACGACCCGCGGCACCTGCCGCCGGGGCAGCCGCGAGCGCTGTCGCTGAGCGAGCGCGATGTCGACCTGCTGGTGCAGCATGCGGCCCGCCGCTGGCTGGGCGCGGATGCGCAGGTCAGCCTGCAGACGGGCCGGCTGCTGCTGCAGGCCAGCTTCGCCGCGCCATGGGGGCGCTGGCTGAATGTCGACGTGGTGCTGCGCCAGGCAGCCGGCATCCCTCAGCTGGAACGGCTGCAGGTCGGGCGGCTGCCGCTGCCCGACGCCGTGGCGTGGCCGCTGCTGCGTGCGCTGGCCGCGCGGCGCGGCCTGCAGGCCGATGCCTGGCTGGCCTTGCACTGGATCGAGGGCGTGGCCATCGCGCCGGACGCGCTGACGGTCAGCTACCGCATCGACCCCGACACCATGCCGCGGCTGCGCGCCGCGCTGGTCGCGCCGGATCAGCAGCTGCGGCTGCGCGCCTACCAGGAGCGGCTGGCGCAGCTGACGCAGGACAACGCGCGGCGGGCCAGCTCGGTGGCCGCGCTGCTGCCGCCGCTGTTTGCCCTGGCGGTCGAGCGCAGTGCGGACGGCGGCGACGCGGTGGCGGAGAACCGCGCGGCGCTGCTCACCCTGACCTTCTTCGCCAACCGCCGGCCGCTGGGCCTGCTGGTGCCTGCGGCCTACCAGTGGGCGCAGCCCTGGCCGCTGACGGTGCGGCTGTACCAGCGCCACGACACCGCGCAGCACTTCCTGGTGTCGGCGGTGCTGGCCGCGGAGGCCGGCACGCCGCTGGCCGATGCGGTGGGCCTGTGGAAGGAGCTGGCCGACGCCAAGCAGGGCGGCAGCGGCTTCAGCTTCAACGACCTGGCGGCCGACCGCGCCGGCACGCGCTTCGGCGAGATGGCCGTGCGCGACGCGACCCGGCTGCAGCAGCGCGTCGCCGCCGGCCTGCGCGATGCCGACCTGATGCCCGAGGCCGGCGACCTGCCGGAGAACCTGCCGCAGCGCGAGTTCGTCGCGCGCTACGGCGGCGTCGGCGGCGCGGGCTACAACCGCCTGCTGTCGGCCATCGAATCGCGCCTGGACGCGATGCCGATGTTCCAGTGAGCGGCCGCCCGCCGCGGGCTCAGAACTTGGTGTAGCCGCCGTCGATGATGAACTGCTCGCCAGTGGTGTAGCCGGCGGCGCGGCTGGCCAGGTAGACGGCGATGCCGCCGAAGTCGTCGATCTCGCCCCAGCGCCGCGCCGGCACGCGCGGCAGCACCGCGTCGGCGAACTTCGGGTTGTTGAACGAGCGCTCGGTCATGTCGGTGACGATCCAGCCCGGCAGGATCGAGTTGACGCGGATCTTGTGCCGCGCCAGCTCCACCGCCAGCGCGCGCACCAGCGCGGTGACCGCCCCCTTGGACGCACCATAGTGGCTGTTGCGCGCCGCGCCCTCGACCGCGGCGGTGCTGGCCGTGGCCACCAGCGAGCCGCCCTGGCCGTGCTGTGCCATGTGGCGCGCGGCGGCGCGGAAGGTGAGGAACACGCCGTCGACGTTGATGCGCTGCACGCGGCGGAATTCCTCCAGGCTCATGTCGGTCAGCAGCGTGCCCTTGCTGGACACGCCGGCATTGGCGAAGCAGGCATCGACGCGGCCCAGCGCGGCCACCGACGCGGCGAAGGCACTGTCCACCTGCGCCTCGTCGCCGACATCGCAGACGAAGGACGAGATGCGCGTGGCGTCGCCGCATTCGCCGGCCAACTGCTCTCGCGCGCGTTCGGTCTTCTGCGCGTTGGAGCCCCAGATCGCCACCTTGGCGCCGGACGCCAGCAGCGCGCGCGCCATGCCCAGGCCGATGCCGCCGTTGCCGCCGGTGATGACGGCGCCCTGGCCGCTCAAGTCGAAGGGTGGGTACATGCCTGGCTCCTGTGTTGTAGGCTGAGGGGGACATCCCGTCGGGCCCACACCATAAACCATGAGCCACCTGTTTTCGCCTTGCCACCTCGGCCCGCTGGCGCTGAAGAACCGCATCGTCATCGCGCCGATGTGTCAGTACAGTGCGGTCGACGGCGCGGCCACCGACTGGCACGCGGTGCACCTGGGCCACCTGGCGCTGTCGGGCGCGGCGCTGCTGGTCATCGAGGCCACCGCGGTCGAGCCGGCCGGGCGCATCACGCACGGCTGCCTGGGGCTGTGGTCCGACGAGACCGAAGCGGCGCTCAAGCGCACCCTGCAGGTGGCGCGGGCGCATTCGCGCATGCCCATCGCCATCCAGCTGGGGCATGCCGGGCGCAAGGCCTCCAGCCACGTGCCGTGGCAGGGCGGCATGCTCATCCCGCCGGCCGAAGGCGGCTGGCAGCCGCTGGCGCCGTCGGCCCTGCCGCAGCTGGACGGCGAGGCGCCGCCGCAGGCGCTGGACGACGCCGGCATCCAGCGCATCGTCGCCGCCTTCGCCGACGCCGCGCGGCGCGCGCACCGGCTGGGGCTGGACGCCATCGAGCTGCATGCGGCGCACGGCTACCTGCTGCACCAGTTCCTGTCGCCGATCTCGAATGTGCGCACCGACGGCTACGGCGGCTCGCTGGCCCAGCGCATGCGCCTGCCGCTGCAGGTCTTCGAGGCGGTGCGCGCGGCGGTGCCGGCGTCGATGCCGGTGGGCGTGCGCATCTCGGCCACCGACTGGGTGGACGGCGGCTGGGACCTCGCGCAGAGCCGTGTCTTCGTGGAGGCGTTGCAGGCGCGGGGCCTGGGCTTCCTGCACGTGTCCAGCGGCGGCGTGTCGCCGCGGCAGAAGATTCCGATCGGCCCCGGCTACCAGGTGGGCCTGGCCGAGCAGCTGAAGCGCGAGACCGGTGCCACGACCATCGCCGTCGGCCTGATCACCGAGCCGGCGCAGGCCGAGGCCATCGTCGCCGAAGGCCGCGCCGACCTGGTGGCGCTGGCCCGCGGCATGCTGTTCGACCCGCGCTGGCCCTGGCATGCGGCCGCGCAGCTGGGCGCGCAGGTGGAGGTGCCGCCGCAGTACTGGCGCTCGCAGCCGCGCGGCATGAGCGGGCTGTTCGGCGACGTGCACATCGGCATGCGTTGAAGGAGGCGAACATGAAGCTGATCGACCTGCAAGGCAAGCGCGTGCTGCTGACCCAATCCGGCGAGTTCATGGGCCCGGCGTTGCAGCGCGTGTTCGGCGCGCTGGGGGCCGAGGTGGTGGCCGATGCGCGGCCGCTGGCGGAGCCGGCGGCGGCGGCGCAGGTGGTGCAGCAGGCCGGCACGATCGACGTGCTGCTGGCGCACCTGGCCTTGCCGGCACCGTCCACCGCCGTGGCTGCGGTCGACGACGACGAATGGCGCCACGTCTTCGCGCACCTGGTGGACCCGCTGCCGCGGCTGGCGCGGGCGGTGCTGCCGCAGTTCGCGGCACGTGGGGCAGGGCGCATCGTGGTCATCGGCTCGGCCGCGGCGCTGCGTGGGCAGAAGCGCACCTCGACCTACAGCGCGGCGCGCGGCGCGCAGCTGGCCTGGGTGCGCGCCGCCGGGCTGGAGCTGGCGCGGCAGAACGTGCAGCTGAATGCCATCGCGCAGAACTTCGTCGACAACCCGACCTACTTTCCGCCCGAGGTGCAGGCCAACCCGGCCTTCCAGGAGCGGCTGAAGCGCGAGGTGCCGCTGGGCCGGCTGGTGTCCGCCGACGAGGACGCGCTGTTCGCCGCCTACCTGGCCAGCGACGCCGCGGCCTGCTTCGTCGGGCAGGTGTTCCCGGTGTGCGGCGGCTGGGTCGGGTAGCGCCCGGCTGCGGCAAGCTTCACGCGCCGCACCGCAGGATGCACGCCCCTCGCCGGGCTGCCGGGCTGCCGGGCGCGTCGAAGGCATCACCTCGCCGGCGACCTGCGTGGTCCGTGCCGCGGCCGCGCCGATCATGCCTGCGGCGGGCACGACGTCGGCGCGCGGCCGGCCACCTGGGTTGACGACGCGGGGCTGCGGGTCCACCATGGCTTGCGGCATAGCCCTCTCATCTTGTCGAGCGGCCGGTGAAGCTGAAATTGCTGCTGCTGATCGCCATGGCGTGCGGCCCCTGCGGTTGCGCACTGTCGCCGCCGAACGTGCCGCCCGCGGCCCCGCCCCTGCTGGCCGACGCGCTGTTCAACGCGCCTGCCGAGGCCATCGACATCGACGCGATCTTCGCGCTGAGCCCGCAGATGCGTCAGTACCTCGACCAGCAGATCCTGCCGCGGGCGCGCCGCGGCAACGCGCAACGCGCGCTGGTGGACGCGCTGTACGCGCAGGGCCAACTCAAGCTGGAATACGACGCCGCGCGCACGCGCACCGCCGCCGAGGCCTTCGAGGCGCGCTCGGGCAACTGCCTGTCGCTGCTGATCATGACCGGCGCCTTCGCGCAGGCGCTGGGCCTGCAGGTGCACTACCAGAGCGTGCTGGACGAAGAGGCCTGGGGGCGCAGCGACGAGCTGCATTTCTTCATTGGCCACGTCAACATCCGCCTCGGTGCCAGGCCGTCCCGAGCGCGCCTGTCCAACCCGGACGACGATTGGATGGTGATCGATTTCCTGCCCGGCCAGGACCTCGAGCGCCAGCGCACGCGCGAGATCGACCGCGCGCGCGTGCTGGCGATGTTCGCCAACAACCGCGCTGCCGAAGCCTTGAGCCTGGGCGATCTGGACCAGGCGTACGCCTGGGCGCGCGAGGCCGTGCGCGGCGACCCCGCGTTCCTGAGCGCCTACAACACGCTCGGCGTCGTGTATCTGCGGCGCGGCGCGCTGCCGCAGGCCGAGGCGGCGCTGCGCTTCGTGCTCGCCGCCGAGCCGGACAACCCGCACGCGCTGGACAACCTGGCGGCGCTGATGCAGCGCAGCGGGCGCGCAGCCGAAGCCGAGGCGCTGTGGGCCCAGCTGCGCCGCGTGCAGCCGCAGGCGCCCTTTGCCTGGTTCCGCGAGGGCCAGCAGGCGATGCGCGAGGGCGACTATCGCCGCGCGCGCCGGCTCTTCGAGCGCGAGATCGCCCATGCGCCCGACTACCACGAGTTCCACTTCTGGCTGGCGCTGGCCCATCTGCGGCTGGGCGACATCGGCCCGGCGCGCCAAGAGCTGGAGTTGGCGCTGGCGGCCAGCACCACGCGCGAGCAGCAGGGGCTGTACAGCGCGAAGCTGCAAAGGCTGAAAGACCACCTCTGAGTCCCGGCGGCGGCCGAACCGCGGCCCCGACCGGGCGCCCCGCCGGCGCCGCAGGCACGTCCGGCTTGCGGGACGACTCCTACAAGCCGCCGCGCCGCACGCCGACGCGCGGCCCGGCCCGGCGACCCTAGAGTGCGGCGCATCGGGATGTGGCTGCCGCTGCGGCAGTGCCCCGCCGAAGGAGCCGTGATGAATAAGTTGCCCCAACGCACCCTGGCCGCGCTGGCCCTCGTGAGCGCACTCGCGCTCGGCGCTTGCAGCAGCATGTCCGAACGCGACAAGGCCACGGCCATCGGCGCCGGCGTCGGCGCGGTGGGTGGCGCCGTGCTGACCGGCGGCAGCGCGCTGGGCACTGTCGGGGGCGCTGCGGTCGGCGGCGTCGTCGGCAACCAGGTCGGCAAGGACAGGAAGTAGCGTCCCCGTGGCTTAGGGCGGGTTGCTGCCGTGGCGGTCGGTGACGCGCCGGCCTGCGTCGGCCGGGGGGCGGGCCGAAGCACGACGCTGCCACCGGCGGCGGCGCCCCGGGGGCTTTTGCCTCTGGGACGGCCAGTCCCCAGCCCTTGCCCAGCCGGCGAGAGAGGGGCCGGAGGGCCGGTCTGGCCGCGGTGGTCCGGCGGCTTGCGACAATCACGCATCGAACGACCGCCACCGGCCCCACGACCATGTCCCACACCATCCTGCAATCCGTGCCCGCCGGCCAGCGTGTCGGCATCGCCTTCTCGGGCGGCCTGGACACGTCCGCCGCGGTGCACTGGATGCGCGCCAAGGGCGCCATCCCCTGCGCCTACACCGCCCACCTGGGCCAGCCCGACGAGAGCGACTACGACGACATCCCGCGCAAGGCCAAGGCCTATGGCGCCGAGATCGCCCGGCTGATCGACTGCCGTGCCTCGCTGGTCGCCGAGGGCATCGCCGCCATCCAGTGCGGCGCCTTCCACATCAGCACCGGCGGCGCCACCTACTTCAACACCACGCCGCTGGGCCGCGCGGTGACCGGCACCTCGCTGGTCATCGCCATGAAGGAAGACGGCGTGCACATCTGGGGCGACGGCAGCACCTACAAGGGCAACGACATCGAGCGCTTCTACCGCTACGGCCTGCTCGCCAACCCTGCGCTGAAGATCTACAAGCCCTGGCTCGACCAGCGCTTCATCGACGAACTGGGCGGCCGCAAGGAGATGAGCGAATACCTCATCGCCAACGGCTTCGACTACAAGATGTCCGTTGAAAAGGCCTACAGCACCGACAGCAACATGCTCGGCGCCACGCACGAGGCCAAGGACCTGGAGTTCCTGGACAAGGGCATCGACATCGTCAACCCGATCATGGGCGTGGCCTTCTGGCGCGACGACGTGGAGGTCAAGCGCGAGACCGTCAGCGTGCGCTTCGAAGAAGGCGTGCCGGTGGCGCTGAACGGCCGCAGCTTCGCCAACGCGGTGGAGCTGTTCGAGGAGGCCAACCGCATCGGCGGCCGCCACGGCCTGGGCATGTGCGACCAGATCGAGAACCGCATCATCGAAGCCAAGAGTCGCGGCATCTACGAAGCCCCGGGCATGGCGCTGCTGCACATCGCCTACGAGCGGCTGGTCACCGGCATCCACAACGAGGACACGATCGAGCAGTACCGCATCAACGGCCGGCGACTGGGCCGGCTGCTGTACCAGGGCCGCTGGTTCGACCCGCAGTGCCTGATGCTGCGCGAGACGGCGCAGCGCTGGGTGGCGCGCGCCGTCAGCGGCGAGGTGACGCTGGAACTGCGCCGCGGCAACGACTATTCGATCCTCAACACCGACAGCCCGAACCTCACCTACCAGCCCGAGCGCCTGAGCATGGAAAAGGTGGAAGGCGCGTTCACGCCGGCCGACCGCATCGGCCAGCTGACGATGCGCAACCTGGACATCCAGGACACGCGCGCCAAGCTCGGCGTGTACAGCAAGGTCGGCCTGTTGGGCGCCGGCACCGACGGCGCGATTCCCCTGCTGGGCAGGGCCGACTGAGGACGTGAGAACGTGCCTGCGCACGTTCGAACGCCTCAGGAGGGGGCCGAGCTCTGCGAGGCCGCGGCCTGCAAGGCGACTGAGGACGTGAGAACGTGCCTGCGCACGTTCGAACGCCTCAGGAGGGGGGGGGGCCGAGCTCTGCGTGGCCGGCGGCGCCGCGGCTGCGGCGCCGGGCCACGCCGCGTGGGCTTACTGGCAGGGCAGGTCGGCCAGGCAGGTCGGGCAGGCGGCGTTGAACCAGCCTCCGCCATGGCCGCCTCGGCCACCGCGGTTGGCCAGCATGTCGCCCAGCCAGGACGCGAAGGACGGCCCGGCGGACGACTCGCTGTAGAACTGGCCGTCGCGCAGCAGCGTGTGGTAGCTGCCGCCGGCGAGGTAGTAGCGGAAATTGCCCAGGTCTGCCGCATCCGCGACGAGTTGGCGGGTCATCTGCTGGTGCCAGTCGATGGCCGGGTTCGGGCAGCTCCCACCGGGGCCGTAGTACTGCTTCATCACGCCGTAGAAGCCGATCTGCACGGCATCGAGCGTGGTCGTGAACTGCGCGGCCTTGACCTTGGGCTGTCCCAGCGCGGCGCGGCGCATCAACTCCGGCCCGGGCGCCACGTCGGCGCCGGCGCCGAAGACCCACGGCGCCAGCTGCGGGTTCCAGGAGTTGCGTCCCGGGTTGCCGTGGTCGAAGGCGGCGGTGGTCACGCCCTGGCTGGCGTCCGCCAGCAGGTACATGTGCGCATTGGGGTAGGCCTGGCCCACCCAGGGTGAATTGGCGGTGGCGCCGTAGCCGCCGGCGCTCACGCCGGTGACCAGCACGTTCTTCGGTGCCGCGATGTGGCGCTTCATCCAGTCGAGCACGACCATGAAGTTGTCATAGCCGCGGTGCTGGATGGTGATCGGCGTTCCCGGCGGCACGGGCAACACCGGATGGCCCACGCTGGTGTAGGTCTTGGTGGCCGAGCCGGTGTGGATGTCGCCGGTGCAGTACGGGACGTAGACCATGTTCCAGTCGCGCACCGGGTTGGCGGCGTTGCTGGTGCTGAAGATGCCGTCGACCAGCGTCTGTTCGATGCCCGGCGGCACGGCAGGCACGAAGAACTGCGGCACCTGGGCGGGCAGCCCGGCAATCGGGAACGAGCAGGTCAGGTTGTCCCAGCAGGCGCCGCCGCCCTCGAAGTAGACGACCAGGTTCTTCGAGGCCGTGCGCCTGACGAAGAAGCTGAACTTCGGGTCGGTGCCCGGGAAGCCGGAGCATCGGGCCTGGTGGGCCTGGCCATCGAGGCCGACGACCGGCGGCGGGTTCTCGATCTTGGTCCAGGTCTGCGCGGCGGCGGGCCCGGCCCAGGCCGAGGCGAGCGTGCCGAGCGCGGCGGCCATGGTGATGCGCAATCGAAGTGCCATGCTGATCCCCTTGTTTTGATGTCCGCCGACGCTAGCGGACGAGCCGCGCTGCGCCTATCCGGGTATGACCGCAAGGCCCTTCGAATGCGGGGGCGGCGGCGGGCCGGAGGCGCAAGCGGCGCGCTGGCGCGGCGAGGCCGCTGCCGGCCGAGGCGGTGGGGGCTGCCGTGTCGTCGGCGTGACACCTCGGGCCCCGGCGATCAGCGGATGATGCAAAGTTCGCCCACCCGCCCACGACAGGAAGGACCCCCCGATGGACGCATTCATCATCGACGCCTGCCGCACGCCGCGCGGCATCGGCAAGGCCGGCAAGGGCGCGCTGGCCGGCCTGCATCCGCAGCATCTGGCGGCCACCGTGCTGAAGGCGCTGGCCGAGCGCAATGGCCTGGACACCGCCGACGTGGCCGACGTCATCTGGGGCACCAGCGCGCAGGTCGGCGCGCAGGCCGGCGACCTGGGCCGCATGGCCGCGCTGGATGCCGGCTACGACATCCGCTCCTCCGGCGTGACGCTGGACCGCTACTGCGGCTCGGGCATCACCACGGTGGCCTTCGCCGCGGCGCAGGTGATGTCGGGCATGGAGGACCTGGTGGTGGCCGGCGGCACCGAGATGATGTCGATGCCGCGCAACCGCGGCGGCGACGGCCCGCCGATGATGGACAGCGGCAACCTGCGCCTGCGCGCCAAGCATCCGCAGTCGCAGCAGGGCGTGTGCGCCGACGCCATCGCCGGCATGCAGGGCATCACGCGGGCCGACGTCGACGCGCTGGCGCTGGACAGCCAGCGCAAGGCGGCCGCGGCGCTGGCCGGCGGGCATTTCAAGAAGAGCCTGGTGCCGGTGTACCGCGACGACGGCTCGCTGGCGCTGGACCACGAAGAATTCCCCCGCCCCGGCACCACGGCCGAAGGGCTGGCCGGGCTGAAGCCGGTGTTCGCGGCGATGGCCGACTTCGAGATCGATGCCCAGGGCAGCACCTACGGCAGCCTGATCCGGCAGGTCTACCCGGACGTGAAGTTCAACCACGTGCACCATGCCGGCAATTCCAGCGGCGTGGTCGATGGCGCGGCGGCGGTGCTGCTGGCGTCGGCCGACTACGCCCAGCGCCGCGGCCTGAAGCCGCGCGCGCGGGTGGTGGCCACCGCCAACATCGGCGACTGCCCGACCTTGATGCTCAACGCGCCGGTGCCGGCGGCGCGCAAGGTGCTGGCCAAGGCCGGGCTGACGGTCGACGACATCGACCTGTGGGAGATCAACGAAGCCTTCGCGGTGGTGGCCGAGAAGTTCATCCGCGACCTGAAGCTCGACCGCGACAAGGTCAACGTCAACGGCGGCGCCATCGCGCTGGGCCACCCCATCGGCGCCACCGGATCGATTCTCATCGGCACGCTGCTCGACGAACTGGAACGCCGCGACCTGAAGCGCGGCCTGGTGACGATGTGCGCCGCCGGCGGCATGGCGCCGGCGATCATCATCGAACGCGTGTGATGGCCCACCCCCTGCGCGCTTCGGCACCGCCGGCGGACCGGCGAAGCCGGATCCGCGGCGGTCGCTCGAGAGCCGGCTTCGGCGCCGGCAGTGCATTTGCAGGGGAGAGGCATGAAGAAGGCTTTGGACTTTTCGGGCAAGACGGTGCTGGTGGTCGGTGGCTCCAGCGGCATCGGCAACGGCATCGCGCAGGCCTTCCGTGCGCAGGGTGCCGAGGTGCACGTCTGGGGCACGCGGGCCTCCGCGGCGGCCTATGCCGGCAGCGAGGGCTCGGACCTGTCCGGCCTGCACTACGCGCAGGTCGACGTGGCCGAGCGCGGCGCCGTGCAGGCCGTGGTGCCGGCCTTCCAGCGGCTGGACGTGCTGGTGCTGTGCCAGGGCACGGTGCTCTACAAGCGCGGCGAATTCCAGGCCGAGGGCTTCCGCAAGGTGGTCGAGGTCAACCTCAACAGCCTGATGGACTGCAGCATGAAGTTCTTCGACCGGCTCAAGGCGTCGTCCGGCAGCCTGATCACCGTCAGTTCCACCGCGGCCTTCCACGCCACGCGCGGCAACCCGGCCTACAACGCGTCCAAGGCCGGCGCGGTGGGGCTGACGCGCACCCTGGGCCAGGCCTGGGCGGGGGAGGGCATCCGCGTCAACGGCATCGCGCCGGGGCTGGTGGACACCAAGCTGACCAAGGTGACGACCGACCATCCCGAGCGCCTGAAGGCCACGCTGCAGAACATCCCCGCCGGCCGGCTGGGCCTGCCGGCGGACATGGCCGGCGTGGCGCTGTTTCTGGCGTCGCCGCTGGCGGCCTATGTCTATGGCCAGACGATTCCCGTCGACGGCGGGCTGATCCTGTGACGCCGTCGCTGCAGGCGCTGCGCGCCGCGCGTTCGCTGCAGGGTCGGCGTGCGCTGGTCACCGGCGCGGCCGGCGGCATGGGCCGCGCCACCGCGCGCGTGCTGGCCGCCGAAGGCGCGACGGTCGCCGTGGTCGACCTGAACGGCGCGGGCGCCGAAGCCACGGCGCAGCAGATCCGCGACGAAGGCGGGCAGGCCCGCGCCTGGGCGCTGGACGTCGCCGACGCCGCGGCGGTGGTGCGGGTCGTCGGCGACATCGCCGCGGCGTTGGGCGGGCTGGACATCCTGGTCAACAACGCCGGCATCTCGGTCTACCGGCCGATCGACGAGGCCGACTATGCCGAAGCCTGGCAGCGCGCCTTGGCGGTGATGCTCACCGGCCCGCAGCAGATGGTGCGCGCGGCGCTGCCGCACCTGCGCCAGTCCGACGCGGCGCGCATCGTCAACATCGCCTCCACCGAAGCGCTGGGCGCCACCGCCGGCCACAGCCCCTATTCGGCGGCCAAGGCGGGCGTCACCGGGCTGACGCGCTCGCTGGCGGTGGAACTGGGGCGCCAAGGCATCACCGTCAACTGCATCTGCCCGGGGCCGATCCGCACGCCGATGACCGACAGCGTGCCCGAGGAACACAAGACGCTGTTCGCCAAGCGCCGCACCGCGCTGGCGCGCTACGGCGAGCCGGAAGAGGTGGCGCAGATCACCGTGAGCCTGTGCCTGCCCGCGGCGTCGTACCTCACCGGCGCGGTGATCCCGGTGGACGGCGGGCTGATGGCGCGCAACGCCTAGGAGCCTGGGCGGCAGGGCTCATTCCGGCTTGAAGCCGGAGGCCTTGATCACCGGCCCCCAGTGGTCGTAGTCGGCCTTGAGCACCGCCGCCAGGCGGTCGGCCGGCCAGCCGGTGGGTTCCAGCCCCATGTCGGCCAGGCGCCGCGCGGTCGCCGGGTCGTTGACCGCGGCCATCGCCGCCTTCGACAGCCGCTCCAGCGTGGCCGGCGGCGTGCCGGCCGGCGCGAACAGCGCGTACCAGGGCTTGGCGACGAGATCGAAGCCCTGCTCCTTGAAGGTGGGCACGTTGGGGAAGGCCGGGTCGCGCGCATCGCCGGCGACGGCCAGCAGCCGGGCGCGGTCGGCCTGCACCAGCGCGCGGATGTCGGCGGCCACCGTGGACAGCGCGGTGATCTCGCCGCCGGCCAGCGCCTGCATCGCTGCCGCGGTGCCCTTGTAGGGCACATGCGTCAGCGGGATGCCGGCGGCGCGCGCGAACATCACGCCGAAGAAGTGCGGGATGCTGCCCGGTGCGGCCGAGCCGTAGAAGCCGTTCTTCGCCGGGTCGGCCTTGACCCAGGCGACGTACTCGGCCAGCGTGCGCGTGGGCACCGCCGGCCCCACGCCCCAGCCGAGCTGGAAGTTGCAGAGGTGAGCCACCGGTGCGAAGTCCTTGAAGGGGTCGTAGCGCAGCTGCCCCGCGTAGGAATGCGGAAAGATGCCCATCGTGGCCACCGGCGTCATCAGCAGCGTGCTGCCGTCGGGCGGTGCGGCCTTGACGAGTTCGTTGGCGATGCGCCCGCCGGCGCCGACCTTGTTCTCCACGATGACGGTCTGCTTCAGCGTCGCCGCCATCTGCTCGGCCATCACGCGTGTCAGCGCGTCGCTGGTGGCGCCGGCCGGATAGCCGACGACGATCTTCAGCGTGGACGCCGTCTGTGCGCGCACGGGCGTGGCCAGGGCGGCTGGCCCCAGCACCGTGGCCAGGCCGGCCAGGCGCAGCAGTTGGCGGCGGTGCGGGCAGGCCGCGGGCGTGGGCAGCAGGGTCATCGGGTGTCGCCTCCGTCGGTCTTGCAGGAACAGCGGGGACGACTTTACGCGCCGGCCGGTTGCCGCGGGTCAGGAATTCCCCAGCACCGCGTCGCCGACGAAGGGGTTGCTGCGCCGCTCGGCGCCGAAGGTGGACATCGGCCCGTGCCCGGGCACGAACTGCATCTCGTCGCCCAGCGGCCACAGCTGCGTGGTGATCGAGCGGATCAGCGTGGCATGGTCGCCGCGCGGAAAGTCGGTGCGGCCGATCGAGCCCTTGAACAGCACGTCGCCGACGAAGGCCACGCCGAAGCTCGGGCTGGCGAAGACCACATGCCCGGGCGTGTGGCCGGGGCAGTGCCGCACTTCGAAGCGCATGTCGCCCACGGTGACCTCGTCGCCGCCCTGCAGCCAGCGGTCGGGCGTGAAGCGGCGCGCGCCGGGCAGGCCGAACATGCGGCCCTGCTGGTCCAGCTGGTCGATCCAGAACGACTCGTCGGGGTGCGGCCCTTCGACCGGCACGCCGGCACGCTCGGCCACGTCGGCCACGGCGCCGCAATGGTCGATGTGGCCGTGCGTGACCAGCACCTTCTCCAGCGTGGCGCCGCGCTGGGCCAGCAGCTCGAACAGCCGGTCGACCTCGCCGCCGGGGTCGACGAAGGCGGCGCGATTCGTCTTGGGGCAAATGACCAGCGAGCAGTTCTGCTGGAACGGCGTGACGGGGATGATGGCGAGCTTCACGGGGGTCGATTCTGGCCGCGATTCGATGCGGCCCTCACGCCGCGTCCGTGACCGCCACCGCCTGCGCTACCACCTGGCGCAGCCAGCGGTTGCCGGCGTCGTCATGGAAGCGGCGATGCCAGTGCATGCGGATCGTGGTCGGCGCCAGCGCGAAGGGCAGCTTCAGGCTGACGAAGTCGCCGTGCCGGATGAAGGCGTCGGCCAGCAGGCCCGGCAGCACGGCCAGGAATTCGCTGTCGTCCAGCAGCGGCGGGATCATCAGGTACGACGGCAGCTCGATGCCGTCCACGCGCCGCAGCCCGTGCCGGGACAGCAGCGCGTCGATGCGCTCCTGGATGCCGGAGGTCCCGCGCACCACGATCTGCGGCACGGCGGCAAATTCGCGCAGCGTCAGCGTGCGCCGGGCGAGCCGGTGGCCCTGCCACACCAGCCCGACGTTCCTGCGCTCGAAAAGGCGCTGCTGGAACAGCGATTCCGGCAGCCGCGGGAAGCTGCCGACCGCCAGGTCCACCCGGCCTTCGGCCAGCGCGGGGCCGAGTTCGTCCTGCGGCGGCGTGCGCAGCAGCAGGCGCACGCCCGGCGCCTGCGCGCGCACCGCGCGCACGATGCGCGGCCACATCACGTACGCGCCGACGTCGGAATGCGCCAGGCGGAACTCGCGCACGGCGCTGCGCGGCGCGAAGGTCGTGCTCGGCAGGATGCGGCCACGCACGCGCTCCACGATCTCGGCCACCGGCTCGGCCAGCGCGCTAGCGCGGGGCGTGGGCCGCAGGCCGCGACCCGTGCGCACGAACAGCTCGTCGCCCAGCAGCGTGCGCAGCCGCGCCAGGGCCGAACTCAAGGCCGACTGGCTCATGTCCAGCTCGCGCGCCGCCAGCGTGGCGCTGCGGTGGCGCAGCAGCGCATCCAGCACCGGCAGCAGGTTCAGGTCGACCGATCTGATATCCACGCGGTGGATTCTAGATATCCATCTCTTGCCGTATTCAGCAAGTCACTGCGTTCCTAAGCTCCGCGCCATTCCACGCACCGCAGGAGACAAGCCGTGCCATGTCCCTCCAGGAGAGCTGCCCTCGCCGTGGCGCTGGCCTTCGCCACCGCCACCGCCGGCGCGGCGGCGGCGCCCGCGGCGGGCCCGTTGACGATCATCGTGCCCGCGCCCGCGGGCAGTGCGCCGGACATCGTCGCGCGCCTGCTCGGCGACGACCTCGGGCCGCGGCTCGGGCAGACGGTGATCATCGACAACAAGCCCGGCGCTGGCGGCATCGTCGCGGTGATGGCCGCCAAGACGGCGGCGGCGTCCGGCGGCGACACGCTGTTGTTTGCGCATGCGGCGGTGGCCACCATCACGCCGGTCACCTACCGCGCGGCAAAGTACGACCTGGCCCGCGATTTCCAGCCGGTGGCGCTGGTCGCCGAAACCCCGATGCTGTTCGTCGCCAACCCGGGCAGCGGGCCGAAGACGCTGGCCGAGGCGGTGGCCATGGCCAAGGCCAAGCCCGATGCGCTGACCCTGGGCAGCACCTCGCGCGGCTCCATCCCGCACCTGGCCGGCATCCTGCTCGGGCAGAGCGCGGGCGTGCAGTTCAACAACGTGCCGATGAGCAGCAGCGGCCAGGCGATCCAGGCCGTGGTCAACGGCGATGCGCTGGTCTCGGTGGACGGCATCGCGCCGCTGCTGCCGCTGGTCAAGGCCGGGCGCGTGCGGGCGCTCGCCGTCACCTCGGCCAAGCCGCTGCCGGGCTTGGAGGGCATGCCGCTGGCCAAGGACACGGTGCCGGGGCTCGAGCTGACCGGCTGGTTCATGCTGTTCGCAGGCCCGGGGGCGTCGCCCGCCCGGGTCCAGGCCCTGAACGACGCGGTGAACGCGGCGCTGCGCTCGCCGGCCGTCGTGCAGAAGCTGGAAGCCACCGCCAACTACCCCGCCGGCGGCAGCGTGGCCGAGGCGCGCCAGTTTCTGGCCCGGCAGAAGACGCTCTGGGCCGGCGCCGCCGAACGCGCCGGCCTGCAGCCGGAGTGACCCCGCAAGCCTTCTCGACCCGTACCCCCATGGCACACGACCGCATCGACACGCACCATCACATCGTGCCGCCCGCCTATGCCGACTGGCTGGCGCGGCACGGCATCACCGCCGGCGGCCTGCCGATCCCCCAGTGGAGCGTCGACGCGGCGCTGGCGCAGATGGACGAGGCGCAGATCGCCACGGCCATCGCCTCGGTCTCGACGCCGGGCGTGCATCTCGGCGACGACGCCGAAGCGCGGCAGATGGCGCGCCGCGTCAACGAGTTCGCCGCCGACGTCGCGGCCCGCCACCCGCAGCGCTTCGGCTTCTTCGCCACGCTGACGCTGCCCGATGTCGACGGCGCCATCGCCGAGGCGGCCTACGCGCTGGACACGCTGCAGGCCGACGGCGTGGTGCTGCTGGCCAACGTGCGCGGCACCTACCTCGGCGATGCCGCGTACGAGCCGCTGATGGCCGAGCTGAACCGGCGCGCGGCGGTGGTCTTCGTGCATCCGTCGGAGCTGCCGGCGCCGCCGGTGCCGGGCATTCCACCCTTCGCCGCCGACTTCCTGCTGGACACCACGCGCGCAGCGCTATGCATGGCCAAGGCAGGCTGGCTCGAGCGTTATGGCGAGCTGAAGATCATCCTGTCGCATGCGGGCGGCTTCGTGCCCTATGCGGCCGAGCGCATCGCGCGGGCCTGCTCGGCGGACGGCAGCATCGACGCCGGCATCGCCCGCCTGCGTCGCTACTACTTCGACACGGCGCTGTCCAGCAGCCCGTATGCGCTGCCGTCGCTGCTGGCCTTTGCGGACCCGGCACACATCACCTTCGGCAGCGACTGGCCCTATGCGCCGCGGCAACGGTCGCTGCACTTCACCCAGCTGCTTGACGCCTATGCGTTGGGCGCGTCGCAGCGGCAGGCGGTGGACCACGGCAACGCGCGCCGCCTGTTTGGTCGCTTCTCGTAGCGGGGCCACCTGCCGCGCGGCAGGCCGGCCATGGTCCAATGCAGCACGACAGGAAGGTCGGTGCCTCAGGAGGAGACGAGCATGGACAAGTTGTTCTCGCTGGAAGGGCGCGTGGCGCTGGTCACCGGCGGGTCGCGCGGCATCGGCCGCATGATCGCCGAGGGCTTTTTGCGCCACGGCGCCAAGGTGGTCATCTCGGCGCGCAAGGCCGAGGCCTGCGACCGCACGGCGGCGGAGCTGTCGTCGATCGGGCCCTGCGTGTCGCTGCCGGCCGACGTGTCCACCGTGGCCGGCGTGCAAGGGCTGGCCGCGGAGCTGACGCGGCGCGAGCCCAAGCTGGACATCCTGGTCAACAACGCCGGCGCCGCCTGGGCCGCTCCCTTCGACGAGTTCCCCGAAAGCGGCTGGGACAAGGTGGTCGACCTGAACCTGAAGTCGCCGTTCTTCCTGACGCAGGCGCTGCACGGCGCGCTGAAGGCCGCCGGCTCGGCGGCGCGGCCGGCCAAGGTGATCAACATCGCCTCGATCGACGGCGTCTCCGTGAATCCGCTGGAGACCTATTCGTACGCGGCCAGCAAGGCCGGCCTGATCCACCTGACGCGGCGCATGTCCTTGCGCCTGATCCAGGACCACATCGCGGTCACCGCCATCGCGCCGGGTGCCTTTGCCTCCGACATGAACCGTGCCGCGCGCGACCAGGGCGACGAGGTGGCGCGGCGCATCCCGGCGCAGCGCATCGGCAGCACCGAGGACATGGCCGGCGCGGCCATCTTCCTGGCGTCGCGCGCCGGCGACTACGTGGTGGGGGCCACGCTGGTGGTCGACGGCGGCGTGTCGCTGAGCACCGTCAGCCGGCCGAGCTAGGCGAGGGCGTAGACGCGGGCGCGGGCGCTGTCGCGGTGGCCGCCACGATCATTCGGCGATGGTGTCGGCCTGCACCGCGCTGACCGGCCGCAGCTTGTCGGCGGCGGCGCGCACGTTGAGCCACGCGCTGGCGGCGCCGCAGACGCCGATGATCGCCATGCCCACCCAGCCCCAGCCATCGGGCACCACGCCGAAGACCACGTAGCCGGCCAGCGCGGCCACGGCCAGCTGCACGTACTGGAAGGGCATCAGGGTCGAGGCCGGCGCCTTGCCCAGCGCCATGATCAGCAGCAGGTGGCCGGTGGTGCCCAGCGCGGCCACCGCCATCAACGCGCCGATCTGTAGGCCCGGCGCATGCATCAGCGTGTCGATCGGGTCGACCACGGCGGCCAAGAGGATCGGCGTGGCGATGGCCATGCCCGTGGCGCCGGTATAGAAGTTGGTGGTGAACGGGTCCTCGTGCGGCGCGTAGCGGCTGGTCATGGTCTGGAAGGCCGCGTTGGAGAAGGCCGCGGCCAGCGGCAGCAGCGCCGCCCAGCCGACGATGCCGCTGCCCGGCCGGATGACGATCAGCGCGCCCACGAAGCCGCCGAACACCAGCGTCCAGCGCAGCGGCGAGATGCGTTCCTTGAGCCACAGGCGCGCCACCAGCGTGGCCACCAGCGGCGTCAGCATGACGATGGCCGTGAACTCGGCCACCGGCATGCGGCGCAGCGCGGCGAAGGCCATCGCCGACGAGAACGCCAGCAGCGCGCCGCGCGCGATCTGGAACATCGGGTTGGCGCTGCGGAAGGAGCGCTGCGGCGACAGCGCGATCCACAAGGTCATGATCGCCGCGTGCAGCCCGTAGCGCGTCCACAGCACCAGGGCCACCGAGAAGTAGGCACCGACGAAGCGCACCGTCGTGTCCATGACGGCGAAGCAGCTGGCCGCGCCGATGACGAAGGCGATGCCGAGCAGCGGTTGGGAGGGGCCCGCGCGGTCCATGAGATTGCAGTGAAGAGCGCCGTGAGTCGAACGCAGCAGCGCTAGGCAGGCGGTCCGAGATGCCGTGAATTGTCGCCGATCGCCCTATGCGCTGCATTGCGGCAGCACGTGAGGGCCGCGCGACCCGGTGCCTTCTGGCTCGGCCCCCGCACCGGGTAGTTTCAATCCACGCGCAGCCCGTGAGGGCCGCGCGACCGGAGCAGCACCGGCCGGCACCGAGTACTGCGAGTCGTTTCAATCCACGCGCAGCCCGTGAGGGCCGCGCGACGCTGCGTGCCGCGCACAGCGAACAGCGTGCCGTTGTTTCAATCCACGCGCAGCCCGTGAGGGCCGCGCGACGCGCCGCCGGCCTGCGAGCATCGGTCAAGCTCACGTTTCAATCCACGCGCAGCCCGTGAGGGCCGCGCGACCGAAGCGCAAGGGCAGGCAGGCCAAGATCGGGCAGTTTCAATCCACGCGCAGCCCGTGAGGGCCGCGCGACCACTGCAATCCGCAGTGAGCGCAAGAGGGGTCTAGTTTCAATCCACGCGCAGCCCGTGAGGGCCGCGCGACTACAGCCGCATCGTCGTCCCGTCGCGGCACAGGGCGTTTCAATCCACGCGCAGCCCGTGAGGGCCGCGCGACGAACGACTGCGGCGACGTGCCGCCGTTCAGCGCGTTTCAATCCACGCGCAGCCCGTGAGGGCCGCGCGACGCCGCGCCGCGTGGCATCGACCACCGTCGCGTAGTTTCAATCCACGCGCAGCCCGTGAGGGCCGCGCGACCGAACGACAGCGGCGCCCCGATCACGCTGGCCGTGTTTCAATCCACGCGCAGCCCGTGAGGGCCGCGCGACCGGCACGCCACTCGCTGTCGCTGGCCGCGGCGTTGTTTCAATCCACGCGCAGCCCGTGAGGGCCGCGCGACGAATGCCTTTGTTCTGAGTTGGCAAAACGCCTACGTTTCAATCCACGCGCAGCCCGTGAGGGCCGCGCGACTGGGGTTTGCGCGGCCATCGCTGCGGCGCAGCAAGTTTCAATCCACGCGCAGCCCGTGAGGGCCGCGCGACGTGGCGCTCGGCCTCCAGGTCGTGCCAGATGACGTTTCAATCCACGCGCAGCCCGTGAGGGCCGCGCGACCAAGCGCCGGCAGCCTTGCCGCGCATGCGGATGCTGTTTCAATCCACGCGCAGCCCGTGAGGGCCGCGCGACCGTTGGCCGCTGGTGATCGTTTCTGGCTGTACCTGTTTCAATCCACGCGCAGCCCGTGAGGGCCGCGCGACTGCGAGACCTCGATCACCGCGTCGCCAGTCGGCGGTTTCAATCCACGCGCAGCCCGTGAGGGCCGCGCGACCCCCAGATGCCCGCGCTGGCCGTGCCCACCAGCGTGTTTCAATCCACGCGCAGCCCGTGAGGGCCGCGCGACCTGGTGGTGCGCGTGGCGGCGGGGGCACGTGCATGTTTCAATCCACGCGCAGCCCGTGAGGGCCGCGCGACGCCTTGCACCAGGGCGCTGAACTTCAGCTGCCCCGTGTTTCAATCCACGCGCAGCCCGTGAGGGCCGCGCGACAGGCCCTGCCCAGCCCGCTGACGGTGCCCTGCATGTTTCAATCCACGCGCAGCCCGTGAGGGCCGCGCGACCATCCGTGCTCGAAGCCATGAAGCCACAGCGGATGTTTCAATCCACGCGCAGCCCGTGAGGGCCGCGCGACCTGGCCCGGCCATCGACGGCGGAGCGCTGATGCGGTTTCAATCCACGCGCAGCCCGTGAGGGCCGCGCGACGCAGCGGATCGCCGCCGATGTGGTCCCAGGTGACGTTTCAATCCACGCGCAGCCCGTGAGGGCCGCGCGACTCGACGGCTTCACGAAGGACATCAAGGTCAGCCTGTTTCAATCCACGCGCAGCCCGTGAGGGCCGCGCGACTTGGCTCGAAGGCCACCAGCATCATCGAGATCTCGTTTCAATCCACGCGCAGCCCGTGAGGGCCGCGCGACCTCCGCATACGGCTCGATAGCGCGCGGCTTCAGCGGTTTCAATCCACGCGCAGCCCGTGAGGGCCGCGCGACGTGAGATGGCGATCTCCGTTACGCGCAGCGTGGTGGTTTCAATCCACGCGCAGCCCGTGAGGGCCGCGCGACGCCTATGCGCTCGACACCGCAGGGCGACTGGTGCGTTTCAATCCACGCGCAGCCCGTGAGGGCCGCGCGACCAGGCCATCCGCGCCATGGGCACCGACCACGCGCTGTTTCAATCCACGCGCAGCCCGTGAGGGCCGCGCGACGTGGTCGATCCCATGCGTTGGCCAGCGCCCGAAATGTTTCAATCCACGCGCAGCCCGTGAGGGCCGCGCGACCTGGCCGCCGTGCAGGCCGCCCTCGACGCCCACGTGTTTCAATCCACGCGCAGCCCGTGAGGGCCGCGCGACGTGCACGATGGGGCCAACGCCCGATGCGATGTTTCAATCCACGCGCAGCCCGTGAGGGCCGCGCGACTGTCGAAGTGGCGACGATCCATTTCTATGCCAATGTTTCAATCCACGCGCAGCCCGTGAGGGCCGCGCGACACCACGCTCGGCCGCGATGTCCGCACCCTGCTGGAGTTTCAATCCACGCGCAGCCCGTGAGGGCCGCGCGACTCAGCTGCCCGTTGAACTGCGCCACCGGCAACGCGTTTCAATCCACGCGCAGCCCGTGAGGGCCGCGCGACGGGAGGTGGCGATCGCCGCAGCCGTGGCCGCGGGGTTTCAATCCACGCGCAGCCCGTGAGGGCCGCGCGACGCGGTCCGACCTCGGTCAGCACGTCGCCATCGCTGTTTCAATCCACGCGCAGCCCGTGAGGGCCGCGCGACCTGGTGGTACGCCGCACGCGGCAACAACACCTTCGTTTCAATCCACGCGCAGCCCGTGAGGGCCGCGCGACCTGGCCCGGCAGAACGCATACACCGCATCTGCCCTGTTTCAATCCACGCGCAGCCCGTGAGGGCCGCGCGACTCAGTTGCCCGTTGAACTGCGCCGCCGGCAGCGCGTTTCAATCCACGCGCAGCCCGTGAGGGCCGCGCGACTCGACGCGGCCAGCGGATCCCTGGCCAGCGAACTGTTTCAATCCACGCGCAGCCCGTGAGGGCCGCGCGACCTTGTCGGAGCGCAGCAAGCCGCCTTCGTAGAACTGGTTTCAATCCACGCGCAGCCCGTGAGGGCCGCGCGACCTCATCGGTTGTCTCGCTTCCTCAGTCTCATCAGGTTTCAATCCACGCGCAGCCCGTGAGGGCCGCGCGACCGGGTGACCCCTGGGGACGGCCTGCGTCAGTGAAAGTTTCAATCCACGCGCAGCCCGTGAGGGCCGCGCGACGTCTGGGCGCCGTAGGTGAGTTGCACTTCGGCCAGTTTCAATCCACGCGCAGCCCGTGAGGGCCGCGCGACTCGACGCGGCCAGCGGATCCCTGGCCAGCGAACTGTTTCAATCCACGCGCAGCCCGTGAGGGCCGCGCGACGCCACCAGCGTGGCCACCGCGCCGGCCACCAGCGTGTTTCAATCCACGCGCAGCCCGTGAGGGCCGCGCGACGTGTCGCGCGTGGCCTCCAGGGCCGCATGCAGGCTGTTTCAATCCACGCGCAGCCCGTGAGGGCCGCGCGACTCGACGCGGCCAGCGGATCCCTGGCCAACGAGCTGTTTCAATCCACGCGCAGCCCGTGAGGGCCGCGCGACGAAAACGACCTGCTGGCTGGGTCGGTGGGTACGGTTGTTTCAATCCACGCGCAGCCCGTGAGGGCCGCGCGACCACCTCCCCGGCGCGGTGTACGGCGATGCCGCGGTTTCAATCCACGCGCAGCCCGTGAGGGCCGCGCGACTCCGCGCCCGCAACATCGCGTTGGCAGGGCGGTCTTTGCATTGTCGGCGCGAACCATGTGACTAAGGCATGGCGGGTGCGACGAAGAACAAGCGATCCATCAGAAATTCTCCGTGGTGACAAGCGCTTACCGAACGCGCGAACCCGTTCGGTGTGGTTCGGTCGCTTGTGGTCCGCGCTGCTGTCACAGAACCAGCGGAGCCTCGTAGTCCGTGGCCCTGAACTTGCCGTGCTCGCGCACCTCGCAGCCCTTGGCGTCGGAGAGCCGGTAGAGCCTCAGGCAATCGTGCTCCTTGTCGATCTCGCCGAGCAGGCGGCGTTCCAGCGCTTCCATCTGCATCAGGTCGATCTGGCATTCGAACACCGACTTCTGCACGCGTTGCCCGATGCCTTCGCACACCTTGGCGACCCGACGCAATCGACGCCGGCCGGCCTTCGTCTCGGTGTTCACGTCGTAGCAGACGATGACCAGCATGGCCGCTACCTCATCGCGTAGGGCACGTACGCCGGCGCCTCGCCACGTACGCGGCGCGCCAGCAGCCGGGCCTGCACCAGCGGCAGCAAGCCCAGCGGCACGCTCTCCGCCAGCAACGGGTGGGTGACGGCGTCCTGCTTGCGCTCCTGGTACGCGACGACCACGGCTTTGCGGGCGTCGCCTTCCAGCAGCACGGCGCCGCCTTCGCGTTCGGCGAAGTCGCCATGTTTGATCTGTCCGCGATTGACCAGCGTCAGCGCCAGGCGGTCGGCCAGGGGGCGGAACTCTTCCATCAGGTCCAGCGCGAGCGCCGCGCGCCCGGGCCGCACCGCGTGCAGGAAGCCGATCTGCGGGTCCAGCCCCGCGGCCTCGCAGGCGCTGCGGCAGTCGTTCATCAGCATGGAATAAAAGAACGACAGCAGCGCGTTCATCCGGTCCCGCGGAGGCCGGCGCGAGCGCCCGTTCATCGCGAAGCTCGCCCTCAGGTCGGCGCGGACAAGCCGGTTCAAGGCCTCGAAGTAGCCGCGCGCCGCTTCGCCCTCGACGCCGCGCAGCGCATCCAGCGTGGTCGCCCCCGGCACCGACCGCAGGCTGGCGGCAAGGTTCAGCGCCGCTCGCGACAGCGCCTCGGCGTCGTCCTGCGCCTTGGCCTCGCGAGCGCCGCGCAGCAGCACCTGACGCTGGTTGCGCAGCTTGCCGGCCACCAGGCTGCGCGCCACGGCCAGCGTCGTCTCGGCCTCGCTAGCCGCCTTGTGCTGCGCCAGGCGCAGCAGCACGTTGCCGCTCACTGCGCCTTCGAGCCGTGCCTTGAAGCGCCCGTTCGAATCCAGCAGGACCAGCGTGATGGCGTCGTCGGCCAGGCGGTGCATCAGCGGCAGGCTAAGGCCCACGTGGCCGAAGCAGACCACGGCCTGCAGATGGTGCAGCGGCACGCGCAGCCGCGTCTCCTGCTCCACGTCGACGCGCAGCGTGGCGTTGTCCAGGCGCAAGTAGCTGTCGGCGCTGGTGACGTAGAGCGTATTCAGCAGGTGCATGGCGCGAATTCAGGCGTCGGGGTCGAAGAGGTGGTCGGCGACTTGCGGGTCGTGCAGCGCCGCCATTGCCGCCGGCTGGCAGCGGTCGCGCAGCGAACAGGCCTTGCAGCGGCGCGTGTCGTGGGTGACGTCGGGCAGGCGGCCTGCGGCGAGCATGGCGCGCACCTCGGCGGCAGACTCGGCCACGCATTGGCGCAGCGCGACGGTGATCGGTACGACGCGTCGGCGCTTGGAACTGGCGTAGTACAGCGCGCCTTCGCTCACGGCGCGGCCGGTCATCGCTTCCAGGCACATCGCCTGCGCCGCCAGCTGCACGTCGTCGCAGGCGGCGATGTCGGCGGCCTTGTGGCGCGAGCCGTGCTTGTATTCCACCGGGTAGGGCGTGCCGTCGTGCTCGAACTCGACGACATCGGCTTTACCGATCAGCCCGAGCGCGTCGTGCCACACGGGCAGCGCGCGCTCGACGCGCAGGCCCTGGCGCAGCTCTACGCCTGGCTGGTCCACCTGCGCGTGCACGGCCTGGCCGCGTTGTGTGTACAGGTTGTCGTCGAAGGCCTGTTCGAGGTGGATCAGCCCGCATTGGCGGGGGCAGTAGGCCCAGTGCTGGAGTGCCGACAGCGGCAGCGGGTCGATGTCGTCCATGGCGGGCGCGGCGTCGCCTCGCTACACTGGAGCGGCCTTGCCGTTGCGGAGAATTCTTGTCATGACGCCCACCCTCGACGCCGTGCTGGCCGACGCGATGAAGCTGTCCCCGCAGGAGCGGGCGGAGCTGGCCGAGGCGCTGGCCGACAGCGTGCTGCCGGCGCCGGCGCTGCACCCGGATTGGGACGCAGAGATCGCTCGCCGCGTGGCCGACATGGATGCCGGCCGCATGCGCTTCGTCCCCGCCGACGAGGCGCTGGCCGCGCTGGCGGCGCGCATCGAGAGTCGCCGGCCGCGCCCATGAGGGTCGAACTCGCCGCGCAGGCTCAGGCCGACGCGGAGCAGGCGGCCGACTGGTACATCGACCATGAAGCCTGGGGGGCGGCCCGGGCCTTCCACGAAGAACTCCGCAAGGCGCTGGCACGCATCGGCGCCGAGCCTGGGCTCGGCACACCCGCCCAGGGAGGCGTGCGTGTGCTGCCGATTCATCGCTTTCCGTATTCGCTGGTCTATCGCGTGCAGGCTGACGCCGCCCGCGTCATCGCCGTCGCGGCGCAGCGGCGCCGGCCGGGGTTCTGGCGCGGGCGGCTTTGAGCCAGCCATCCTGCACCTATCCGACCCGCCGCTGCAGCGTCACCTGGCTTGGCAGGCCCTCCTGCTTCACGTCCACTTGGTAGTCGGCGAAGTCGCGAGGCGTCGTTACCCCTTCCTTGCGCGCCACGACGATGCGGTCGAACAGGTCGTGCGCGTGGGCGTTGCCCAGCTTGTCCTGATGCTCGAACACGTACAACCCGCGCGTCGCCATGTGGCCCCGGGCGGCCGAGCGGTCGTGCTCGAACATCTGCTCCAGCGCCTGCCACAGCAGTTCGAGGTCGTCGTCGCCGAAGCCGGTCTGGTCGGCGAGGAAGGCCGAGACGAAGCCGTGCGCGCGATACAGCCCGTAGGGCACCGTGTGCTTGCGGCCCATGGTCCGGTTGTCGCCCTGCTGCTTCTCGGCCTCCGCCTCGGTGGCCACGGCCATGCGGGTAATCGAATGTTCCAGCGCGACGATCGGGTCGGTGGAGCGTGCGAAAGTGATCTGCACCGGGCCGCGCACCTGGCCGGCATTGGTGCCCGTCGACATCACCGCGCCGAAGGTGCGCACGTCGAAGAAGTTCTGGCACATCCACTGGCGCGCCTGGTCGACGTCGCTCCCGCTGCCTTTGCGCTTGTCCTTGCCGCCCTTTTTGGCGGGTTTCTTGTCGGCCGCTTCGCCCTCCGACGCTGCGGCTTCTTCGGGCGCGTCGAGCTTCAGTGCCGAGTACGCGCGCTGGTGCTGCAGGTTCAGGATGGCCTTTTCCCTGACGTAGATCTCGCAGCGCTTCTCGCCGGGCTGGGGTTCGGTCTCCGTCTGGTCCCGGGTCAGGGCGACGAAGTTGCGCACCTTGCGCTTCAGCGCCACGTCGGTCATCAGCCCGTGGCCGGTCTCGGCATCGAGGCGGGGCAGGTTGCCGGCGTCGGGGTCGCCGTTGGGGTTGCCGTCCTTCACATCGAACAGCAGCACGAAGTCGTAGCGGTGGGCGAGGCTCATGGTCAGCGGGTCCCTTCGGGGTTGTCGTTTGCGGAGTCGGGCTTGGTGAAGAACGCCTGGCGCTGGTGGTAGTAGCCGAGCGCGAAGCGTCCCTGCTCGGGCAGCGTCAGGTGCGCCGGGATGTCGCCGACGCCGACGAGGATTTCGCCGATGTAGTCGTCGGGCTTGTGGTCCTGAAAGGCGCGGTACAGCATGCGCTGGCCGCGTTCGTCGAGCTTGCCGACGTGATGGTTCTTTAGCTTCAGCAGCAGCGGCACTACCAAAGCCGGCGTGCTCGATGCCGCGCCGTAGTAGCGGTCGCGGATTGTCTTGTTCAGGGTGCCGCCGGCCGATTCTTCCTGGATCTTCTCCAGTACGGCGAACAGGCGGCCGAGACGGTAGGACGCCTGCTGGTTGGTGGGGTCGAGCATGGTCGTAGGGTCCTCCTCGGTTGAAGTCGATCGGCGGGCAGGTCGGCTCAGGCAGGCTTTGATGACCGCGGCGCGGTGGTAGGAGACCTCCTGCTCGGCGCGGCAGCGCTGCACCGCCAGGTTCAGCCACAGCGCCGGATAAGGTGCGCCGGTGAAGATCGCGCGAAGCACGTCGCCCGACAGGCCTGGCGGGATGTTGTCGTCCTTGCGCTGCAGGACCACGGCGCGCAACAACGTTCTCAGCGCCGGGTGTTCGTCGCGCTCGAAGGACGGGCGGACGAGCGCGAGGTCGTCGAACCAGCGGCGCACGCGCTCGGCGATGTCGACCAGCGGCGCGGCGTGCCAGAAGCGCAGCGCGATCCGTGCCGCATTCGGCGCCAGCCCCAGTACGAAGAAGCGGTTGTCGCCGCGCGCGCCGCCGAAGGCGCCGCTGTGGATCGACTCGAACAAGGTCTTGACCTGCTGCGTGCGGGCATCCGGGTCATCGATGTTCGCGCCGAGCAGGGTGGCCAGTTCGTCCTCGAACGCATCGGCGCGCTGCGCCCAGAAGACGGTCGACGCGTCGCCGACCTGCATGCGCTGGGCGGAGTCACGCGCCAACAGCGCGTTCAGCGCCGTCGTGTAGCCGAAGCTGGCTTGCGGGCTGACCGGTGCGTTGGCACCCTGGGTCTTGCCATGCGAGTTGAAGGCATCGAGGTTGAACGAGACGATGTTGGCGCCGGAGGTCTGTGCGCCCCATACGCCCTTGATGGCACTGTGCAGCCTGGCCGCGGGCGCCAACCGACCGGTGACGAGGCACATCGTCGTCAGTCCAGCGGCATCAGCCGCCGGCGCTTCGTCGTCTTCGTCGCCGGCCGCAGCCGCCGCGACGACATGCGGCGCGACCTCGGGCCGCTGGCTGACCAGCGCGCCGCCATCTTCGTGGAGACGAAACGTCAGCGGCGCATTGCCGGATGCGATCTCATCGGACAGACCGCTGCGGTCGAGCTGTTCTGCTGGGCGAGTGTCCAGGAAGGCCAGCACCGCATGAATCCCTGCATCGCGGCGCACGGCGTCCGGCAGGTCGAGGATGCGGCGACGAAAGGCCTCCTGCATCTCCAACAGCCGTTGGCGGTATTCCTCCTCCTTGCCCTTGTCGCGCGCCGCGTCGAGTTTCTTGGGATCGGGCAGTCCGAGCACGTATTCGGCGTTGTCCCACAGCAGGTTCGCCGCCACGCCCGAGGTCTTCTTGACCGCGCTGGGCACCAGCAGACCTGTGCCGATCTTGCGACTGCCGATCTGGGTGCGCAGGTCGGTGACCGAAACCAGTTTCCCATCCCGCGTCAGGTCGAGCACGAAGCCGATCTCCTTGCGCTCGAGGCCGAAAGCCGGCAGGCGCCGCGCCGGGTCCGGGTCGGCACAGCGGCGCTCGTAGTAGTCGTTCAGCGCCTGGAGGATCACTGCCGAACCTCCACGCTGCTCAGGTCGAGCACGCCGCGCTCGACGACGGCACGGAAGAACTTCGGTTGCGGCGTGCCCGCCGACCCGTAGTCCAGGTCGTAGAGCATCCAGCCAAGGTCGGACGACCAACTGTCCAAGGCCGCCGGTTCCTCGCCGGCGGGCTGCCAGTCGCCGTCGCCGCTCTCCTGCAACTCGACCAGGCGGAAGCGCGCGGCGAACTCGCGGCAGCCGAGGTAGGGCTGGTTCACGCATTGCCCGGCCAGCGCGCGGCGGCTGAACATCGCCAGGTACTTGCCGGGGTTGGCGCGCGCCTCGTCGCTGACCATCTGCAGGTCGGCGTAGAGCCGGTAGGCCACGTCGCGCAGGAACAGCCCGGCGCGCTGCTGGCGCTCGTCCTCGATGTACAGCGCAAGCGATCCGCGGCCGTCGCTCATCGCCGTCTGCGCGTTGCGCGTCGATGCCACTGCACCGACTTCGTTGCGCCGCACGCTGATCCAGCGCACCGGCGCCAGCACTTCGATACGCCGCAGGCGCCAGCGGATGCCCGGCTTCCACAGGATGGCCTCGAACACCGCACGTGCGGCCGACGGCGTGATCAGGTCGTAGGACACGCGCTCGACCTTCATCTCGGGGCGGGTGAAGCAGGCGTAGTCGCCGCGGACTTCCAGGCAGAAGGGTTTCATCGTTCTCTCTTTTCCGTTCAGACCACCAGCACCGAGTCGCTAGGCGTTGCATCGGTCCGCAAGCCGAGGTCGGCGTCGTACAGATCGGGGCAGGCATCGTGCTGCACATACAGCCCCGGGCAAGTGGCGACCTCTTGGATCATGCCGTCGCGCAGCAGCTGCGCAATCCGTTGCCGATAGAGCGTGACCCCGTATCGCTGCAGCTTGCGCATCAGCCAGCGCGAGGGCCCGTCGCGTTCAAGCATGCCGATCAGCGCGTCGATGTCCTCGCGCGCCTTGGAGCTGCGGTAGCGCACGAGCACGCTGGCGCCGTCTTCGTCGATCAGGTGGAAGGCGTCGGCCGCCGCACGCAGCTGTAGCGGCAGCGTCAGCGTGCGCACGTCCGCACGCAGCGAGAGCATCTCGCAGATGCCCTTGGCGTCGGTCGACTTGGCGTCGTGCAGCAGGCGCCTGAAGTACTGCTCGACCAGCGGCAGCGCGAAGGGCTGAGCGGGCAGGTCGTGCCACACGGCCTTGCAGGTGTCGCGCGCCAGCGTCAGCAGGCCGGGTGGGGCCTTCGTCGGCGGCACGAAAACATGCACCTGCCCGGGTTCGGCCAGCCGGCCCTCGCGGTTACAGCGGCCGGCCGCCTGGGCGACCGAGTCGAGCCCGGCCAGCGCGCGATAGACGACAGGGAAGTCCAGGTCGACGCCGGCCTCGACGAGTTGGGTCGAGATCACGCGTACCGGTTGGGCTTCTCGACCCGCGGCCAGCGCCTCGCGCCGGTCTGCCAGTGCGGCCTTGATCCGGCCGATCGTGTCGCTGCGGTGCTGCGGGCACATCAGCGCCGACAGATGCCAGCATCCGCCGCGCACGTCGCTGCGCGCCTTGACGAGGCCGAACAGCTCGGCCGCGTCGGCGCGACGGCTGACGATGGCGAGCACCGCATCGTGTCCGGCGATCTCGTCGGCCAGGTCCGGCCAGGGGCGCGGCTGGTTCAGATTCGGCGGCAGCCGCACCTGCACGCGTTCGAGCGCCGCATACAGCGCCGGCACGTCGTCGATGATCTCGGTCACCGGGCCGATGCCGCGCTGCAGGCCGCGCTGGGGGTCGAAGCTTGCCGTCGCATCGAGCACCGGTTGCGTGGCCGTGCACAGCAGCACCGTGACGCCGAAGTCCTGCACCAGGTAGCGCAGCACGTCGACGACCGGCTGCAGGAACTCCAGCGGCAGCAGCTGCGCCTCGTCGAGCACGATGACGCTGTCGACCAGGCTGTGCAGCTTGCGGCAGCGCGAGGTGCGGCGCGCGAACAGGCTCTCGAACAGCTGGACGTTGGTGGTGACGATCAGCGGCGCGTCCCAGTTCTCGCAGGCCAGACGCGAGCGGTGGTTCTCGCGCGTTTCGTCGGCCTCAGTGTTGCTGTGGTGCTCGACTACGACATCGTCGCCCAGCGCGGCGAAGACGCTACGGAATACGTCGGCCGTCTGCTCGATGATGCTGGTGTAGGGGATCGCGTAGACGACGCGCCGCTTGCCGTGGCGGGCTGCGTGGGCGAGTGCGAAGGCCAGGCTCGACAACGTCTTGCCGCCGCCGGTGGGCACGGTGAGGCGGAAGACACCGGGTGGCAGATCGGCCTTCGTGCGGCACTGGCGCAGCACGTTGGCGCGCACGCGATTGACTGCACCGCCCGGCGCTCCTTCCGACAGGCGCTCAAGGTGCGCCTCGCAGGCCCGCAGCAGGTCGCGGATCGCCAACGCGGCGGCACGGCGGCTTGCCGCGTCAGGCTGGAAGTAGGCCTCGGTGTCGAGGAAGTCGGCGTCTACGAGCGCCGAGAACAGCATGCGCAGATGCAGCGCGGCGCGCCCCGGCTGTGCCGCGCCGTCTGCGCGCTCGTTCAGCAGAGTCAGCAGCGAGCGTGCGTCCAGCGCACCGAGCTCCGGTCGCAGGATGTCGTCCGGGTTCGGTCGGGCGAGGGCCTGCGTCGCTTCTTCCTGCGCGTCGGCACCGGCCAGGCGGTCGGCGAGGCCACCCTCCCAGTCGGACAGCCCGGCATGGTGGCCGGCGATGACGTATTGCAGCAAGCGGCTGATGACACGGCCCTGCGCGCCGAGCTTGTCCGCCAGGTAACGCTCGGCCCACAGCGCGCCTGCAGCCGAGTGCGTCTTGTCGCGGTCGGCCACTCGGCCTTCGATGTGCGCGTCGGCGCCGCCGGCTTGGCGGATGTAGCGCTGAAAACCATGGCGTCGCTTGCCGAGGTCGTGCCACAGGCCGGACAGACGGGCCAGTTCCCGAAGTCCTTGAGGCGCCAGCGATTCCGCCAGTCGGCCCACCGACCGAAGGTGGTCGTTCAGCGCATGCCCTCCGCTGTGCGGACTGCCGCCCTGCGACGCATGCGCCCAATCGCCAGCACCGATGTCCGACGCCTGGGCCACTCCCGTGGCTGGCGGAGTCTGCTTGGGCTCATTGTGCTTCTCCACAGAACAGAGATTGCCTGACCAGAGGCTCACCAGGTGAGCCAGCCGCGCGTATCGGCGCTAGTGGTTTTCCCGGAACTCGGAGCTAGAACTTGCCGTACTTCAGGTAGGCCTCGACCGGGTCCATGCCCGACACCAGCGCACGGCGCATGTCGCTTTCGGTGGCCACCACCTCTTCGGTCTTGGTCACCACCTCTTCGGCCACCTCGGCGGGGACGACGACCACGCCGTCGCGGTCGCCGAGCAGCCAGTCGCCGGTGCGGATGGTCACGCCGCCGATATCGACCGGCTCGCCGTAGGCGTGCGGGATCCAGCGTGCCACGATGTCCGACGGCGTGAGGAAGGAGCAGAACACCGGGAAGCCCTGTTCTAGCACCAGGTCGGTGTCGCGCGAGCCGCCGTCGACCACATAGCCGAGCACGCCGCGCGCCGCCAGCGTCTGCGCCGACAGCTCGCCCATCAGCGCGATCTCCTGGTTGTGCGGCTGGCACACCACCACATGCCCGGCTGGCGCCTTGGCCAGCAGCGTGCACCAGCCCAGCAGGCATTCGTGCCGGCTCTTGCTGCGGTCGATGTGGCCGGCCACCGTCCACACCGGGCCGGCCAGCTTCTGGCCCGGCGCCAGGGACTTGATCTGCGGCGGCAGCACGATGTGCTCGTGGCCCATGCCGCGCAGCACGTCGTGCACGGCACCGGTGTAGCAGGCGGCGAGTCGTTCGGTCAGGCTGGGCATGGGTGTCTCCTTATGAAGAAGCAGCTTGGGATGTGGCGGTGCCGGCCCACCAGTCGCCGCCGAAGTGCGGCAGCAGGAAGTCGACGAAACCGCTGACCTTGGTGGGCACCAGCCGCGGCGAGCTGAACACCGCGTGGATCTCCTGCGCCGGCAGCGTCCACTGGCGCAGCAGCGGCTGCAGCACGCCGTCGCGCACCGAGTCGTGCGCCACGTACCAGGGCAGGGCGGCCAGGCCCAGGCCGCCGCGCACCGCGGCGAGCAGCGCCGACAGGTTGTTGCTGCGCAGCGGGCCCTTCACCGGCACGCTGAGGCTGTGGCCGTCGGCACCGCTGAACTGCCAGCGTTCATCGCCCTGCACGCTGCTGTAGATGAGCGCGTCGTGCGCGCCCAGGTCCTCGGGCGACGCCGGCGTGCCGCGACGCTGCAGGTAGTCGGCCGAGGCCACCAGCACCCACGGGTTGACGCCCAGGTAGCGCGCGCCCAGCGACGAGTCGGCCAGCCGGCCCATGCGGATGGCCAGGTCCACGCCCTGTTCGACCAGGTTGACGTAGCGGTCCTCGAAGCTCAGGTCGATCTGCAGGCCCGGGTGCTGGCGCATGAAGCGCAGCACCAGCGGCGTCATCACGCGCCGGCCGAAGGCCACCGAGGTGCTGATGCGCAGCGTGCCCTGCACGCGCGACTGCATCAGCGCGGCCAGGCTGTCGGCGTCTTCCAGCTGGCGGGCGATGGCCTTGCACTTGTCGTAGTACGCGGCGCCCACCTCGGTGGGCGTGACGCCACGCGTGCTGCGGTGGAACAGCCGCGCACCCAGGCGCGCCTCCAGCGCGGCCACGTGCTTGGTGGCGGTGGGCTGGGTGATGCCGAGATCCGCCGACGCCTTGCTGAAGCTGCCGGTCTCGACGACGCGGATGAAGAGCTGCAGCCCGGCGACGGTGTCCATGCCTGCACTGTATCGCCCAGCTACATCGCCGCAACGCGCTCCATGATCTGAAATGCCGTCTGCAGCAATTGCTCGTTGCTCAGGTGGCGGTCATTCAGGCGGTCGTAGAGCTCTGCCGGGACGGCGCCACCGTAGACCGACTCGCGCTGATCACGCAACTCGCGCCAGATGCGCTCAGCCGCGTAGCCGGTCGCGCCGATGGCGATCGGAATCTTCTTCAGCTCGCGGGCAATGCGGTACTCCTCCATCACGCCCTTGGACACCAGGCTGGAGCGGCTGGTGCCGGAAATGAAGACTGCGAAGCCGCAGCGGGCGATCATCTGGTGGCGGTAGTCGTCCATGAAACGGGGCTCGTCGATGCTCGGCGGCAGGTTGCGCGGGAAGGGCCGCAGCACCAGGTGATCCTCGAAGGCGGCATCCTTTTTGAGATGCAGCGACACCAGCGCGCCCTTGACCAGCGAATCGCCGATGTTCAGGCCGATGCCGCTGATCAGCTTGTAGTCCTGTTCCATCAGCATCTCGCCGAAGTGCATGCACAGGTCGCGCATGCGCTCCTCCGGGAAATCGGTGTCGTACTTGTCGGCACTGCCGGAGACGAACACGTCCTTGCGATGCGCGGCCTCGTCGACGGCGCGCAGGATGTCGGTGACTTCGGCGAACTGGTCGATCAGATGCGTCTGGATGTTGTAGCGCGCCAGCTCGCGGATCTGCAAGTCCTGGCGATTGCGCTCGTACTCGAAGGCGCTGCGCCCTTCTTCGCCCAAGGCCAGGTTCTGGCGCGCCCGGCGCATCACCGCAAAATGTGCGTGCTGGTTCCCCTGGAGCAGAGCGTGCAGATGGCCGAGCATGTAGTTCAGGTTCGGGTCGGCGAAGCTGAAGCCCAGGAAGAGGAAGGTCTTGGCCACCAGCTCGGCCTCCAGCGTGGTCTGGAACACCGGATGGTCGCGTGCGTAGCGCTCGTAGTCGGCCTTGCAGATGACGATCTCGTCCAATCGCGTGATGTCGCCGTGCATCTTGTACAGCACCACGTCGCGCCGCTTCTTCGGTATGGCGATGTGCGCATCGGCGGACTTGACGTCCACATTGCGTCCGGCGCGGGCGTAGCCTTGTTCAAGCAACGTGTCGAAGTTCGTCGTCCATACCGTCGGCACCGGCAGACGTCCGATCAGCTCGTGGTTCTCGGTGTACACGCCATGGCGGTCGAACTCGTCGCGCAGCACCTGGCTGAGGCCGGCGCGGTTGTTGGTGTGCAGGTTCAGGTAGTACTGCGCTACGGCGACAAGATCGTACTCGCGGTCCAAGTCCAGGCCGATCTCCTCGGCGCAGCCGCGCAGCAGGCCCTTCCAGTCGACGAACCCGCCAGCGCGCGACAGCCCAGCGCCGACGAACAGTGCCGCGTGTCCATTGCGGATGGCGGCGACGTACTGCTTGACGAGTTGCTTGCGGGGGATGGTCATGGCGGCCTCGTTGCCAGAGCTTAGGCAGGACGCGCCGCGCTGGCAAGGCCAGGGCGGCCCGCGCCGCGGGTCACAAGGGTGCTGGCTGCATCGAGCCAGGCCCGTCCGCTGCATTAAGCTCGCGCCATGCACTACGACGCCCTCAAACGCGACCATGGCCTGCCGCACGACCCCTTCAAGGCGCTGGTGGTGCCGCGGCCGATCGGCTGGGTGTCCAGCGTCGGCCGGGACGGCGTGGCCAACCTGGCGCCCTACAGTTTCTTCAATGCCGTCAGCGACCGGCCGCCGATGCTGGTGTTCAGCTCCGGTGGCACCAAGGACAGCCTGCGCAACATTCTCGACACCGGCGAGTTCACCTGCTCGATCGCCACCTGGGCGCTGCGCGACCAGATGAACCTCAGCTCGGCGGTGGTCGCAGCCAGCGTCGATGAGTTCGCGCTGGCCGGGCTGACCAAGGCCGCGTCGCGCTTCGTCAAACCGCCGCGCGTGGCCGAGTCGCCGGCCGCCTTCGAATGCAAGCTGTGGCAGACGCTGCCGCTGCCGGCGCCGCCGCGCGGCGAACCCTTCACGCTGGTGGTCGGCACGGTGGTGGGCGTGTACATCGACGACGCCCTCATCCGCGACGGCCTGGTGCAAAGCGGCGAGATGCGCGCGCTGGCGCGCCTGGGCTACATGGACTATTCGGTGCTGTCGCCCGAATCGATGTTCACGATGAACCGGCCGCTGGCCAGCGAGGACGGCTTGCGGGCCGAGGTGGCCCCCGGTCCCTGGGACGGCGTCTACCGCTAGCGGGGGATACCTACATGCAGAGTCTGCAGATCGGCTTTGTCGGCCTGGGCGTGATGGGCGCGCCGATGGCCACCCACCTGGCGCGCGCCGGCCACCACCTGCGGCTGCATGACGCCAACGCCGCGACGGCCCGCCAGCTGGCGCAGACGCTCGGCGGCGCCGCGACCGCGGCCGACACGCCGGCCGCGCTGGCCGAAGGCTGCGACGTCGTCGTCACCATGCTGCCCAACGGCCAGGTGGTGCAGCAGGTGGCCTTGGGCGAGCAGGGGCTGCTGCAGGGCCTGAAGCGCGGCGCGCTGCTGCTCGACACCTCCTCCGCCGAGCCGTGGCTGACGCGCCAGACCGCGGCGGCGCTGGCCGAACGCGGCGTGGCCATGGTCGATGCGCCGGTGTCCGGCGCGCAGTGGGGCGCCGAGGCGGCGGAACTGGTGTTCATGGTCGGCGGCAGCGCGGCCGACCTGCAGCGTGTGCGCCCGCTGCTGGAACGCATGGGCCGCGCGGTGCATCACGTCGGGCCGCTTGGCGCCGGGCACATGATGAAGTGCATCAACAACCTGATCACGTCGATGACCTTCAGCGCGACCATGGAAGGGCTGACGCTGGGCAAGCGCGTGGGCCTGGACCCGGCGGCGATGGTGGCGGTGCTCAACGAATCCACCGGCGGCTCGTGGATCACCAGGAACCACATCGCGCAGCGCGTGCTCAGCCGCAGCTTCGACGACCCCTTCAAGCTGGAGCTGATGCTCAAGGACATCGGCATCGCGCTGGACCTGTCGCGCGAGGCGCAGCTGCCGATGCCGCTGTCCGGCCTGGGGCAGCAGCTTTGGCGGGCCGCCGCGCTGGCGGCCGGGCCCGGTGCCAGCGTCAGCGAGCTGGCGCGCTGGGTCGAGCGCCAAGCCGGCGTGGCCGTGTCGCCCGGCGCGGACGGAGCCGCGTCGTGAGCGTCGAGCAGCAGCTGGCCGACTTCGTCTGCACGCTGCAGGCGCGCGACGTGCCGGCCGACGCGCGGCGCATCGTGCGCCTGGTGACGATGGCCGCCACCGGCGCCGCGCTGGCCGGCGCGGGCGAAGACGGCATCGCCGCGCTGCGCGAGCTGCTGCGCGAGCGCGGCGGCGCCGAGCAGGCCACGTCCTTCGTCTTCGGCGACCGCTTGCCCGCGGCCAGCGCCGCGCAGCTCAACGGCACGATGTGCCGCGCGCTCGACTATTGCGACGCCATGGCGCCGGGCATCCACATCGGCTCGTCGCTGATCCCCGCCGCGCTGGCCGCGGCGGAACTGGCCGGCGGCTGCAGTGGTGCGGAGTTCCTGGCGGCGCTGGCGGCCGGCGCCGAGTTGAGCTCGCGCTTCAACCTCAGCGAGGCGCAGTACGACGGCTTCGACCCCACCGGCATCGCCGTGGTCTTCGCGCCCACCGCGGCGGCCGCGCGCATCCTGAAGCTGACGCCGCGGCAGACCCTGCATGCGCTGGCCTTGGCCTTCAACCGCTGCGGCGGCAGCTTCCAGAGCAACATCGACGGCTCGCTGGCGGTGCGTGCGGTGCAGGGCTGGGTGGCCGAGACCGGCGTGGTCTGCGCGCAGATGGCGCAGCGCGGCTTCACCGGCCCGCAGCAGTTCGTCACCGGCCTGTACGGCTATGGCCATCTCTACGGCCGCGGCCGGCTCGATGCCCGGGCGCTGGCCGCCGGGCTGGGCCAGGACTGGCGGCTGCTGAAGATGATGTTCAAGCAGTACCCCAGCTGCGGCGCCACGCAGGGCATGACCGAGCTGGTGCTGCAGGCGGTGCGCGAGCTGGATCTGCAGCCCGCGCAGGTGCAATCGGTGCTGGTGAGGCAGCCGCCGTATTCGTTCAAGCTGGTCGGCCAGCCGTGGCGCATCGGCGAGAACCCGCGCGTCGACGCGCAGTTCAGTGCCCAGTACTGCGTGGCCAATGCCGTCGTGCGGCGCAGCTCGGCGCTGGCGCACTTCCGGCCCGAGCAGATCATCGACCCGCAGGTGCAGCAGCTGATTCCGCGCGTACGCATCGAGGGCGTCGCGGCGATGGACGCCCGCGGCCACACCGCGGTGGACGTGGTGCTGCACACCACGGACGGCCGCGTGTTCGAGCGCGGCCTGGACATCGCGCCGGGCTTCCCGGGCAACGACCTGAGCGACGCGCAGCAGCGCGCGCGCTTCGACGACTGCATGGCCTATGCGCCGCGGCCGCTGCCGCCGGCGCAGCAGCGGCAGTTCCTGGAGGCGCTGCAGAACCTCGACCAGCTCGACGACGCGCGCCGGCTGGCAGCGCTGCTGGTGGTCTGAAACGCGGGGCGGGCGATGAGGATCTTCCTCAGCCACGCCAGCGAGAGCAAGCCGCTGGTGCTGCGGCTGACCGAGCCGCTGCCGCCGCACGTGCAGGTCTGGCTGGACCGCGACGCGCTGGCCGCCGGGCAGCGTTTCGCGCCGCGCATCGAGGCGGCGATCCGCCGCGACTGTGACTTCGTGCTGGTCTTCATCGATGAGCATGCGCTGGCCTCGGACTGGGTGAAGCGCGAGACGGCGCTGGCGCTGCAGCGCCAGGCCGACCTGCAGCGCGCCTTCGCGCTGCCGGTGCTGCTGCAGCCGCTGGGTGAGCGCATGACCGAGCTGGGCATCGACCCGGCGCAGATGCTCTACATCGATGCCACCGACACCAGCGATGCCGGCATCGCCCAGGCCGCGCGCCGGATCGGCGACGAGCTGTTCAAGCACGCCAGCGTGATGATCGAGTCGCTGCGCAATGCCGACCGGCGCGCCATGCTCGACGCGCTGTCGGCCGAGGTCACCGAGTACAAGCAGGTGGCTTTCCGCTGGCAGGCGTCGATGGGCAACAGCCTGGCGGTGCTGTCGACCAACCCCGCCGCCTTCGACCATGTGCGCGACACGCTGGCCGCCTACAACGAGGTCAGCGAGCGCTTCATTCCGCGGCTGGCGCTGCACCGCGACCGCATCACCGCCGCCTGGCGCGACCGGCGCAGCCTGTGCGAGGACGTGCGCGAGGTGCTGGCGGCCATCGAGAACGAGGTCTACCGCGGCGCGATGTTCAAGCTCAACGAAGTCATCGAGGCGATCCACCATCTGGACGCGTCGGGCGGCGCGCCGGCCGCGGAGGTGGCGGCGCTGGACGCGCGCAAGGAGGCGCTCAACGAGGCGGCGCGCCAGGCGCTGGAGCGCATGAGCGCACAGACCGCCGAGCTGATCGGCGACCTGGAAAGCGAACTGGAGCCGTAGATGCCGCTGCTGCGCCGCCGCGAGCTGCTGGCGCTGCCGCTGCTGGCCGCCGCGGCGCCGCGCGTCACGGCCGCGACCACAGACGGCAGCGCGCCGCTGCAGCTGCTGCGCACCGGCGACCTCGGCGGCCTGCCGTGGATCGAGCTGCCGCTGCAGGGCCAGGCCACGCGCTGGCTGGTGGACAGCGGCGCCAGCGCGGCGCTGGTCTCGCCGGCGCTGGCCGAGCAGCTGAAGCTGCCGCCCTTGCCGCCGCTGCGCGTGGCCATGGCCGGCGGCGTGCAGACCTTGCCGCGCGTGCGGCTGCCCGCCTTGCCAGGCGCCGATGCCGCGGCGGAGATGCCGGCGATCGTGCTCGACCTGCAACCGCTGGTCGGCCAGGCCGGCGGCCGCTTCGACGGCGCGCTCGGTGCGCCGTGGCTGCGCGAGCGCATCACGCGCTTCGACTTGGCCGCGGGGCAGCTGCGCTGGGCGGCCACGGCCGCGCTGCCGCCTTCGGGCGCCGCCGTGCTGCCGCTGCGCTGGGACCTGGGCCTGCCGGTGCTGTCGCTGGCCCTGGGCGCGCGCGCCGCGGACGACTTCGTCTTCGATACCGGCAATGCCGGTGCGCTGGTGGTGTTCGCCAAGCGGGCCGACGCGCTGCTGCGCCAGGCGCCCGACCTGCCGCAGACCACGGTGCGCGAGCTGGGCGGCAACGTGCAGGCGCGCTTTGCGCGCATCGAGCGGCTGGTGTCGCCGGGCTGGGTAGCGCGGCAGGTGCCGGCCGCGCTGGAAAGCGGCACGGGCAGCGCGCGCGGCCCGCATTTCGAGCGCCTGGCCGGCAGCCTGGGCATGGCGCTGTTCGAGCCGGGCGCGGTGACGCTGGACGGCCCGGGCGACCGGCTGATCGTCGAACTGCCGGGCCTGCCCGAGCCGCCGCCGCTGCCCGGCGGCTTCGGCTTCCGGCTGGAAGGCGGCGACTGGCTGCGCCTCGGCGCGGTGATCGACGGCAGCCCGGCGGCTGCGGCCGGGCTGCAGGCCGGCGAGGCAGTGCAGGCCATCGACGGCCGCGACGCCCGCGCCTGGAGCCCGGCGCAGGCCTGGCAAGCGCTGGCCGGGCGCGAGCAAGTGGCGTTGCAGCTGTTTCGCGATGGCCGTTCGCGCCGCGTCGAACTGCGGCGCGAGCGCTTCTTTCCGCTGCTGCGCTAGTACCGCCCAGGCTGCTAGCAGGCGCCGCTGCCCTGGCGGCGTTCGAGTTCCAGCACCTCGGTGCCGCGCGTCAGGCGCATGCCGGACACGCCGACGAACTTGCCGCTCCAGGCGGCACCGCCACCCTGGATGCTGAAGGACTGGATCGTCGTCTCGAAGGGGCCGGCGGCGTTGCGGATGTCGGAGTCGAGGATGTTCACCGCCACCGGCAGGTTGGGGCTGCCGAGTTCGCAGCCGCTGCTGTTGTCGCTGAACACGAAGCGGCGCATGCCCTGGCGCAGCTCGACCCAGACGCCCTGGTTCAGCGGTGGCGTGAAGTCGAAGAACATGCGCACGGCGCCGCCGTCCGACACCGCCTGGTTGATGTTGACGTAGGCACCGGTGAAGCAGCCGTCCAGCCGCAGCCGCTCGCCGCTGGCGCGCCCGACGCCGCTGGCCGCGCAGCCCGGCAGGTTGCTGGTGTAGCTGAGGTCGAAGTTCTCCGCGAAGAAGTCCTGCCCGCCCACCGGCTGGATGTTGATGCGGCAGTCGTCGTTGCCGCCGGGGCCGCAGGTGCTGCGGATCTGCAAGCCGGGCTGGGCCGGGTTGTCGTCCTGCAGCCAGTCACCGCCGGCCGAGCCGATGAAGCCCAGCAGCAGCAGCGCGCCGCCGCCGCAGGCCGCCAGCGTGACCGTGGCCGCCACCGTGCACAGGGCCAAGCGCGTCCGCGCAGACAGGGATGTTTGCATGATGTCCTCCGTGGTGGATGCACCGCGCCTGCGCTTCTATGCCAACCCGATGGGGCGTGCAATCCCCACACTGGTCTGGCCCCACCGGCTCGCTATTCCGCAGCGGAATAGCTGATATCTGGCGGCGGGGATTCCCCGAAGTGCCCCGTTGCCCGACGATCGCGTCAACCCTAGAAGGAGACTGCCATGGCAAAGATGAAGGCCATCATGGCCGCGGTGCTGGTGATGGAGAAGGAAGGCGTCGCCCAAGCCTTCGGCGTGCCCGGCGCGGCCATCAACCCGCTGTGTGCGGCGCTGCGCGAGCGCGGCACCATTGCCCACGTGCTGGCGCGCCATGTCGAAGGCGCGTCGCACATGGCCGAGGGCTACACGCGCGCCGTCGCCGGCAACATCGGCGTGTGCATCGGCACCAGCGGCCCGGCCGGCACCGACATGGTCACCGGCCTGTATTCGGCCAGCGCCGACAGCATCCCCATCCTGTGCATCACCGGCCAGGCGCCGCGTGCGCGCATGCACAAGGAAGACTTCCAGGCGGTGGACATCACCGCCATCGTCAAGCCGGTCACCAAGTGGGCAACCACCGTGCTGGAGCCGGCGCAGGTGCCGCGCGCCTTCCAGCAGGCCTTTCACCTGATGCGCTCGGGCCGCCCGGGGCCGGTGCTCATCGACCTGCCCTTCGACGTGCAGATGGCCGAGATCGAGTTCGACATCGACACCTACGAGCCGCTGCCCGCCTACAAGCCCGCGGCCACGCGCGCGCAGGTCGAGAAGGCCATCCAGATGCTGCAGGCCAGCGAGCGGCCGCTGATCGTGGCCGGCGGCGGCATCATCAATGCCGACGCGTCGGACCTGCTGGTGCAGTTCGCCGAGACGATCAACGTGCCGGTGATCCCCACACTGATGGGCTGGGGCACGATCCCCGACGACCACCCGCTGATGGCCGGCATGTGCGGGCTGCAGACCTCGCACCGCTACGGCAACGCCACGATGCTGGCGTCGGATTTCGTGCTCGGCATCGGCAACCGCTGGGCCAACCGCCACACCGGCAGCACCGAGGTGTACACCAAGGGCCGCAGCTTCGTGCACGTGGACATCGAGCCGACGCAGATCGGGCGCGTCTTCACGCCGGACCTGGGCATCGTCTCGGATGCCAAGGCGGCGCTGCAGCTGTTCGTGCAGGTGGCCACCGAGATGAAGGCCGCCGGCAAGCTGCGCGACCGCAGCGCCTGGGTCGACGAATGCCGCGAGCGCAAGCGCACGCTGCTGCGCAAGACCAACTACGACGCGGTGCCGATGAAGCCGCAGCGTGTGTACCAGTGCATGAACAACAACTTCCCGCGCGACACCACCTACGTGTCGACGATCGGCCTGAGCCAGATCGCCGGCGCGCAGTTCCTGCACGTCTTCGGGCCGCGCCAGTGGATCAACTGCGGCCAGGCCGGCCCGCTGGGCTGGACCATTCCGGCCGCGTTGGGCGTGCGCGCCGCCGACCCCAAGCGCACCATCGTGGCGCTGTCGGGCGATTACGACTTCCAGTTCCTGATCGAGGAGCTGGCGGTGGGCGCGCAGTTCAAGCTGCCCTACATCCACATGGTGGTCAACAACTCCTACCTGGGGCTCATCCGCCAGGCGCAGCGCGGCTTCAACATGGACTACTGCGTGCAGCTGGGCTTCGACAACATCAACGCGCCGCAGCTCAACGGCTATGGCGTGGACCACCAGAAGGTGGTCGAGGGCCTGGGCTGCAAGTTCGTGCGCGTGCACAAGCAGGAAGAGATCAAGCCGGCGATCCAGCAGGCCAACGCCTGGATGGCCGAGTTCAACGTGCCGGTGGTCATCGAGGTGATGCTCGAGCGCGTGACCAACATCTCGATGGGCACCGAGATCGACGCCATCAACGAATTCGAGGAGCTGGCGGCGAGCATCGCCGACGCGCCCACGGCCATCGGCCTGCTGGATTGACCCACCCCCGAAGCGCCTGCGGCCCGGCCAAAGCCGGGTCCGTGCCGGCTGCTCGACGGGCGCTGGTCCGCGAGCGGCTGTGGCGCGATACTGCCGCCTCGTCCTTGAACACTGCTTGAACCACCATGCCCCAGTTCGCCGCCAACCTGACGATGCTCTTCAACGAGCATGACTTCCTCGACCGCTTCGGGGCCGCCGCCAAGGCCGGCTTCAAGGCGGTGGAGTTCCTCTTCCCCTACGCCTATCCGGTGGCCGAGCTGCAGCAGCGGCTCCAGGCCCACGGCCTGAAGTTGGTGCTGCACAACCTGCCGGCGGGCAACTGGGAGGCCGGCGACCGCGGCATGGCCTGCGACCCGCAGCGTGTCGACGAATTCCGCGCCGGCGTGGCGCGCGGCATCGAATACGGCCAGGCGCTGGGCGTGCCGCACCTCAACTGCCTGGCGGGCAAGGCGCCGGCCGGCGTCGACGACGCCACCCTGCGCCGCACCTTCGTCGCCAACCTGCGCTATGCCGCGGCGGAACTGAAGAAGGCCGGGCTGAACCTGCTGATCGAGCCGATCAACCGCTTCGACATCCCCGGCTTCTACCTCAACACCACCGCGCAGGCGCTGTCCATCCTGGACGAGGTGGGGGCCGCCAACGCCTACGTGCAGTACGACATCTACCATGCACAGCGCATGGAGGGCGAGCTGGCCAACACGCTGAGCCAGCAGCTGGCGCGCATCGGCCACATCCAGCTGGCCGACAACCCCGGGCGCAACGAACCCGGCAGCGGCGAGATCAACTACGCCTTCCTGTTCAAGCACCTGGACCGCATCGGCTACAAGGGCTGGATCGGCTGCGAATACAAACCAGCGACGACGACCGAGGCCGGCCTGGGCTGGATCCAGGCGCTGGCGCGATAGGACACCGACATGAGCAAACTGAACATCGGCTTCATCGGCCTGGGCATCATGGGTACCCCCATGGCCGGCCATCTCATCGCCGCAGGCCATCAACTGTTCGTCTACACGCGGGGCAAGGTGCCTGCGCACATCGGCGAGAGCCGCGCGACGCAGTGCGTGGACGCCAAGGGCGTGGCGCAACGCGCCGACATCGTCATCCTGATGCTGCCGGACACCCCGGATGTGGGCGACGTGTTGTTCGGAGACACGGGGGTTGCCAAGGGCCTGAGTGCCGGCAAGACCGTGGTCGACATGTCGTCGATTTCGCCGGTCGAGACCAAGGCCTACGCGAAGAAGATCGAGGCGCTGGGATGCGACTATCTGGACGCGCCGGTATCCGGCGGCGAGGTCGGCGCGAAAAACGCGGCACTGTCCATCATGGTGGGTGGCAAACCCGAGGTGTTCGCGCAAGTGAGACCGGTGCTCGCATGCATGGGCAGCAACATCACGCTGGTCGGCGGCAGCGGCGCCGGCCAGACCTGCAAGGTCGCCAACCAGATCGTCGTGGCGCTGACCATCAATGCCGTCGCGGAAGGCCTGTTGTTCGCCGCCAAGGCCGGGGCCGACCCGTCCAGGGTCCGGCAGGCGCTGATGGGCGGACTGGCCACGTCGCGCATTCTCGACATCCTGGGTGAACGCATGATCCAGCGCAACTTCGATCCGGGATTCCGCATCGCCCTGCACCAGAAGGATCTGAACCTGGCGCTTGGCGCCGCCAGGTCACTGGGACTGGCCCTTCCTGCCACGGCCACCGCGCAGCAACTGTTCAGCGCCTGCGTGTCGCACGGCGGTGCAGCCTGGGACCATTCAGGCATGGTGCGCGCGCTGGAGAAACTGTCGAACGTCGAGATCGGCCCGGCGGTCGCCTGAAGCGGTGATGGCGATCGGCCCGATGGACCATTCCAGCCCTCGTGACCGACTGCGGGGACACGACCTGCTGCGTGACATGTTTGCGGCGGCCGTGGCCAGCGCGCAACCGTCGCTGTGTGTTCCGGCGCATGTGCCCGACCCGTCCGAACTGGGGAACGGTCGGC